>NZ_CP048810.1:5747500-6347500 GCF_013347965.1 Pseudomonas bijieensis | reverse complement strand
CCTCCTGGCCCGGCTGACCTTGCCCTTGAAACTACTGGGCGCCCTCTCCTACACGCTGATTGCCGTCGGCGCCTTCATCACCGCGCTCAGCCCGAACACAGGGGGCTACGTCGTCGGTTTCTTGCTGATTGTCGGTTTCGACAAAATGTTCAACGTCTACTTCCGCACCCTGCGCCAGCAAGTCATTCCGCCCCAGGACTTCGGCAAGACCGTCGGCGTCATCACGCTGCTCAACAACCTGTCGCAACCGCTCGCGGGGCTGTTGGTCGCGGTGCTCGCGGCGCCGGTTGGAACGCAACAGGTGATTCTGCTGTTGGCGGTTGCCTGCAGCCTGATCGGAGCCGGGGTGGTTGTGGTGCACAGGTATTCGACACACCGGTCAAGCGTCTACAGCGCCGAGACCGACTGACCCTTCCGGAGAGCGGTTTGTATTATCAGTGACTTATTGTTGAGGCATGGTTGCAACGTTGTTGGCGTCAATGCACGTCTGCCCCGCCATTCGTCACCTGTCGAGTGTCGGGGTCAACAAGCGGCCACGTCTGGCTCAGGGTTTGCACTGGCCTGTCTCAGCAGCCAAGAACGACGTAATTCTGACGCGGCGGCAAATTAATCAATGCTTGGTCAGCAAACGGAGATGTACCGTGTCAACTCTCAACGAAATCGCAGCGAACCACGCGAGAATGGCAAAGTTAAAGGAAGAAGAGTCGATGCGGCTGAGTGCGCTTCAGGGTCAGGTGGTGGGGAGTTTTGAAATTCCGCCCATCGAAGCGCCACAGAAGATGTCGTTGCACTTTATGACGGGTGTACAGGATCACTCGTTTGGGGAAGCGGCTGCGCTGAGTTTTTGACCTGGGTGTTGATTGGAATCAGTCGCCCGCTTATGCGGCGGGCGACTTTGGATGGCTACCTTTCAGTTAGAGTTTCGAGTGGCAAAACCACCAAAGTTGGTGAACGTCAAATCCTTGCATAAGCCTTCCAGGTCGCCATAAACAAGCTTGGAACCAACATTCATCAACAACAGCTCGGAGAACACCGTCGCTACGCTCTGTTTTCTTATGATGATTTGGTGCGCCTCCGATGCTGGAAAACTGTCTTCTACCTCGTAGCCGATACTGAATAACCCGCTTTGAGACCTCAGCCGTTCATTCATATAGTTCGGCGTGTAGAAACAGAACCCGTCTTCGCGAGCCTCCGGGACGCTCGAAAAAACGTCTTCCGGCAAGGCCTTGGTTTCCACCCAGATGTGTTCACCTCCTTGTCCGCGAGGTGTCACCACATACACCGCAGCATCATTTTCAACGATCCCAAGCCGATCATCCGTATCGACAGGAATCGTGTCGTTTTCATTGTAGCCAGCGATCAAACTAGCATTCTCGATCAGGGGAATCCGTTTGTACCTCAAGCCGTCCAGCGCGAAAAAAAGCGCAACCAAGGGCGACAACGACCAATCCAGTAAGCGAGTGGGCATGCCGTAGTGCTGTGCAAGCGCAAGCGCATCCCAATCATTATGAGAAGAAAGTTGATGATAGGCATGTCGCTCGGCGTTGAATTTCCTGAAGGCCTTGGTCGCCCTGGAGATCAAATCCCCTGACCTGGTTTTGGGGCTTCGAGCCAGAGAAGTCGTTAACCCCCAGCTCGCGTTGCCTTGGCCTCGATATACCGCCCCGTGGACCGTACTGGATTCTTTATTGAGCTTCTTAACTGCGTCGATGTACTCAGTCAGACTCGACACGACAATCGTGGTTTTATACACAACACTTCACTCCCTGAATAAAAATCAGCCACTCACTTGCCAAAGGCAAACAGTCATAAAGCTCGCGCTGAACGCGCACCTTGCCCCATTTCCCCATTTAAAACGGCGTCATTCAACCCGAAACAGCATCAAATTGCCACTACGCTAAAGGTAAATGTCATGAGTACTCTTGAAAGAGCGATATCGATTTGCGCGCAGGCCCATGAAGGGCAAGTGGATAAGGGCGGCTCCCCTTACGTTTTGCATCCACTGAAGGTCATGCTGCGCCTGGCCCATGATCAGGAGCGCATTGTGGCGGTGCTGCATGACGTGGTCGAAGATACCGCTGTAACCCTCGCCGACCTGCGCAATGAAGGCTTCAGTGAGGCGGTCGTTGGCGCCATCGACTCCCTCACCAAGCGCGAGGGGGAGACTTACCAGGCCTTTATCGAGCGAGCTGCGCGAGACCCGATAGCGCGCCGAGTGAAGCTGGCTGACCTTGCGGAAAACAGCGATTTATCTCGCATAGGCGAACCAAGCCAGAAAGACCTGGACCGACTTGAAAAGTACCGGAAGGCGACTGACTACCTGACGGCCTTGGAGCAGTAGGAGCCCGTTGAAACAAATAGAGTGAAGCACGTCACAGACCAGATGAGCGCTTAAGCTACCAGTATGGAATGTTCCACACCGACGACCATAAAACGGCAGAATAAGCACCTCACGCGATTCACTTGAGCCCTCTCGACAAGACCAAGGCAATCAATGCTCTGAACACAGGGCACAGGATTTCTCGGAAGAAAAAAACATTCATGGAAAACAGGAGCCTTAAACAATGAGCAGCACCGAACAAGTGCAAAGCGCCGGTAAGTACAGCGCGAAGTGGCAGGAACGCTTTGATTTCTTTGAAACCTATGGGGCACCAAACGACCCGCGTTACAAGGAAGCCGTCAAGACGCTGCCTGGCTTCAAGAAGAAAATTCTCATCAACGCCAACGTGATTGCATTTTTCTTCGGCCCTATCTACCTGTTCGTCCTGGGCCTGTGGAAGAAAAATCTTGCCCTGCTTGGGATTTTCCTGGCGATCAACATCGCATTGAGCGTGATCTTCGCAATCATCGGCATGGAGTTTCCTCGGCCTTTGAACACGGGCCTGAGCATCGCCCTGTCGATGATGTACGCACTCATGACCAACTACGCGTACTACCTCAAAGAAGTGAAAGGCGAGCAAGGCTGGAACCCGTTCAAGGGCATGCGTCTCTGATTGCAGGCTTGAGTCATCAAGAGCCCGCACCTCATCATGAGTGTGCGGGTTTGTTGTTTCTGGGGATTACATACCTGCGAAAGAAGCGACAGTTGGTGTTCAACGCTCGAAATGTTGTTTTTTTACACCATTCTCTCTCTTGCGCTCAAAATAAGAGTGAAAAAACCACAGCGCCAGGGCAAACCCAGCAAAGCCAAAAATGAAGAGCAGAACCTCTATTGCAGTACCTTCATGAGAAAACATTGTGTTCACCTCGTCCTTAAGTAGGTTTACCGAAAATCGTCACGCTTGAAACACTTCGTAACAATCCAAACATTTTCAGGGTAGTCGCCATCAACCTGCATGACAACCCTTTATCCCCGTATAAACCCCGGTCTAGACGAGTCGCCGACCAATGACACCCTGCCCTGGTCTGCATTGGCTGGCGTCTACCGGCACACCTTGCGCCCATGTCCTTGATGAAGCCCACACAACTGACAGGGATTGGCTGTTGTTAAGTGCAGTGCCGGGGGTTGACCTGCTGTCAGCCCCCATCGACGAGGCAGCCAAGGTCAATGTCATCGCCGACGCCCAGCGCCAACTCCATCAACTCGATCCGGTCGATGCCCCTTCGACCATAGCACCAGCCATCGCATTGCCAAGGCCCAAGCCCGAATGGAAGCCGGGCTTGTCGATCGGGAGGTATTGACGGCCGCTTTACGGGTTTCATCGATTGCGGTCGGCTGGGCGTTGCGGATCGATATCAGTACCTGGCGCTGGTAACTCGGGACACTGCCGAAGAATTGGGAGAACATTGGGAGCCCCCTCAAGATGACCTTAGCGCCTTAGTTGCTCCGATAAAAAACGCCAACGCAGGTTTGAAAGGATGTCTCTAAACCCAATTGTCGTAGCAATTAAGCAGAATATTATCCATCTGCCTAAGACTGATTTCCCGGCCAAGTTCTTCTTCAAACAGGCTGCGAACGCGCAAGTAGAAGTCTACGTAGGTCGCGTAGTTTTTCGACATACCCGCCGTGGTCGGAGCGAAAACCAACCCCTCCTCATCCGCGATCCACTTCAGCGCTTCCCGGGCCCGCGAATCGACCATTGGAAACAAAGTCGGATAATGGAAGTGCAGATACTTCGAAGCGAAGCTGCTCGCGTCTTTGTTAGTGACGGCACTGATGGCTTCGCAGAGCCGGGAATGCACCTTGTTCACCGCGATACAGACAGATCCGGCAAGCCTTTCCCCGACGGGAAGAAAGGACGCTTCCAGACCTACATCTGAGCTGCAAATAGATTTAGCCAACCGCGCATAGAAGCCTCCCGTGGAACCCTCATAGCCATCCTCCTCATCCTTGGTGCGACGCTCGACCGATGCAGCCAGGCTGCGACCAATGATCAGCGCCTTTGAAGCCACCTGCGCATGATCGGTATGACTGGGATTTTCTCGCACAAAGCTGTAGAGCGCTTTATTAGCAGGTATGAATATGCCGCACCCTTGCTCCGTGCCGATGAACTCGTCAGTCAAATAATGGCGTTTTTCCTTTTGTAAAAATTGCATGCGTCTCTCCTTAGGTGAGCGCCAATCATGCCATTCAATTGCCACTATATGGGAGATGCCTGAATGACGCTTACTTTGTAGCCAACGAAAGCCGCCTTCAGGACTGCGCCGAAAGCGGAACATCAAACACCCGATCAAACAGCCATTGAAAAACCAGCGAGTAAAAAAAGAAGAACACAAACAGCCCCAGGTTAGTCACCAACGCCAGCCACAGGCTAATGCCCAACCACGCCCCGATCACGGGGGTAAGAATCAGCGTCAAGCCACCTTCAAATCCCAGGGAATGGAGCAGTCGTCGCTGCCAGTTGCGATGGCGGCTGCGTTGGCGACGCTCCCACCACTCGAACAAGCCATTGAAAAGCATGTTCCAGGCCAGCGCGACGGCAGAAATAACCAGTGACAGCAGAGTTGAATAACCCATGCCCTGACCGTAGATCAGCGCCAGCGCCGGTGCGACGAACAGCACGCCGCCGGCTTCGTAGAGGATGGCCTGGAGGATTTTACGGGGTGCGCCTTGCATCGGAGAGCTCCTTGGTTGGACTTGGAAACCACAGCCTGGCAAGTTGAGCCGCCGCGCACAATTGAGCTAAATTGAGCCACGCTCAACCTGAGTAACCTACCCGCCCATGTTCGCCAAACTGCCCCTCACCGCCCTGCGCGGCTTCGAGTCCGCCGCACGGCTGGGCAGCTTCAAGGCAGCGGCCCAGGAACTGAATGTCAGCCCGGCGGCGATTTCCCATCAGGTCAAAAGCCTTGAAGCCTTCCTTGGCGTGCGTCTGTTCGAACGCTCCAGCCAAAACGTGCGCCTGAGCGCCGACGGCGAGCGCCTCCACCCTTACATGCACCGCGCCCTGCTTGATATCCAGCACGGCCTGCAAGTGTTGGCGCCGCCTTGTGTTGCGCAGTCCCTGGTCGTGAGCACCACGCCGGCGTTCGCCAGCCTGTGGTTGATACCTCGGCTGGGGGATTTTCATCGGCTGTACCCGGATATCGACGTCAGGCTGCATACCAGCAACGACGTGGTCGACCTGCTGCGAGACGCCAGCATCGACCTGGCGATCCGCGCTCTGTTCACGCCTGACCCACAGCTGTTCGAACAACCTTTGCTGGACGAGTATTTTGGCGTCTATTGCCGCCCCGGCTGGCAACCGCCCACAGCAGGCTCGCCCATCGAGCTGATCGATGTGCCGTGGCTGAGTAGCGCGAGCGTAGCGGTTCACTGGCCTGCTTGGTGCGCCAAGGCTGAAACCCTGGGCTGGCTTGATAGCGCGCGATTCCGGCGTTATGACGAGGAACAACATGCGCTGCAGGCGGCGATTGCCGGGCATGGGTTGGTGCTCGCCAGCAATGTGCTGGTTGCTGAGGCTGTGGCGCGTGGGGAATTGGTTGGCTATCGGCCAGAGGTTCGTCTGGTGGGTGCACGGTATAGCGTGGTGTGTGTGCCGGGGCGGGAGCGGCAAGTGGTTGTGCGGGCGTTTACTGAGTGGTTGTTGGTCACAGCAACGGGTGAATGGGAATAACCATCTGCGCTTCATTCAATCGAGTCGCCAAAACCTAATCGTCATTTGGGCGACGGAGAGACCATAAATGGCACATCCTGATGCTGCCATGCGCGGGTTTCCGAGTTTACATAAGAATTTTCGTCGATAGTGCTGGCAGTGCATCGTTGAGATCCCTCAGGGGCAAACCCAAAACGCCTCTTTTCCCGCTATACATCAGCAGGTCTTATTTCAGATTCAATAATGGCGGGACCTTCCAGCGCCAAACGCTGCTCGCGCTTGGTCTCTATCATTTCAACAATGGATGCACGATGCTTTTCAGTATGTGCAAGGAAGGTAGATCTCGGCAGGAGCAAGCGCACGGGGGCTGGCAAAAGCTCAAAAGCCTTCTCCGCCACAAGCAAGAAAGCCTCATCGTCCTTTATTCGGTCATGCGTAACGGTAAGCAAGCCGTCAACCAGGACACGTTCGATTTGCGGCCAGCTTCTATCCAGGTACTCAACCGCAACATTTTTCTTTTCCCCTACAGAATCCAGGACCGAATCCTTTGTAGAGCTGACCTTCTCACCAACCGACTCTGATAATGCCTTCGCCTTGCCGGCCAAAAAATCAAACATATCCATCCGCTCCATGAATGCACGATAACTAGGTATCGACATTACAGGAGGGTTCTTTAGATCAAGCAAAGCCCTATAAGCAATTTATCGTAGCCGACGCTACTCAATGGACAGGAATCGGCTGATGATCATCGAAACCGCTTGCACCGGAGAGGTCAGCGCTGTGTCTATGCAAAACGGTGCTTCGTCCCACGGCTCATATTCATGATCAAGTACCGACTGCCAAGTTGGTGGAGTCAGCCCGGGAATATCAGCAATCCTTGTTTCGACCCGGCGCTGATGCTCATCTTTTTCGGAACAAATTACCTGGATGTTTGTTAACCGGACACCAGCCTGTGAGGCGATTTCGCTCCACGCGACTCGGCTTTCGAGGACGGGATTGACACAATCAACGATGACTGTACGCCCCAAACGCAGATTACTCAGGGCAAGCTCATTGGCAACCATGTAACCACTGCGTCCCACGTCTTGCGCAAGAGCGCCCGAGTTTCGAATCGCCTGCTCGATCGTATCGACCCGCAGGTAAACGGCACCTGTTGTAGCGGCCAGATCATTGGCGATAGTCGTTTTCCCGGTGCCGGGAAGGCCGCTGAAGACGATGAGCATTCTACTTCCTTCGACTAGTGAGCTAACTCAGTTCAGGCATTTCAATGAAGAACCCTGCGACTCTCCCCAATCCTGATCCTGTCGAGCGCCCTGTTTAAAGCATCCAAGGCATCGAGCAGGGCTTTCGCCTCAGCTTCCCGCCCATCGCCCCAGAGGCGTTCAGCCATTTTGTTCAGTGCCTGGATAGAGCGCTCAATGTCAGTTGCTGTCACTGCTTTGCTTTCCTGAAGTTTCTTTGGCATTGATTAACCTTCCTCAGGACACACTTCATCAGCTTCAAGGTCACCACCCGCCCCGGTCAACCAACACTAGTTAGCCAGGATTGCATCACTTGGCTTTTGCGCTCTTGATGTCACTGATGATTTTCTGAGAAATAGCCTGAACCTGCTCTTGGGTCATAGCCGACATGACACCTTCCCAGGCAGAAGACGACGTGTCATACGTCCGAGTTCCAATCAGGCGGCCTGATTTCAGGTCCGAGTAATCTGCACTGGAGTTGACCCACGCATTCCCCACCATAACCCCTGCTCCGTAGCGAGCGCCTGGGGTCAGGTAACGGAAATTGGTCACGTTGATCTTGATACCAACACCGTCCTTGCCGTCGAGGCTTGATGCCTGAGCTTCTGTAAGGCTGTAGCCGGCGCGAGTCGCTTCGACCTGAAGGGCGTCATTCCACTCCCGCTTCAAGCGAGGCCAGTCCTCGTTTTGTTGAACCTTGCTATTTCCTTCAAAGTTAACGACCAGATTCTGCTTGGCTGACTCCTGAATGACGAGCGTTTCAGTTCCGCCGCTTTTTACAGAGGCAGCGCATCCGCTCAACATCAAAACAGCAACAGCACAGGACAGCGCAATCGAAAGCTTGGATGTGTTCATTGAATTTCCATATCCACAAAATCGGTTGAGAGAGGGCGTTGAAGATCCCCGCCGAGCCAGCTGGGCGCACACGCTGGACGCGCAGAATTTAGCACCATTACTTCGCTACTACGAGCCGGGGTGGGAGTCAGAACGACTGGGACAGGCCACGATATTGCGTACATTAATTTAGCGATCTCAAAAATCGCGGTATGTCCCTTCTCTCCGCCGCGAATCAGCCCTTACACAGATGCCTATGGGCAGGTAATAGCTTTTCGAGACTGCTTCTTGGTCCACAAAAGACGACCGTTGATTCTTCCATCAGTCCATGACTCGGTAACCAGAGCGCAATGGCCGCTCAGGTTCTCAACAAACGTCCTTGGATAACCTTCAGGCTCTTCTCCACCCAGACGCATCCAATTTGGATCTGGCGAGCTCACTGATTGATAAGGCATGCAGGCTACCAGTGCGGCCAGCGAGAGAGCCAAAACTACCTTTTTCATTTAAGTCCCAATCAATTGACGAGTGTCCGGGCAAAACGCGGAGTATAGATTGACTGGATGCTTTCCCAGCGCGAGCTACGACGGGGACTTGCTGCAAGTGCCGCTATGGAACCCACCTCAATCGGCGGAAACCAGAAAGCTGGGGGCAGACCGCGATTTGAGTCCACGTGTAATCGGACCGCCTCATAATCGTGGTCTGCCTGTGTTGTCCTTACATCCGCAGCCCACAAGCCCATTGTCGCGAATGACGATGAGGAGACGGGGACAGACTCCGATTTGAACTCACGATCACTTTCTAACCCACTGTAACGCCAGCCCAGCGATGCTCGCTCCCTTCGAGTCCGGCTCGTGAAGAAGGCACGGAAACGGCGGCAAGGGTTTAAATTGGACCAGGCCATATCCAAGCGTGCCTGCACCATCTCATTCTTCGCCTGAACGATCTGCCCTGCCAAACTTAGCGCCCTCCTTTTGAACTCCTTGTGAAGCGCCTGCTCCTCGGTCTCGTTTCCCAGTGGCTTAACCTGCATCTCGGAAAATGTGAAAAGCGTTTTGTCGCTAAGCACACAAAACGTGTCGCGACATTTTTGTATTTCACCCTGAAAGACAAAATCGACCGAAATGAACGCACGTTCGTCCATGTCTATGTAGTACAGCGGCTCACCCCGGAGGTTTCGAACTTTTCCGTCCTGGTGAATCCGGCCCAAGGGCGCCCCGTCGCTGCCATTGCCCTTGAAGACCAGGTAGCGGCCGTTCGTGTAGTTGTACGGCATCAACGGTCCTCATTTCGAGTGGACATCGGAACACATGCTGCTCGTCGAGCTGCTGACGCGAGCTCTAAAGATAATTATCTTCTGGTGTGATGTTTCGTGTTTAGTCCTTGAAAAGTACATTGCACCGGGTGCACCACCCTTCAGCTGCGCTCCGGTTCATTGGAAAACGGAGGAGAGGATGGCTTGTATCGGCAACCGTCAAAACCAGTGAGAATCCTATGAATCTACGCCGAATCTCGTCGGCTGGAACGCTCATGCCCGCCCCATCGACTATTTGAAGAACCCCGCCCGACACCCTGCTGTCAATCCGTTGCCACTCACACTGCCAGCCTGTTACCCACGTGAAGTCTCGAATTTGATAGTCGCCGGTGGCGCTTTGGCATTGAGCGAGTTTCTTGTTGGAGAGGTCAAAGGCAAGAAATATGGGGCTTGGATAGCCGAGCAGCTGAGTATCATCAAGGTTCAGGCCTTCTTTTAGGTTGATGGATGCTACAAGTGCTTTTGCTCGTCTCTTGCGCCGTATCAAATGCCATATGGCGAGGCAAAAAATAGAAACAGAAGCCAGGAAGAGCTGACGTCCTTCGACTGTAAGCTTACCGGGCGAAAACTCTATCATGCCCCACAAGAGTCCTATCGTCGCAAGCCCCGATACCCAAGCGGCGGGGATCACTATACTGTTGGCGAGGCTAGCTCCGAGCGTCCTCACACAGCTTTTCATAATTGGTCCAATATCATTTATGGAAGAACTCGTAGGTTATCACTCGCAGAGCACTAACTTATAGGACTTGGCCCGCAATGCGAGAAAAAGAGAAAGGGGGCGGTTTTATTTTCTAACGACGGCTAATCGATCCAATCGAATTCACTCGATGGAAGCTCTCAGCTCAGCAAAGCAAAGCAAAGCAAAGCAAAGCAAAGCAAAGCAAAGCAAAGCAAAGCAAAGCAAAGCAAAGCAAAGCAAAGCAAAGCAAAGCAAAAAAAATCTGTCCCCTTTTCCCCACAATCAATGACTCAAGCAGCGCTCCGATCACAGTCTTTCAGATAGGCAAGTCCGATTGCCCTTGAAGGTCAGCCTGGAAAAGGGGACGACTGGAAAGAATGTGGAAAAGGGGACAGATTCTGAGGGATCCCCACAAATTTACTCCAGGCTCTGCGCCTGATAATGCACCTCGTCGCGCAGGG
Source organism: Pseudomonas bijieensis (assembly GCF_013347965.1). Taxonomy (NCBI): domain Bacteria; kingdom Pseudomonadati; phylum Pseudomonadota; class Gammaproteobacteria; order Pseudomonadales; family Pseudomonadaceae; genus Pseudomonas; species Pseudomonas bijieensis. The sequence goes on along the minus strand of NZ_CP048810.1, from coordinate 6,336,938 downwards.
CCTGCTCGAGTTTTTCTAAATGCTCTCGTCCGCCAAAGTCCGTGCAGCAACGCCAATACTCCAGCCCTAAGCGCCACAGCGAAAGCACTCGCCGATCTTTAAGGCTGTTACTTTGATAACGCTGTTCCAATTTGCTTTCACGTGCTAGCAGCCCTGTCAGGAAGATGAGGTAATTAGCCAAAGCTGCGATCAACAGCAACACCTCGATGCGCCGTGGACAATGACTTCTATGCAGATTCAGCCCCAACCCCAAGTGCTCACTTTTCACATCCCGGAAGCCTTCTTCAATCTGCATGCGCCTTTTATAAATCGCGACGATTTTCGCTGGATTCCACTCGCAGTGCTCCAGGTTGCTCGCCAGCAACCAAGGCTCACGCTCTCGTCTGGCGGACTGTCGGCTGAGTTTGTTTTTGGCGATTGAACCTGTGACGCGTTGATGCTTACGTCCTTTGGCTGAGTGACGGACACAGTACAAGTCAATGAAATGAGGCGCGCTACGGGTCATCTCGACATGACCCAACGATTTGGGTGACGAAGTGGCCAGAGCATACAGGCTCTTCACAGGTTGCCAGTCAGCACCTCCCTGACGATAAAGCTCGCGATTTCGTATGCGAGCCACGTAATACCAGCCCTGCGCTGCCACTGCCTTCATCCATGGACGCCGAAAACCCGCGTCAGTTACCAGGATGGGAATACAACCGTCAGGCAGTAGTTCGGCCAGTGTATTAAGCAAGCGTTTTTGGTAGCTCGGGCAACTCTCGCGCTCATGCACACTTTCATAAATGGGAAATGAGCGTCCGGCCAGCGGGATCGCTGCTCTCAACAAAAAAGCATCCCCTGGAGCATCAATTCGAGACCAGTCGACCAAAATCAACGGATGTTTTAGCGAGCCCAGCAACGCTCGTAACATCACCCAGTAGAACAGTGGACGCTCTGCTCTGAGGTGTTGATTACCCAGCAATCGGTCGACTCGCTTGATGGCATGTTTGGGGTAAGCCCGGCCAGGTAGAGACCGCCCCAGGCCTGTCAGCGTCAGACGACGGCCTTGCAGTAACGAACTGACACAACTCATCAACGTAGTCAGACGGCGGGAATGGACAGAGGGAAGTGCTTGAGCGAGCGCTCTGTGTAAAAATCGGATGGCCTGCATGGGTTCGGGATCTTGTTTTTGTGTGGTGCAAACCAAGTTGCCGACTCATGCAGGTCTCTTCAATATTCCAACTTCTTGATTTCCTGTAAGAAAATTCGGGGATCCCTCAGGGACAGATTATTTTCTAGCGCGCTGGTCAGTTGATCAGTTAGGGGTCACCACAAACTACGCTGTCTAGATTGCTGGCTACAAAGACGGTTTTGCTCATTCATAGATCTTGCCGCAGTACAGAAAAACCGCAAACTGACGCCAGGGATTAGACGCAACAAGCCCCTGGCTGATACCGAAGTCGCTGGCTTCCGCCCAAGCAACGGCACATTCTAGGAAACTTTCTATCGTATCGTTTTGCCAATCTGTGCCCTCTGGAGACGCTGCTGCCCTGTCTTCCGCCAGAGCACGGGCAAAACGTAAGAAGGTTTGACCATCATCGACTTGGTCCAGGAGATCGTGGAGGTCCATGTCATTTAGCCTTTGCGTATGAGCCATTGTATGCAGCCAAGATGCCACAGAGACTGAAAAAAGCGCCGTACAATCACGTAACTTCGCCTACCGGAGTAGCCGCCAACGTGGAAGGGTTCACTTAGCCGACCAACTTCAGAAACTCGGTAAAACTGCTTGCCACAGTCTTTATGCTTCCATCTGGATCTACGCCATCAAACGTAACTATCGGCCAGGGCTCCGCCCCATGCAGATCGAAAGCGAACAATTGTCCTCCGCCATCGCTTCCAAAAACAAATAGGCTAGGCGCAATTCTGTTGAAAATAGCTATCTGCTCAACGTCGGAGGCCATGTCCACTGAATCAAGGCAGAAATTGAATGGAGGAGCCGATAGCGGGCATTCTCCTCCATCGCTGAACTCTAATAGCTGATAATAATCGACAGGCAGGTGCCTAGGTGCCGCCACACGAAGAGCTTCGAGCGCTTCCGCAGAAGCACCCTTATTACCAACCCAGTCCGAGTGAATCTTCAACGAAGCGCTCCTTGCTGCTGCGCGGCCAGTCGTCAACACTATCACATGCCTTGGGTTAGATTAACGTCGCAATCAGGGGGACAAGTGGAAGGCTTAGGGGATGATCGGGGTATCTATCCGCTCACCAGTTTCCATATCATCAATCCTAAAGTCCCACCAATCTTCACTTGACACGGCCTTAAGACCGTACTCCCGCCCGGCCTTCAGGTTAACGTCCCGAAAAATCGATCTAGTCGCGCGCGTTCCCGTCCACTTCTTTACTTCCAGACGATGGTTTCCTGAGGATAAGCGATATTCGGTCCGCTGCGTATACAAAGCATATAGGGTATCTGCTCCATCTACGCTGGCAATAGTGAGCGTCTTCTCTATCGCCCGAATACCTGCTGTATGGGAGTTTGGCAACCCCTCCGCCGCTTTCTCAGTGTAAGACTTACAACCAGCCGCCGTAGCTATAACCAAAGCGAAACCGAAGATCTTGAACCCGCGCTTGAACTGCATAGACCGACCCGTACTCCATTCGTGGATCATGCTATTCAATCCTACCTACCGCGAAATTGCCAGCATGGAGCCATCACCACGGAGCGAGTGATCAGCTTAAGCCCCTCAGGCAACATGTGCAGCGGGAAGCATCGGAAAGGAGACGGATTTTATTTTCCAGCCGGCTGCTGATCCAAGCAATCCACTCGATAGAAACTCTCAGCGCAGCGGAGCAAAAATAAATCTGCCCCTTCCCCCTACCTTGGATTGAGAATGCTGGGGGATGACCAGCATCAGCATCTTGACCTCCAGTATCCAACTGGATACGGTCCACCCATGAATTATCTCATCCAGAAAACGCAGACGTTCACTGCTTAGCATTCATCTGTCAGTGATCTGCGAGCAAAAATCGCTATCACCCATCGCATTGGTCGCGGCGCAGCAGACCCGGGCTATATGAAACTGTTGGTGATGGTATTTCAGAGTTGTGGATGTAGGCGCTGGCTACCGGGTCTATTTCACCATGCGCGGTTGAGTGGTCATCGTGCTACTGGCTGATGCTGACAAGTCTTAACAGAATGCTGATATCCGACGAGCGAAGAAATTGGCAAAGGAGATTTGAACATGAGCCAGCACCTGACGACATTTGACATGGCGGCACTACTCGATAGCGACGAAGCAATCAGTGAGTACCTTTCTCAGGCACTAGCTGATGGTGATAGCGAGGAGTTTCTCCGAGCGATCGGCTACGTCGCCAAGGCCCGCGGCATGGCGCAGATCGCTAAAGACTCTGGCATGGGGCGAGAAAGCTTGTACAAGGCGTTCGCACCCGGATCAAAGCCGAGATTCGATACCATACTCAAGGTCATTCATGCGCTAGGCATTGATCTCCATGCTCAGCCTGGGCATGCGGCTAATCATTCACCTGCCTGACGAACGTAGACACCGGGGACAAACCACGATCTTGAGTTAACTTGTAATCGGACCGCCTCATAATCGTAGTCTGTCCCCGTTCTCCTTTTATGAAACGGGCGGCTTATAAGCCGCCCGTCTTCATTATTCCGCCGCCTGCGCCCGCAATCGTCTTCCAATCACATCCATGACATCACAACCATCGCGTAGCGATGTGGTCAGCAATTTACAAAAATCAGTCAGCACCACCGTGTCTGAGCTGATGTCCGAGCGAAACGCGATATTTTCCAAGACTTGGGTCACCGTACGGATACGGTAATCGGCGGTTTCGAAAAGGACGTCTAGAGGCGCCTCGGTGTCGATGAGCAGGGTTGCGGGGATGCAGTCGATGCCGGTGATGGGCATGTATCGGGTCATGAGTAGTACCTTCATTCAATTGATAAGGACTACCACTCAAACGTCGCCAAACGAATGGGGTGGCAGCTGTGCTCGGGTTGGCGAACCGGGAATGAAAGCGAACCGGCAGACTCGAAAGTCTCCCGCGCACAGCTGCCATAAAGCAGTCTGCAACTGCAAAAAAGCCCCGCAGTGTAGCAGGAGCTTCTGCGCTTCATTCAATCGAGTCGCCAAACCCGAATCGCCATCTGGGCGACAGAGAGACAATAAGTTGCATATCCAGATGCTGCAATGCACTGATTTCCGAGGTTTGTGTAGGAATTTGCGTTATGCCTCTCGCAGCGCGAGTTTGAGCCCTCAAAAGCCGTAGCTAAAGGACGCAGGGAAAAGGGGACGGAAAAGGGAACAGCTTTTTCCGAACCAGCCAAAACCACAGCTTTCAGCGCGGAGAAATATATCCCCTTTTCTTGGGAGCACTGTTACGCCCTATTCCACCGGGTTACCAAGCCCGATCGCCGATTGTGCAGCGACGTTCGGAGTCGTAACGCGACAGAAAATCTCCGGCGATAGGCTTCGGGTCAGAATAGTGCTTTTGGGGATATTTTCAGAATTTTCCTACGCCGCCGGACCTACGTGGGGACTCTTGAATGCGACAGAAGGCCGAGGCAGGCCAAGATCCCGGACAGCTGTACAGTTCCTCCAGCTGTCCGGGTATCCAGCATGGACGAAAAGCCAGTATTCGAGTAGACCTGACAAGTAGTAGCGTTAAGCCTCTATGGGCCCAGTCGGGTAAACGCGAAACGGAGCTAGCAAATGGAATTTGTAGAACGCTTGAACGCAATGTCGGCGAAGGTGAACCAATTAGCTTCAACGATCCAAACCGAGGAAGCAACAAAGACCGCGTTTGTAATGCCATTCATTCATACAGTGCTCGGTTATGATGTCTTCGATCCATCTGAAGTCGTGCCCGAATACGTATGTGACATTGGTACAAAAAAAGGCGAGAAAATTGATTACGCAATTTTAAAAAACGGACAAATTCAGATTCTTATTGAAACCAAAAAAATCGGCGAACCGTTAAATATAAATCACGCTAGTCAGCTATTTAGATATTTCCATGTCACGACAGCCAGAATTTCAATCTTAACGAACGGCAGACTCTATAGATTTTTCACAGACTTAGATGCGCCCAACAAAATGGATGAAAAACCATTTTTGGAAATAGATCTTTTAGACATTGATGAACACGTGATTCCCGAGCTGCAAAAGCTCACAAAATCAGCGTTCGACGTTGAATCCATAATCAACGCCGCAGGTGAGTTAAAATACGTAGGCCAGATAAAAAGGGAAATGGCCTCACAGTTCACACAGCCCGATGACGACTTTGTGCGCTTCTTTGCCTCTCGAATCTACGAAGGGGTAATTACTCAAAAAGTAAGAGAGCAGTTCGCGCTTCTTACCAAAAAAGCCGCAGCTCAGTTCCTAAACGATCAGATTAACGATCGTTTGAAGTCTGCTATCAGCGGCGTTCCGCTACCCACTCCGGCTGAACTGGTTGTATCCGAAAGCCAACCAGGAACAAGTGACACGCCCGAGGATAGAGTCCTCACTACGATGGAAGAGTTAGAGGGCTTCCACATCATAAAGGCGATAGTGCGTACAGTAATAGACGCAAAGCGGATCGCACACCGAGACACTCAGAGTTATTTTGGAATTTTATTAGACGACAATAATCGAAAACCAATAGCAAGACTCCATTTCAACAGAACTCAAAAGTATCTAGGTGTTTTTGATAAAGACAAGAATGAAACTCGACATCCTATCAATTCGCTCGATGAAATCTATGAGTTCTCGGACTCTTTAAAAGAGACAATCACCTTTTATCAAGGGCAGGCTTAAAAAACTCTAGCCCGACGGAGCGGGCCTAGGCCACGCTAATGAGTTCATTACTTGACCGCTTCATAATCGTGGCCTGTCCCGTTTTTCCATCCAACCTATGCCCTCAGGTCGACTGACGGTTTTGGGTCGCATTCTGCCGACCTCAGTCGCCAAGTGCGCAAGTTAGGTCCGATACAAACGACAGGTCAGGTCAAATACAAATGGTGGGCAAGCCTGTGCAGCACCCAATAGAGAACAATATGAAAGTTCGAAAAGCCTTACTAACCGATGCAGATTCGGTGTCCAAGCTCTTGAGCCAGTTAGGCTACCACGCCTCGCCAAAGCTGATCCGAGACAAGCTTGTGGCCTTAGAACTTAGCGCTCGCGATACCGTGCTGCTGGCGCAGGACGGTAAAAACATTATCGGCGTCATAAGCTTACACGTACTTGAACTGTTTCATCAGCCGGGCAGGCTCGGACGCATTACCTCCCTTGTCATTGATGATGACTTCCGGGGACAAGGAGTAGGGACAATGCTAGTTTCCGCTGCTGACGCGTTTTTTACAGAGCAACTTTGCGTCCGGGCCGAGGTGACTAGCGGTGACCACCGAATAAAGGCTCACGCTTTTTACCAGCAGCAAGGCTACGCGGTCGACGAGCCCCGGTTTGTCAAACGGTATGATTCTTCCGGGCATAGTAAGAAGACTGAAGAAGACTAGGGACAGTGGGAAAAGGGGAGGATTTATTTTCTAGTCGGCTGTCAGTTGATCCAAACGAATTCATTCGATGGAAGCTGCAGCGCAAAGAAGTGTCTAGTCCCTGCTCAATACGAAGTTACGATCGCTAAGGCGAGCTGCTGGTCCGTCATCAGCGCCGGCCTGTATGTCGTACGGTAATAGCGTACAGCTTGCTCAAACTGAGCGCCGCGAATTTCGCCATCAGAGCCAATGAATGCGAGAGCATCGGCCTTGGCAGGCTTGAAGTTTTTTGCAGCCAGCGCAGAAAGCCCCGTAGTCCCCGAAAGGAGGACGGTTGGAGCCAACGTTATCATCATCATCGAATTTTGATACGAGCCCTTATCTTCCGCATTGACTTGAGCGCTGATCGATACCGTGACGGCGATTACCAAAGTCTTCCATGAGCCCATACTTCGATACTTCCATTTGTGATCAAAGGGTCGATATCGGTGGCCGCTTTTCCAAAGCGTTTCCAGACGATAACAAAAAAGGGCCCACCTTTCGGTGAGCCCTTCTAGACCGCCCAGCAGAGCGGATTTTGTTTGGTAGGCGCGATTGGACTCGAACCAACGACCCCCACCATGTCAAGGTGGTGCTCTAACCAACTGAGCTACGTGCCTGCTGTGAGGCGGCATTCTACGGAATTCCGGAGGGGTGTCAATACCTTTTTTTCACCTAACCCTATGAATATGCAAAATATTTAATTTCGCCAAAGCAACGAAGATTTTGCGGTGGCTGGCGGCCAATTTTTATCTCGGGTAGGATCGGCGCATTCGTAAAAAATATAAAACAGAGGTTGCAGAATGGCGAACACATCCTATCCAGCGTCCTATTACGCCGCATCGGCCAACCCGGTTCCTCCGCGCCCTGCCCTGCAGGATGACGTCGAGACGGACGTTTGCGTGATCGGCGCTGGATACACCGGCCTCTCCTCTGCGCTGTTTTTGCTGGAGAACGGTTTCAAGGTGACGGTGCTTGAGGCGGCGAAGGTCGGCTTTGGGGCTTCGGGTCGCAACGGCGGGCAGATCGTTAACAGTTATAGCCGCGACATCGATGTGATCGAGCGTAGCGTCGGGCCTCAGCAGGCGCAGTTGCTGGGCAATATGGCGTTCGAGGGTGGGCGAATCATTCGCGAGCGGGTGGCGAAGTATCAGATTCAGTGCGATTTGAAGGACGGCGGTGTATTCGCCGCCCTCACCGCTAAACAGATGGGCCACCTGGAGTCGCAGAAGCGTTTATGGGAGCGTTTCGGGCATACCCAGCTGGAGTTGCTGGATCAGCGGCGTATTCGCGAGGTAGTGGCTTGCAAAGAGTATGTGGGCGGGATGCTGGATATGAGTGGTGGACATATTCATCCGCTCAACCTGGCCTTGGGTGAAGCGGCGGCGGTGGAGTCGCTGGGCGGGGTGATTTATGAACAGTCGCCAGCGGTGCGCATCGAGCGTGGCGCCAGTCCGGTTGTGCATACGCCACAGGGCAAGGTCAGGGCCAAGTTCATTATTGTGGCCGGCAATGCTTATCTGGGCAATCTGGTGCCGGAGCTGGCGGCCAAGTCCATGCCTTGCGGCACCCAGGTGATCGCTACCGAGCCGTTGGGTGATGAGCTGGCTCACAGCCTGTTGCCTCAGGATTATTGCGTTGAAGACTGCAACTACTTGCTCGATTACTACCGACTGACCGGCGACAAGCGTCTGATCTTCGGTGGCGGCGTGGTGTATGGCGCGCGGGATCCGGCGAACATTGAGGCGATCATTCGGCCGAAGATGCTCAAGGCATTCCCGCAGCTCAAGGACGTGAAGATCGATTATGCCTGGACCGGAAATTTCCTGCTGACGCTGTCGCGTCTTCCTCAGGTCGGGCGCCTGGGGGATAACATTTATTATTCCCAGGGCTGCAGCGGTCATGGTGTGACGTATACGCACCTGGCGGGCAAGGTCCTGGCTGAAGCGCTACGTGGGCAGGCGGAGCGTTTTGATGCGTTTGCGGACCTGCCCCACTACCCCTTCCCCGGCGGTCAGTTGTTGCGTACGCCGTTTGCGGCGTTAGGGGCTTGGTATTACGGGTTGCGGGATAAGTTGGGGTTCTGAAGCGCCCAACAACAAGGGCTGCTTCGCAGCCCAACGGGGCGGTGCGACGTTTCGCTAAATCCCCTCGTCACAGCAAACCCCTCGCCACAGGCTTGTTCCAATCTTTCAAATCCCGAAAACAAAAAACCCCGGTCTTTCGACCAGGGTCTTTGCTATCGACTAGAAGTAGCTTTGCAGCTTTCTTCTTAGCTTCAAGGCGTTCAGTGGGCCTCGAAGCAGATATGGCGCAGCGGACGGGACTCGAACCCGCGACCCCCGGCGTGACAGGCCGGTATTCTAACCGACTGAACTACCGCTGCGTATCGCTATGGACTTGCGTCCAGTTAACTCGTCTGACCCAAACCCTTGAGTTTGAACCTCGAACCAGGCGAACCTGCTTCGGAAAATATGGCGCAGCGGACGGGACTCGAACCCGCGACCCCCGGCGTGACAGGCCGGTATTCTAACCGACTGAACTACCGCTGCGCGTCGGTGGAGGCTTTTGACAGCTTCCGTCTCGCTTTCGCAAGACTCTCGTAAAACATGGTGGGTGATGACGGGATCGAACCGCCGACATTCTGCTTGTAAGGCAGACGCTCTCCCAGCTGAGCTAATCACCCTTTGCTTCGTTGAGGCCGCGAAATTTACGCAGGTACCGAAGCTAAGTCAATAGCAGGGTTGAAGTTTTTTCAAAACAGTTTCAAACGGCACCCGCAACCGCCCTCACTTATAAATCATTTTCTTGGTCATGCCGCCGTCCACCACGAACTCCTGCCCCGTGACAAAACCGGCATTGCGCGACAACAGCCACGCCACCATCGCCGCCACGTCCTCTACCGTGCCTACCCTGCCCGCTGGATGCTGGGCGTGGTCGGCATCAGTCAACGGCTGTGCGCGACGCTGGGAGGGGTCCCGCGCGTCGATCCAACCGGGGCTGACGGCGTTGACCCGGATCTCCGGCCCCAGGCTGATCGCCAGGGCATGGGTCAGGGCCAGCAAGCCGCCTTTGCTCGCGGCATAGGCCTCGGTGTCGGGTTCCGATTGCGCGGCGCGGGTCGAGGCCAGGTTGACGATGGCGCCGTTGTGGGCGCGCAGGTACGGCGCGCAGTGCTTGGCCAGCAGCATCGGCCCACCCAGGTTCACCGCCAGGACCCGATTCCAATAAGCCAGGTCCAGGCTTTCCAGGGTGATGTTGTGCGGGTCGGCGATGGCCGCGTTGCACACCAGCGCATCGAGCCGCCCAAACTGCCCGAGCACCTCGGCGATACCGGTGGCGACCTGCGCCTCGTCCGCCACGTCCATGGCGATGAACCAGGCATTGTCGCCCAGGGTCTTCGCCACCTTGGAACCGCGTTCGCGATCCAGGTCGGTCAGCACCACCTGCCAGCCTTCACAGATCAGCCAGGCGGCGATGCCCAGGCCGATACCCCGCGCGGCGCCCGTAACCAGTGCAACCCGGCCATGAGTGCCGCTCGGCGGCGTAGCCAGCTCGATCACAAGGCCGCCAACCCGCGGGCCAGGTCGGCTTGCAGATCGGCCACGTCTTCCAGGCCGACCGCAACGCGGATCAGGCTGTCACGAATACCCGCCGACTCACGCTCCTGGGGCGACAAGCGACCGTGGGACGTGGTGCTCGGGTGGGTAATGGTGGTCTTGCTGTCACCCAGGTTGGCAGTGATGGAGATCAGCCGGGTGGCGTCGATGAAGCGCCAGGCGCCCTCCTTGCCCCCTTTGACCTCGAAGCTCACCACCGCACCGAAACCGCGCTGCTGACGCAAGGCCAGGTCATGTTGCGGATGGCTCTTGAGGCCGGCGTAATGCACTTTCTCGATGCCGTCCTGCTGCTCCAGCCACTCGGCCAGGGCCTGGGCGTTGGCGCAATGGGCTTTCATGCGCAGGCCCAAGGTTTCCAGGCCCTTGAGGAAGATCCAGGCGTTGAACGGACTAAGAGTAGGACCTGCGGTACGCAAGAAGCCCACCACTTCTTTCATCTGTTCGCCACGACCGGCCACCACGCCGCCCATGCAACGGCCCTGGCCGTCGATGAACTTGGTCGCCGAATGCACCACCACGTCCGCGCCCAGCTTCAGCGGCTGTTGCAACGCCGGGGTGCAGAAGCAGTTGTCGACCACCAGCATGGCACCCTTGGCGTGGGCGATTTCCGCCAGCGCGGCGATGTCCACCAGCTCGGCGAGCGGGTTAGAGGGAGATTCAACAAAGAGCAGCTTGGTGTTGGCCTTGATTGCGGCATCCCAACCGGACAGGTCCGCCAGGGGCACGTAATCGACTTCCACGCCAAAGCGCTTGAAGTACTTCTCGAACAGGCTGATGGTCGAGCCAAAGACGCTGCGCGATACCAGCACATGGTCACCGGCGCTGCACAGACTCATCACCACGGCCATGATCGCCGCCATGCCAGTGGCAGTGGCCACGGCTTGCTCGGCGCCTTCCAGGGCGGCGATACGCTCCTCGAAAGCCCGCACGGTCGGGTTGGTGTAGCGCGAGTAAACGTTGCCCGGCACTTCGCCAGCAAAGCGTGCGGCCGCATCGGCAGCGGTGCGGAACACGTAGCTGGAGGTGAAGAACATCGGATCGCCATGTTCGGCTTCCGGCGTGCGGTGCTGACCCGCGCGAACCGCCAGGGTATCGAACGCTACACCTTCAAGGTCGCTGTCCAGCCGACCGGCATCCCAATCCTGACTCATGCTGTCACTCCTGAATTCGGTTTAAACGCAAACCGGCCCCTCAGGGCCGGTTCGTCAATCAGTTGTTGTACAGATCGATGATCGCACTGACCGCCTGAGTCTTGGCCTTGGACGCATCGTTACGCGCGTTCTCGATCTTGTTCAGGTAGGCCTCGTCGATGTCGCCGGTGACGTACTTGCCGTCGAATACCGCGCAATCGAACTGCTCGATCTTGATCTTGCCACCGCCGACCGCTTCGATCAGGTCCGGCAGGTCCTGGTAGATCAACCAGTCGGCGCCGATCAGGTCGGCGACGTCCTGGGTGGTGCGATTATGAGCGATCAGCTCATGGGCGCTCGGCATGTCGATGCCGTAGACGTTCGGGTAACGCACGGCCGGGGCCGCGGAGCAGAAATACACGTTCTTGGCGCCGGCTTCACGGGCCATCTGGATGATCTGCTTGCACGTGGTGCCGCGCACGATGGAGTCGTCCACCAGCATCACGTTCTTGCCGCGGAATTCCAGCTCGATGGCGTTGAGCTTCTGGCGCACGGATTTCTTCCGTGCGGCCTGGCCCGGCATGATGAAGGTCCGGCCGATGTAGCGGTTCTTCACGAAGCCTTCGCGGAACTTGACGCCCAGGTGGTTCGCCAGCTCCAGGGCCGCAGTGCGGCTGGTGTCCGGGATCGGGATGACCACGTCGATGTCGTGTTCCGGACGCTCGCGCAGGATCTTGTCGGCCAGTTTCTCGCCCATGCGCAGACGGGCCTTGTAGACCGAGACACCGTCGATGATCGAGTCCGGACGCGCCAGGTAGACGTGTTCGAAGATGCACGGGGTCAGGGTCGGATTGGTCGCGCACTGACGGGTGTGCAGCTTGCCATCTTCCGTGATGTAGACCGCTTCGCCTGGGGCCAGGTCGCGAATCAGAGTGAAGCCCAGCACGTCCAGGGACACGCTTTCGGAGGCGATCATGTACTCGACGCCTTCATCAGTGTGACGCTGGCCGAACACGATCGGACGGATCCCGTGGGGATCGCGGAAACCGACGATGCCGTAGCCGGTGATCATCGCCACCACCGCGTAGCCACCCACGCAACGGTTGTGCACGTCAGTCACGGCGGCGAACACGTCTTCTTCGGTAGGCTGCAGCTTGCCGCGCTGGGCCAGCTCATGGGCGAACACGTTGAGCATCACTTCCGAGTCGGAACTGGTGTTGACGTGGCGCAAGTCAGATTCGTAGATCTCCTTGGCCAGTTGCTCGACGTTGGTCAGGTTGCCGTTGTGGGCCAGGGTGATGCCGTAAGGCGAGTTGACGTAGAACGGCTGGGCTTCAGCCGACGTCGAACTGCCCGCGGTCGGGTAGCGCACGTGGCCGATACCCATGTGACCGACCAGGCGCTGCATGTGACGCTGGTGGAACACGTCACGCACCAGGCCGTTGTCCTTGCGCAGGAATAACCGGCCGTCATGGCTGGTCACGATACCGGCAGCGTCCTGGCCGCGGTGCTGGAGCACGGTTAGCGCGTCATACAGCGCCTGATTGACGTTCGACTTACCGACGATACCGACGATGCCACACATGCGACGCAACCCCTACTTAATGGATCTGAACTGAACAACACTCACTGCGGCGTTTTGGCCATCGGCAAGAGGTGTTCCTTGAACGGTATTTCAGCGGGTACGCTGATACCGCTGGCAAGCCACTGACTGCTCCAACCCAGGATCAGGTTTTTGGACCAGTCTGCGACCAATAGAAATTGTGGCACGAGCCGGGACTCCTGCCACCACGTATCCTGCTGCACCGGCCCCAGGCTCAAGAGCCCGACGGCCACGACCACCAGCAACGCGCCACGCGCCGCGCCGAAGGCCATGCCCAGGAACCGGTCCGTCCCGGAAAGCCCGGTGACGCGAATCAGTTCGCCGATCAGATAATTGATCATTGCGCCAACCAGCAAGGTGGCGATAAACAAGATGGCACAGCCCGCGATCACGCGGGCCGATGGAGTTTCGATGTATCCGGCGAGGTACTGGGACAGCGAACCACCAAACATCCAGGCTACGACTCCCGCGATGATCCAGGTCAGCAGCGAGAGGGCTTCCTTGACGAAGCCGCGGCTCAGACTGATCAATGCGGAGATGGCGACGATCGCAACGATCGCCCAGTCAACCCAGGTAAATGGCACGGTGCAGCCTACAGACGGATAAGGCGGCGCATTTTAGCAGAGCGCAGGGCTGTCGGTAAGCTGCACGATTCAAATCCACTAAATCGCTGTTAGCCGCGTTCTGGCTGGAAGCGCACGACGAACCCCTTGAGGTTCTGCTGGCGACTGAGCAGATCACGCAGGCGGTCAGCCTCGGCACGCTCGATCAGCGGACCGACAAACACCCGGTTCTTGCCATCGGCGGAACGGATGTAGGCGTTGTAGCCCTGGCTGCGCAGGGTTTTCTGCAAGTTCTCGGCACTTTCGCGACTGGTCAGGCTGGCCAGCTGCACCGACCAACTGACCGACAGGCCATTAGCATCCACACGACTCGGGGTCGTGTCCGGCTTGGCGGGTGCCGCGGTGATCGGCTGGCTCGGGGCCGGCTTGACCGCTGGCGCTGCTGGAACAGGCACTGGCGCGACAGTCGGCTTGCTTGGCGCGGCCGGGGCAGGAGCGGGCGCAATAGGCGTGGAAGGCGCAGCAGGTTGCTCAGCCAGCTCCTCGTCGCTTGGCACCGGTTCCTGAGGCAACGCCTGAGGCTCGGGCACAACCACTGGCTCAACCTGCACCGGCGGCACTGAAGGCGCCTGGGGCGCGGCCGGCGCGTCGACTGTGACCTGGCGCTGCTCATCCTGGCGGGAAAACAGCATCGGCAGGAAAATCACCGCCAGGGCCACCAACACCAGGGCCCCGACCATGCGCTGCTTGTACGCCTTATCCAGCAATGCCATCTGCAGTCTCCTCCGTGGAGCGCCGGGCCAACCATTGAAGGGCCTCGGCAACACAAAAAAATGATCCGAACAGCAGAATTTCATCATCGGCCGTCGCCAGGGCGCACTGCCCTTCCAGGGCGTCGGCCACACTGGCGTAGGCTTGCACTGAAGCACCGCGACGCTGCAAGGCTTCCTGCAACTGCTCCGCCGTACGTGAGCGCGGCGAATCCAGTGGCGTCACCGCCCAGTGCTGGACACTAGCACCCAACGCCTCGACAACGCCATCCAGATCCTTGTCGGACAGCAACCCGAACACCGCCAGGCGTTGCCCCACCACCGGCCGCCGCGCCAGGCGCTCGGCCAGGTACTGCGCTGCGTGGGGGTTATGGCCGACATCCAGTAACAGGTTCAGGCGCTTGCCTTGCCAATCGAACTGACGACGATCGAGGCGCCCGACCACACGAGTCGCCTGCAACGCCTGGACGATTTGCCCGGCATCCCAGGGCAAGCCCAGCAGCAGATAGGCCTGGAGCGCCAACGCGGCGTTTTCCATCGGCAGGTCCAACAGCGGCAGATCGCGCAACTCCACCGGATTGCCCCGCAGGTCGCTGCCGCGCCATTGCCAATGCTGCTCGGTCATCGCCAGGTCGAAATCCCGCCCGCGCAGAAAAAACGGGCAACTCAGTTCGCGAACCTTGTCCAGCAACGGTTGGGGCGGATTGAGATCGCCGCAGAGTGCAGGCGCGCCCTGGCGAAAGATGCCGGCCTTTTCGAAGGCCACGGATTCGCGGGTATCGCCCAGGTAATCGGCATGGTCCACGCCAATACTGGTGACCAGTGCAATGTCTGCGTCCACCAGGTTGACCGTATCCAGCCGCCCGCCCAGGCCGACTTCCAGCACCACCGCATCGAGACCGGCACGGGCAAACAACCAGAACGCCGCCAGGGTGCCCATCTCGAAATATGTGAGGGTTGTATCGCCACGCCCGGCTTCCACCGCGGCGAAGGCTTCGCACAGCTGGGCGTCTGTGGCTTCGACGCCGTTCACTTGCACCCGCTCGTTATAGCGCAGCAGGTGCGGCGAACTGTAGACACCGACGCTCAGCCCCTGGGCCCGCAGCAGCGAGGCCATGAAGGCGCAGGTCGAACCCTTGCCGTTGGTGCCGGTGACGGTGATGACCCGGGGCGCGGGCTTGGCGAGTCCCATGCGGGACGCTACCGCTTGCGAGCGCTCCAACCCCATGTCGATGGCCGATGGATGCAACTGCTCGAGGTAGGCAAGCCAGTCGCCCAGGGTACGTTGGATCATAGGCCTGCAGGCACCGGCGGAACCACGACCGGCTCGATCGGTGCGGCGACGAATTTCGGTGTCGGCAGCCCCATCAGTTGAGCCAGCAGGTTGCCCAGGCGCGGACGCAGCTCCTGGCGATGGATGATCATGTCGATGGCGCCGTGCTCCAGCAGGAACTCACTGCGCTGGAAGCCTTCCGGCAGCTTTTCACGCACGGTCTGCTCGATCACGCGTGGGCCGGCGAAGCCGATCAGGGCTTTCGGCTCGCCGACGATCACGTCGCCGAGCATGGCCAGACTGGCGGAAACACCGCCGTAGACCGGGTCGGTCAGTACCGAGATGAACGGAATGCCTTCTTCACGCAGACGCGCCAGCACCGCGGAGGTCTTGGCCATTTGCATCAGGGAGATCAGCGCTTCCTGCATCCGCGCACCGCCGGAAGCGGAGAAGCAGATCATCGGGCAACGGTTTTCCAGGGCATGGTTGGCTGCGCGAACGAAACGCTCGCCAACGATGGCGCCCATGGAACCGCCCATGAAGGAGAACTCGAAGGCCGAAACCACCACTGGCATGCCCAGCAAAGTGCCGCTCATGGACACCAGGGCGTCTTTTTCGCCGGTCTGCTTCTGGGCCGCGGTCAGGCGGTCCTTGTACTTCTTGCCGTCGCGGAATTTCAGGCGGTCCACAGGCTCCAGGTCGGCGCCCAATTCCACACGACCTTCAGCGTCCAGGAAAATATCGATACGGGCACGCGCACTGATACGCATGTGGTGGTTGCACTTGGGGCAAACGTCCAGGGTCTTTTCCAGCTCAGGACGGTACAGCACCGCCTCGCAGGATGGACATTTGTGCCACAGACCTTCAGGCACCGAGCTTTTCTTCACCTCGGAACGCATGATCGAAGGGATCAGTTTGTCTACTAACCAGTTGCTCATGCTTCTTTCTCCAGTACCGGCGGCCCGAACGCTCTGGTTCGCGGCCCCGCGTATGCCCTTGAGCTAAATTCATTGTGCGGCGAGGATCGAAGGCCACCACGGTCAGCGCGAAACATGACCTGCATGCAGCCCAACCTCCTCAGCCATCCCGGCAACCGCTGCACCGCGGTCACCCCTACGTTATCGGCCCACCCGGAGGCGGCGCCTGCCTGCTTTGTACAGTGCTGGTATGGACGGCGGCAGTCTGCCAGCCGTCACATTGACGACTGGCTACTGCGTACAGCGGCCATGAATGCACGAATCTTTGCCGGGTCCTTGATGCCCTTGCCCTGTTCCACCCCACCGCTCACATCCACTGCGTAAGGGCGAACCTGACGAATGGCCGCGGCGACGTTTTCCGCCGTCAGGCCACCGGCCAGGATGATCGGTTTGCCCAGGCCTTGTGGCACCAGCGACCAGTCGAAGGCTTCGCCGGTACCGCCAGGAACACCTTCCACATAAGTGTCCAGCAAAATGCCGCTGGCACTGGCGAAGGCCTCGCAACGGGCGGCAATGTCGTCGCCGGCCTTGACCCGCAACGCCTTGATGTACGGACGATGCCAGCCTTCGCAATCGGCCGGGGTCTCGTCGCCATGGAACTGCAACAAACCCAGCGGCACCGCATCGAGAATCTCGCCTAGCTCGCAACGACTGGCGTTGACGAACAGGCCCACGGGAGTCACGAATGGCGGCAAGGCCTGGACGATCGCCCTCGCCTGCTGCACCGTCACCGCCCGCGGACTCTTGGCGTAAAACACCAGCCCGATGGCATCGGCCCCGGCCTCGACCGCCGCCAACGCGTCCTCGACGCGGGTGATCCCGCAAATCTTGCTGCGAACGACCGGCATGGTGGCTAAAACCTCAGGCAAATCCGTGAAAGTCCCGGATGGTAGCAAATGCTGCGCGGGGCGTCAGCCGTCGAGTTCCGAGAAGCCCGTAAGGAAATGTGGCCCTATGTAACGCTGTGGCAACTCGAATTCATCGTGATATTCGACCTGCACCAGGTACAAGCCAAACGGGTGCGCCGTGACGCCACCGGAACGGCGGATACGACTGTCGAGCACTTCCTTGACCCATTCCACCGGGCGCTCGCCGGCCCCAATGGTCATCAATACGCCGGCGATGTTGCGCACCATGTGATGCAGGAAGGCACTGGCGCGGATGTCGAGCACGATCATCTTGCCGTGACGGGTCACGCGTAAGTGATGCAGTTCCTTGATCGGTGACTTGGCCTGGCACTGGCCAGCTCGGAACGCGCTGAAATCATGGACGCCGACCAGGTATTGCGCGGCCTCGGCCATGCGCTCGACATCCAGCGGGCGGTGATTCCAGGTAATTTCTTCGTTCAGGTGCGCCGGACGGATCTGATCGTTGTAGATCACGTAGCGATAACGCCGGGCGATGGCCTTGAAGCGCGCATGGAAATGCGCCGGCATCTCCTTGGCCCAACTGACGCTGACGTCGTGCGGCAAGTTGATGTTGGCGCCCATCACCCAGGCCTTCATCGAACGCTCGACCTGGGTATCGAAATGCACCACCTGGCCGCAGGCATGCACGCCAGCGTCCGTACGGCCGGCGCAATGCAGCGACACGGGCGAGTCGGCGACTTTGGACAGTGCGTTTTCGAGGGTTTCCTGCACGGTCAGTACACCGGAAGCCTGGCGCTGCCAGCCACGGTAGCGCGAGCCTTTGTATTCAACGCCCAAGGCGATCCGGAAAAAAAGCCGTCGGCCGCCATTTCGGCGGCCGGGTTGTCTATGTTTGCCAAGGAATTACAGCCTGCTGAGGTACGCAAAGGCGGGCATTATAAGGCGGTCGGGACGGGATGCCAGTGCAACCGTTAGTCCTGTGCTGGACGGGATGCCAGTGCAACCGTTAGTCCTGTGCTGGACGGGCCGACGCCATCGCGAGCGGGCTCGCTCCCACAGGGGGCTGGCGATGGACTCAGAATTTACGCAACACACAAATACCATGTGGGAGCGGGCTTGCTCGCGAATACGGTGTGCCAGCTAAAAATTCATGACTGACACCCTGCTTTCGCGAGCAAGCCCGCTCCCACAAAGAGCTCTGTTGGATTCAGATTTTGCGCGCTACACACAAAAACCTTTGGGAGCGAGCCCGCTCGCGATGGGGCTAGCCCAACACCATCACCTCCCAACCCCAAACAAAAACGGCAGCCTCATTGGCTGCCGCTCTTGTTGAACCGAGCCTCTCAGACCAGGCGCGACAACATTTCCTGTGCTTCGCTCTTCTGGGTCGCGTCGCCTTCGCTGAGGACTTCGCCGAGGATATCGCGAGCGCCGTCGTTGTCACCCATGTCGATGTAGGCCTGGGCCAGATCGAGCTTGGTGGCTACCTCGTCGGTACCGCTGAGGAAGTCGAAGTCCGGTTCGTCTTCAGCGCCGACCAAGGCATCTTCGGCAGTGAAGGTCGGTTGGCCCAGGCTGTCGGACAAACGATCCAGCTCGGCGTTTACATCATCCAGCTCGGACTCGAAGGCGTCCTTGGGCGCATCGTGGGCATCCATTTCATCGGACAGGGACAGATCGAAATCCGCTGGCAGCTCCAGGTCGTCAGCCGGTGTATCGGCCAAGGCTGGCGTTTCAGTCGCAGGCAAGTCCAAGCCCTTGAGGTCATCGTCCAGGTCCAGCAGGAAGTCTTCGTCATCGAGCGCCGGAATCGGCGTCGGCGCGTCGGCGCCCAGGTCCAGGTCGAACTCCGACAGGTCGTCCAGGCTTTCGTTGGCCTCGGTCTGCTGCTTGAGCACCGACTCGAAACTCAGGTCGTCGTCCTCCGGAAACGCGTCCAACTCCGCGACAGGCTCGGGGGCCGGTGCGACCGGGGTTTCCAGGTCATCCAGGCTCAGGTCGAAGGCGCTGTCGAGTTCCTCGTCGGTTGGCGACTTGTCTTCCAGCAGATCCTTGACGTACTGCGCATCCAGCTCCGCGGCCACGGTCGCTGCGGCCAGGCCTGCTGTAGCGGCGACCACCATGGCCGGGAAACGGCTCTTCAGTTGTTCGACCTGGGCGAAGTTTTCGCCATTGGCCACCAGCTGGCGCTCCTGGGCGACAAAAGCATCGCGGTCACCCTGCTGACCGTAGACTTCCATCAGCTTCAGACGCAAGTCGCTGCGCTGAGGCTCGGCCTTGATGCCCTGCTCGAGCAGGTCGGCTGCCTGGTTCAAGCGGCCGCGGTCGATATGGGACTGGGCCTGGGGCAGCACGTCGTCGGAACGCTCGGCGGCCGGAGCCACCAATGGCGCGGCGATAGGCGGCGTGACCACCACAGGCGCGACCACCGGGGCTGGCTTGGGGGCCGGCGCAGGCGCGGGTGCGGGTTTCGGCTCGAGTTTTACGCTAGGTGGCGGAACCTCAATGCCCTCGAAGCTGCTCGGGGGCAGATCGAGCTCCGGGGAGAAGTCAGCCTCCTCCTCGAGGGCCCGGGCCATGCGCAAGTGTTTTTCCGCTTCTTGCTGGGCCTTGCGGCGTCGAGCGAGCAACAACAGCAGCAACAGCAGGAGCAGTGCACCGCCGCCAATCAACCCCAGCAGGATCGGGTTGGTCAGCAGGTCGTTGTATTTTTGCTCGTTGGACGCGGCAGGCGTCGGTTCGACCGGCGCGGCAGGCGGTGTCGCTTCCGGGGTCGCTTCTGGCGCAGGTGCCGGTGCAGCCGCCGGGGCTTGTGCCGCTGGCGCAGGCGTCAGCTGTGCGGACATCGCCCCAGGTGCCTCGCCGGCTGGCGGAACGGCGGCGCCTTCGGCCTGCATCTTGGCCAGTTGATTGTTCTTCAGCTCGATCAGGCGCTGCAGCTTGTCCAGTTGGCTCTGCAGATCCGCCATGCGGCTTTTCAGTTCTTCGTTATCCCGGCGCGCCGAATCGAGGCTTTCCTGGGTGACAGCAAGCTTGTTGGAGAGCGCCTGGGCATCGCCGGCAGCACCCTTGCCCTTGCCGCCCGCCTTCGCCGAGTCGGCCGACACCAGACTCAAGTTGTCGCGACCGGCCGCCTGTGCCGGCGCGCCTTCGCCACGACCACGCTTGGTGGCATCCAACTGCTGCTTGCCGGCACCCGCCACGCCCCGACGTCCCGAACGCCAGGCGGCGTTCTGCGCAGCCACTTCAGCGATGGCCTGGGGTTGCGGCAACGCCGTGCTTTGCACCGGATCCGGCAGGCGCAACACCTGCCCGGTCTTGAGCAGGTTGATGTTGCCGTTGATGAACGCGTTCGGGTTCAACGCCTGGATCGCCAGCATGGTTTGCTGGACCGACCCGCCGTTGCGCACCTTGGCGGCGATTTCCCACAGGGTATCGCGCGGCGTGGTGGTGTACTGGGAAGGCTTGGTGGCGCCGGTAACCGGTGTGGACACAACCTGGGGTGGCTTCGCCCGGGCGGCGTCGGCGGCCTGTGGCGAGAATTTGGAGGGGTCGAGCAATACGCTGTAGTCGCGCAGCAGACGGCCATTGGGCCACATCACCTGCACCAGGAACTTGACCATGGGTTCGGACAGCGGACGGCTGGAGGTTACCCGCAGGACGCTCTTGCCGTTGGCGTTGATCACCGGGGTGAAGGTCAGGTCATTGAGAAAGGCCTGGCGGTCGACCCCAGCCTTGGCGAAGTCTTCGGGGGAGGCCAGGCTCGGCACGACTTCGGCGGCGGTCAGTTGCTGGACGTCGAGCAACTCGATCTCGGCGACCAAGGGCTGGTTCGGCGTCGACTTCAGGGTCAATTCCCCGAGCCCGAGCGCTTGCGCCATACCGGAGGACAGCGCCGAGGCGGCCGCTATTGCTAACACCAGTTTGCGAACTTGAACCATAGCCTCTTCCTTTGTTTGAACATTCCTCGGCCAGCGAGAAGGTATTGATGCCGCTGCCGTAAGGCATTGCGCGCAGCCCCGATGCGACGGTGCGCGCGATCATTTCACTCATGCCCCGGGAAAGTCCCCCAGAGGGATGTTCGCCTTCAGCACTCCGGCCAAGCATAGCGCCCAGCTAGAATCATTCGACAAATTGATGCCAAGTATCTTTTACAGCAAGTCTTTTATCAACAACTCAGCCACCTGCACGGCATTGAGCGCCGCGCCCTTGCGCACGTTATCTGACGTCAGCCACATATTTAGCTCCGCCGGATCGTCGATCCCGCCGCGCACACGACCAACGTAGACCACATCCTGCCCCACCGCATCGCCCACCGCCGTCGGGTAATCGCCCGCCTCCACCAGCTCGATACCGGGCGCCGCTTCCAAAGCCGCGTTGACCTTGGCCAGGTCGACGGCCTTGGCAGACTGCACAGTCACGCTAAAGCTATCGCCAAAAAACACCGGGGCTTGAATGCAAGTGACGGAAATCTTTAACAAAGGCTGATTCAGCACTTGGCGCAACTCGCGGACCAGGCGTTTTTCCAGCTGCGTATGCCCCTGCTCGTCCGGCGCGCCAACCTGGGCCAGCAGGTTGAACGCCATCTGCCGGTCAAAGAACTTCGGCTCCAGCGGACGGGCGTTGAGCAGCTCGGCAGTCTGACGCGCCAACTCGCTCACGGCCACGCGGCCCTGGGCCGACACCGCGAGGCTGGCGGTCAGGCTGATGCGTTGCAGATCGAGGCATTCACGCAGCGGCGCCAGCACCACCGCCAAGGCCGTGGCCGACGCGCTGGGGCTGCTGACCTGCAACGGTTTGTTCAAGCCAGCCAATACTTGGGCGTTCGCTTCCGGCACGATCTGCGGCGCCTGTTCGGGCGGCAAGGCACCGGACAGGTCGATCAGCGCACAACCGGCTGCCGTGGCCCGCGGGGCGAAACTCAGGGTCACCGCCGGGCCAGCCGCGAAGAACACCAGTTGGACTTTGCTGAAATCGAACTCGTCGACCTCGCGCACCCGCACGTTTTTGCCGCGGAACATCACCGAGCTGCCTGCCGATTCGCTGCTGGCCAGCAGGTGCAGGTTACCGACCGGGAAGTCCCGCTCTTCGAGAATCTGGACGAGGGTTTCGCCAACAGTACCGGTGGCGCCGATCACGGCAATATCAAAGGACTGGCTCATGGGTCTACCTCAGGTAAAACGTGGGGAGCGGCACTTTATCGGGTGGTCGGTATGCAGGCAATTGGCAGGGGGATTTGCGGTGCCTGGGCTGGTCCCATCGCGAGCAGGCTCGCTCCCACAGGTTTTGCGGCCACCAAGGATCCCATGTGGGAGCGAGCCTGCTCGCGATGGCGCCGCCTCAGGTGCATAAAATCCCAAAACCGCCCCCCAAATAAAAAACCCGCACCTCTCACAAGGCGCGGGTTCTTTCACAGCGACAATCGATCAACGCTCGAGCAGGATCCGCAGCATGCGACGCAGCGGTTCGGCCGCACCCCACAGCAGTTGGTCGCCGACGGTGAAGGCACCGACGAATTGCGAACCCATGTTCAGTTTGCGCAAACGGCCCACCGGGACATTCAGGGTGCCGGTGACCTTGGTCGGGCTCAGCTCCTGCATGCTGATTTCGCGGTTGTTCGGCACCAGCTTGACCCAAGGGTTGTGCTGGCTGATCAGCCCTTCGATGTCGGCTATCGGCACGTCTTTGTTCAGCTTGATGGTCAGCGCCTGGCTGTGGCAACGCATGGCGCCGATGCGCACGCAGATGCCGTCCACCGGGATCGGGCTCTTGAAGCGACCGAGGATCTTGTTGGTTTCGGCCTGGGCCTTCCACTCTTCACGGCTCTGGCCGTTAGGCAGTTCCTTGTCGATCCACGGAATCAGGCTGCCAGCCAGCGGTACGCCGAAGTTTTCGGTCGGGTAGGCATCGCTGCGCATCGCCTCGGCGACCTTGCGGTCGATGTCGAGGATGGCGCTGGCTGGGTTGGCCAGGTCATCGGCGACGGCGGCGTGGGTCGCGCCCATCTGCTTGATCAGTTCACGCATGTTCTGCGCACCAGCACCGGATGCCGCCTGATAAGTCATGGCGCTCATCCACTCCACCAGCCCGGCTTCGAACAAGCCGCCCAGGCCCATCAGCATCAGGCTGACAGTGCAGTTGCCGCCGATGTAGTTCTTGGTGCCCGCATCCAGCTGCTGGTCGATGACCTTGCGGTTGACCGGGTCGAGGATGATCACCGCATCGTCCTGCATGCGCAGGCTGGAGGCGGCGTCGATCCAGTAACCCTGCCAGCCGGCTTCACGCAGCTTGGGGAATACTTCGCTGGTGTAGTCGCCGCCCTGGCAGGTCAGGATCACGTCGAGGGTCTTGAGCTCGTCAATGCTGTAGGCATCCTTGAGCACACCGGTGTCCTTGCCCACGGATGGGCCCTGGCCACCGACATTGGAAGTGGTGAAAAACACCGGCTCAATGAGATCGAAATCCTGCTCTTCCAGCATTCGCTGCATGAGCACGGAACCGACCATGCCGCGCCAACCGATCAGACCTACACGTTTCATCGCAACTACACCTATACAAAAGTGGGCCACCGTCGAAGCAGTGGGCCCGAAAGATTACAGATTCCGCAGCGCGGCGACTACTGCATCGCCCATTTGCTGCGTACCGACTTTGGTACAACCTTGCGACCAGATATCACCGGTACGCAAGCCTTGGTCCAAGACCACGCTGACGGCTTTTTCGATCGCGTCGGCGGCATCGTTCAAGTTGAAGCTGTAACGCAGCATCATCGACACCGACAGGATGGTCGCCAACGGGTTGGCAATGCCCTGCCCGGCGATGTCCGGCGCCGAACCGTGGCATGGCTCGTACATGCCCTTGTTGTTGGCGTCCAGGGAAGCCGACGGCAGCATGCCAATGGAACCGGTGAGCATCGACGCTTCGTCGGACAGGATGTCGCCGAACATGTTGTCGGTGACGATCACGTCGAACTGCTTCGGCGCGCGCACCAGTTGCATGGCGGCGTTGTCGACGTACATGTGGCTCAGTTCGATGTCCGGGTAATCCTTGGCCACCTGCTCGACCACTTCGCGCCACAATTGGCTGGAGGCCAGCACGTTGGCCTTGTCCACCGAGCACAGCTTCTTGCCACGCACGCGGGCCATGTCGAAGCCGACCCGGGCGATACGGCGGATTTCGCTTTCGCTGTACGGCAGGGTGTCGTAGGCCTGGCGCTCGCCATTATCCAGCTCGCGGGTGCCACGCGGGGCGCCGAAATAGATGCCGCCGGTCAGCTCGCGAACGATGAGGATGTCCAGGCCCGAGACGATTTCCGGCTTCAGGCTCGATGCATCGGCCAGTTGCGGGTAAAGAATCGCCGGACGCAGGTTGCCGAACAAGCCCAGTTGCGCGCGAATTTTCAGCAGGCCGCGCTCGGGGCGGATGTCGCGTTCGATCTTGTCCCATTTCGGGCCGCCCACGGCACCCAGCAGCACGGCATCGGCGGCACGGGCACGGTCCAGGGTCTCGTCGGCCAGGGGCACGCCATGCTTGTCGATGGCCGCGCCGCCGATCACGTCGTGGCTGAGTTCGAAGCCCAGGCTGTACTTGTCGTTCGCCAGCTCCAGGACCTTGACCGCTTCGGCCATGATTTCCGGGCCAATGCCATCACCTGGGAGAATCAGAATCTGCTTGCTCATGCTTTCCTCGTTTGCTCTGTCGACACAGGCCTCTGGCGCTGGCCGGGGAAAATGCTACCGCTCGGCCCACAGCACCAGTACATCTGTACTGAACGAACCATCGGCCTCAATCTCAAAATATTCACGCACTTCATCACCCATCGAACGCTGCAGCTGGAGAATCGCCGCACGCATCACTTCGGGGGTACGCATGCGCTCGACCCAGGAGTGGTACTCCAGGCGCAGGCGCTGGCGTGAGGTGCTGCGGGTGTGCAACCCCGCTTCGCTGACCTGGCGCAACCACTCGCCGGCCGAATAATCGCGCACATGACTGGTGTCGCGCAGCACTTCGATGCTTTGCAAGTAGGTGTCCAGCAACGGCGTGCCCGGCGACAGGATGTCAATGAACGCCATCATCCCGCCCGGCTTGAGCACCCGACGCACCTCCCGCAACGCCAGGCCCAGGTCACTCCAATGATGCGCCGAATAGCGGCTGAACACGAAGTCGAACTCACCGTCGGCGAAGGGCAAACGCTCGGCGGCACCGCGCACCGTGCTGATATTGCCCAGGCCCCGCTCCGCGGCCGCCGCAGTCACCACATCGAGCATCTGCTGGGACAAATCATAGGCCACCACTTCACCGGCCAGCGGCGCCACGTGGAAACTCACATGGCCGGCGCCACAGCCCAGGTCCAACACACGGGCATCGCCACGGCCAGCCAGCGCAGCCTGTAGCAGCGCGAACTCAGCGCCCTGGGCGTGCACGGCACTGCTCAGATAGGCCGAGGCCTGTTCACCGAATTGCTTTTGTACAACCTGACTGTGGGCAGTGCTGGTCATGGAACTTCCTTTTGGCTGTGTCTGTTCTGGCCTCATCGCGAGCAGGCTCGCTCCCACATTGGATTTGCGGCGTAAAGAAAATCCCTGTGGGAGCGAGCCTGCTCGCGATGGCGTCGTTACGCCTTACGCAAAATCAAGCATCGCGAAACAACCAAGGCTGGCTCGCCCGATGCTTGGCCTCAAACGCGGCAATCGCCTCGCCGTCCTGCAAGGTCAGGCCAATGTCATCCAGGCCGTTGAGCAGGCAATGTTTGCGAAACGCATCGATCTCGAACCCCAACACCTTGCCGTCGGGGCGAGTCACGGTCTGGGCCGCGAGGTCGATTTTCAGCTGGTAGCCGGGGTTGGCTTCGACCTGCTGGAACAACTCATCCACCTCAACATCGCTGAGGATGATCGGCAGCAAGCCGTTCTTGAAGCTGTTGTTGAAGAAGATGTCGGCGTAGCTCGGCGCGATGATGCTGCGGAAACCGTACTCTTCCAGGGCCCATGGCGCGTGCTCGCGGCTCGAACCGCAGCCGAAGTTCTCCCGGGCCAGCAACACGCTGGCGCCTTGGTAACGCTCGGCGTTGAGCACGAAATCCTTGTTCAACGGCCGCTTGGAGTTGTCCTGGTACGGCTGGCCGACATCCAGGTAACGCCATTCGTCGAACAGGTTCGGGCCGAAGCCGGTGCGCTTGATGGACTTCAAGAACTGCTTGGGAATGATCTGGTCGGTGTCGACGTTGGCACGATCCAAAGGCGCGACAAGACCGGTGTGCTGGGTAAAAGCTTTCATGCTGCGCTCCTTCAGATCAATTCGCGGACGTCGACGAAACGGCCGTTGACAGCCGCCGCCGCAGCCATCGCCGGGCTCACCAGGTGCGTACGGCCACCGGCGCCCTGACGGCCTTCGAAGTTACGGTTGGAGGTGGAGGCGCAATGCTCGCCCGACTCCAAACGGTCCGGGTTCATCGCCAGGCACATCGAGCACCCTGGCTCGCGCCACTCGAAACCGGCCTCGAGGAAAATCTTGTCCAGCCCTTCCGCTTCGGCCTGGGCCTTCACCAGGCCCGAGCCCGGCACCACAATGGCCTGCTTGATCGTCGAGGCAACTTTGCGGCCCTTGGCGATCACCGCCGCGGCGCGCAGGTCTTCGATCCGCGAGTTGGTGCAGGAACCGATGAACACGCGATCGAGTTGAATATCGGTGATCGCCTGGTTGGCGCTCAAGCCCATGTATTTCAAGGCGCGGACGATGGAGTCACGCTTGACCAGGTCCATTTCCTTGGCCGGATCCGGTACGTTCTGGTCCACCGCCAGCACCATTTCCGGCGAAGTGCCCCAGCTGACTTGCGGCTTGATTTGGGTCGCGTCGAGCTCGACCACGGTGTCGAACTTGGCATCGGCATCGGAGACCAGGTCTTTCCAGGCCTCGACCGCCAGGTCCCATTCCGCGCCTTTCGGCGAAAACGGACGGCCCTTGACGTATTCCACGGTTTTTTCATCGGCAGCCACCAGGCCAACGCGAGCGCCAGCCTCGATGGACATGTTGCAGATGGTCATGCGGCCTTCGACGGACAAGTCGCGGATCGCGCTGCCGGCGAACTCGATGGCGTGGCCGTTACCACCCGCGGTACCGATCTTGCCGATCACCGCCAGGACGATGTCCTTGGCAGTCACGCCGAACGGTAACTTGCCCTCGACGCGCACCAGCATGTTCTTCATTTTCTTGGCAACCAGGCACTGGGTGGCGAGCACATGCTCCACCTCGGAGGTGCCGATGCCATGGGCCAGGGCGCCGAAGGCACCGTGGGTCGAGGTGTGCGAGTCGCCGCAGACCACGGTCATGCCCGGCAAGGTCGCGCCCTGCTCCGGGCCGATGACGTGGACGATGCCTTGGCGCACGTCATTCATCTTGAATTCGACGATGCCATATTCGTCACAGTTATCGTCGAGGGTCTGGACCTGCAGGCGCGAGACCTGGTCGGCAATGGCTTCGATGCCGCCCTTGCGCTCCGGCGTGGTCGGTACGTTGTGGTCCGGGGTCGCGATGTTGGCATCGATGCGCCACGGCTTGCGCCCGGCCAGGCGCAGGCCTTCGAAGGCTTGCGGCGACGTCACTTCGTGGATGATGTGACGATCGATGTAGATCAGCGCCGAGCCATCGTCGCGCTGCTTGACCAAATGCGAATCCCAGAGCTTGTCGTAGAGCGTTTTGCCGGCCATCAGACGGTTCCTCATCAGCTTGTTTCTATGCCCCGGGCCTGAACGAATCAATAACCCCTTGGCTTGTGAGGCTGATCCTATGGGGTTACATTAAATAACTCAAATTCATATTTTTTATACTTTGCATAACCAACTGGAATTCGACAGGAACCGCCATGGACCTCGCCAATCTCAATGCCTTTATTGCCATCGCCGAGACGGGCAGTTTCTCCGGCGCCGGCGAACGCCTGCACCTGACCCAGCCGGCCATCAGCAAGCGCATTGCAGGCCTCGAACAACAACTCAAGGTGCGCCTGTTCGACCGCCTGGGCCGTGAAGTGGGCCTGACCGAGGCCGGCCGGGCCCTGTTGCCACGGGCCTATCAAATCCTCAATGTGCTGGACGACACCCGCCGCGCCCTGACCAACCTGACTGGCGAAGTGACCGGGCGCCTGACGCTCGCCACCAGCCACCACATCGGCCTGCACCGCCTGCCGCCTCTACTCAGGGAGTTCACCCGCCGCTACCCCCAGGTGGCACTGGACATTCAGTTCCTGGATTCGGAAGTGGCCTACGAAGAAATCCTCCATGGCCGGGCCGAACTGGCCGTCATCACCCTCGCCCCCGAACCCCACACGCTGGTAAGGGCCACGCCGGTGTGGGACGACCCCCTGGATTTCGTGGTCGCCCCCGAGCATGCATTACTGGAAAACGGCGCGGTCAGCCTGGCGGACATTGCCTTGCATCCGGCGGTTTTCCCGGGGGGCAATACCTTTACCCATCACATCGTACGACGGCTGTTCGAGGCCCAGGGCCTGACACCGAACATCGCCATGAGCACGAATTACCTGGAAACGATAAAAATGATGGTCTCCATCGGCCTGGCCTGGAGCGTTTTGCCGCGCACCATGCTCGACGAACAGGTGGCGCGCATTCCTTTGCCAGGCATACAACTCAGTCGCCAGCTAGGCTATATCTTGCACACCGAACGGACGCTGTCGAACGCCGCACGGGCTTTCATGGCCTTACTGGACGCACAAATCGATTTGCCAGGGACAAAGGCATAGGTTGTGCCACGCCTGTAGGGCCTTGGATGCTTGTGCTTAATGCCCAAACCCGCTCAAGGCTCGCCAGAAATGCCCAAACCCGCTGACCATCTCCCGCCCTTGCCACGCATCCAGGCGCTAGACCCGAAACGGTCCGAGCAAAGCTGGGACAGCGCGCCGCAGTTGCTGGCCGCCCTGAACGGCGCTCGGCTGGGGGCCTGGTCGTGGGACATCGACAGCGGGCAGATCAGTTGGTCCCGCGGCACCCAGGCGCTGTTCGGCTTCGATCCGCGCCAGCCATTGCCGGCGGATGTGGATTATCTGGACCTGTTGCTGCCCGAAGACCGGGCCCGGGCCGTGCGCGCCTTTCACGCGGCAGTGGCCGGGGCGCCGCTGGAACAGGCGATGCACCACCGCATCGTCTGGCCCGATGGCAGCCTGCACTGGCTGGAGATCAGCGGCAGCGTGCTGCCCGACAAGCATGGCCGTCCGCGCATGATCGGGGTGATCCGCGAAATCACCCATCAGCGCGAGCGCGAACAAGCCCTGCGCAGTTCGGAAAAACGCTTCGCCACGCTCTTTCATCTGTGCCCGAACATGGTCTTGCTGACCCGCCAGGAGGACGGGCTGATCAGCGAAGCCAACCAGTATTTCGAAAGCCTGTTCGGCTGGCCGGTGCATGACGTAATCGGCCGCACCACCCTGGAGCTGGGCTTGTGGGTTGACCCCAGCCAACGGGCGAAACTGGTGGAAGCGACCAAAGCCAAGGGCGAGCTGGTGAGCACGGAGGTGGAGTTCCGGGCCAGCAACGGCCAGATTCATAACGGCATTCTCAGTGCGCAAAAAGTCGAACTCGAAGGCCAGCCCTACCTGTTGAGCACCTTTCTCGACACCACCGAGCGCAAACTCGCCGAACAGGCCCTCAAGGACAGCCAGGAACGCCTGGACCTGGCCCTCGACTCGGCGCAACTGGGCACCTGGGACTGGCACATTCCCAGCGGCATGCTCTACGGCTCGGCCCGCGCCGCGCAGCTCCATGGCCTGGAACCCAAGCCCTTCCACGAATCGTTCGACGCGTTTTTCGAGGGCGTCCCCACGGAAGAACGCAACAACATGCGCAACGCCTATCGCAGCCTGCGCGAAGGCCCGGCGGGCAACTACCAATTGACCTACCGGGTGCAACTGCCGGACGGCAGCTCGCGCTACCTGGAAAGCCGCGCCCGCCTCTACCGCAACGACGACGGCAGCCCTTTGCGCATGGCCGGCACCTTGCTGGACATCACCGACCAAGTGGAGCGCGAACAGAGCCTGGCCGCCTCGGAAGAAAAATTCGCCACGCTGTTCCAGGTCAGCCCCGACCCGATCTGCGTCACCCACCAGGACAGTGGCCGGTTTCTCGAGATCAACTCAAGCTTCACCCAGACCTTCGGCTGGACCGCCAACGACGTGATCGGCCTCGGCGCCGACGAAATCGGCCTCTGGGACGCCTCGGGCAGTAGCCTGCAACGCATCGAACGGGTGATCCGCGAACAATCGCTGAACAATGTCGCCATCGTCGTTCATCATAAGAACGGCCAGCCGCTGACCTGTGTGATTTCCAGCCGGCAGATCAACGTCGGCAACCAGCCCTGCATCGTCACGACCTTGCGGGACATCACACAGCAACAACGCTCCGAAGCTGCCCTCAAGGCCAGCGAAGAGAAATTCGCCAAGGCGTTTCATTCCAGCCCCGACGCCATCACCATCACCGAGCACAAGAGCGGTCGCTACCTGGAGGTCAACGACGGCTTCTGTCGGTTGACCGGCTACCGCGCCGACGAGGTGATCGGGCGCACGGTCTACGAAGTGGGGATCTGGGCCGAAGAAAAACAACGCGCCGCCCTGCTGGCCGAATTGCAACTCAAGGGCCGCGTCGTTCACCAGGAAATGCTCGGGCGCAATAAACGGGGGGAAATCCTCACGGTGGAGGTCTCGGTCGAGCCCATCACGCTCAATGAAACGGCGTGTCTGCTGCTGACCGCCCGGGACGTGAGCCTGCTACGCAATGCCGAAGCCCAGATCCGCCACCTGGCCTATCACGACCCACTGACCAACCTGCCCAACCGGGCCTTGCTGATGGACCGGCTGAGCCAGCAGATCGCCCTGCTCAAGCGCCATAATTTGCGTGGCGCCCTGCTGTTTCTCGATCTGGACCACTTCAAGCACATCAACGATTCCCTCGGTCACCCGGTGGGCGACACCGTGCTGAAAATCATCACCGCGCGCCTGGAGGCCAGCGTGCGCCTGGAAGACACCGTCGCGCGACTGGGCGGCGACGAATTCGTGGTGCTGCTCAGCGGCCTGGAAGGCTCGCGCAACGAAGTCAGCAAGCAAGTGCAAACCCTGGCCGACACCCTGCGCGAACTGCTTTCGGAGCCGATGTTTCTCGATGGCCAGCGACTGCAGGTCACGCCGAGCATCGGTATAGCGCTGATTCCCGACCACGGCTCCACGCCCACCGATTTGCTCAAGCGCGCCGACATTGCGTTGTATCGCGCCAAGGATTCGGGGCGCAACACCTCGCAGATGTTTCACACCACCATGCAAAAAGCCGCCAGCGAACGGCTGCGCATGGAGACCGACCTGCGCCAGGCCCTGGCCCGTGGCGAGTTCAGCGTGCATTTCCAGCCCCAGGTCGATGCCCGGGACAACCGCATTGTCGGTGCCGAAGCCCTGGTGCGCTGGCATCACCCGGATCTGGGCGCCCAATCGCCGAACGAATTCATCAAGGTGCTGGAAGACAGTGGCCTGATCCTGGAAGTCGGGACCTGGATCCTCGACGAAGCCTGCGATGGCTTCAAGCAACTGATCGCCAAGGGCAAGATCGATCCGGAGCAATTCAGCCTGTGTGTAAACATCAGCCCGCGGCAATTCCGCCAAAGCGACTTCGTCGAACGCATCGAAAGCAGCCTGGCCACCCACGGCCTGCCCTGCTCCTTGCTGAAGCTGGAAATCACCGAAGGCATCGTGATCCAGAACCTGGATGACACCATCGCCAAGATGCGCCGGCTCAAGAAACTCGGGGTGAGCTTTGCCATGGACGATTTTGGCACCGGCTATTCGTCGCTGACCTACCTCAAGCGCCTGCCAGTGGATACGCTGAAGATCGATCAGTCATTCGTGCGCGACGCCACCAGCGACCCCAACGACGCGGAGATCATCCGCGCCATCGTCGCCATGGCCCGCAGCCTCAACCTGGTGATGATTGCCGAAGGCGTGGAGACCCTGGAGCAATTGCAATTCCTGCAGGGGTTGGGTTGCCATCTGTACCAAGGCTACCTGCACAGCCGGCCGTTGCCGCTGGAGGCATTTGAGCGGTTGTTGCAGTGACATGGAGGCGCTACGGGGAGCGCTTGTGGCGAGGGGGTTCTATGTGGGAGCAAAGCTTGCTCGCGACTGCAGCCTGACTCGGTATTTGAAGGACCGCATCGCTTTTATCGCGGGCAAGCCTTGCTCCCACATGAAATCCCCTCGCCACAATTAATCTTCCACCGTTCTCCAAAATGAAGAAGGGCGCCATCTGGCGCCCTTCTTCAGTTGCGATGCATCAGTTTTGCAACGCGGGTTGCTGCTGCGCCCCGTTGATCGGGATGCGCTTGGCTTTCGCCTCTTCCGGAATCACCCGCAACAGGTCGATGCTCAACAGACCGTTGCTCAGGCCGGCGGACTTGATCTCGATATGATCGGCCAACCGGAAGGACAGCTTGAACGCACGCTGGGCGATACCTTGGTGCAGGTAAGTCACGCTGTCGTTGCTCGCTTCGCGCTTGCCGCCACTGATGGTCAGCACACCTTTTTCCACTTGCAGGTCCAGGTCTTCTTCCTGGAACCCGGCGGCGGCGACCACGATGCGGTATTCGTCATCGCCATGTTTTTCCACATTGTAGGGTGGATAGCTGCTGCCCGGTTCGTTGCGCAGAGCGGTTTCGAACAGATCGTTGAAACGATCGAAACCCACCGAGGAACGGAACAGCGGGGCCAGCGAAAATGCAGTACTCATGATTCAAATCTCCTGAAAAATTCAGCAAGTTTTTTTGTCTCCGCGACCCGAATTCGGCATCGCGTAACCCTTATCTAGGGTTCGCCAAAAACTTTTCAAGAGCTTTTTTTGAAATTTTTTCAGGCCGCTTCGGTGCGCTGCACACCCAGCAGATGCCCCACCGCGTCCAGGTCGGTTTCCCGCCGCAGAGCGCTGAACAGAGCCACCGCTTCGGGATAATTGCGCGTCAGCATGGCCAGCCACTGTTTCAATCTGCCCGGGGCCTGGCGGGGTGTCAGTTGCTCGACCACTTGCACCCAGAAGTCCTGGAGCATCGGCTGCAAATCGGCCCAGGACATCTCGATCACTTCCTCACCAGCCCGGGCCGCGGCGATCTGCCGGGCCAGATCAGGGCGAGAAACGAGGCCGCGACCGAGCATGATGTCTTCGACGCCGCTGATTTCACGGCATCGACGCCAATCTTCCACGCTCCAGATATCGCCATTGGCAAACACAGGCACCTTGACCACTTCCTGCACCCTGGGGATCCACTCCCAGTGGGCGGGAGGCTTATAGCCGTCCACCTTGGTCCGCGCATGCACCACAATGTGCGCCGCGCCGCCTTCGGCCAACGCCGTGGCACAGACCAACGCGCCATCCGGGCTATCGAAACCCAGGCGCATCTTGGCGGTGACCGGGATGTGTTCTGGCACCGCACGACGCACGTGTTCGACGATTTCGTTGAGCAATTCCGGTTCTTTGAGCAACACCGCCCCACCCCGGGATTTGTTCACGGTCTTGGCCGGGCAGCCGAAGTTCAGGTCGATCACCTCTGAGCCCAACTCGCAGGCCAACGCCGCGTTTTCCGCCAGGCACACCGGATCGGAACCAAGCAGCTGCACTCGCAGCGGTACACCGGCAGCAGTTCGGGCGCCAGTCAACAGTTCAGGGGCGAGCTTATGGAAATAGGCCGGCGTGAGCAGACGGTCGTTGACGCGGATGAACTCGGTGACACACCAGTCGATACCGCCAACATGGGTCAGGACATCCCGCAGGATGTTGTCGACCAACCCCTCCATGGGTGCCAGGGCAATTTGCATGGAAACACACACTCAAACGAAAAACGTGCGGCAGTTTACCGGATTTTGCCCACATAGCCGGCATTCACCATAAATCCCCTGTGGGAGCGAGCTTGCTCGCGATAGCGATGGGTCAGCTTGCATTGATGTTGGATGTGCTGCCGTCATCGCGAGCAGGCTCGCTCCCACAATGGTTCCAATGTGTTTACAGAATTGGAGCCTGCCACAAATCCCTGTGGGAGCGAGCCTGCTCGCGATAGCAGCAGTTCAGTCTATGAAGATGCCAGATGGATTCAACGCCACGCCATAACCCTCGATGAATTCCTGCGGCATGCGCTTTGGCCGACCGGTGGACAGTTCAATGCAGACAAATGTGGTCTGGGCCCGCAGTAAGGTAGTGTTGTCGCTGGGGCGGACCAGCTGGAAATGCCGGGTCATTTTCAGGCGCTGGTCCCAGTCGACGATCCAGGTCGCCAATTGAAGCTCGTCGCCTTCATAAGCCGCCGCCAGGTAATCGATTTCATGCCGCACCACCGCCATGGCTCGGTCCAGGCGCCGGTACTCCACCAGATCCAGGCCCAGGCGCTGGGAATGGCGCCAGGCACAACGCTCGAGCCAGGTGACGTACACCGCGTTGTTGGCATGGCCCAGCCCGTCGATATCTTCGGCATTTACTTGAAGATCAATGATAAACGGCGTTGCCCGATCCCAGCCCATGCCCCTCTCCCGGTCGAATTTGGTTGGGGCAGTGTAACGGATCCGAGCTTGACCGCCATCGCGGGCAAGCCTTGCTCCCACAGATCAAGCCGATTGCCGCGCTTGCAGGCTGCGCCCGGCCAACAGCGATAACACACCATCAACGACCCGCGAATCGGCCAACACCCGCTGATGCCCACCCTGTGGCAGTCGCAGCAAACGACTGTCGAACCAGGCTTCATGGATCAATTGCGATTCCTTGACCGAGACGAAAGTGTCGTCGTCGGCATGGACGATCAACCCGGGCACGTCCAGTTGGTAATGGGCGACGTCCATTTTCTCGGCCCGCATGCCCACATCGCTTTCCACCAGACGAATGAAAGCTGAACGGGCCTTGGGCGGCAGCCCCATCATCCGCGCGAATCCGCGTAACACACCAAGAATGCGCGCAGGCGCAGCGATGCTGACCAAGGTCTCGGTCCGCAACCCCAACTGAACCGCGAGCATGGCACTGGCTCCACCCATGGAATGCCCGATCACGGCCTGCAACGGTGGCAGCTCAGCGGCGGCCTCAAGCATGGCCCTGGCGAACAACAGGACATTCGCCTCGCGGCCCGGCGAACGACCATGGGCCGGACCGTCCAGGGCCACCACCATGTAACCGGCGTCCACCAGGGCCGTGATCAGCGCCCCGAATTGAGTCGGCCGCCCTTCCCAGCCGTGCATCAGCAAGACTACCGGGCCTTTGCCCCAGCGCAACGCCGAAAGACCGAAGCGCAAGGTGATACGCTCGGACGAGGCCAGCAATGGTAACTCCCAATCCCGCGGCGGCAGGTCTCGAGGGCGCATGAACAGCAGACGCATCTGCTTGGCCACCAGGCGCGGAGCCACCCAGCCAAGCGTGCCATTGACACTACGAATCCAGCTCAACCTGTTCATCGCTCATCTCCAGGGCTTGCGCCTCAGCTCATTGCACTGCCGACTTGGCGGCGCGCAGCAAACGATCGGATAACTCTCCAGGGCCCAGGGCCCTTGCCAGGGCCAGGCCACCCACCATCAAGGCAATGTCGGCCAGGGCCTTGTCGGCGTCCTCCGGGCTGGCCGCCAATTGCGCGACCATCAATTCAACATGCTCGTTGAGCACCTCACGAAACGCATCTGGCAGCCGGCCCAGTTCGCCGACCGACGCAGGAATCGGGCAGGCATTCTCGGTGGAGTCACGGTGCTTTCGTGACAGATAGAACGCCGCCACCAATGCGCGCCGCTCTTCGCCTGTCAGCTCGCCGTCCATATCGGCAATCAAGCCGCGGCGCCGATTGAGCAATTGCTTGAATGCCTCCAGCATCAAGGCATCCTTGCTTTCGAAATGAGCATAAAAACCGCCCACCGTCAGCCCCGCCGCCCCCATCACCTCGCCCACGCTCGGTTCAGCCGGCCCACGCTGGATCAGCGCATCGCTGGCGGCCTTGAGAATGCGTTCACGGGTTTGTGCCTTCTTATCGCTCATCGTCGCCTCCGAATATTACGATTGAAATATTATTCCCATAATAATTTTCCGCAAGCAGAAATTTTGACCGCTGGTCAGAAGTCGCTTTCAAGGATAAGGGAATTGGCCGAACGCCAGACAAACAAAAGGGCCATTCAAGAATTGAATGACCCTTATAAAATCCCGCAGAGCGGGTAATCGTGGCGTCCCCTAGGGGACTCGAACCCCTGTTACCGCCGTGAAAGGGCGGTGTCCTAGGCCACTAGACGAAGGGGACACAAACCTTCTAGCTTGATCAGCGCTGAGAACTGATCGACTCAAGACCGGTGTGGCCAGATCTTGAACCTGTAAATTGGTGGAGCTAGACGGGATCGAACCGTCGACCTCTTGCATGCCATGCAAGCGCTCTCCCAGCTGAGCTATAGCCCCGGATTTTTCGCCTCGCGGCGGAGCGACATCTTGCAACATCGCTTCTGTAAAACTGGCGTCCCCTAGGGGACTCGAACCCCTGTTACCGCCGTGAAAGGGCGGTGTCCTAGGCCACTAGACGAAGGGGACGCAAACCCTTCTATACAACTGATCAACGCTGAGTGTTGATCGCTTCAAGACCGGTGTGGCCAGGCCTTGAAGTGTAAATTGGTGGAGCTAGACGGGATCGAACCGTCGACCTCTTGCATGCCATGCAAGCGCTCTCCCAGCTGAGCTATAGCCCCTCATCGCTGAGGACGGGGCGAATCTTAAGGGCGTATCGGAGGGCTGTCAAATTTATTTTCAACAAATTTGAAAGTTTTTTGCCGGGATAACAATCACTTACCGACAAACCCCGGAAAACCGGGGTATGTCCTGCCTCATCGAGCGCTTACGCGATCGCGCCCAGCAGTTTTTCCCACTCCTTGTTTTCCTTCTTCGACACGCCACCGAGCAGATCGATAGCCTGGCGCAAGCGGAAACGGGTCAGGTCAGGTCCGAGGATTTCCATCGCATCGAGCACCGACACCGAGCTGGCCTGACCGGTAATGGCGGCGAACATCAGCGGCATGGCATCGCGTAATTTCAACTCCAACGACTCGACCACGGCCTGGATGGTCGCGGTGATGCTGTCCTTCTCCCACTGACGCAGGCTTTCCAATTTCCAAAGGATCAACTGCATCAACTGGCGCACCTGATCACCCGACAGCTTCTTGGATTCGAACAACTTCGCATCCGGCGTCACGCCACCGGCAAAGAAGAAGCCGGCCAGCGGGGCGATCTGGCTGAACGTCTCTACCCTGCCCTGCACATGGGGCGCGATTTTCATCATGTACTCAGGGTTCAACGCCCACTTCTGCACACGCGCGGCGAACTCTTCTACCGGCAGGTCCCGCAACCACTGGCCGTTGAGCCACGACAGCTTCTCGATATCGAAGATCGGCCCGCCCAGGGACACGCGCGACAGATCGAAATGCTCGACCATTTCCTGCAACGAGAACTTCTCGCGCTCGTCCGGCATCGACCAACCCATGCGCCCCAGGTAGTTGAGCATCGCCTCGGGCATGAAGCCCATGCGCTCGTAGAACGTCACCGAAGTCGGGTTCTTGCGCTTGGACAACTTGCTCTTGTCCGGGTTACGCAGCAGCGGCATGTAGCACAGTTGCGGCTGCTCCCAGCCGAAGTATTCGTAGAGCAGGATCAGTTTCGGCGCCGACGGCAGCCATTCTTCGCCGCGCAGGACGTGGGTGATGCCCATCAGGTGATCGTCGACCACGTTCGCCAGGAAGTACGTCGGCAAGCCGTCGGTCTTCATCAGCACTTGCATGTCCATGCGATCCCACGGGATCTCGACATCGCCCCGCAGCATGTCCGGCACCACGCAGACACCTTCGCTCGGCACCTTCATGCGGATCACATGGGGCTCACCGGCCGCCAGGCGACGGGCGACTTCTTCCTTGGAAAGCAGCAGCGCCCGGCCGTCGTAGCGCGGGGTTTCACCCCGGGCCATTTGCTCGGCGCGCATCTGGTCCAGCTCTTCGGCAGTGCAGAAGCACGGGAACGCGTGCCCCATGTCCACCAACTGCTGGCAATACTGCTTGTAGATATCACCCCGTTCGCTCTGGCGGTACGGACCGTGCGGGCCGCCAACGTCCGGGCCTTCGCTCCAGTCGATGCCCAGCCAGCGCAGGGCGTCGAAGATCTGCTGTTCGGACTCGCGGGTCGAACGCAACTGGTCGGTGTCCTCGATCCGCAGGATGAACTCGCCGCCATGCTGCTTGGCAAAGCAATAGTTGAACAAAGCGATGTAGGCGGTGCCGACATGGGGATCGCCAGTGGGCGAAGGCGCGATGCGGGTGCGGACGGTGGTCATGGCATGTCTCGGAAAGAATATAAAAGCGAAGATGAAACAGGGGGCGAATGGTAACAGGCGATGGCGGGCGGGCTCCAGTGAGAGCGGGATTTGTGTGGTCAGCCGCTGGACCGAGTCGCGCCCATCGCGAGCAGGCTCGCTCCCACAGGGACCGCGACTCGGTCAAAATGTGGGAGCGAGCCTGCTCGCGATGAGGCCATTACAACCACTACAAACCTCAGACAGTCAGCAACCGCTCGCGCAACTTGCCAATCTCGTCGCGCAACTGCGCCGCGGCTTCGAACTCCAGGTCCCGGGCCAGTTGGTACATCTTCTCTTCCAACTGCCGGATCCGCTTGGTGATTTCGCTCGGTGAGCGCAGTTCGGCCTCGTAGCGGGCGCTCTCTTCGGCCGCCTTGGCCATGCCCTTGCGCTTTTTGCTGCGCGAGCCTGGCACGGTGGCGCCTTCCATGATGTCGGCGACGTCCTTGAACACGCCCTTGGGGGTGATGCCATTGGCCAGGTTGAAGGCGATCTGCTTGTCGCGCCGGCGCTCGGTCTCGCCGATGGCCCGTTCCATGGAGCCGGTGATGCGGTCGGCATACAGAATCGCCCGGCCGTTGAGGTTACGCGCCGCGCGACCGATGGTCTGGATCAACGAACGCTCCGAACGCAGGAAGCCTTCCTTGTCAGCGTCGAGAATCGCCACCAACGACACTTCCGGCATGTCCAGGCCTTCGCGCAGCAGGTTGATGCCCACCAGCACGTCGAAAGTGCCCAGGCGCAGGTCGCGGATGATCTCGACCCGCTCCACCGTATCGATGTCCGAGTGCAGGTAGCGCACCCGCACGCCATGGTCGGCCAGGTAATCGGTCAGGTCTTCGGCCATGCGCTTGGTCAGCGTGGTGACCAGCACCCGCTCCTCCACCGCCACACGCTTGGTGATTTCCGAGAGCAGGTCGTCGACCTGGGTCAACGCCGGACGCACCTCGACTTGCGGGTCCACCAACCCGGTCGGTCGTACCACTTGCTCGACCACACGACCGGCGTGCTCGGCCTCGTAGTTGCCGGGGGTGGCCGAGACAAAAATCGTCTGCGGGCTCACGCCTTCCCATTCGTCGAAGCGCATCGGCCGGTTGTCCAGGGCCGAGGGCAGGCGGAAACCGTATTCCACCAGGGTTTCCTTGCGCGAACGGTCGCCTTTGTACATGGCGCCGACCTGGGGCACGCTGACGTGGGATTCGTCGATCACCAGCAAGGCATCGGCCGGCAGGTAGTCATACAAGGTCGGCGGTGGCGCGCCCGCCGGACGACCCGACAGGTAGCGCGAGTAGTTTTCGATACCGTTGCAGTAGCCCAGCTCCAGGATCATCTCCAGGTCAAAGCGGGTCCGCTGCTCAAGACGCTGGGCTTCTACCAGCTTGTTGTTCGACCGCAGGTATTCCAGGCGCTCCTGCAGCTCGACCTTGATCCCCTCGATGGCGTCCAGCAGGGTTTCCCGCGGCGTTACATAGTGGCTCTTGGGGTAGAAGGTGAAACGCGGCAGCTTGCGGATGACTTCGCCGGTCAGCGGGTCGAACGCGGAAATGCTCTCCACTTCATCGTCGAACAGCTCGATGCGGATCGCTTCGAGGTCCGATTCCGCCGGGTAGATGTCGATCACATCGCCGCGCACCCG
Organism: Pseudomonas bijieensis; assembly: GCF_013347965.1. Lineage (NCBI taxonomy): Bacteria > Pseudomonadati > Pseudomonadota > Gammaproteobacteria > Pseudomonadales > Pseudomonadaceae > Pseudomonas > Pseudomonas bijieensis. The sequence goes on along the minus strand of NZ_CP048810.1, from coordinate 6,296,608 downwards.
GAACGTCGCCCGGGCAAAATCCATGTCGTTGCGGGTGTATTGCAAGTCCGCCAGGCGCCTGAGCAAGGCGCGCTGGTCGAGTTTGTCGCCGCGGTCCACGTGCAGCACCATCTTCAGGTAGGTTTCCGGGCTGCCCAGACCGTAGATGCACGACACCGTGGTGACGATGATCGCGTCCTTGCGCTCGAGCAAGGCCTTGGTCGCCGACAGGCGCATCTGTTCGATGTGGTCGTTGATCGAGGCATCCTTCTCGATGAAGGTGTCCGACGACGGCACGTAGGCCTCGGGCTGGTAGTAGTCGTAGTAGGAAACGAAGTACTCCACGGCGTTATTCGGAAAAAACGCCTTGAACTCACCGTATAGCTGCGCGGCCAGGGTCTTGTTCGGCGCCAGTACCAGGGTTGGGCGCTGCACCTGGGCAATCACGTTGGCAATGCTGAAGGTCTTGCCCGAGCCGGTCACACCGAGCAGCGTCTGGTGCGCCAGCCCGGCCTCGATGCCTTCGACCATCAGGCGAATGGCTTCCGGCTGGTCGCCGGCGGGCTGGAATCGGGTGACTAGCTGGAATTCAGACATGACATAACCTCTGGGTTCATTCCTGTCGGCCAGCCGACAGGAATGAGAAAGACCGAAACGACTGATGCCGTCCGAGGAAAAAGCTGGGATGCACACAATGTGGAGGTGAATGCCTTCGCTTTCAAGACGAACGTCCTACACGCCTTGCAGACTTTGACGCGGAGAAGGGACTAACGGTCAAAAAAAATCGAAAATACTTACCGCAAAAGCCGAATCGCCTGTCGCCGTACCGGGTGATGGCCTCTATACTAGCTCCCCGTTTGTGCACCGCTCTAGTGCATCCGGCTGGAGCGCGACACGTCCCCCTCACTCCATTCAGAGCCGCGCAATAATGAGCCTGTTTTCCGCTGTCGAATTGGCACCCCGCGACCCCATCCTGGGCCTCAACGAAGCTTTCAACGCCGACACCCGTACCAATAAGGTCAACCTGGGCGTGGGTGTTTACTGCAACGAGGAGGGGCGCATTCCACTCCTGCGCGCGGTTGTCGAAGCCGAGACGGCTCGCGTGGCTCAGCACGTTTCCCGTGGTTACCTGCCGATCGACGGTATCGCCGCCTACGACCAGGCGGTCCAGACTTTGCTGTTCGGCAAGGATTCGCCACTGATCGCCTCCGGCCGCGTCATCACCACCCAGGCCGTGGGCGGAACCGGCGCCCTGAAGATCGGTGCCGACTTCCTCAAGCAACTGCTGCCTGACGCCGTCGTCGCCATCAGCGACCCAAGCTGGGAAAACCACCGCGCGCTGTTCGAAACCGCCGGCTTCCCGGTGCAGAACTATCGCTACTACGACGCCGCCACCCACGACGTGAACCGCAGCGGTCTGCTGGAAGACCTCAACGCCCTGCCCGACCGCTCGATCGTTGTGCTGCACGCCTGCTGCCACAACCCGACTGGCGTGGACCTGAGCCCGCAAGACTGGAAAGACGTACTGGCCGTGGTCAAGGCCAAGAATCACGTACCGTTCCTGGACATGGCCTACCAGGGCTTTGGCGACGGCATCGACGAAGACGCAGCGGCCGTGCGCCTGTTCGCCGAATCGGGCCTGACCTTCTTCGCCTCCAGCTCGTTCTCCAAGTCGTTCTCGCTGTACGGCGAGCGCGTCGGCGCATTGTCGATCGTCAGCGAATCAAAAGAAGAAAGTGCTCGCGTGCTGTCCCAGGTCAAGCGCGTGATCCGCACCAACTACTCCAACCCGCCAACCCACGGCGCCAGCATCGTCGCCGCCGTACTCAACAGCCCGGAGCTGCGCGCGCAGTGGGAAGCCGAACTGGCCGAAATGCGCCTGCGGATTCGCGGCATGCGCAACCAGATGGTCGACATGCTGGCCAAGGCCGCCCCGCAGCACGACTTCAGTTTCGTCGCACGCCAGAGCGGGATGTTCTCCTACTCCGGCCTGACCGTTGAACAAGTGACGCGCCTGCGCAACGAGTTCGGCATCTATGCCCTGGACACCGGGCGCATCTGCGTGGCTGCGTTGAACCAGAACAACATCGATGCGGTGACCAAGGCCATCGTTCAGGTGATCTGAAGCCCAGCGACATGAAAAACGGGAAGCCAAGGCTTCCCGTTTCCCGTTTTTTTTGAAGTGTCCCCGCAAGAACAGGTGCACCCTGAACCTGTGGCGAGGGAGCTTGCTCCCGCTGGGCTGCGCAGCAGCCCTAAAGCCAGCCACCTCGGTACTTCAGGTTGATTAGCCCAGCATTTTTTGGGGCTGCTTCGCAGCCCAGCGGGAGCAAGCTCCCTCGCCACAAAAGCAAGGCCACAAAGCACCAGGCACGACACTTTCGGCGAGGCTAAAGCTCCGTCGCCCGCTGGCTCGCCGCATCGTCATAGATGACATACAACGACTCGGCCACCTGGCTCTTGATCGCTTTGGTGCTTTCCAGCCCCAGGACAAAACCTTCGGCCTTGCCGCCAGCGCGGTTCAGTTCCTCGGCGGTGCTGGCCTGGGTGATGGCGTCGTAGAGTTTCTCGGCGTGCGGTCCCACCCCCTTTGGGCAAGCTGATCTGCGCGGTACTCATAACGACACCTCGGCGCAGCTGGCTGTGTGGAGCGGTAACAGATGGTTCATGGCGCGTACCTCAATGTCGGCGAATGGCCGGCAGCGCGTCCTGCCACTTCCGGGCAAGCATGGTAGCCCTCTCCCGCCATTGCGGTAACCGCAATTGTTGATTGACCGCCAATGGGCCCCAGGAATGCGCCGCCCGGCAATAGACGCTTGACTTCTCTTTTCCAATCAGTAACATACGCGCCATTCCGCGATAGCTCAGTTGGTAGAGCAAGTGACTGTTAATCACTGGGTCCCTGGTTCGAGTCCAGGTCGTGGAGCCAGACAGCAACAGAAAAAGCCCCTGGATCGAAAGATCCAGGGCCTTTTTTGTGGGTGAAAAACAGACCAGATGGTCGTATGAGCCTGCCCGAGGTCGCTGCCGGAACAATAATCCGGCGCCAAAAAGGCATTATGGTCCGGATCCTGCTTCTTTTTCCAACAACTCAAGCTGTCACGTGAGCGTCATGACAGGGCCGCAAACTGGCATTGTCCGCCAACAACAGCTTCATAAAAACAAGGACGAAGGTATGCCCACGCAAAATCCCCATCGCATTGTCGGCTTGTGCACCTCCAGCAAGGTGTACAACGTGCTGACCGAACTCAAGCAACTGGAAGGCCACCGCAGCGCCAAGTTCCTTTCGCTGCTGGCGGAAAACCTGGTTCGCAAGGGCCTGCTCAACGAGCAGGAAGTGGTGCACATGCTCGATCTGGTCGTCGATTGAGCGGCATCGATTCCTACTATTGAGCCGGTTGATTTTTCGTCCTTCCTTCTGAGTCGTAAGGTAACCCCATCGTTTGATGGAGGTTTCCCATGCCCAAGGTTCAAATCATGTCTGTCATTGGCAGCGCCGTTCCCGCCCCACTCCGGGAGCTCGGGTTGCTGGCCTGCTGGTATCTGGTGCAAGACGGCGTGACCATCAGCGGCCCGCTGACTTCACTGCCTGCCGCCCAGGCATTGTCGCAACGCATCGGCCCCTACCTGTTGAGCGCCTAGGGCAACTGTACACGCGGCGTGCTTTCGACGAACAACGCCCAGCACGACATGAACAGCGCGGCGATCAGTGGTCCGATCACGAAACCGTTCAGCCCGAACACCGCCAGCCCGCCCAGTGTCGAGACCAGCACCATGTAGTCGGGCATCTTGGTGTCCTTGCCCACCAGGATCGGACGCAGGAAGTTGTCCACCAGACCGATCACGAATACCCCGAACAGCGTCAGCACCACACCCTGCCAGATCGCCCCGGAAAGCAGGAAATACACCGCAACCGGCGCCCAGACAATGCCCGCCCCCACGGCTGGCAACAGTGACAGGAACGCCATCAGTACCGCCCACGGCAATACCGTCGGGATTCCCAGGATCCAGAAGATCAGCCCACCCAGCGCACCTTGGCTGATGGCGACCAGCAGATTGCCTTTCACCGTGGCCCGCACCACCCGATTGAATTTCAACTGCAGGCGGCGTTTTTGATGTTCCCCCAATGGAACAGCCGTGCGCACTTTGCGCACCAATTCCGGACCGTCGCGCAGAAAGAAGAACAGCAGATAGATCATCACGAAGAAGCTGACCAGGAACTGGAACGTGCCCTGGCCGAAACTGAAGGCCTGGGTGGCGAAGAACTCGCTGCCCTGCATCGCACTCTTGACGATCTTGTCGCGCAAGCCATTCAGGTTGCCCAGGCCGAAGCGGTCCAGCAGGTGCTGGAAGTACGGCGGCAAGGCATCCTTGAAGCGGGCCAGGTAATCGGCAATGTCCAGCTCTCCGCTCTCCAGGCTCTTGTACAGCGCCGCGCCCTCCTGGACCAATAACGTACTGATGATGATCACCGGCAGGATCGCGCTGACCACACAGATGCTCAACGTGAACAACGAGGTGACATTGCGGTGCCAGCCGAACCTCAACTGCAGGCGGCGCTGCATCGGGGCAAAGACGATGCCCAGGATCACCGCCCAGAACACCGCGCCGTAAAATGGCAGCAGGATCCAGATGAAGGCGACCGTGACCAGCACCAGGAGCAGCATCTGGGCTTTGTTTTGCAGCATCTTTCGATTCATCAGCTTTCCATGTCCAAAGGCGGGATAAACATTAGTCATCCAGGACTCGCCGGAGTGCCTTCGCGTTTGCACCCGGCATTGATCCAAATCAATACCGCCGGGCCGACCGTGGCGTACCCTCGCCGCTTTTTGCGACCTGACGCCACCATGACCCTCGCCGCCCCCGAACTGCTCGCTCCCGCCGGCACCCTGAAAAACATGCGCTACGCCTTCGCCTACGGTGCCGATGCGGTGTACGCCGGTCAGCCGCGCTATAGCCTGCGGGTGCGCAACAACGAATTCGACCACGCGAACCTGGCCTTGGGTATTGCCGAGGCCCAAGCCATGGGCAAGCGCTTCTACGTGGTGGTGAACATTGCCCCGCACAACGCCAAGCTGCGGACCTTCCTCAAGGATCTGGAGCCGGTGATCGCCATGGCGCCGGACGCGCTGATCATGTCCGACCCGGGGCTGATCATGCTGATGCGCCGACACTTCCCGCAGATGCCGATCCACCTGTCGGTGCAGGCCAATACCGTGAACTGGGCGAGCGTCGAGTTCTGGCAACAGCAGGGCTTGAGCCGGATCATCCTGTCCCGGGAACTGTCCCTTGAGGAAATCGCCGAGATCCACGAGCAGGTGCCGGCCATGGAACTGGAAGTGTTCGTCCATGGCGCGTTGTGCATGGCTTATTCCGGGCGCTGCCTGCTGTCCGGCTACTTGAACAAGCGCGATGCCAACCAGGGCAGTTGCACCAATGCCTGTCGCTGGAAATATTCGGCGCAACCAGCGGTGGAAAACGTCGTGGGCGACATCGTGCAAACCTATCAGCCGGAACCGACCCTGGGCCTCGGCGCGCCCACCGACCAGGTGTTTTTGCTCCAGGAAGCCAACCGCCCGGAAGACGCCATGCCGGCCTTCGAGGACGAGCATGGCACCTACATCATGAATGCCAAGGATCTGCGAGCGGTGCAGCACGTGGAGCGGCTGGCGCGCATGGGCGTGCATTCGTTGAAGATCGAAGGCCGGACCAAATCGCACTTTTATTGCGCGCGCACCACCCAGGTCTATCGCCGGGCCATCGATGACGCGGTGGCCGGCCGGGAATTCGATCGCAGCCTGATGACCGACCTGGAGTCCCTGGCCCAGCGCGGCTACACCGAAGGTTTTCTACGACGCCACGTGCACGACGAGTACCAGAACTACCAGAACGGCAGCTCGGTGTCGGAGCGCCAGCAGTTCGTCGGCGAACTGACCGGCGAACGTCGCGAACGCCTGGCCGAAGTACGGGTGAAAAACCGTTTTGGCCTGGGCGACCACATGGAACTGATGACCCCCCAAGGGCAACTTCCACTTCGACCTGCATCAGTTGCAGGACGTCAAAGGCCAGAGCATCGAGGTGGCGCCGGGGGATGGGCATGTGGTGTACGTGCCGATTCCGGATGCGGTGGATTTGCGGTTTGGGTTGTTGATGCGCGATGTGCAGGGAGCGCCCGCCTGAAATCCATTCGTGGCGAGGGAGCTTGCTCCCGCTGGAGCGCGCAGCGGTCCCAAGCGTTTGGGGCTGCTTCGCAACCCAGCGGGAGCAAGCTCCCTCGCCACAACTGCGCTCGGCTGGAAATTGTCATCGCGAGCAAGCTCGCTCCCACAGGGTTGGGGATGGCCTGCCGTGCCCGGCAGAAACTGCCGAAGGCTGCGATCCTCCGCTTCCGATAAGGCCTGGTAGCCCAGGCGAAAACATCTGGATCGAGAGCGAAAGATCGCAGCCTTCGGCAGCTCCTGCTGCGACGGGATCAGATCCGGAACTGCCCCACCAGTTGGCCCAGGCGCTGGCCCAGGTCGGCCAGGCTGCGGGAAGTCTGGGCGCCGAGTTGGGTTTCGTCGGCGACACTGTCCACCGCCACAGCGATCTGATGCACGCTGCGGTTGATTTCTTCGGCCACTGCGGTCTGTTCCTCGGCAGCGCTGGCGATCTGGGCGTTCATCGAATTGATGGTGCCGATCAACTGCGCCATGGTGTCCAGGGAAGCACCCGCCTCGTTGGCCCGTTCCGAAGTGCCATCGCCGGCCTCACTGGAACGGCGCATCGCTTCCACCGCCGCATGGGTGCCTGATTGCAGGCGGTCGATCATGCCCTGGATTTCCTGAGTGCTCTGCTGGGTCCGGCTGGCCAGGGCCCGTACTTCATCGGCCACCACGGCGAAGCCACGCCCCGCTTCCCCGGCACGCGCGGCCTCGATGGCGGCGTTGAGGGCCAGCAGGTTGGTCTGCTCGGCGATCGAACGAATCACCCCGAGCACACTGACAATCGAGGCCACGTCCTGCTGCAAGCTGTCCAGGGACACGCCGCTGCTACGAATATCGTTCACCAACGCATGAATCTGCTGGATGCTGCCAGCCACCACGCGCTTGGCCGACTGCCCTTCCTCGTCGGTCTGCTGGGCCGCGACAGCGGCGCCCTGGGCACTGCGGGCGACTTCCTGGGCAGCCGAGGACATCTCGTTGATCGCCGTGGCGACCTGATCGGTTTCGTGGCGCTGGCGCTCCATGGCCTGCTCGGAGCGCTGGGCCTGTTCGGAGACTTGCGTCACCAGGCCGGTCAGTTGCGAGGTCATGTCGGTGATCTGCCGCACCAGGCCGTGGATCTTGTCGACGAAGCGGTTGAACGAACCGGCCAACTGACCGAGTTCGTCCTGGCTGGTGATGGCCAGACGACGGGTCAGGTCGCCCTCACCCGCGGCGATGTCGTCGAGGTTGTCTTTCATCAGGTGCAGGGGACGCAGGATCGTATTGGCGAGCACCAGGCCCACCACCGCAATCACCAGCAACACCACCGCGGCGATCCCGACGATGCTCAAGATCACGCCTTGCAGGCGATCGTGGACCTTGGCTTCCACCAGCGCCACCTGGGCTTCGATGCCGTCCAGGTTGACCGAGCTACCGACCGCCAGGTCCCACTTGGGCAGGTATTCGGTGTAGCCGAGCTTGGGCACCAGGTCCTTGCTACCGGGCAGCGGCGAGCTGTATTCCAGATAATGCGTCCCGTCCTTGGCGACTTTCACCAGGTCACGGTTGACGTAGACACCGTTCGGGTCGCGGTTGTCCTTGAAACTCTTGCCCACGCCATCGGGGCTGTTGGCCTTGAACAGACGAATGGTCTCGGAGTCGTAGCCGAAGAAATAACCGTCCTTGCCGTAACTGATATTCGACAGCAGCTTGATCGCCTGGGCGCGTGTCTCGTTATCGCCCGCAGCTGCGGCATCGTACAGCGGCTTGATGGCGGTAAGGCCCACCGCCACGTAGTTCTGCAGCGTGGCCTTGGCCTCGCTGAGCAGGCGTTCGCGAGTCTGCTGGACTTCTTTGCCAGCTTGTTCCTTCAAGATGAAAGCCGTGGTCAGGCTGATGATCACGGCGGACAGCAATACCGGCAGTATCGCAAGGGACAGGACTTTAGCCTTCAGGCTCAGGCGCATGCTGTTCACTCTTGTTGGTGTTATTGGCGTGGTTAGCTGTATTAACGGCAAGGCACGGCAAAACTGTAGGACAAAGTGAACAAGGCTTGAGGGAGGTATTGAATCTGGAGGGCCCCATCGCGAGCAGGCTCGCTCCCACATTGGATTGAGGTGTTCACAGATGTTGTGTCCACTGCAAGTCCCCTGTGGGAGCGAGCCTGCTCGCGATGCAGGCAACGCCGTCTCGGATTACAACACCATCGCCGCCACCCAGCCAAACACCAGCAACGGCAGGTTGTAGTGGATGAAGGTCGGGACCACGGTGTCCCAGATGTGATGGTGCTGGCCGTCGATGTTCAGGCCGGAGGTCGGGCCCAGGGTCGAGTCCGAGGCGGGCGAACCGGCATCGCCCAGGGCGCCGGCGGTGCCGACGATGCAGACGATCGCCAGCGGGCTGAAGCCCAGTTGCAGGCACAGCGGCACGAAAATCGTCGCCAGGATCGGCACCGTGGAAAACGACGAGCCGATGCCCATGGTCACCAGCAGCCCCACCAACAACATCATCAGCGCACCGATGCCCTTGTTGTGGCCGATCCAGGCCGCCGAGGTTTCCACCAGGCTCTGGACTTCACCGGTGGCCTTCATCACTTCGGCGAACCCCGAGGCGGCGATCATGATGAAGCCAATCATCGCCATCATTTTCATGCCTTCGGTGAACAGGTCGTCGGTTTCGCGCCAGCGCACCACTCCCGAGAGCGAGAAAATCAGGAACCCGACCAGGGCGCCGATGATCATCGAGTCCACCAGTAGCTGCACCGCGAACGCCGCCGCCACCGCAAACCCGGCCACCATCAGGCTCAGCGGGTTGTAGCGCACGGCCACTTGCTCGACCCGGGCAATTTTCTTCAGGTCGTAGACGCGTTTCTTGCGGTAGGAGAACAACGACAACAGCAAGCCGAACACCATGCCCAGCGCCGGAATGCCCATGGCGTGGGTAACGTTGATGCCGCTGACGTCCACGCCGCTGCGGGCGATGTTGGCCAGCAGGATTTCGTTGAGGAAGATATTGCCGAAGCCCACCGGCAGGAACATGTAGGGCGTGATCAGGCCGAAGGTCATGACGCAGGCGATCAACCGGCGGTCCAACTGCAACTTGGTCAGCACATAGAGAAGTGGCGGCACCAGCAGCGGGATGAAGGCAATATGGATCGGCAAAATGTTCTGGGAGGCGACCGCGACCGTTCCCAGCAGACCGATCAGGACCCACTTGACGCCCGAGCCGCCAGCGGCGTCCTGGCGATCCACAAGGGCCAGGGCCTTGTCGGCCAAGGCATGGGCCATGCCGGACTTGGCAATCGCCACGGCGAAGGCTCCGAGCAAGGCATAGGACAACGCCACCGTCGCACCGCCACCCAGGCCGGCATTGAACGCCTTGAGCGTCGCCTCGATCCCCAGGCCGCCTGTCAGGCCACCCACCAACGCGCCGATAATCAGCGCGATCACCACATGCACGCGGGACAGGCTGAGTACCAGCATGACGCCTACCGCAGCAATTACTGCATTTATCATCGTTACCTCAAAGCACAGCGATGGAAAGCCACCGGACAAAAAAGGTCGCGACTTTGCAGCAAGCGGCGGCAAGCTGCAAGGGCCGTGGGGCGGGTTTTCACAAGGTTTGCAATCACCACAGACCAATGTGGGAGCGAGCCTGCTCGCGATAGCGGTCTGCCAGTCGACATTGATGTGGCTGACCCAACGCCATCGCGAGCAGGCTCGCTCCCACAGGGGGCCAAGCCAGACAGAGAATCTATGGCACGGCTATAAAGGGTTAGCGCAGACATCAGCGCTTGGGCAATTCGATCACCACCTTCAACCCACCCCATTCACTGTCGTCCAACGCCAGCAGGCCGCCCCAGGTGTCGACGATGTCCCGCACGATGCCCAGGCCCAGGCCGTGTCCATCGGTCTGTTCGTCCAGCCGCGTGCCCCGGCTGAACACCTGGTCGCGGCGGTCCTTGGGGATGCCCGGGCCGTCGTCCTCCACGGCCAGGCTGAAGCCCTCGGCTGTTTCGGTCATGGTCAGGCGTACCTCGGCGTCGGCCCATTTGCAGGCGTTGTCCAGCAGGTTGCCGAGCAATTCCAGCAGGTCCTCACGGTCCCAGGGCAAGTGCAGGCCTGGCGGGGCGACATAGCTCAGGTGCAGGTGTTCGCCGTGGATCATGTTCAACGTGGCCAGCAATCCTGGCAGTTCGGCGTCGCAGTCCAGATGCGCGCCGGGCAAGGCATCGCCGGACAGGCGGGCGCGGTTGAGTTCGCGGTTCAAGCGCTGCCGGACCTGCTCCAATTGCTCGAGCAACAGCTTGCGCAACTCGGGATACGGGTCGAGCTTTTCGTTCGAAGCCAGGCTTTGCAGCACTGCCAGCGGGGTTTTCAAGGCATGGCCGAGGTTGCCCAGGGCGTTGCGTGAACGCTTGAGGCTGTCTTCGGTGTGGGCCAGCAGATGGTTGATTTGTGTCACCAGCGGCTCCAGCTCCCGTGGCACCTGTTCGTCGAGTTGCGAACGCTGCCCGCGCTGCAACTGGGCAATCTGCTCCCGGGCCCGGTCCAGCGGACGCAAGGCGCGGCGCACGGTGATGCGTTGCAGCAACAGGATCAGCAGCAGCCCCGCCAACCCGAGCCCGAGGCTAACCTGCTGCATCCTTCGGAAACTGTCACGCACCGGCGTGTAGTCCTGGGCCACGCTGATGGAAATCGCCTGGCCGAGCCGCCGATAGTCGGTACGCAGCACCAGCAGCTTCTGGCCCTCGGGGCCCAGTTGCAGGTTGCTGTGCAGGCCCGGGTGGTCGAGCCGGGGCAATTCCTGGTCCCACAGGGAACGGGAGCGCCAGTGCACATCGGCAAAATCGATGCGGAAATAATGTCCGGAAAAAGGTCGCTGATAGGCCGGCGACAAACGTCGCTCATCCAATTGCAAACCCTGCGGGCCGCGCACCAGGGCCACCAGCAGGTTCTCGCTGTCGTTGCGCAGGCCCGCTTCCAGATAACGCTGCAAGCCCAGTTCGAACAGCCACAGGCTGGTCTGCGCCAGCACCAGGCCGACCACCACCATCACACCGATCAGGCCCAGGCTCAGGCGTCGCTGGATGGATCTCACTGCGCCTGCCCGCCGAACAGGTAGCCCTGGCCGCGACGGGTTTCGATGACGCTGCGTCCCAGCTTGCGTCGCAGGTGATTGACGTGGACTTCCAGCACGTTGGAGTCGCGCTCGGTCTCACCGTCGTACAGGTGTTCGGCAAGATGACTTTTGGAAAGGATCTGCTCGGGATGCAGCATGAAATAGCGCAACAGGCGAAACTCGGCGGCCGTGAGCTGGATGTCGGTGCCGTCGCGGACCACGCATTGTCGCCCTTCATCCAGGTGCAGCCCGGCCGACTTCAGCGTCGGCTGGTTGACCTGACCATGGGAACGGCGCAGCAACGCCTGGATCCGCAAGTGCAGTTCTTCGGGGTGAAAAGGTTTGGTCAAGTAATCGTCGGCACCGGCCTTGAGGCCTTCGATGCGCTCGGCCCAGGACCCGCGGGCAGTGAGGATCAGCACCGGTGTGGCCAGGCCGCCGGCGCGCCACTGGGCCAGTACCTCCAGCCCCGGCACACCCGGCAGGCCAAGGTCGAGGATAATCAGGTCGTAGGGCTCACTGCTGCCCTGGTACACCGCATCGCGACCATCGGCGAGCCAATCGACGGCATAGCCCTGTCGTGTCAGCCCCGCCATCAATTCGTCCGCCAGGGGCACGTGATCTTCCACCAGAAGCAGGCGCATCAGTCTTCCTTATCTTTGAGTAAGCGGCCGGTCGCGGCCTCCAGGTCCAACTCGCGCACGACGCCGTCGGTGTCCAGCAACTCGACCTCATAAATATAGACGCCGTGTTTCTCCTCCAACTCGGCTTCCAGAAGTTTGGCGCCGGGATGCAGGTCCAGCGCCTGTTGCAACAATTGCTCCAGCGGCAGGATCACGCCTTGCTGGCGCAGTTGCAGGGCCTCGTCCTGGTCCAGGTCCCGGGCTACGGCCAGCGAACAAAACGCCAACAGCGCCAGCGCCCATCGACTATGGGCGCGCAGATTAAGCTTCATTACGTATCCTGATGATTCTTGAGTACCTCGCCGTTGGTGGCGTCCAATTCCAGGTCCCACTCAATGCCCTTCGTATCGCGCAGATCCACCTGGTAAATGTACCTGCCGTACTCCTCTTCCAGTTCGGTATCGGTCAAGGTGGCGCCAGGGTGTTTGGCCAGGGCAATGGCGTCGAGTTTTTCAGTGGACAGAATGGTACCAGCGTCTCGCAGTTTGCGGGCTTCGTCGTTGTTGAGGTCTCGTGCGTGAGCCAGGCCAGCGCCGAGGGCCATGAGGGTCGCGATGAAAAAGGCAGTCAGGCGGTTCATGGATTGTCTCCTTTTTATAATCTTTGCCGGGGGACTGTATCGGGGTGAACTTAACTGAAACTGAATGGCCATCATGGAACCCACATCAATAGTGTGTGGGAGCGAGCTTGCTCGCGATAGCGCCAGCTCAGTCACATCAATATCAACTGACAGACCGCCATCGTCGGAACGCCGCCCGGAACAAGCTCGCTCCCACAGGGTTTTGTGTCGCTATAATTGTCCGCTTGTTTGCATTCGAGGCCGGTATGACCGCCATCCACATCAAGTTCCCCGCCCTTACCCTCAAGGCCGGCCCCCGTGCCTTCGGGCGGATTCGCCAGGCCGGCCTGAACGCCGCCGACGTCGGCATCCTGCCGGGCGCCGCCGGTGGTCCCAAGGCCTTGGGTATCCAGGGACTGGACCTGGCGCTGTTCGACCAATGGCTGCCCGCCGCGCCGCGGGAACGCTCGCTGATCGGCGCCTCGGTGGGCGCCTGGCGCTTCGCCAGTGCCTGCCTGCCAGACGCCGCCGAAGGAATCCGGCGCCTGGGCACCCTGTACAACGAACAAAGCTTCGCCAAAGGCGTGACCATGGCCGGGGTCAGCCAGAGCTCGCAGCGCATGCTCGATGACTTGCTCGAAGGGCGCGACACTTCGATCCTCGATAACCCGCGATACCGGCTCAATATCATGGTGGTCAAGAGCCACGGCCTGCTCGCCCAGGATCATCGCGGCCGGCTGGGCCTGGGGTTGTCATCGGTGATCGCCGACAACCTGCGAGGCCGTGCGCGGCTGTCGCGGCATTTCGAACGGTTGATCATCCATGACCCGCGCCTGGCCCCGCCCCTGCATCCGTTGAATGACTTTCCGTCGCGCTTCGTGCCCCTGGCCGCTGGCAACCTGCGCCAGGCCCTGCTGGCCTCGGGCTCGATCCCGATGATCATGGAGGGCGTGCGCGACCTGCCGGGCGCCGGTGCCGGCACCTACCGCGATGGCGGCTTGCTGGACTACCACCTCGACCTGCCGTACAGCGGCGAGGACATCGTGCTGTATCCGCACTTCACCGACCGGGTCATCCCCGGCTGGTTCGACAAGGGCCTGCCGTGGCGCCGGGGCAACGTCGACCGCCTGCAGGACGTGCTGTTGCTGGCACCATCCCGGGAATACCTGGCGCGCCTGCCCTACGGCAAACTGCCGGACCGCAACGACTTCAAGCGCTTCATGGGCGATGACCCGAGCCGCCGCAAATATTGGCGCACGGCAATGGACGAGAGCCGCCGGCTCGGTGACGAGTTTCTTGAACTGGCAGCCAACGGTGGCCTGGGCGAGCGTTTGCTGACCCTTTAGTCAGCACGCTCGCGCAACGCCGTTATCAAACTGATAAACTCCGCCGCCTGCCTCGCGACCGCTATCTAAAAGAGCCCGAACCTGTGGAAATCTTCAAAGAGTTTACTTTCGAATCCGCCCACCGCCTGCCCCACGTACCAGAGGGCCACAAGTGCGGCCGCCTTCACGGTCACTCGTTCAAGGTGGCGATCCACCTGAGCGGCGACATTGACCCGCATACCGGCTGGATTCGCGATTTCTCGGAGATCAAGGCGATCTTCAAGCCGCTCTACGAGCGCCTGGACCACAACTACCTCAACGACATCCCTGGCCTGGAAAACCCCACCAGCGAAGTCCTGGCCAAGTGGATCTGGAATGAATTGAAGCCGTTGCTGCCGGAACTCAGCGCCATCCGCATCCATGAGACCTGCACCAGCGGTTGCATCTATCACGGCGAATAGGGACAGGTGCTGCTTCCTGGCTCGGGAGCCTTTTGTGGCAAAGGAGCTTCTGTGGCGAGGGAGCTTGCTCCCGCTGGGCTGCGAAGCAGCCCCAAAAGCAGCGACTCGATTCAACCTGATACACCGCAACCTCAGGTTTGAGGGCCGCTTCGCGGCCCAGCGGGAGCAAGCTCCCTCGCCACAATCGGTGTTTCCCCGTCCCGCCAGCATTGGCCTATGCTTGATCCCCTGAGCCATTTTCAGGGGAGTATCGATCATGACCCACTGGCCGCTGGATCAGACCTACGACTTCAACGGACACCCCATCCGCTACGCCATCCACGGCGACGGCCCGCCGCTGGTGTTTGTCCACGGCACGCCCTTCTCTTCCTACGTGTGGCACCGGATCGCTCCGCTGTTCTTCACCACCCACAGGGTGCATTACTTCGACCTGCTGGGTTATGGCCAGTCAGCGCAACCCGATGCCGATGTGTCCCTCGGCGTGCAAAATCAACTGCTCGCGCAATTGCTGGAGCACTGGGGCCTGGATTGCCCGGACGTGGTGGCCCATGACTTTGGCGGTGCCACGGCCCTGCGCACGCACCTGCTCAATGGCAAGGACTACCGCAGCCTGACCCTGATCGATCCGGTGGCGCTGTCGCCCTGGGGTTCGCCTTTTGTTCAACACGTACGCCAGCATGAAACAGCCTTCAACGGCCTGCCCGACTACATTCAGCGGGCCATCGTGCCGGCCTATATCCGCGGCGCGATCAAGCGCGCTATTCCGGACGCAGAACTGGCGCCTTATGTACAACCGTGGCTTGGCGAGCCGGGCCAGGCGGCGTTCTACCGGCAGATTGCGCAGATGGACGAGCGTTATACCCGCGAGGTCGAGGGCCTGTACCCAAACGTGCGCTGCCCGACCCAGATACTGTGGGGCGAGGATGACCAGTGGATCCCCATCGAGCGTGGCCGGGCCTTGCACAAACTAATTCCGGGCGCGCAGTTGCACCCGGTTCCGAACGCCGGGCACCTGGTCCAGGAAGACGCGCCGCAGGACATCGCCGTGGCGGTGTTGCGCTTTTTGACCTGAACCTGTGGGAGCGAGCCTGCTCGCGATAGCGATGTACCAGTTGACTTCGATGTGGCTGATCCGACGCTATCGCGAGCAGGCTCGCTCCCACAGGGGACTTTCATGAACAATGAGATCTGTGTTCCAACTTGAATCACCACCGCACCGCTTTCGCCCTCCTTCGCCCACCCAATCTCCAGGATTGTCTATAAATAACCTCGCGATCACTCGTTTGGCACGGCCGCTGCACGCTTGCGATATTCCCCTCATCCGCAAGGACCGCCCCCATGACTCAGAACGATCCAGGCAACGACTACCCCTTGAGCGAAGTTCCGATGCATGCCCGCAAGGGCCTGGCCTCCACGGCCATGGTGCTGCTGGGCTTCACCTTTTTCACCGCGACGATGTTTGCCGGTGGCAAGCTGGGCGTGGCGTTCGGTTTTGCCGAGATGCTCACGGTGATTGTGATTGGCAACCTGCTGCTGGGCCTGTATGCGGCAGGCCTGGGCTACATTGCCTTCAAGAGCGGGCTCAATTCGGTGTTGATGGGGCGTTTCTGTTTCGGCGAGGTGGGTAGCAAGCTCAGTGACCTGATCCTGGGCTTCACCCAGATCGGCTGGTACGCCTGGGGCACGGCGACGGCGGCGGTGGTGCTGGGCAAGTACTTCGAGTTGGGCCAGGGCACCGTGTTGTGGTTGATGGTGCTGTTCGGCATGGGGTTCTGTGCCACGGCCTATGTCGGTTATCGCGGGCTGGAAATCCTCTCGTACCTCGCCGTGCCAGCCATGATGTTGCTGCTAATGCTGTCAATGTGGGTCGCGACGGTGAAGGTCGGCGGCTTCGAGGGTTTGCTGGCGGTGGTGCCGACGGGCAGCCTCGACTGGTCCACCGCCATCACACTGGTGTTCGGCACCTTCGTCAGCGGCGCGACCCAGGCGACCAACTGGACGCGGTTCTCCCGCTCGGCGAAGGTCGCGGTGCTGGCGAGCCTGATCGGCTTCTTCCTCGGCAATGGCCTGATGGTGCTGATCGGCGCCTACGGGGCCATCGTCTATCAACAGCCGGACGTGGTCGAAGTGCTGCTGTTGCAGGGCTTCGCCATGGCAGCGATGGCGATGCTGCTGCTCAACATCTGGAGCACCCAGGACAACACCATCTACAACTTCGCCGTGGCCGGTTGCAACCTGCTGCGCACCCGCCGGCGCAAAACCGTGACCCTCGGCGGCGCGGTGATCGGCACGCTGCTGGCCCTGCTGGGCATGTACGACATGCTGGTGCCCTACCTGATTCTGCTGGGCACGGTGATCCCGCCCATTGGCGGGGTGATCATGGCCGATTTCTTCTTCCGCTGGCGCGGTCGTTATCCACGCCTGGCCGAAGCGCAGTTGCCGGCGTTCAATTGGCCCGGGCTGTTGGCCTATGGGGTCGGCACCGTCGCCGCGTTCAATTCGCCATGGGTCGCGCCGCTGGTAGGAATCGCTGCCGGCGCGCTAACGTATGTGCTATTGATCGGCGCAATGGGTACTCGCACCGCTGACGCACCCCTACAAGACTTATAAAGGACTCGCCTGATGCACATCATCAACGCCCGCCTGCGCAACCGCGAAGGCTTGCATGAACTGCACCTGGAAAACGGCCTGATTGCCAACATCGCCCGCCAGACCGAGGCCCCCAGCCTCGGCCCGGACGACCTCGACGCCGGCGGCAACCTGGTGGTCCCGCCTTTCGTCGAACCGCACATTCACCTAGACGCGACCCTCACCGCCGGCGAGCCGCGCTGGAACATGAGCGGCACGCTGTTCGAAGGCATCGAGTGCTGGGGCGAACGCAAGGCCACCATCACCCAGGAAGACACCAGCACCCGCGCCAAGAAAACCATCCAGGCCCTGGCCGCCCATGGCATCCAGCATGTACGCACCCACGTCGACGTGACCGATCCCGAACTCACGGCCCTCAAGGCGATGCTGCAAGTGCGCGAGGAAAGTCGCCACCTGATCGACATGCAGATCGTCGCGTTTCCCCAGGAAGGCATCGAGTCCTATCGCAACGGCCGCGAGCTGATGGAAGAAGCGATCCGCATGGGCGCCGACGTGGTGGGCGGCATTCCGCATTTCGAGTACACCCGCGACCAGGGCGTCAGCTCGGTGAAGTTCCTGATGGACCTGGCCGAACGCACCGGCTGCCTGGTGGATGTGCATTGCGACGAAACCGACGACCCACACTCGCGCTTTCTCGAAGTGCTCGCCGAAGAAGCCCGCAGTCGCGACATGGGTGCGCGGGTCACGGCCAGCCACACCACGGCCATGGGCTCCTACGACAATGCCTACTGCGCCAAGCTGTTCCGCCTGCTCGGGCATTCGGGCATCAGCTTCGTCTCTTGCCCCACCGAGAGCATTCACCTGCAAGGGCGCTTCGATACCTTCCCCAAACGCCGCGGCGTCACCCGAGTCAATGAACTGCTCGAAGCCGGGATGAACGTGTGCTTCGGCCAGGATTCCATCGTCGACCCGTGGTACCCGCTGGGCAACGGCAACATCCTGCGGGTCCTCGAAGCCGGGTTGCACATCTGCCACATGCTCGGTTACCGCAACCTGCAAAGCGCCCTCGACCTGGTCACCGACAACAGCGCCAAGGCCATGGCCCTAGGCGAGCGCTACGGGCTGGAACCGGGGCGGCCGGCGAACCTGCTGATCCTGTCGGCGGACAGTGACTACGAAGTAATCCGCAGTCAGGGCTTGCCGCTGTACTCGATCCGCAACGGTGAAGTGCTGATGAAGCGGCAGATGCCGGTGGTGGAGTTCGCGCAGCCGTTGGGCTGATGCACCTCGTTGTGAGAGTGAGCTTGGTGTCCATCAGTTGATATTGAGGTCACTGACCTGCCGCTATCGCGAGCAGGCTCGCTCCCACAGAGGGTTTGTGTCGTACACAAATTCGTGCCCGCTGAAGCTCAAAATTGTGGGAGCGAGCCTGCTCGCGATGGCGTCATTAGCCGCACTGCGGAACTCCAGATTTTCTAGGACACAAGCTGCGCCGTACCAAACAACCTGACCCGAACCAGCTCACCAGCCTCTTCTTCCAACAAAATCGGCGCTGTCCCACCGGGCATCACCACCCTCACCGGCCCCGCCTGCACCCAACCCACCCGCCACGCAGCACTGGCCACCGCGCTGGCGCTGGTGCCCGAGGACGCAGTGGGGCCTTCGCCCCGCTCGAATACCCGGGCAACGATCCGCCCTTCGGCCTCGCGCCAGGCCCATTGCAGATTCACCCCCGCCGGGCACGGAACCCCTGCGCCAGCGGGCGGCGCATAAGCGATGCGGGTCAGGCTTTGCGACAACTGCGATGCACGCATTTGCGCGTTGCTCGGCAGCGCCTCGGCCCCTTCCACCAGGGTCACGCAATGCGGATTGCCAATGTTCACGAATTGACTGTTGCCCCATGCCGGGTTCAACCCATGGAGCACCGCCACCCGACTGACCTCACGCTGATTGAACACCACGCGCTCCACGCTTTGGGCAGCGACGGCCTGAGGTCCAAACAGGGGTTTTCCCAAGTCCAGCCAGAAGCCCTGCACACCCTCGAACTCAGCTGACCGCACCGACGTGTGCAGAGGCGACAAGCCCTGGTGTTTGTCATGGTGCACCTGCAACAAGCAATCCCCCTCGCCCGGCATCAAGCCGTGCTCTTTCAGCGCCTGGGAGAAAATCGTCAAGCCGTTGCCGCTGCGCTCGGCCAGGGTGCCGTCAGTGTTGACGATCAAAACGTCAAAGGGTGGTTCGCTCTGGAACGGGCCGATCAACAGCCCATCGCTGCGGTGGTCCTTGGCATCCGGCGGTGCTTCACCCGGCGACCAACTGCAGAAGGCATGCACGGCAGCCAAGGCCCAGGACTCGCGCCGCTGTGCAGCGAGGGCGGCCGACGGCGGCAGGTCGATACCGTGGTCACGCACCTGTCGCGGGGAAACGACGCCATAAATATTGCCGCGTGCATCATAAAACTGCGTCATGGACCAGACCCGAAATCAGCCAGCAAGGGCCGGTACTTTATGCTGGCACAGGCTGCGGGAGCAAAGCCTGCGCTTTGATCGGCACCTTGGGGTCGCGGTGCGGTCAGTGGATATGCAAGCATAGGCCCCCTGCCCGCACCAGCGCACCACACGCAAGCCAAGGACGATTCATGACTGCCATCACTCCTCCGCCAACCTTTGTTCCCGGACGCCTGGAACAGATGTCCACCCGCATCGCCTATCTCATCGCCGGCATCGGCATCGCCGCCTGGGCACCACTGGTGCCATACGCCAAGGTGCGGGCAAACCTGGACGAAGGCACCCTCGGTTTGCTGTTGCTGTGCCTCGGGGTGGGATCGATCCTGGCGATGCCGATTGCCGGTGCGCTGGCCGCGCGGTTCGGCTGCCGGCGAGTGCTCAGCGGGGGCACGCTCCTGATCTGCCTGGCGTTGCCGTTGCTGGCGACGATGACCTCCCTGCCCTGGTTGGTGGCGGCATTGTTCCTGTTTGGCGCCGGCCTCGGCACCGTGGACTCGACCGTGAACCTGCAAGCGGTAATCGTCGAGCGGGCCAGTGGCAAGACCATGATGTCGGGCTTCCACGGCATGTTCAGCCTCGGCGGGATCATTGGCGCGGCCGGTGTGAGCGCCCTGCTCGGCCTGGGGCTTTCGCCGCTGGGGGCGACGCTGGTGGTCAACGCGGTGCTGCTGGTGGCATTGTTCAAGGCTGCGCCGCACCTGTTGCCTTATGGCAGTGAAAGCTCGGGCCCGGCGTTTGCAATTCCCCACGGAGTGGTGCTGTTCATTGGCATCCTGTGCTTCATCGTATTCCTCGCCGAAGGCGCGGTGCTGGATTGGAGCGCCGTGTTCCTGACCAGCGAACGCGCGGTGGATACCGCCTATGCCGGGCTGGGTTATGCCGCCTTCGCGCTGACCATGACCGTCGGCCGACTGACCGGCGACTCGGTGGTGCATCGCCTGGGCGCCAAACGCGTGATCATCTATGGCGGATCGATCGCGGCAGCCGGGTTCCTGCTGGCAACCCTCGCACCGATGTGGCAAGCCGCGCTACTGGGCTATGCGTTGGTGGGCGCCGGGTGCTCGAACATCGTCCCGGTGCTGTACACCGCCGTCGGCAAACAGACCCTGATGCCAGAGGCCATCGCCGTACCGGCCATCACCACCATCGGCTATGCCGGCATCCTTGCCGGCCCGGCGCTGATCGGCTTCGTCGCCCATGGCAGCAGCTTGAGCTTTGCCTTTGGGCTGATTGCGCTGTCGCTGGTGGCGGTGGCGGCCAGTGGGAAAGTGTTGAAGGTCTGAGGCCTACAAGGAGCCTAGGCTAGCCAGTAAACCTGTGGCGAGGGGAGCTTGCTCCCGCTGGGCCGCGAAGCGGCCCCAAAACCTGCTGAATGCGGAGCCTCAGGCACACCGCATCCACTGGTTTACGACTGCTTCGCAGCCGAGCGGGAGCAAGCTCCCCTCGCCACAGGATGGTCACTCAGCCCCTGGGATTGTATTTCGGCCCCTGGCATTGTGTTCCAAGCCACAGGGCCTGATCTTCGATCAAAACCCCACACTGGCCTGCACAAAGAACGTACGCGGCGCACCCACATACATGCCCGAGTTGTTGTCACTGGAGCGGGTGTAGTACTGGTGATCGAACAGGTTCTTCACCCCGGCGCCGACTTTCAGGTTCGACAGTTGCTCGCCGAAGTCGTAGCCGGCGCGCACGTTCCAGAGCACGTAGCCCGGCATGTCGCCGTACTGCCCGTCAGCGGTGCCGTCGGTGATGTAGTCACCGCTGAAACTGCCATCGGCGTTCACGCCGGTACCCGGCGAGCGCTGTTTCGACTGGGCGAAGGCATCGAGGTTGTAGGTCCAGCGGTTGACGTCATAGCGCAGGCCCAGGTTCACCACCTGACGGGAATAGAACGGCAGGTCGCGGCCCTTGAAGCTTGGAATCTCGCCTTCGTAAGTCGCCCGGGTGTAGGTGAAACCGGCGTTGGCGGTGAGGCCTTCGAGACGTGGGTCGAGCGCGGCCATGTCGTAATGCACCGAAGCTTCCAGGCCCTGGTGCTTGGTCGCGCCCAGGTTGGTCCAGCCCACGTCGTTGCTGATGTACTGCAACTCGTCGTCGAAGTCGATGTAGAACAGCGTCACTTCCCCGCCCCACACGTCATCGTTGTAGCGCGTACCGATCTCGTAGGTCTTGGCCTTTTCCGGGCTCAGACCGCTGGCGGTGTTGTTGCCGTCGCCGCCCTGGCCGAGCTGGAAGTATTGCAGGCTACCGAACGACGTCTCGTAGTTGGCGAACAGCTTCCACGCATCGGACAGGTGATACATCACGCTCAGGGCCGGCAGCGGTTCGTTGCTGTCGATGCTGCGGCGTTTTTCCTGCACGGGGCGACCGGCGGTGTCGAGCACGGGGCGATCGTGCCACTCGGTGCTGATGCTTTCGAAGCGGATACCCGGGGTGATGGTCCATTTGCCGATATCGATCTTGTCGTCGATGTAGACCGCATGGGCTTCAGTGCCGCCAGTGCGGTCCTGGTAAACGTGCCCGTCGGAGCCCGGACGTACCACCGGCTCGTTGTTACGCAACGCCAGGCGGCTGGCTTCTTCGTGCATGCCTTCCTTGAGGTAGCGATAGCCGACGCTGGCTTCCTGGGTGGTTGGCCCCAGGTCGAACACGTGGGACACCCGAGGCTCAATGCCGAAGGTGTAATAGGTGCGCGGGTAGGAGGCCAGGTTGCGCTGGTCCCGGGAGGCGATGGTGCTGCCACGGTAGCTGTCGGAGTAGTAGGTCAGCACTTCGGCCTGGGTGCGGTCGTCGATCTGGCGCAACCATTTGAACGACACATCCTTGCGGCGTCCGCTGAAGTTGTCCCAGTCGCGGTCGGACTGGTACGGGTCGGCGTCATACTGCTCCTGGGTCAGGCCGCCGGGCATGTCGGCCTTGGCGTCGTAGTAATGGAAGTTCAGCGAGAAATCGTCCACATCGGTGGGCGCCCAATGGGTCTTGAGGATGACGTCGTCGATGTCGTTGTCGTTGTTGCTTCGGCGATAACCATTGCCGTTGACGCCCGAATACAACAGCGCCACGCCCAGGCCGTTGTCGGCGGTACCGCCGAGGAACGCCGTGTCGATGTGCTTCCAGCCACCGCGTTGGGAAGTTTCCAGGGTGGTGCCGATTTCGCCGGTGGCTTTTTCCGGAATCGCCCGGGTCACGAAGTTGATCACCCCGCCGACGTTCTGTGGCCCGTAGCGCACGGATCCGGCGCCGCGCACCACGTCGATGCTGTCCAGGTTGCCCGAGGAGATCGGCGCCATGGACAACTGTGGCTGGCCGTAGGGCGCAAACGCTGCCGGCACGCCGTCGATCAACACTGTGGAGCGCGGCGACAAGCGCGAAGTGAGGCCACGCACGCCGACGTTCAGGGAAATGTCGCTGCCGCCGGTGCCGTTGGCGTCTTGCACCTGCACACCCGGCACGCGCCGCAGCACATCACCAACGTTCATGGCGCCCTGCTCCACCATCGCTTCGCGGCGGATCACCGTGCGCGCGCCGGGATGGTTCTGCACCACTTCGGCGTTGGCATCGCCGAGCCAATCGCCGACCACCTGGATTTCAGTGGCGCCCAGCTCCAGCGGGCCCGCATTGGATGCCGAGGGTGCCGGCAACACGGTTACCGAACCGTTATCGATCTGGTATTGCAGGCCGCTGCCCTGGAGCAATTGGCGCAAGGCCGCTTCCGGGGACAGGTTGCCGTCCACCGCCGGGGCTTGCTTGCCGGCCACCAGTTCGGGGCTGAAGAACACTTGCAACGCGGTTTGCTGGCCGAGCTGGCTCAAGGCTTGGCCCAACGGCTGCGCCTGGATGTGAATGGCGGTGGCGGACTGATCGGCGAACGCCTGGGGCAGCGCGGCGCTGACCGCCAGGGTCAGGGCCAGTGGCAGCCAGCGTGCGGGGCTACGATTGTTGTTTTTGGCGGTTTTTTTCACGTCGAACCTTGTCCTGTTGATCGCAAGAATACGCGTCTGTTAATGCAAACCAGTTGCAGTTGGACAAGAAGACGAAGAACTCGAAAAAAACCTGAATCTATCGCGCAATTATTTCTTGGCTGCCGTCATCCAGGGTGCGCACGGCCACCGGCAGAATGTTCGGCAGGGCCTTGAGCAGAGCCTCGGGATCGTCGGAACGGAACACGCTGGTCAGGCGCAAGTTACCCACCGCCGCACTGCCGACCCGCAGGGGGTTGGCGCGATAACGGGAGACTTCTTCAGCCACTTCCTTCAGCGGCGCGTTATTGAACACCAGTTTGCCGTTGCGCCAGGCGGTGAGCGCCTCGGCGTTGACCGCGTAAGGTGTGGCGACTTTGCCCTGGGCATCGATCTGGGTGCCAAGGCCCGGCGTAAGACTGACGTACTGGGTTCGCGGTGCATCGCGTCCCTGGACCTTGACGCTGCCCTGCTCCACCGCCACCCGGGTCTTGTCGGCATCGCGGCGCACGTCAAAGCGCGTCCCGGTTACCGTTACCTGACCGTTGCCCGCATCGACCGTGAATGGCCGGCCGGCGTCATGCTCGACCGTGAACAACGCCTCGCCTTCGGCCAACTCCACTCGGCGTTGACGGTGTGCGAATTGAATACGCACCCGGCTGCGGCTGTTGAGGTCGATCACCGAGCCGTCGGGCAAGGCGATATGCCGACGCTCACCGAAGGCGGTGGCATATTCGCCGCTGTAGTCGGTGGAAGAACTCAAGCCGCTGAACAACCCCAAACCAAGCGCCGCCGCGAACAACCCGGCGGCGGCCGCATAACGCAACAGAGGCCGACGCGGGGAACGTTTGGCAGGAGCTTCGCACAACGCTCGCAGGCGTTCCTTGGGCAACAGGTCCGTGGCGCTCCAGATCCCCTGCAGCAATTGGATTTCGTCGCGGTGGTTGGGATGCTCGTCCAGCCAGGCTTCGAAGCGCTGGCGCTCCTCGACACTCATGGCAGGTGCTTGCAAACGTACGAACCATTGCGCCGCCGCGTCGCGAACCCTGTCCTGCCCGCACGGGCATTCACGGCTATCCATCATGGAAGGTCCTGTGGCTCGGGTGGAAGATGGCGACGGATCATTGGCCAGGCCCGTCCAGACGATCGCGCAGATGCCGCAGGGTGCGGATCATATACTTTTCCACCATGTTCTTGGACAGGCCCAGGCGCTCGGCGATTTCCGCCTGGGTCAGGCCCTCGATCTTCTGCCAGACGAATACCGTGCGGCAGTTGGCCGGCAGCTCGGCAAGCGCCCGCTCGATGGAGTCCGCCAGTTGGATCGCGTGCATGAAGTGCTCCGGGTCGCCCGAAAACGACTGACCAGGGTCGATGACAGCCTCTTCCATGGCCCCCCGTCGATCTTCGCGCCGATAGCCATCCACTGCAATGTTGCGCGCCGTCTGATGCAAATAGGCCCGTGGCTGCTCGACCCCGCTCGAATCGGACTCAAGCACCCGCACGAAGGTGTCATGGGCCAGGTCCTCGGCCTGCTGGCGATTGCGCAGGCGACGGGTCCAGGTGCCGATCAACTCTTCGTAATGCTCGAAAAAGCCGGTTCTGCGGGGCAGCTTGGGGGTCATCACGGCGCGCTGTGGGAACGGGGCGTGAATAGTAATGGTTACTATTAAGGAGAAGCAAACGGATTGCGGTGCCTGTCGTCCGAAGCTTTAAAGTCTGGAATTGATCCTTGTGGGAGCGAGCCTGCTCGCGATGGCGGTGTGTCAGTCAGTGATGCATGAACTGTCAGACCGCTATCGCGAGCAGGCTCGCTCCCACAGGTTTTCTGGTGCAAGAGGTCTCAGGCCTCCGGCATCTTGCGAAACCCCACCGCCAGACGGTTCCAGCCGTTGATGGCGTTGATCGCCACCGTCAGGTCGACCATTTCCTTGGGGCTGAAATGCTCACTCAGCAGGGCATAGTCGGCGTCCGGCGCGTGGGTGTCGCTCAGGCGGGTCAGGGCTTCGGTCCAGGCCAGGGCGGCGCGTTCACGGCCCGTGAAGAACGGCGCTTCGCGCCATGCGGTCACGGCGTACAAGCGGCGTTCGGTCTCGCCGTCCTTGCGGGCGTCGGCGGTGTGCATGTCGATGCAGAAGGCGCAGCCGTTGATCTGCGAGGAACGCAGCTTGACCAGCTCCAGCAGGGACTTCTCCAGGCCCAGTTTCGAGACGGCGGTTTCCAGGGCCAGCATGGCTTTGAAAGCGTCGGGGGAAGCGGTGTAGAAATCGATACGCGGTTGCATGGTGAACTCCAGGACAATTGGGTGTAGCGCTAAGTTAGCCGTGCAGTGGCGCGGTACAAATAGCCAATTGTTGGGAAGTTCGGGTGGCCAATGAAGACCCAGGGGATTGTGGGAGCAAGGCTTGCCCGCGATGAAGATGACGCGATCTTCCGGAGAACCGAGGCGCCTACATCGCGGGCAAGCCTTGCTCCCACACAGCGCGGATAAATCCCCTCGCCACAGGGGGACGTGGGGACTTCAAGATAGGCTTCAGGCCCGGCTTCGCAGCCATTGCAGGAAGCGCTTCTTGGCCACGGGCTTGGGCAGCTCGCGGGTGAGGTTCTGTGCCAGGTGGATGCGTACGTCCAAAAGGTTCTTCATGGCGTCGTTGATGTCGCGGCGGGCCTCCAGGCAAGGCTTGAGGTAGCTGTTCTCGATGCGGTACAGGGTGCAGAAGGTCTTGGCGGTAAAATTCGCCAGCGCAGCCTGCTCGGCGACGATCCCGGCTTCGCCGATCACCTCTCCCGGCCCCATGCGCCCGCCCTCGAGTGGCTGGCCGTTGCGCATGAGGGTCACGCTGACCACCCCGGATTCGATGATGAACAGATGATCGCTGACCTCCCCGGCCGCCAGGATCACGTCGCCCGCGCGGAAGGTCTGCAGGGTCATGTTCTGAGCGAAGGTTTCTTTCTCATCCTGGCGCAGGGTGGAGAAAATGTTCGAGCTTTCCAGCAAGGCCCGGGGGCGCGACACCGCCTGGGGAGTCGTGCTTTCGCTGGTAGACAACAGGCTCACGCCCGACGCCTGCAAATGCCGGAACGCCAGGTCGAACAGCTGGTTGCGCACCGTGCGTTTCTGGGTCATGGAGGCAACGAAACCGCTGATCTCGTACTCCGCACCAGCACTGCCGCTGCTTTTAAGCGTGACGCAGGGTGCGGGGGTGGAGAGCAAGGAACGACAGCCGATCATCGCCCGCTCCAGCGCGTCGATCACGGTTTGGGGCCGCGCGTGAGGGCTGACCTGGACGCTGATGGACAAGCCATGGACATCGCTGGGTCGACTGAAGTTGATGACCTTGGCCTTGGCCGCCAACGAGTTGGGGATCACCGCCATGCTGCCCTGGGCGGTCTGCAAGCGCGTGGCTCGCCAGTCGATGTCGGTGACCCGGCCTTCGGTGCCGTCGATGGAAATCCAGTCGTCGAGCTGATAGGGCTTGGTGGTATTGAGCACGATGCCGGAGAACACATCGCTGAGGGTGCTCTGCAAGGCCAGGCCGACGATGATCGCCATCGCACCCGACGTCGCCAGTACGCCCTTGACCGGCAGGTCCAGCACATAAGCCAGGGCCGCGATGACCGCGATCAGGAAAATCACCGCGCCCAGCAAGTCCTGCAACAACCGCCCGGTATGACCGACCCGTTGCATCATCGCCGCGCCGATCAGCACCGTCAGGGTTCGCGCGGCAAACAACCACCAGGCGATCTGCAAACCGGTAGCGGCCAGATGCCGCGGCACATCGTCGACCCACTGCGCCGGCTGCATGGGGTTGAGGCCTTCGTTGAACAGCAGCACGCTGAACAGCGAAAAAAATCACCACCCTTGCGCCGATTTTCCAATAGGTCCGATCCGCACTGACCAGGCGCCACATCAATAGGTCGAGCACAAGCAGCACCAGGGCACAGAGCAGCGGGTGATCGGAGATCAGAGACAGCATCGGGACAGCTCCAGAAAGGCCATTGGCGAAGATTGGCACAGTTTTGACGAGAGTGTACCGACCACGCAAACCCTGTGGGAGCGAGCCTGCTCGCGATAGCGGTGTGTCAGCCACATTAATGTTGACTGATCCGCCGCTATCGCGAGCAGGCTCGCTCCCACAGGGGGTTCAGGGGTGGTGGTTGTTTTCGCGTTCAGTCGTCCATCCGGCCAAAACGCCCGGAGTGGAAATCACTGAAGGCCTGGTGGATTTCCTGTTCGCTGTTCATCACGAACGGACCATGGCCGACGATGGGTTCGTCGATCGGCTCGCCGCTGAGCAGCAGTACCACGGCATCGTTATTGGCTTGCAGGCTCAATTGATCACCAGCCCGGTCGAACAGGGCCATCTGCCCGGCCTCGACCCGTTCGCGGCCATTGGCCTGGACCGAGCCTCGCAATACCACCAGGGCGGTGTTGTGGCCTTCGTGCAGGTCAAGGGTGAGGCTTTTTCCGGCATTCAAGCGGATGTCCCAGACGTCGATGGGCGTGAAGGTCTTCGCGGGGCCTTGATGCCCTTCGAAACGCCCGGCGATCAGGCGCAGGCTGCCGGCGTCGTCCTTCAGGGCAATGTTCGGGATGTCACCCTTGAGGATCGTCTGGTAGCCGGCCGGGGCCATCTTGTCCTTGGCGGGCAGGTTGACCCACAGCTGGACCATTTCCATGAACCCACCCTGCCGGGCGAAGGCTTCGGAGTGGAACTCTTCGTGGATGATGCCGGAAGCAGCGGTCATCCATTGCACATCGCCAGGGCCGATCTTGCCACCGCTGCCGGTGGAGTCGCGGTGCTCCAGTTCGCCCTGGTAGACGATGGTCACGGTTTCAAAACCGCGATGGGGGTGCTGGCCGACGCCACGGCGCTCGGTGGTGGGCGTAAATTCCGTGGGGGCGGCATGATCCAGCAGCAGGAACGGGCTGATGTGCTTGCCCAGGTTGTCGTAGGAAAACAGCGTGCGAACCTGGAAGCCATCGCCGACCCAATGGGGCCGTGGACTGGTGTAGAGGCCGATGATGTTTTTCATGCCGTGTCTCCAAAATCAGGTACTGCGATTCGATGAACGCAGCTTAAAACCGACACCCTTCAATCACTAGATGGCAAAAACCGGCCTTAGCGTTCTATCTGGAGAACAGCGATCAAAAAACTGTGGGAGCGAGCCTGCTCGCGATGGCGGTGCCTCTGCCGATGATGCATCGACTATCAGACTGCTATCGCGAGCAGGCTCGCTCCCACCTTATTTGGTGTAACTCATTCAAAGATGATTACGCTTGGCAAACTCCGACAACCCCACCAAGGATTGCAAGCCGAGTTTTTCCAACAGGCGAGTCTTGTAGGTGCTGACGGTTTTAGGACTCAGGAACAGGCTTTCGGCGATGTCCTTGCCGCGCATGCCCATGGCCAGCATGCGCAGGATGGACAGCTCGCGGGTGGAGAGGCTTTCCAGGGCCTGCTGTTCGCTGCGTTGCTGGAAATCCAGGCGGACGGGCATCTGGGGGAAATAGGCATAACCGGACTTCAACGCCTGGATGGCCTTGGTCAATTCCTTGAGGTCGCTTTTCTTGGTCACGAAGCCCCGGGCCCCGGCCGAGATGCAGCGGTTGCAGAAGTGCTGCGCATCCTGGGAGGTGAACACCAGCACGCTGCATTCAGGAAACTGGGCCATGATCCAGACCAGCAGGTCCAGGCCATCGAAGCCGTTCATCACCAGGTCCAGGATCACCAGGTCTGGCGCGCGCTCCTTGATGAGGGCCCTGGCATCGGCCACGCCGCTGGCGTCCCGGATGTGGGTGAACGCCTCATTCTGGCAAATGAGCCGCAGCGCCCCTCGTATGACAGGGTGGTCATCCACGATCAACACGTCTTTCAAGGCAGTTCCCCAAAACAATACAAACGGCGCCGGTGCCGTGACCGCACCGGACTCTTGCACAAGTGCCAGGCCCTGCCACCTGTCAGACCTGACAGTGCGGACCAACGGCCTTGTTCAGTGTCCATGACCCTGCCTGAGGGGACGCACCCACGGTTGCAGCGGCTCATGGACATGAGGATCAACCTGCTCCATCAGGCGTCGCAGTGACGCGAGGTCAGGCAGTGGCGCCTGGCTCAGGTGCACGCTCGATCGACGCGCGACAGGCACCGACGACTGGCTGGCCGGTTGTGCGTTGTAAATCATCCCGTGACACACCTGCGGGTTGTAGATAACAAAGTCGTGCAGATCCAATGCGCCGCCCGCCAATTGTGCGTTGACGACAATCAGGTCGAACGGCTCGCTGCCGTACTCCACCAGCGTGAGCAATTCCTGCAAATGGCTCACGGGGACAATCCGGTGGTAGCCCTGTTGGTTGAACAGACGTTCCAGCACGATTCGATGGGTCTGTTGTGGGTCGGCAATCAGGATACGGAGTGCTTTGTTCGGCATGGCAAGCTTTCCAATAGCAACGCGCCAGGTAGGCACCGGCTCAAGAACATTCAGGGCGCTCAGGCTAGAGGAAGCGTTTGAAGGGCGATGTAGGACTATTCCTAAAATCAGGACAGACACAGCCCATGTCGCTAGGGAATTTATCTCTGCGGGGTACCTGGAGGACCGCTTCGCGGCCCAGTGGAAGCAAGCTCCCTCGCCACATGGGCCTTGAGCCGTTCCGCCAGGTGCTCGATGGCTTGGCGAAGGTCTTCCACGGTGTTGGCGAGCAGCACCGTGTCGTCCCCTCGACAAGCGCTTTCCAGCGCCTCGCAGGCGGCGATCAGGCGTTGCGCCTGGATGATCCGCGCCCCGCCCTTGATCCGGTGCGCCAGGTCCGCCAGGCCTGGCAAGTCGGGTCGGGTGGCCAAATGCTGCAACCGCGCTTGATCTTCGGCATTGCTGCTGACCAGTTCCTCCAGCAGCGCCCTGATGGCCGTCGTGTCGCCCCCGGTCAGTTGCTCCAGGCCGGTCAAGTCGAGATCATCGTCGGACTGGGGCGCCCGCGCATCCGGCGTGACCGAAGCCAGGCGTGCGTTGAGTGCCTTGAGGCCGATGGGCTTGAACAGGCAATCGTCCATTCCGGCCTCGACGCAGCGGTCCCGTTCCTCGGGCTGGGCGTTGGCGGTAAAGCCCAGGATCAGCACCGGTGAGAGGTTGCGCTCACGCTCTTCGTCGCGAATGGCCCGGGCCAGTTCGTAGCCGCTCATCAAGGGCATGTTGCAGTCGGTGATGACCACATCGAAGTGTTCGCTACGCCAGGCCTGCAGGCCGTCGACACCGTTCTGTGCCTCCCGGACACGATGCCCCAGGTAACCCAGTTGCTGGGACAGCAGCAAGCGGTTGGCCGGGTAGTCGTCGACCACCAGGATACTCAGCGCCGGGACCGGCAACAGCGCCTCGACCTCGGCAGGCGGCGCCGTCGGCAGCGCGTCGAGCAGGGGCAGGTCCAACAGAACCTCGACTTGCGTACCCTCCCCCGGCACGCTGCGCAACGTCAGGGTGCCGCCCATCATTTCGCACAACGTACGGCTGATGACCAAGCCCAACCCGGAACCGCTGCGGGCCGACTGGGAATGATGGCCGGCCTGGGTAAAGGGACTGAACAGGCGGCGCTGATCCTCGGGGGAAATACCGCAACCGCTGTCCTCGACCCGCAGGCAAAGGCCCAGGCGTTCATGCCCGGGGGCCGGCTCGCCACGCACACTCAGGCGCACTTCACCCTGGTCGGTGAACTTGATGGCGTTGCTCAACAGGTTCGAGACGATCTGCTTGAAGCGCAATGGGTCGATCAACACGTCGCGGTTGACCCCGGCCTCCAGCGCCCAGTGCAAGCGCAGGTGTTTCTGCCAGGCCAGGCCCTCGAAAATCCGCGCCACCGACTCGATCAACGCGTGCAGATTGGCCCGTTGCGGCGCCAGCGACAACTTGCCCGACTCGATGCGGGCGATGTCGAGGATGTCGCCGATCAAGTCCAGCATGCCATGGGCGGCGTCCGAGGCGACTTCGATGGACAACCGGTCCACGACGCCTTGGTCGGCTTTTTTCAGGGCCAGCTCCAGCAGACCGATCACCGCATTCATGGGCGTGCGGATCTCATGGCTCATGGTCGCCACGAAGGTGGTCTTGGCCCGATTGGCCGCGTCGGCGCTTTCCTTGGCCACGCGCAATTGTTCCAGCAGGCGCCGCAGATAAATGCCCCAGCCCAAGGCCACCAGCAACAGCAGCGCAGCGACGGCGAACCCCTGGAGGATCGTGGTGCGGTTGCGCAGCCAGTAACTGTCGTCGATCACCACCTCACTGCGCCAGCGGTTGGTCAGTTCGTCCATTTCTTCCGGGGAAATGCTCAACAGTGCCTTGTCCAGGATCGAATGGAGTTCCAATGCGCCCCGGTTCGTCGCCAGGGCAATGTGTGCGGGCACGGTGCCCACGGTGCTGGTGACTTGCAGCGTGTCCCGGTACTGGCGGGAAATCATGTAGCGGGCGCTGATCAGCGGATTGATCGCGGCGTCCGCCGTGCCGGCGGCGACCATGGCCATGGCGTCGGCCGCATTCTGCGCCGCCACCAGTTGCACCTGGGGAAACTGCTCCAGCAGGAACTCGCGCAGCACGTTGCCACGCACCAGCGCCACGCGCTTGCCATTCATCTGGTCCAGGGTCAGCGCCTTGGCCCTGATCGGCACCACCAGCACGAACGGGTTTGTCAGGTACGGTCGGGTAAAACGCAACTCGTCCTCGAGTTCGGCGCTGGGGATGGCGGTCGCCAAGACGTCGGCCTTGCCGTCCTTGATCTGCCCGATCAACTCGTCAACCGAGTCGCCCCGCTGCACATCGAATTTCAAACCGGTGCGCAGGCTGATCCGGGCCAGCACATCGGCGCCGATACCCCGCAAATGGCCTTGCTCGTCGAAGAACGTCAGCGGCAGGAAGTTTTCGTTGACCGCCACTTTGATTCGCGGATGGGCATCCAGCCAGCGCTGTTCGTTGACGCTGAAATGCAGCGCCTGCTGACCGGGCATGCTCGCTCCGCCGGCACTCCAACGCCGCAGAATGATCATGCGCTCGCGGGTGGGAATGGCTTGTAACGCGGCGTTGACGATGCGCAATACGCGCGAATTGTCGCGACTCACCGCAAAGGCGAACGGCTGCACTTCCAGGCGCGAGAAATCGGCCAGTTGAACATTGTTCAGGTAGTTCTTGCTGATCAGGTAGTTGGAACTGATCGAGTCCCCCAGGTAGACGTCGGCCTGACCAAACGCCACGGCACCGATGGCGCTCAAGGTCGAGGGGAACAACTGCAAGGAAGCCTCGGGATAAAACGCCTCGACCGTCTCCGGTGGCAAGTAGTGATAGAGCATCGCCACCCGCTTGCCCGCCAGGTCTGTGGGCAAGTCCTGGCTGTCGTCGATGCGGGCCACAAGGGTCGGCAAGTCCTCGGCATAGGCCTGGGACATCGCCAGGTCCGGATCGGCGGCTTCGAAGCCGTTGGCGGTGTCGAGCAGGTCGATCTCACCGCCGCGCAGGGCCTGGAGCGCTTCGGCCCGGGACGCATAGCGCTGCACCTGCACCTTGACGTGCAAGAGTTGCCCCAGCAGTTGCGCATAGTCGGCGGTCAGGCCTTCGTAGTCACGACCATTGCCGGTGATGCTGAACGGCGCATAGTCCGGCGCCGAGGTACCTAGCAGCAACGTGCCCTTCTGGCGCAGCCAGGCCCAGTCGCCAGTGTCCAGGGACACCGAATAATCATCCACATGGGAGCGCCCGAGCACCTGCAACGACTCAGAGGTCGCTCCTACCGGTGGCGCCATGCTCAATGAGCCCAGCAACAGCGCCAGCAGGCCTGTGCGTAAAAGCAGCATCATTTTGATCAGGGTGTTTCGCTTGGCGTAGTCGGCCCGGCGCACCGTCGACCGTACCTTCAGTCAGGGTCACCGGCTGGGGGTTCAGACTGCCAATACGAGGGAACAGCGAACCGTCGATGCGCCTGTCGAGCAGACGCATGAGGTGAGTGTAGGAAGTTTCTGAAGAATTTCCTGTGAGTGACTTGAGGCCAGAACCAGGGCCCGGACCTATGGGAGCGAGCTTGCTCATGAAGGCGTCGTGTCAGTCACTTCAATATTGACTGAACTGACGCCATCGCGAGCAAGCTCGCTCCCACAAGGGGTTGCGTTGGCTGATAGATTTCCTGCGAGTGACTCGCTCCCATAGGGCCTATACGGCGGCGAGCAGCAAGTCGCGCACCGGACGCGCCTGCCCGCGATTGTTCCCATGCTCATACAACGAACCGGCGATTTCATCGGCACGCACCGGCAGGATCGACAGCAAAGTGTCGCTCAGGCCATGGCTGGCCTGGCAGAAGCCCTGCATGTAGATCGCCGCCTTGCAGCGCTCGTCGGTGATCAGCTTGTAGTTGCGATCCACCTCGAAATCCCCCAGGTACTGCGCCAGCGGTTCCAGCAGGGTGCGGTGCATCTGCCGCTCGTAACCGGTGGCCAGCACTACGGCGTCATAACGGCGCACCGTCAGCTCACCGGTGGCGTTGTTGCGCACCGCCAGTTCCACGCCGGCATCGGTGGCCGTGGCCTTCTCCACCGTGGTGAGGGTGCGGAACGCATGACGGGCGATGCCGGAGACTTTCTGGCGATAGAAAATCCCGTAGATGCGCTCGATCAGGTCGATGTCCACCACCGAATAGTTGGTGTTGTGGTACTCGTTGACCAGGCGCTCGCGCTCGCTGTGGGGCTGCTGGAACACCAGGTCGGTGAATTCCGGCGAGAACACTTCGTTGACGAACGGGCTGTCGTCCGCCGGCTTGAGGGCCGAGCCGCGCAGGATCATGTCGACCTGTGCCGAAGGGAAGCTGTCGTTGAGGTCGATGAAGGCCTCCGCCGCGCTCTGCCCGCCGCCGATGATGGCGATCTTCATCGGTTGACCCTTCACGCACGGTTGACCCGCCATGCGCTCCAGGTACTGGGAATGGTGGAACACCCGCGCGTCGTCCTTGAACGCCTTGAACGCCTCGGGAATGCGCGCCGTACCGCCGGCACTGACCACCAGCGAACGGGTGGTACGCACCAGCTCTGCGCCCTGGGCGTCGCGGGAGATCACCCGCAGCGCTTCGACCTGCTGGTTGTGCAGCACCGGTTCGATGCGCAGCACTTCCTCGCCATAGCGGCTCTGCTCGGTGAAGTGCCCGGCCACCCAGCGCAGGTAGTCATTGAACTCCATGCGGCACGGGTAGAAGGTGCCGAGGTTGATGAAGTCCACCAGGCGGCCATGGTGCTTGAGGTAATTGACGAACGAATACGGGCTGGTGGGGTTGCGCAGTGTCACCAGGTCCTTGAGGAAGGAAATCTGCAACTCGCTCTGGGTCACCAGGGTGTTGCCGTGCCAGCGGTAGTCGGCCTGCTTGTCGAGGAACAGCACGTCCAGTTCACCCTGGACCGGCCCCCGCTCCTGCAGCGCGATGGCCAGCGCCAGGTTCGAAGGGCCGAAGCCAATGCCGATCAAGTCGTGAACGATGGGCGATGCAATTGCCTGTGTCATGTCCAGTGTCCTCTGGAAAAGCCCCTCAACAGGGCACGAAAAGCCTGGGGAACCTGACCGGCATTCGAGGCGCCGGCAAGTCGTCTGTTGAGAGGAACGAGGACAATGAAAAAAAATTTACCGCCGGGTGACCGGCGACGATCGAATCAGGGCGCGTCCCACTGTCGCACGCGAACGCGGCAGTGCTTCATGGCGTTGACGATGTGCTTTTCCACCAGCGCTCGGGAAATGCCCAGGCGCTCGGCGATTTGCGGGTGGGACAGGCCTTCGAGCTTGCGCAACAGGAAACTCTCGCGGCACAGCGGTGGCAGCTCGGCCAGGGCGCGCCGCAGCATGTCCAGACGCTGGCCATGGTCGAGGCTGGTGTGGGGCGACGGAGTGAAGAAGCGTTCTTCGCTGTCCAGCACATCCAGGGATTCGACCTGGCGCAGCGTATTGCGCCGATGCCCGTCGATCACCAGGTTCAGCGCCGTGCGGTAGAGGAATGCCCGAGGCTGTTCGATGGGCGTGTCGCTGGCACGCTCCAGCACCCGCACATAGGCGTCATGCACCACATCCTCGGCCGCCTGGCGGTTGCCAAGCCTGGCGTTCAGGAAACACACCAGCTCGCGATAGTAGTTTTCCACCATGACTCCCGCGCGCAATGACTGCGACAGCTATCCCTGTGCCACCCGGCATGCCGGAAAAGGGCATGGCACGATAGTGGCAGATTCAGTCGCGTAATTTATAGTAATTCTCATATAGATTTAAAGCGTTGGTTTGCATCAAGGCGGATTCGTTCCTTTCTATTGGCGGCTTTTGTGGCGAGGGGAGCTTGCTCCCGCTGGCTTGCGCAGCAGGCCCAAGGCAGGCAACACCATCGAATCTGACATAAACGGGATTCAGGTTTCAGGGCCGCTTCGCGCCCCAGCGGGAGCAAGCTCCCTCGCCACAGGGGTCTGTGGCGCTTCAACTGTTTTCCCCAACCTGCTACCAAGTGTTTCACCCGCTAAATTCCCGTCCGGAACGCTCGTCTACCAGAACAGCCCCCCGTCCCTGCCCTTCCTGGGACGGGCCCGATATCACCGGCCGGAACCCTGCATGAAACGTCCCCGCCCTACCCGACGCGCCTGGCTTCTCACCTTCGCCCTGCTTCCGGCCGTGGCCTTCGCCGCGTGGCAAGCGGTCGTGCCCAGCCGGGCGCCCCCTGGTCACCGCGCCCGTCACCCGTGGCGATATCGAAAACAGCGTCACCGCCCTGGGCACCTTGCAACCGCGGCGTTATGTCGATGTGGGCGCCCAGGCGTCCGGGCAGATCCAGAAGATTCACGTGGAAGCCGGCGACGAAGTGCGTGAGGGCCAATTGCTGGTGGAAATCGACCCGTCCACGCAAAAGGCCCGGCTCGACGCCGGGCGTTTTTCGATCGAGAACCTCAAGGCCCAGCTTCAGGAACAGCGCGCCCAGCACGACCTGGCGCAGCAGAAATTCCGCCGCCAGCAGCAACTCAAGGCCGGCGGCGCCACCCGCGAGGAAGACGTGCAGACCGCCCAGGCCGAAGTGCGCGCGACCCAGGCGCGCATCGACATGTTCCAGGCCCAGATCCGCCAGGCCCAGGCCAGCCTGCGCAGCGACGAGGCCGAGCTGGGCTACACGCGCATCTATGCGCCGATGAGCGGCACCGTGGTCGCCGTCGGTGCCCGGGAAGGCCAGACCCTCAACGCCCAGCAGCAAACCCCGCTGATCCTGCGCATCGCAAGGCTGTCGCCGATGACGGTCTGGGCCGAAGTCTCGGAAGCCGACATCGGCCACGTCAAACCGGGCATGACCGCCTATTTCACCACCCTGGCCGGCGGCGGCCGGCGCTGGAGCAGCACCGTTCGCCAGATCCTCCCGGTGCCGCCACGCCCGCTGGAGGCCAGCCAGGGCGGCAGCCCCACGAGCGGGCGCAGCGGCAGCGAGCGGGTGGTGCTCTACACCGTGTTGCTCGACGTCGACAACGCCGACCGCGCGCTGATGACCGACATGACCGCCCAGGTATTTTTCGTCGCCGCCCAGGCCAAGGACGTGCTGACCGTGCCCATCGCTGCCCTGCGGGACGCCGGCCAGGTACGGGTGCTGGCCGACAATGGCGACGTCCAGCCGCGCACCGTTCGAACCGGCGTCAGCGATCGGCTGCGCACCCAGATCGTCGACGGCCTGAATGAGGGCGAGCGGGTGCTGATCGGCCCGGCCGTCGGCAGCGGAGGCTGAATGAACACGCCCCTGATCGAACTGCGGGACATTCGCAAGGCCTACGGCGGTGGCGACAGCCCTCGGGTGGAGGTGCTGCGCGGCATCGATCTGTCCATTCACGCCGGGGAATTCCTGGCGATTGTCGGGGCGTCCGGCTCCGGTAAATCGACCCTGATGAACATCCTCGGCTGCCTCGACCGCCCCACCCGCGGCGAGTACCGTTTCGCCGGGGAAGACGTCGCAGGCCTGGGCAGCGACGAACTGGCCTGGCTGCGGCGCGAGGCCTTCGGCTTCGTGTTCCAGGGCTATCACCTGATCCCCTCCGGCACGGCCCAGGAGAACGTCGAGATGCCGGCCATCTACGCCGGCACTTCCGCTGCCGAGCGCCACGCCCGGGCCAGCGCCCTGCTCGACCGTCTTGGCCTGGCCAGCCGCACCGGCAATCGTCCGCACCAGTTGTCCGGCGGCCAGCAGCAACGGGTGTCGATTGCCCGGGCCTTGATGAACGGCGGCCACATCATCCTCGCCGACGAACCCACCGGTGCCCTCGACAGCCAGAGTGGCACCGAGGTCATGGCGTTGCTCGACGAACTGGCGAGCCAGGGCCACGTAGTCATCCTGATCACCCACGACCGCGAAGTGGCGGCCCGGGCCAAGCGCATCATCGAGATCCGCGACGGACTGATCATCAGCGACAGCGCCAGCGCTTTGCCCCACGACGGGCGAGCCAACCCAAAGGCACTGCAAGCGGTGGATCTGCGCCAGCGCCTGAGCGCCGGCAGCGAACACAACGGCGCCTGGAAAGGTGAGCTGGTGGACGCGGTGCAGGCGGCATGGCGGGTGATGTGGATCAATCGTTTTCGCACCGCCCTGACCTTGCTCGGCATTGTCATCGGCGTGGCCTCGGTGGTGGTGATGCTGGCCGTGGGCGAAGGCAGCAAGCGCCAGGTCATGGCCCAGATGGGCGCGTTCGGCTCGAACATCATCTACCTCAATGGCAGCGCACCCGCACCGCGCGCCGCCAAGGGCATCATCAGCGAATATGACCTGGCCGCCCTCGCCGACCTGCCCGAGGTACAGCGCATCATGCCGGTCAACGGCGCCGAAGCCAGCGTGCGTTTCGGCAACCTCGATCACACCAGCTACGTCGGCGGCAATGACACCAATTTTCCGACCATTTTCAATTGGCCGGTGGCCGAGGGCAGTTACTTTACCGACGCCGATGAACGCGGCGCCGCGGCGGTGGCGGTGATCGGCCACAAGGTCCGGCAGAAACTGCTCAAGGATGTTTCCGACCCCATCGGCCGCTACATCCTGATCGAGAACATGCCGTTCCAGGTGGTCGGCGTACTGGCGGAAAAGGGCGCCAGCTCCGGGGATTCGGACGCCGACAATCGCGTCGCCATCCCTTATTCCGCCGCCAGTGTGCGGCTGTTCGGCACCCGTCACCCCGAGTACGTGGTGATCGCCGCCCGGGATGCGGGCAAGGTCAAGGAGGCCGAACAGGCGGTCTCCCGCACCCTGTTGCGTCTGCACAACCGCAAGCAGGACTTCGAACTGACCAACAACGCCGCGATGATCCAGGCCGAGGCCCGCACCCAGGGCACACTGTCGCTGATGCTCGGGGCCATTGCGGCGATTTCGCTGTTGGTGGGCGGCATCGGCGTGATGAACATCATGCTCATGACAGTGCGCGAACGGACCCGCGAGATCGGCATTCGCATGGCCACCGGCGCTCGCCAGCGCGACATCCTGCGCCAATTCCTCACCGAAGCGGTGATGCTCTCGGTGGTCGGCGGGCTCGCCGGTATCGGCCTGGCCCTGCTGGTGGGCGGCGCCTTGCTGCTGGGCAAGATCGCCGTGGCCTTCGAATGGCTGGCGGTGTTCGGCGCCTTCGGCTGCGCCCTGGTCACCGGCGTCGTCTTCGGCTTCATGCCCGCCCGCAAGGCCGCCCGCCTCGACCCGGTCGCGGCCCTCACCAGTGAATGAACCCCACCCTATGAAAGCGCACCTGACCCTCCTGGCCGCCAGCCTGTTGCTGGCCGCCTGCGCCACCCCTGCGTCGCCGCCGGACAGCGGCATCCAGCCGCCAGCGGCCTGGCAGTCCCTCGACACACCCAGCGCCCGAGCGGATAACCAGCAATGGTGGACACACTTCGGCAGCCCGCCATTGAACCGCTTGATCGAACAGGCGCGCCGGGACAGCCACGACCTGGCCGCCGCCATGGCCCGGGTGCGCCAGGCCCAGGCCAGCGCGGTGATCGCCGGCGCGCCGCTGCTGCCGCAGGTCACGGCCGGGCTCAACGGCAATCGCCAGGAGCTGTTGCGCGGCAAAGGCTATAGCCAACTGGACGTCGACCGGGACAACCGCACCATCGATTACTACGACGCCAACCTCAGCGCCACCTATGAGCTGGATTTCTGGGGCGGCAAACGGGCGGCTCGGGACAGTGCGCTGAGCACGCTGTCGGCCAGCCAGCTCGACCGGGCGACCGTGGAATTGACCCTGCTCAGCGGCGTCGCCAACAGCTACACCCAGGCGCTGTCCCTGCGCGAGCAACAGCGCATTGCCGAACAGAACCTGGACAACGCCCAACGCGTACTCGACCTGGTGCAGACCCGCTACGACGCCGGCAGCGCCACGGCCCTGGAACTGTCCCAGCAAAAAAGCCTGGTGGCGGCCCAGCAGCGCCGCGTGCCCCAAGTGCAGCAACAGGCCCGGGAAGCGGTGATCACCCTGGCGACGCTGCTGGGGCAACCGGTGCAGTCGGTCAAGCTCGACGACGACAGTTTCGACCGCTTGCACTGGCCCGCCATCGACGCCGGTGTGCCCAGCGAACTGCTGCGCCGTCGCCCGGACATCGCCGCCGCCGAAGCCCGCCTCGCCGCCGCCCAGGCCGACATCACCGTGGCCCGCGCCGCCATGTTGCCCACCGTGACCCTGGGCCTGAGCCTCGCCACCGGCGCCGACATCGCCGACCAGTTGCTGCGCAACAACGTCTACAACCTCACGGCCGGCCTGGCCGCGCCGATCTTCAACAACGGCCGCCTGAGGGCCGAACGAGACAGGGCCACCGCCCGCCAAGAGGAACTGCTGGAACTCTACCGCGCCGCCATCATCAACGGCTTCGCCGACGTCGAAAAAGCCCTGAACGGCATCAACGGCCTGGACCGCCAACGGCAATGGCAAAGCGAAGAACTGCACCAGGCCCAGACCGCCTTCGACATCGCCCAACGCCGCTACCAGGCCGGCGCCGAAGACCTGCTCACCGTGCTGGAAACCCAGCGCACGCTGTATGCCGCCCAGGATATGAACGTGCAACTGAGATTGGCGCGGGTGCAGGCGAGTGTGGCGTTGTACAGGGCGTTGGGTGGGGGGTTGGCGGGTGATGTAAGCCTCGCCCCCTCATCAAGCCAAGTGACACCCGTGGCGAGGGAGCTTGCTCCCGCTGGGCTGCGCAGCAGCCCCAATGGTTGGTACCTCGGTGGGTCAGATCGTTTGAGGGGGCTGGTTTTGGGGCCGCTTCGCAGCCCAGCGGGAGCAAGCTCCCTCGCCACAGATAATTCTCCACGTTTCATTAAAGGGGGTTCGGCTTGGGTTCTGTTTATCCGGCCATGTAGGACCCCCGAGTGAGGCTACGTTGCCTTGCGTCATTGCCTACAACTACGCCAGAATCCGCCGGCTTGTGCGCCTGGCACCCCATCGATAACTTGTTCCCCGTCACTGCTCATCAGTGATCGGGTCTGCAAGCCCCGACGAATACCAGGCGCATAGCCGAAGCCAATCGACACGTTCGTGTTCGTTTCATGGCGGCTGTGTGCGGGAGACCTTCGGGTCTGCCGGGTTCCTGGTTTCCCGGTCTTGCAGACCCGCGCATAGCTGCCACCCCATCATCTGCAAGTGATGTCTGGCAGCGTCCTTTGAATAATCAGGAGCTGCACCATGTTCAAGATCACCCCAACCCCCCCCGAAGACGATTCCAAAAAACTCGACGAAGCCGCCGACCGCGCCCTCCCTACTACCTCGACCCCAAACCTGAAAAACCCGTTCCA
The DNA here is from genome assembly GCF_013347965.1 of Pseudomonas bijieensis. Taxonomy (NCBI): domain Bacteria; kingdom Pseudomonadati; phylum Pseudomonadota; class Gammaproteobacteria; order Pseudomonadales; family Pseudomonadaceae; genus Pseudomonas; species Pseudomonas bijieensis. Next base: position 6,255,461 of record NZ_CP048810.1, on the reverse strand, counting down.
CCACCAGACCAGTTGTTCACCGTGGCAGAGAGTGCGGACTTGGAATGCTTGCTGGCCAACCTCAGCGAAACCCTTGCGTCAGTCAATGTCATGGCCAACGAACTGGCCTTTGATCTGGAAGGCGCACGACGGAGTTTCGCCCTGGGGATCCAGCAGATGGTCGAGCTGAGTGAGCTGCTGGCAAACCGCGCCCTGGACATCGCTGCGCCGCGCTGACGCCTCACACTAACCTCAAGCCAAGTGACACCTGTGGCGAGGGAGCTTGCTCCCGCTGGGCTGCGCAGCAGCCCCCAATGGCTGGCTCCTCGGTGGGTCAGGTGTTTGGAGGGGGCTGGTTTTGGGGCCGCTTCGCAGCCCAGCGGGAGCAAGCTCCCTCGCCACAAAAGCAGTCATTCACACAGCCCAGGTTCGGTCAGTTCGGGCCAGAGCTCACACCGGCTTGGACTTGAGATTGCGCGCATACCACGGCCGTTGCGGCACGCGACGAAACAGTTCGGCGAGCTTCTTGTCATCGCTGCCGAAGGTGATGCGCAGGGCCAGTTTCATGGTTTCCGGGTCCATCTCCACCGAGCGTCCGACCTGCAGCCCCGGCGTGGTGCGGCAGCCGTGGGTGTCCGGGCCCAGCCAGGGGTCGGCGATTTCGACCCAGCGGCCCGGGGCGAACCAGGGCACGCCGTTGACCTCGAGCCGGCTCACTTCCCCCGGATGGAAGCGTTCATGGGCGCGGAACCAGTCTTCGAGGCGGTCGTCGATCCAGCCGTGGAAGGCCCAGAACACCGGGTTCACGTGGGAGGAAAACGGATCGCCGAGAAAGTCATTCTCCGGGGCGTACCAACGCTGGGCGAAGTCCGCCGGGTCGCGGGCGAACGGCACCGGGTGGCCGTTGGACGGATCACGCGGCACCGAGGCCCAGCGCATGTGCAGCCAGTCGTGCAGGCCCAATTCCACTTCCGAACCAAACTGACCCAGGGTCAGTTTCGCCAGGTAGCGCGGGTCGCGGTAGCGCGATTCCCAGACCTGGAAATTGCTGTGGTAGGTCTCGGCGGTCTTGATGTCGCTGACCCACTGGGCGTACTGCTCGTCGCCATCGGCCAGCCAGGTCGGCGGCAAGGCCGTGCCATCGTGGTTATCGAGGTAGCGGGCGAAGCCAAGACGATCGCGTTCCAGCTCCGGTTGCGGCAAGGGGAAGCGCGGCCACGACGGCAGCGGCTGGAACGAACGGGCCGTGCCGAGCATGTGCCGGTGCATGAAAAAGAAGTCCACGCCCGAGCCATTGCGATCCTTGCGCGGCCCGCGGGCATCGCGCTCCTGGTTCCGTGGGCCGGGCTGCCAGCCGATGCCACGCAGGGCATTGCGCTTGTCCTCGTCCAGGGTGTGCCATTTGTCCCGCGAGGCGTGCCAGAGCTGGTGGAACAGCCGATGCTCGGGCGACACCAGCCAGGCCAGCAGTGCCGGGCTCAACGGCGTGCGCTCCCGGGCCTCGGGGAAGCGCTGCTTGACGGCGATGAAATGATTGTCCAGTTCAGGCGACGCCAAGGGACGGTCCAGGCGCAATACCCGACCGCTAAGGGTGGCGCTGCCGGCATTGCCAAAACCGGCCCAGACTTCGTCCAGGGTCATGATGCATTCATAGTCCGGCGCGTCGTGCTGCGCCCCCATCAGCCGCCAGCTCAGTTGCTTCGGATCGGTTCCGGCCAGGTCGCCCAACACCCGGTAACGCGGCTCCTCGGCAGCGCGCAAACGTTCGGCGCTGTCGAGGTAACCCACCAGGCCACGGCCCCTTTGGCCGATATCGAGGAAAAGCTGCAGATCGTCCTGGGGCAAGCCGTCGAGACCGGCGTCGCGGCCGGTGAAACGGATCGTCCAGATGCCCCGCAACGTATCGGCCCGGCGCTGGCCCGCCACGTCGGCCACGTCGAACGACGCCTCGCCGGGGGTAATGGTCGGGTCCGGCCGGGTCAGTTCGCGATGCCCGTAATACACCGCAGGCACGGCGGCACCGGTCAGCGCCAGGCCTGCCATGAACCATCGTCGAGAAATCGTCATTGCCTTACCTGTGTCCAGCCCTGGAGCGGGCTTTATCCAAGCTAGAACGAGGGGTGGGCTGACAAATTTATAGGCGAGCTGTGAGGGCCTCATCGCGAGCAGGCTCGCTCCCACAATGGATCTGGTACATCCGCGAGAAATCGGTCGACTGTCAGACCGCCATCGCGAGCAAGCTCGCTCCCACAGGTTGACCGCGTTCCAATGTGGGAGCGAGCTTGCTCGCGATGGCGGCCCCGAGCGCACCTAAATTTCCCGCCCGATCACTCGTTCTCCCCAGATAGCAAAGGCCCCCGCGCCTGTCCTTCCAAGGCGAACCTGACTGAGATCGGCAATGACAACACCTCGTTCGAAAAAGGCTCTTTTCATTGGCGTGCCCCTGGCCCTGGCGCTGGCCGTGGGTGGCGGCCTGGCGGCCTGGGACCACTGGTGGCGGGACAACCCCGGCTACCCGGTCAAAGTGATGAAAGAAGCCAGGGAACTGCACGAACGCCTGCTGTCCTTCGACAGCCACATCACCGTGCCGCTGGACTTCGGCACCGCCGGCAATGAAGCTGACAAGGACGGCAGCGGCCAGTTCGACCTGGTGAAAGCCAATCGCGGCCACCTGTCCGGCGCGGCGCTGACGGTGTTCGGCTGGCCGGAGTTGTGGAACGGGCCCAACGCGCCGCACAAGCCCACCGCCGGTTTTGTCGAGGAAGCGCGCAGCCAGCAGGAAGTGCGCTACAAGATCATCACCGGCCTGGTCCGGGACTTCCCCAACCAGGTCGCCATCGCCTACACCCCGGATGATTTCCGCCGCCTGCACGGGGAAGGCAAGTTCGCGATCTTCATCAGCATGCTCAACGCCTACCCCCTGGGCCACGACCTGAACCTGCTGGACCTGTGGACGGCGCGGGGCATGCGCATGTTCGGCTTCAGCTACATCGGCAACAACGACTGGGCCGACTCCTCGCGCCCACTGCCGTTCTTCAACGATTCGCCCGACGCCCTGGGCGGCCTGTCGGACATCGGCAAGCAAGCGGTGACGCGCCTGAACGACCTGGGCGTGATCATCGACGTGTCGCAGATGTCGACCCAGGCCCTGGAGCAAGTCGCGCAACTGAGCCGCACGCCCCTGGTGGCCTCCCATTCGGCGCCACGGGCGATGGTCGACATCCCGCGCAACCTCAGCGACAAGGAAATGCAACTGATCAAGGCCAGTGGCGGCGTGGTGCAGATCGTCGGTTTCTCCCAATACCTGCGCCCGCTGACACAAAAGACCCAGGACAAACTCAACGCCCTGCGCGAACGTTTCGACCTGCCGCCACTGCCCAACCTGGCGATGGCGCTGATGCCCGGCGACCCGATCATCGCCGCCTGGCCGGAACAGAAATTCGGCGAATACGCCGGCCAGCTCTACGCCATCCTCGAAGAAGAACCCAAGGCCAGCCTCAAGGACCTGGGGGACGCCATCGACTACACCGTGCGCAAGATCGGCATCGACCACGTCGGCATCAGCTCGGACTTCAACGAAGGCGGCGGTGTGAAAGGCTGGGAGAACGTCGGCGACATCCGCAACGTCACCGCCGAATTGCTGACCCGCGGCTACTCCGAAGCCGACATCGCCAAACTGTGGGGCGGCAATTTCCTGCGAGTCTGGGATCAGGTCCAGAAAGCCGCCCGCCCCGCTGTCGTCTCGATCCAGAAGGCGGCCCAACCATGAATGAGCGTCGTACCTTCCTCAAGCAGGCCGGGATCCTCGCCGCGGGCCTGCCGCTCGCCGCCAACCTGCCCGCCACGGCCAGCGCCGATCCTCTGCCGCCGCTGCCCAGGGATAAATGGGCGCAACTGCGCTCACTGTTCAACCAGGACCCGGACTACCTGCACTTCTCCAACTTCCTGATCACCACCCACCCGCGCCCGGTGCGCGAGGCCATCGAGCGGCACCGCGCCGCCCTGGATAAAAACCCGGGGCTGTTGATGGACTGGGATCTGGGCGTCACCGAAGAACGCGAGGAAAACGTCCGCACCTGGGCCGGCCGCTACCTGCAAGCGACGCCGAAGCAGATCGCCCTCACCGGCAGCACCACCGAAGGCTTGTCGATCATCTACGGCGGCGTCCACGTGGCGGCCGACCAGGAAATCCTCACCACCGCCCACGAACACTACGCCACCCACACCATCCTCGACCTGCGCACCCAAAGGACGGGGACACGGGTGCGCAAGATCAAGCTGTTCGAGAACGCCCACGACGCCAGCCATGAGCAGATCCTCACGGCCATCGACCGCAACATCCGCCCCGGAACCCGGGTGCTGGGCATGACCTGGGTGCACTCGGGCAGCGGCGTGAAGCTGCCGATCGACAAGATCGGCGCCCTGGTGGACAAGCACAACCAGGGCCGCAGCGATGAGCAGCGGATCATTTTTGTGGTGGACGGCGTGCACGGTTTCGGCGTCGAAGACCTCAGCTTCCCCGCCATGAATTGCGACTTTTTCATCGCTGGCACCCACAAGTGGATGTTCGGCCCACGCGGCACGGGCCTGGTGTGCAGCCGCAGCGAAGCGCTCAAGTACGTCACGCCGATCATCCCGACCTTCTCCGAAGCCACGGCGTTTTCCACCGTCATGACCCCGGGGGGCTACCACGCTTTCGAGCATCGCTGGGCGGCCGACGAGGCGTTCAAGTTGCACCTGCAACTGGGCAAGGCCGAGGTGCAGGCACGCATCCATGCCCTCAACAGCTACCTGAAAAAGCAATTGGTGGCACAGCCGCAGATCGAACTGGTCACGCCCCTGAGCCCGGAGCTGTCCGCCGGTTTCACCTTCTTCCGGGTCAAGGGTCGCGACAGCGACGAGATCGCCGCCTACCTGATGAAGAACCGGGTGATCGCCGACGCCGTGCATCGCGACGCCGGGCCGGTGGTCCGTACCGCACCGGGGCTGCTCAACACCGAAGCCGAGATCGATCGCTTCATGGGGTTGCTGGGCAAAACGCTCTGAGCCGAACCTTTTTGACCTTATCGAGAGAGATGGATGAACAGTTTTTCGCTGAAGTTTTTCCCGGCATTGGCCCTCGCCGCCCTGCTGCCCTCCGGCGCCCAGGCGTCGCAACCGGGCCAGGTTTTCCGCGACTGCAAGGACTGCCCGGAAATGGTCGTACTGCCCACCGGCACCTTCCAGATGGGCACCCCGGACGACGAAGTGGGCCGCGAACCCGACGAAGGCCCGCTGCACCCGGTGACGTTTGCCAAGCCGCTGGCGATCAGTCGCTTCCAGGTACTCAAGGGCGAATGGTTCGCCTACCTGCGCGACACCGGCTACACCATGCCCGACGGCGATGAGCGCCCCGGTCGGGCGTGCAAGGCCGGCATCCCGGACTACCAGGGCAGCGACCCGCGCAAGCAGTACACCGACCGGCACCCGGCGGTGTGCATGGATTTCGCCGAGGCCAATGCCTACGTGGCGTGGTTGTCGAAAAAGACTGGCAAACCGTATCGGCTGGTCAGCGAGTCCCTGCGCGAATACGCGGCACGCGGCGGCAGCACCGGGCCGTTCCCCTTCCCGTTCGATGAAGGCAAGGCCTACAGCATCGCCCAGCACGCCAACACCTACGGCGCGGCCGACGGCTACAACTTCACCGCCCCGGCCGGCAGTTTCCCGCCCAACGCCTTCGGCGTGTACGACATGCACGGCAACATCTACGAATGGACCGCCGATTGCTACAACGAAAACTACGTGGGCGCGCCGAGCGACGGCAGCGCCTGGCTGACCGGCAAGTGCGAGTTCAAGCGCATCCGCGGCAACGACTGGGGCGAGGCGCCGGTGTTCTCCCGCTCCGGCAACCGCAACGCGCTGGTGCCGGATAATCGGGGGGACTGGATTGGTTTTCGGGTGGCGCGGGATATGTAAATCAACCTGCCGGACACAGACAAGCTTTTGTGGCGAGGGAGCTTGCTCCCGCTGGGCTGCGCAGCGGCTCCAAGATTTTGCGGTCGCTGCGCAACCGTGCGGGAGCAAGCTCCCTCGCCACAATAATGTGTGTCAGACGGTTCCTCACTAAATGCCCTTTCCTCTCAATCGTTCTACAGGTGGGCGCGCCCCAACCCGGCGTGACGCCGTCCTCCAGCCATGCGGTGAATGCCCCGCGATGGCCTTCGCCCTTTTCATCTAGCAGGGAAACCTCCATGAGCCAACCAAAACGCGGGGTGATCAATGAATTGTTCACCCTGCTCAAACCCTTCCGGCTGATTGTCATCGGCGCCATCCTGCTGGGCATGGTCGGTGGCCTGAGCGTGACCGTGCTGCTGGCGACCATCAACCAGGTGCTGCACGCCGAAGGCGGGTTGAGCCACACCGTGGTGGGCGTGTTCGCCGGGTTGTGCCTGCTGGCCCTGGTCAGCTCCATCTGTTCCGACATCGGCACCAACTACGTCGGCCAGAAGATCATCGCCAAACTGCGCAAGGAGCTGGGGGAAAAAGTCCTCTCGGCGCCCATCCAGCAGATCGAACGCTACCGCAGCCATCGCCTGATCCCGGTGCTGACCCACGACGTCGACACCATCAGCGATTTCGCCTTCGCCTTCGCCCCTCTCGCCATCTCCCTGACCGTCACCCTCGGGTGCATGGGTTACCTGGCCATGCTGTCGTGGCCGATGTTCCTGATGATGGTCGTGGCGATTGTCATCGGCACCGTGGTGCAGTACATCGCCCGCGGTCGTGGGATCAAGGGTTTCATGGAGGCTCGCGACTCCGAGGACGAATTGCAGAAGCACTACAACGCCATCGCCGAAGGCGCCAAGGAACTGCGTATCCATCGCCCCCGTCGGCAACGCATGTTCGTCTCAGGCATCGAGCACACCGCCGACAAGATCTGCGACACGCAGATCCGCTCGGTGAACATCTTCGTGATCGCCAAGACCTTCGGCTCGATGTTGTTCTTCGTGGTGATCGGCCTGGCCCTGGCCCTGCAATCGCTGTGGCCGAGCGCCGACAAAGCGGTGATGAGCGGTTTCGTGCTGGTGTTGCTGTACATGAAAGGCCCACTGGAGCACCTGATCGGCACCCTGCCGATCGTCAGCCGTGCGCAGATCGCCTTTCGCCGCATCGCCGAGTTGTCGGAGCAGTTTTCATCCCCTGAACCGCACCTGCTGCTCAATGACCAGGGCCAGCCGAAAACCCCGGTGCAGACCCTGGAGCTGAGCAATGTGGCCTACAGCTTCCCGGCGGTGGAAGGCGTCACGCCGTTCCGCCTGGGGCCGGTGAACCTGAAGATCGACCAGGGCGACATCGTGTTCATCGTCGGTGAAAACGGCTGTGGCAAGACCACGCTGATCAAGCTGCTGTTGGGCCTGTACGCGCCGCAGCAAGGGGAAATCCGCCTCAACGACCACGTGGTGACGGCCGTGACCCGCGACGACTATCGACAGTTGTTCACGACGATTTTCGCCGACTACTACCTGTTCGACGACATCGTCCAGGGCGACACCCATATCCCGGACGACGCCAACCAATACCTGCAACGCCTGGAGATCGCCCACAAGGTCAGCGTGCGCGACGGCGCCTTCACCACCACCGACCTGTCCACCGGCCAACGCAAGCGCCTGGCACTGGTCAATGCGTGGCTGGAAGAACGCCCGGTGCTGGTCTTCGACGAATGGGCCGCCGACCAGGACCCGACCTTCCGGCGGATTTTCTACACCGAGCTGCTGCCGGACCTCAAGCGCCTGGGCAAGACCATCATCGTGATTTCCCACGACGACCGTTACTTCGACGTGGCCGACCAATTGGTGCGCATGGAAGCCGGCCGTGTCATCACCGAATTGCAATCCGCGTAAATAATCACGATTCTCATTCTGGTTTTTCCGGGGTCGTGCGTCCTAATTAAGAATTGATAACAACTACACCCCTATTAAAACTAAAACCTGCAAGAGTGAAACACATGCCAGCAACTCCGGGGATTCCACGTTTTACCAAGGCACTGATCATGCGCCGCCTGCTGCAACCAGGCTTCAGCGCCACCGCGTTCAGCCTGGCACTGGCCATGCCGTTCAGCGCGCAGGTCCAGGCACAGGAAGTCGACCTCAATATTCCGGCGCAGTCGCTGGCCAGTGCCCTGCAGGCGTTGAGCAATCAATCGAACATGCAAGTGCTCTACAGCGCCAACGATGTCCAGGGCCTGCGCAGCCAGCCGGTCAGCGGCCGGTTGTCGCCGGCCCAAGCGTTGTCGCAGATGCTGGTGGGGACCGGCGTCATGTTCACCATTCAAGGCAACACGGCCAGCGTGCGCGCCAGGACGGCGGGCGACTCGCTGGAACTGGGCGCCACCACCATCACCGGTAAATCCGTGGAGTCCGCCTACGGTCCGGTGGACGGTTACGTCGCCACCCGCAGCGCCACCGGCACCAAGACCGACACGCCGATCCTGGAGATCCCACAGACCATCAACGTGGTCACCGCCGAGCAGGTCGCCACCCAGGGCGCGCGCAACCTGACCCAGGCCCTGCGCTACACGCCGGGGCTGAACACCGGCGGCTTCACCGACCGCAACGCCATCGCCGACGAAATCACCAGCCGGGGATTCTCGCCCACGCCGCTGTACCTCGACGGGGCCTACCTGCCCTACGCCGGCAGCCTCGGCGGCGCACCGCAAATCGACCCGTACACCCTGGAACGCATCGAAGTGCTCAAGGGCCCCTCGTCGGTGCTGTACGGGCAGAACCAGCCCGGCGGCCTGATCAACATGGTCTCCAAGCGCCCGACCACGGAACAGCGCAGCCAGATCAAGCTGGGCGCGGGCAGCTACAGCCGGGTCAACGGCGCGTTCGACACCAGCGGCCCGATCGACGACCAGAAGGAATTCAGCTATCGCGTCATCGGCGTGGCGAAAAAAGGCAACCAACAGGTCGATCACACCCACAGCGAACGCATGCTCCTGGCGCCGAGCCTGACCTGGGCGCCCAACGAAGACACCTCGCTGACCGTGCTGGCGCAGATCCAGCGCGACGACGGCCTGGAGGACTATCAAGCCCTGCCGAGGATCGGCTCCCTGGAGCGCGGCCCCAACGGCCAGCGGATCGACCGGGACTTTTTCTCCGGCGATACGCGGTGGAACGACTACAAGCGTGACCAGTTCATCCTGGGCTACGACTTCAGCCACAACCTCACCGATGACCTGAAATTCCGCTCCACGGCGCGCTACACCGACGTGCGTGACCAGTACCGGGGGTTCTACCTGCGCAGCTTCGTCACCACCGGTGGCGTGACTGACCAGACCCAGGCCAACCGCGTAAAACTCGACTGGCAGCAACACAACACCGCCTACACCGTCGATAACAACGTGGAATACAAATTCAACACCGGCGCCCTGGAACACACCACCCTGGCGGGCGTGGACTATCGTCATTTCAACCGCAAGTACGACGGCTACAACGCCTACAACGTCGCGCCGATCGACCTGTACGGCAATAACAACAACTACGACACCGGCAGCGTGACCCCGACGCTGGACACCAAGTGGGACAACACCGTTCGCCAGACCGGCGTCTACCTGCAGGACCAGATCAAGCTGGACAAGTGGATCCTGACCGTGGGTGGCCGCCAGGACTGGGCCGAAGTGGACAACAAGGACCTGCTGGCGGGCACCGTTTCCTCACTGCGTGACAACAAGTTCACCGGCCGGGTGGGCCTGACCTATGTCACCGATTTCGGCCTGGCGCCGTACATCAGCTACTCGGAATCCTTCCTGCCGACCACGGGCACGGACGCTAGCGGCAACGCCTTCAAGCCGACCGAAGGCGAGCAATACGAAGTGGGCGTGAAGTACCAGCCGTTCGACAAGACGATGATTACCGCCTCGGTGTTCCAGATCAAACAGAAGAACCTGGTGACCGCCGACCCCGCCGATCCGCAGAACTCGATCCAGTCGGGCCAGGTGCGTTCACGGGGCGTTGAATTGGAAGTCAAATCCACGGTCGACAACATCGACGTCATGGCCGCTGCCACCTACCTCGACTCGTTCTACACCAAGGACAACTACGGCAACGAGGGCAACCGCAGCGAACAACAGGCTCCGTTCTCCGCCACGCTGTGGGTCGACTACCACTTCACCCAGGCCGTCCTCAATGGCCTGACCTTCGGCGCAGGCGCCCGCCACACCGGCCGCAAGCCGGGCGATGCGGCCAACTCGTTCGACGTACCGGCCTTCACCGTGTTCGACACCACCATCAGCTATGACATGGGCAAGGCCACCTCGAGCCTGCGTGGCGTCACCACCAGCCTGAACGTGCAGAACGTCTTCGACCGCGAATACGTGTCCCACTGCAACTACTCGTTCGGCTGCTACTACGGCCAGGAACGCGTGGCCTCGCTGGACGTGACCTACGACTTCTAAGCAACACCGCACACAAAAAAACCGGGCCTGGCCCGGTTTTTTTGTGCCTGCAAAATACTGAAATCACCACAAAACAACTGTGGGAGCGAGCTTGCTCGCGATGGCGGTGTATCAGGCACTTAAGTGCTGGCTGACCTGCCGCTATCGCGAGCAAGCTCGCTCCCACAGGGGATCTGTGGCCTATGCAAATTCTGAGACCACCCACAGTTGTTTTGTGGTGTTTCAGGCAGTGAGTGCAATCCGCAAGGCTTGGCTCAATTGCGCGTACACCTCGTCAATCTCCGGCACCACGCTCTGCAAACGCAGGTAGTCGTGGATCAGGCCGGTGTATTCGATCAGCTCCACGCTTACCCCCTGTTCCTGCAAGCGCCGGGCGTAGGCGCGGCCTTCGTCGAGCAGCGGGTCATGGCCGGCCAGGGCGATCAGGGCCGGGGCCAGGCCTGGGTAACCGGGTGCCAGCAACGGCGAGAAACGCCAGTCCAGGCGATCGCTGGGCTCATTGGCGTAGTGCCGGTAGAACCACTCCAGGGTTTCGCTCTCCAGCAGATACCCTTCGCCGAACAACTCGGTGGATGGGCTGCTGGTGGACGCATCGGTCACCGGGTAGCAGAGCAACTGAAAGCACGGTTGGATCGCCAGGGAGGCGGGTTCCAGGGCCGCTTGCAGCGCAAGCACCGTCGCCAGTGTCGCGCCGACGCTGTCGCCGCCGAACGCCACGCGGCTGAGGTCCAGGCCTTCGGCGCGGGCCTGCCGGGCCAGCCAGTCGAGGGCATCGGCGCCGTCGTTCAGCGGGGTCGGGAAGGTGTGTTCCGGGGCCAGGCGATAGCCCACCGACAACACCGCGCACGGCGTCCGGGCGCAGAATTCGCGGCAGACACCATCGTGGGAGTCCAGGCTGCCGACCACATAGCCGCCGCCGTGAAAGTACACCAGCACCGGCAACACCTGGGCCGCAGCCGTGGCCGGACGATACAGACGCAGGGTCAGCGGTGCACCGTCACGGGCGGTGAATGCGTGAGCGGCGCACTGCACATCCGCCGGAGCGTTCCAGCGCAATTGCCCGGTGGTACGCTCGAACGCCTCGCGGGCCTGGGCCGGCGTCGACAGGTGAAACGGCCCGGGGCCCTCGGCCTGGCTTTCTTCGGCCAGGTCGAGGAAGGCGTTGAGTTCCAGATGCAGGGACATCGCAGGGGTTCCTTGTGAAAAACCATGGGTAAAAGATGAGCCACTCAGGCTCATGCAAAACCCTGTGGCGAGGGGAGCTTGCTCCCGCTGGGCTGCACAGCAGCCCCAATGGCCAGCACCTCGGTGGGTCAGTTGTTTCGAGAGGGCTGGTTTTGGGGCCGCTTCGCAGCCCAGCGGGAGCAAGCTCCCCTCGCCACAGGTTCGGTGCTGGCTATCTTCCTCCAGGCGACGGCGGGTTCCTCATATAACGATGAACCCGCCCCCATCCTTAGGCAGCCTGCGCCACGCAGTGCTCGATCAACGCTTCCAGTTCCTCCTGGTACGCGCGCATCAATCCCTCGACAGTCTCGGCACGGTAGCGGCGGGTGCTGAAGATGCAGCGCAGCGCCAGGCGCCCGTCGTACACCTGCCCCACCACTTCCAGCCAGTTGCCCAACGCGGCATGGGGGCTGTAGCAACTGCCGTAGCTTTCCGCCGCTGGCACCAGCAACGCCTTGTCGTCGAAACTCTGGTCGAACTGCCCCAGGTAGTTGAACGTCACCCGCGCCTGGGGGGCGCGGCCCAAGGTGGCGGCCATCGGCTCGCCGCTCATGTAGCGCAACACGCCATAGCCCAACCCCTTGTTCGGCACGGCGGCCAACTGCCGCTGCACCGCCCGCACCGACGTGCCGATGTCGGCGTCCGGGCTCGGGGTCAGGCGCACCGGGAACATGCTGGTGAACCAGCCCAGGCTGCGGCTCAGGTCGATGTCCTTGACCAAGTCCTCGCGACCATGCCCCTCCAGCTGGATCAGCACCGAAGGCTGCTGGCTCCAGCGGCACAACACCCGGCTCAGCGCCGCCAGCAACACGTCGTTGATCTGCGTCTGGTAGACCGCCGGCACCTGTTTGAGCAACTGCTGGGTGTGCTGCTCCGACAGGCTCAAATGCGCGACCGACTGGTACTGCACCTGGTTCTTGCCCCGCGGGTTGTCACACGGCAACTCGCTACCCGGCTGGTCGATCTGCTCCAGCCACCAGGCTTTTTCCTGGGCCGGATAATCCCGTGCATAGGCCTGCAAGCCCTCGGCCCAGGCCCGGTAGCTGCTGGTGCGTATCGGCAGGTTCGGCGTCTGGCCGTCGCTGTAGGCCGCATAAGCGGTCTGCAAATCCTGCAGGAGCAAACGCCACGACACCGTGTCGATGACCAGGTGATGAATGACCATCAGCACACGAATCTCACCACTGCCCAAGGTCACGTGCGCGGTGCGCCACACCGGCCCGTTGTGCACATCGAGGCTGCGCTGTACCTGTTCGGCGTACAGCTCCAGCTCGGCTTCATCGGCCACCGTGTGCTGCCACAACAAGGGTTCGCTGGCCCACTGCGCCTGCATTTCCTCCAACGCCTGGTAATGTTGCAGGTGACGCCCGCCGACCTCACTGAAGCGCAGGCGTAAGGCGTCGTGCTGCTGCATCATGCCGCGCAACGCCAATTCCAGCGCCGTCAGGTTCACCCCCTGGCGGGCCCGCAGCATCAACGCCTGGTTGTAGTGGTGGGGTTCACTCATGCGCTGGTCAAACCACCATTGCTGGATCGGAATCAGGTTGAACTGCCCTTCGCCCGCCACCTGGGTCACATCCTCGACCGTCACGGCAAGCGTGTTCGAACGCTGGTCGAAAATCGCCTCGATGGTCTGGCCACGCATCAGGTCCCGCAGCTTGAGCTCCATCTTCAGCTCCGGATGGTTGCGTACCCGCGAAACCACTTGCAGGCTGAGGATCGAGTCACCGCCCAACTCGAAGAAGTTGTCGGTGATGCCCACCCGCTCGACTTGCAACACCTCGGCCCAGACCTCGGCCAGCAGTTGCTCGTCGCGGTTGCGCCCGGGCACATACTCGGCGCCCTTGAATTCCGGCTCTGGCAGGGCCTGGCGGTCGAGCTTGCCGTTCGGCGTGACCGGCAGCGCCTCCAGGCAGATGACCTGGGCCGGCACCATGTAATCGGGCAACTGCGCCCGCAGCTCGGCCTTGAGCCGATCACCGATGGCCATGCCCTCGGGGGTGACCACGTAGCCGATCAGTTGCTTGCCCGAGGCACTGTCGCGGGCGATCACCAACGCATCGCTGACGTCGTCCAACTGTCGCAAGCTGGCTTCGATTTCCCCCAGTTCGATGCGGAAACCCCGCACCTTGATCTGGTGGTCGATACGCCCGACGTAATCGAGCACCCCGTCGACACGCTGGCGCACCAGGTCGCCGCTGCGGTACAGGCGATCGCCCGGCTGGCCGAACGGGTCCGGCACGAAGCGCTCGGCACTCAGGTCCGGGCGGCGGTGATAACCACGGGCGATCCCCTCGCCACCGATGTACAACTCGCCGGCAATGCCCGGCGGCAACGGGTTGAGGTTGTCGTCCAGGACATACAAGGCGCGCTCGCCCACCGCCCGCCCGATCGGCGCGTAGGCGGCTTCGCAACGTTCGCTGGCCGGCACCTTCCACAACATGGGCGTGACCACGGTTTCCGTCGGCCCATAGCCGTTGGTGAAGCATTGCGGGCGCAGCGCCGCCTTCACTTGTTCGAAGGTCTGGTCCGGCACCGCATCGCCGCCGAAGCAGTATACCCGCACCGGCGGTGGCGCCAGCTGGCTGTGGGCAGCGTATTCGGCCAGTTGCTTGAGGTAGGCCGGCGGGAAGCAGGCGATGGTGATGCCGTGGCGGTGCAAGGCGTCGAAGGTCTGCTCCGGCGTCCACAGCGCGCCGTCGCGAATCACCAGGGTGCCGCCGCTCAATAGCGTGCTCAGCCAGCGCTCATGGGCGCCGTCGAAGGCGAACGACATGAAATGCAGCTCACGGGTGTGCTCGTCCATGTCATACAGCCCGGCGATGGCCTGGCAATGCATGCTCATCGGCCCGTGCGCCACGGCGACGCCTTTGGGTCGGCCGGTGGAGCCGGAGGTGTAGATCAGGTAGGCCAGGTTGCCACCCAGCAAGCCGCTGTGCGGCGGCAGGTCGCTGTAGCCACGGCTGTCGAAACCGTCGATGGCCAGGCGCGCCAAACCGTCGAGCTCAGGCAGGCGCCCCTGCACCCGGCTGTGGGTCAGCAACAGCGCCATGGCCGAATCTTCGATCATGAACGCCAGGCGCTCGGGTGGGTAATCGATGTCCAGCGGCACATACGCCGAGCCGCTTTTCATCACCGCCAGCAGCGCCACGACCATGTCCACCGAACGCTCCAGGGCCACGCCGACCACCACTTCCGGGCCGGCGCCGAGTTCGATCAAACGGTGGGCCAGGCGGTTGGCCCGACACTCCAGTTCGCCATAGTCCAGCGAGTCGTCGCCACACACCAGCGCCGTGGCCTGTGGACGCGACCGGGCATGCCGGCCAATCATTTCCGGCAGCAACTGCGCCTGATAGCAGCCGTTCGGTGCCGCGCTCCATTGCTCGAAGGCCTGCCACTGCTCCAGCGACAAGCGCTGCAGGTTGCCCAGGCACGCGTGGGGCGCATTGATCATCGCTTCCAGGGTGTCTTCCAGGGTCCGGCGGATTCGCTCCACCGCTTCGACACTGAAGGCGTTGCGCAGGAACAGGTACTCGATGGACAGCGTTTCACCCAGGTTGACCGCCAGGTCCATCGGGAAGTTGGTCACGTCATGATTGCGCGACTCGCCGAAACTCAGGCCGGTGTCCTGCTGGTCGGCCAGGCGTTCGTCGATGGGGTAGTTCTCGAACACGATGATGCTGTCGAACAAGCCCTGCCCGCCCAGGCCCGACCAGCGCTGGATGTCCGCCAGTGGCGCATGGGAATGCTCACGGAGGTCCAGGTTGTAGGCCTGCAACTGCTGCAGCCATTGATCCAGCGGCTGCTCCGGGTCCAGGGTCTGGATCACCGGCAAGGTGTTGATGAACAGGCCAAGGATGTTGTCGGCGTTGACCAGCCCCGCCGGACGCCCGGCGACGGTGGCGCCAAAGACCACGGTGTTTTGCCCGGTGAAGCGCTGCAGCAACAGCAGCCACGCCCCTTGGATCAAGGTGTTCGGTGTGATCTGCAAGGCGCGGCAGGCCTGTTGCAGCCGCGCGGTCTGCGCTGCGTCCCAGCGCGAATACAGCGCCTCGTGCCCCGGCAATGCCGCGACATGCCGCGGGAACATCGCCTGGTTGAGGGAGGTCGCCTGTTCCAATGGGTCGAGGCGGCTGCGCCAGAAGCGCTCCAGCGCACCCTGGTCCTGGCGTTGCAGCCATTCGATGAATTCGCGGTAGCGACCATTGCGGCTTGGCACCTGCCCATGGGCGTAGAACTGCAACACCTCACCGAACAAGCGCGAACTGCTCCAGCCGTCCATGAGGATGTGATGGCAGGTCCAGATCATCTGGTAACGGTCGTCTTCCAGGCGCAGCAACAGCACCCGTTGCAAGGGCGCACGGCTCAAGTCGAAACCGGCCAGGTAATCGGCGGTCGCCCGGGCGCTGATGGCCTGCTCGCTGATGTCCTGTCCACGCCAGTCTTCGATCTGCAACGGCAACTCAACCTGGCGATGAACGATTTGTACCGGCGTGCTCAAGCCATCCTGCCAATGGAAACTGGTGCGCAGGATGTCCTCGCGCTCGATCACCGCGGTCCAGGCCCGGGCGAAACGCTCGGTGTCCAGGCCGTGTACCGGCAGGCTGATCTGGTTGATGTACAAGCCGGAGCTGTCGTCGGCCAGGGTGTGGAACAGCATGCCGTCCTGCATCGGCGACAGCGGGTAGATGTCCTCCACCTGGGCCACGGGCACCGGCAGGCCGTTGAGTTGCGACTGGCTCAGGCGCGCCAGCGGGAAGTCGGAAGGTGTCAGGCCCTGGTGCCCGTCGGTGCAGCAGTGGTCGATCAGTTGTTGCAACGCCACCGCGTAGGCATCGGCCAACTGCTGGAGCGTGGCCTCGTCGAAGACATCGCCACTGAAAGTCCAGTCCAGGGACAACTGGCCGTTGAAGATCCGCCCGTCGAGGGTCAGCCAGTTGCCCAGCGCCACGTCATCGCCGTGCCCTGCGCCACTGCCCTCCTCGCTTGGCACGAACAGCGCCTGCTCATCGAAGCTCTGGTCGAACTGCCCCAGGTAGTTGAAGGTGATGCGCGCTGGCGGCAGTTTTGCCAGCCGCTGCTGGACCGCTTCGGCACCGAGGTAGCGCAGGACGCCGTAGCCCAGGCCCTTGTTCGGCACCGCGCGCAGCTGTTCCTTGATCCGCTTGATGGACTCGGCGGGGTCGCTGGCCGGTGTCAGCAACACCGGGAACAGGCTGGTGAACCAACCGACGGTGCGGCTCAGGTCGATGCCATCGAACAGCTCTTCGCGGCCATGGCCTTCGAGCTGCACCAGGCAGGCCGGTTGCCCGGTCCATTGGCAGACCACTTGCGCCAGGGCGCTGAGCAGCAAATCGTTGACCTGGGTGCGATAGGCCGTCGGCGCTTGCTTGAGCAGACGCTGGGTCTGGGTAGCGTCCAGGCGTGTGCTCACCGAACGGCCATGGGCCGCGGCCTGGCTGCCTTCGGGACGGGCCCGTGGTAACGGCGGCAGAGGCTGATCCAATTGCCCGACCCAGTAATCCAGTTCCTTGTTCAGGGTTTCGCTGTGGGCGTAGTCCTGCAACTGAGCGGCCCAGGCCTTGAACGCCGTGGACTTGCCCGGCAAGGCCGGCACCTGGTTCGCCCGTAATTGGCGGTAGACGTTTTGCAGGTCTTCCAGCAGCACCCGCCACGACACGCCGTCCATGACCAGGTGATGAATCGCCAGGTGCAGGCGCGAACTGCCGTCCTGCACCGCGATCAGGCTGCAGCGCAGCAACGGGCCGTGCTGCAGGTCGAGGCTGCGTTGCGCCTGGTCGGCGATGGCGACGATCTCGGCGGCGTTCTGGGCGGTGCGCTGCCAGATCTCCAGCGGTTGCTCATCCACGGCCTGATGGCTGGCGTGCCAGCGGCCATCGTCGGCCTGGGTGAACCGCAGGCGCAGGGCATCGTGATGGGCCACCACGTGCTGGAGGGCCTGTTGCAGATGCACGATGTCCAACGGTTCGCGCGGAGTCAGCAGGACCGATTGATTCCAGTGGTCGCGGTGCGGGATATCGCTGGCGAAAAACCAGTGCTGCATCGGCACCAGCAAGCTGTCGCCGGTGACCGGTGCCAGGTCGATCACCGCCTCATCGGCCACCATGGCGACCCGCGCCAGGGCCTGGATGGTCTGGTGCAGGAACAGGTCCTTGGGAGCCAGGCCGATGCCTTGGGCACGCGCCCGACTGACCACCTGGATCGAGTTGATCGAGTCGCCACCCAGGGCGAAGAAGTTGTCGGCGGTGCCCACCCGCTCGACGCCGAGCACCCCTTGCCAGATCTCCACCAGCGCCCGCTCGATGGCGTTGACCGGTGCCGTGAATGCTTCTTGGCGTTCGGCCAGGTCCGGCGCCGGCAGCGCCTTGCGGTCGAGTTTGCCGTTCGGGCTCAGCGGCATGTGTTCCAGGCGGGTCAGGTGCGTCGGCACCATGTGTTCCGGCAGGTTCAGGCGCAAATGGACCAGAAGCGCTTCACGCAGCAGCGACCAATCACCGGTTGCCTCGGCCTGGACGACCACGTAGCCGCTCAGCACCTTGCCGCTGCGGCTGTCCTGGGCCACCACCACCGCTTCGCGCACCGCCGCATGTTCAAGCAGGCGCGCTTCGATCTCGCCCAATTCGATACGGAACCCGCGGACCTTCACCTGATGGTCGATCCGGCCGATGTAGTCGATCACCCCGTTCGGGCGATAGCGCGCCAGGTCGCCGGTGCGGTACAGCCGCTCGCCGGCCACGAACGGGCTGGCGACGAAACGCTCGGCGGTCAGTTCGGGGCGGCGGTGATAACCACGGGCCAGGCCCTGGCCGCTGAGGTACAGCTCGCCGTTGACGCCGCTCGGCACCGGGTTCAGTTCATCGTCGAGGATGTAGGTCATCAGGTTGGCAATCGGCTCGCCAATCGGCACCGCATCGCGCCCTTCGTCGCGGCAGGTCCAATGGGTCACGTCGATGGCCGCTTCGGTCGGACCGTACAGGTTATACAGCCGGGCATCGGGCAACTTGGCGAACACCTGCTGCTGGGCATCCACCGGCAGGGCTTCGCCGCTGCAGACAATACGGGTCAGGCTGGTGCAACGACTGACGTTGGCGTCGAGCACGAACGCTTGCAGCATCGACGGCACGAAATGCAGGGTGGTGATGCTTTCCCGTTCGATCAGGCTGACCAGCTTCTGCGGATCGCGATGATCCCCCGGTGCCGCGACGACCAGGCGCACGCCCGTCATTAGCGGCCAGAAGAATTCCCAGACCGACACGTCGAAACTGAACGGGGTCTTCTGCAAGACACTGTCGCCCGCCTCCAGGCCATAGGCCTGTTGCATCCAGCACAAGCGGTTGGTCAGCGCGCCATGGCTGTTGCCGGCGCCCTTGGGCTTGCCGGTGGAGCCAGAGGTGTAGATCACATAGGCCAGGTTCTCGGCGACGACCCGGGAAGGTGGGTTGTCGGTGGGATAGTCCCGCAGCCAGGCGTCGTCCCCATCCAGCACCAAGGGGGTGACACCGCCCCCTGTGGGAGCGAGCCTGCTCGCGATAAGGCCCTCACCTTCAACATCACTATTGACTGAACCACCGCCATCGCGAGCAAGCTCGCTCCCACAGGACAGCGGTAGTTGGTTGAGCAACGAGCTTTGGGTCAGCAGCAGCTCGATGCCGCTGTCCTCGATCATGTAGGCCAGGCGCTCCGGCGGGTACTCCGGGTCCAGCGGCACGTAGGCGCCGCCGGCCTTGAGGATCGCCAGCAGGCCGACGACCATCTCCACGCTGCGCTGCACCGCGATGCCCACCAGCACATCCGGGCCGATGCCGCGGGCGATCAGGGCACGGGCCAACTGGTTGGCGCGGGCGTTGAGTTGGGCATAGCTCAGCGATTGCCCTTCGAACACCAGTGCCTCGGCGTGCGGGTCACGCTCGACCTGGGCTTCGATCAACTGATGCACCGGAACATGGTTCGGGTAGTCGGCGTAGGTGCGGTTCCAGTCCTCGACGATCACGCGCCGCTGTGCCCCGTCCAGCATCGGCAGTTCGGCGATGCGCTGGGTCGGGTTGGCGACGATGGCGCGCAACAGGTTCAGCCAGTGCTCGCCCAGGCGGGCGATGGTGCCCGGTTCGAACAGGTCGCGGGCATAGGTCAACGCGGCGCTGAGGCCATCGGCGTATTCGAAGGTGTCCAGGGTCAGGTCGAACTGCGCGGTACCTGAGTCCCAGGTCAGTTGCTCCAGGCTCAGGCCCGGCAACGCCGACAGATCCCGGCGGGCCTCGCTGGCATGGTTGAACATCACCTGGAACAACGGCGTGTGACTCAGGTTGCGCGCCGGTTCCAGCCGTTCCACCAGTTGTTCGAACGGCAGGTCCTGGTGGGCCTGGGCGCCCAGTGCGCGTTGCTTGACCTGATCGAGCAACTGGTCGAACCGCAGGTTGCCGTCGATGTCGGCCTTGAGCACCTGGGTGTTGACGAAGAAGCCCAGCAGGCGCTCGGTTTCCTCCCGGTTACGGTTGGCGATCGGCACGCCGACGCGGATGTCGTCCTGGCCGCTGTAGCGGTGCAGCAAGGTCTGGAAGCCGGCGAGCAAGAGCATGAACAGCGTGCTGTTGTGTTGCTGGGCCAGGCGCTTGAGGCCTTCGGCCAAAGCCGGCTCGATGACGATGGGCAGCCGTGCGCCCCGATAGCTTTGCTGGGCCGGGCGCGGATGGTCGGTCGGCAGTTCGAGAATCGGTTGTTCGCCGCCCAACTGCTCGAGCCAGTAATCGAGTTGACGTTGTTGCTCCCCCGCCGCCAGCCATTGCCGCTGCCAGTGGCCGTAGTCGGCGTACTGGATCAGCAGCGGCGCCAGCGCCACGGGCTGGCCCTGGCTGAAACCCGCGTACAACTGCAGCAGGTCGTCGACCATGATCTGCATCGACCAGGCATCGGACACGATGTGGTGCTGGGTCAGGATCAGCACATGCTCATCAGCCCCCAGTTGCAACAACTTGACCCGCAGCAACGGACCGCGCTGCAAATCGAACAATCGTCGGGTTTCGGCTTCGATCAAGCCGCGCAAGGCCTGTTCATCGATACCGGCGTCCACCGATTCCACCGCCAGGGTCAGCGGCGCCGGTGCATCGATCACTTGCAGGGGACGCTCATTGTCGAGCACGAAGCGGGTCCGCAGGCTCTCGTGACGCGCCACCAGTGCATCGAAGCTCTGTTGCAACGCGGCACGGTCGAGGGCACCGCGCAAACGCAGCGCGGCGGGAATGTGATAGGCGCTGCTGGTGGGTTCCAGTTGCCAGAGAAACCACTGCCGCTGCTGGGCGTACGAGAGCGCCAGTGGCTGGTCGCGAGGAATACGGGGGATGCTCGGCTCATCATTCGCCGACGCCGTGCCCAGGGCCTCGACAAACGCTCGCAGGCTGTTGTGGGCGAACAACAGGCGCAACGGCACCTGGATATTCAGTTGCTGGCGAATCCGCGACATCACCTGGGTGGCCAGCAAGGAATGGCCGCCCAGTTCGAAGAAGTTGTCATCCAGGCCCACCCGCCGGACCTTGAGGATATCGGCCCAGATCGTCGCCACCGCCTGCTGCACGGAGGTCTGCGGCGCGACATAGGTTTTCTGCCACTGGCTGGCATCGGGCTTGGGCAACTGCTTGCGATCCAGCTTGCCGTTGGGCGTCAGCGGGAAGCGCGGCAACAGCACCACGTGGGCCGGCACCATGTAGTCGGGCAGGTTGACCTTGAGCCCTGCGGTGAGGCTGTCACGCAGGTCGCTCTGGGCGGTGGCGTCCAGGTCATCCAGTTCGGCGGTTGGGACGATGTACGCCACCAGCGCCTGGCCGCCCGGCGCGTCCTGGGCCAGCACCGCCGCTTCGCGCACGCTGCCCTGTTCCAGCAGGCGCGCCTCGATTTCCCCCAGTTCGATGCGGAACCCGCGGATCTTCACCTGGTGGTCGATGCGCCCGAGGTATTCGAGGATGCCGTCGGCACGCTGGCGCGCCAGGTCACCGGTGCGATACAGGCGCTCGCCGGCGACAAACGGATGGGGCACGAAACGTTCCGCGGTCAGCGCCGGACGCTGGAAATAACCCCGGGCCAGGCCCTGGCCGCCGATCAGCAATTCACCGGCCACGCCATAGGGCACCGGCATCAGGTCGGCACCGACGATGTACAGCGTGGTGTTGTCGATGGGGCCGCCCAGCCACGGTTGCGCAGCCTGGGTTTGCAACGGGTGCAGGGCCGACCAGATGGTGGTTTCCGTCGGGCCGTAGAGGTTCCACACTTCACCGCCAAGGGCGAGCATGCGCACGGCCAGTTCCCGGGGCAGCGCCTCGCCACCGCACAGGCACTTGCAGCCGCGCAAACCCTGGGCGTGCTCGTTGTCCAGCAACATGCGCCAGGTCGACGGCGTGGCCTGGACCACGTTGACCTGCTCCGCCGCGATCAGCGCCAACACCGCGTACGGGTCCTGGGCGATGTGTTGGCCGGTCAGTACGATGCACGCGCCGACCATCAGCGGCACGTAGATTTCCAGGCCGAAAATATCGAACGAGAACGTGGTCAGCGACAACGCCCGGTCCTGGGCGGTCATGCCCGGCGCCTTGGCCATGCTCGCGACGAAATTGGTCAGCGCGCCGTGGCGCACCATCACGCCCTTGGGCTTGCCGGTGGAGCCGGAGGTGTAGATCGCGTAGGCCAGGTGCTCCGCGTCCAGATGCGTCGCGGGCGCCTCGCAGGCATAGCCGTCGAGCCAGTCACCCTCCTGGTCCAACACCAGCGTGGTGATGCCAACACCGGCCCCTGTGGGAGCGAACCTGTGGGAGCAAAGCTTGCTCGCGATAGCGTCGGCACACCCACCATCACCATTGACTGAACTACCGCCATCGCGAGCAAGCTTTGCTCCCACAGGCTCGCTCCCACAGGGTGCCGAGAATCGGTTGAGCAGCGAGTTCTGGGTCAGCAGCAGCTCGATGCCGCTGTCTTCGATCATGTAGGCCAGGCGGTCCTGGGGGAACGCCGGGTCCAGCGGCAGGTAGGTGCCGCCGGCCTTGAGGATCGCCAGCAGGCCCACCAGCATGTGCGCGCTACGCTCCACGGCAATGCCGACCAGGACATCGGGGCCGACGCCAAGGCTCTGCAGCTTCCCCGCCAGTTGATTGGCCCGGGCATTGAGTTGGCCGTAGCTCCAGCGTTCGTCGTCGATCACCAGCGCCGGAGCGTCCGGGGTGCGCGCCGCTTGTCGTTCGAATAATTGATGGACAAACCCCGCCTCGGGCGCTGGCGCCGCGTTGCGCTGGCCGTCGTCGAGCTGGGCCTGGCGTTCGGCCGCGTCGAGCAACGGCAGTTCACCGATGCGCTGCGTCGGGTCGGCCACGATTGCCCGCAACAGGTTCTGCCAATGCCCGGCCATGCGCGCGATCGTCTCGGCGCCAAACAGGTCGGTGGCATAAATCAGCCCTGCCGAGAGCCCTTCGCTGTGCTCCACGGTTTCCAGGGTCAGGTCGAATTGCGCCGTGTGCGAATCCCAGCGCAGCCCCTCGACTTTCAACGCACCGACCGGCCCCTCACCCGCCGGGCCTTGGGTCCGGTGGTTGAACATCACCTGGAACAGCGGGCTGTGGCTCAGGTTGCGCTCAGGCTGCAACGCCTCGACCAGTTGCTCGAACGGCAGCTCTTGGTGCGCCTGGGCACCCAGGGCTGCCTGCTTCACTTGTTGCAGCAGGGCACCAAACGAATCCTGGCTCTGGACATCGCTGTCGAGCACCTGGGTGTTGACGAAAAAGCCGATCAGGCGCTCGGTCTCAACCCGGTTACGGTTGGCCGTCGGCACGCCGACACGAATATCGTGCTGGCCGCTGTAGCGATGCAGCAGCGCCTGGAACGAGGCCAGCAGAAGCATGAACAGGCTGACGCCTTCGCGCTGGGCCATGTGCTTGAGGTCGCCGGCCAGTACCGCATCGATGGCAAGTTCCAGCCGCGCGCCGCGATAGCTCATCACCGCCGGACGGGGGAAATCGGTGGGCAGTTCCAGCACCGGTTGCTGGCCACCCAAGCGTGCGGTCCAGTATTCCAACTGGCGTTCACGCTCGCCCGCCTCCATCCAGTGCCGCTGCCAGATGGCGTAGTCGGCATACTGGATCGGCAGCGCCGGCAGCTCCGGCACGTGGCCCTGGCTGAAGGCGGCGTAGCCATTGACCAGTTCCTCGACCATCACCTGCATCGACCAGCCATCGGCAACGATGTGGTGCAAGGTCACGATCAGCACATGGTCATCCGCCGCCAACCGCAGCAGGCGCGTGCGCAGCA
This sequence comes from Pseudomonas bijieensis, assembly GCF_013347965.1. Lineage (NCBI taxonomy): Bacteria > Pseudomonadati > Pseudomonadota > Gammaproteobacteria > Pseudomonadales > Pseudomonadaceae > Pseudomonas > Pseudomonas bijieensis. Next base: position 6,231,520 of record NZ_CP048810.1, on the reverse strand, counting down.
ACGGCCCTTGTTGCAGGTCGAAGAGCTGGCGGGTTTCGGCTTCGATCAACTGGCGCAGCTGGGTTTCGTCTGGCCGTTGTTCCAACGTGTCTGCCTGCAAGCGCACTGGCGCCGCCGCGTGCACCTGCTGCACGACCTGCTCGCCCTGGGTCTGGAAGGTGGTGCGCAGGCTCTCGTGACGCGCCACCAACGCCGTGAAACTCTGCTCCAGCGCAGCGATGTCCAGCGGCCCGCGCAAGCGCAGGGCCGTAGGCATGTGGTAGGCCGCGCTCTCGGGGTCCAGCTGCCACAGGAACCATTGGCGTTCCTGGGCAAATGACAGCGACAACGTGTCGAACTCGGCACTGACGGGCGCAATGGGCAGGTTCGCTGGGGAAACGTTCTCTTCGAGCATTTTCTGCAAGTACAAGCGACGTTTTTCCAGCGGCAGCGTTATGAAGCGCCTGGCAATACGTTGTGCGACAGCGGTGTCCATCAAACCTCCTCAAATTCATCGAGCAGCGCTTCAAGCTTGCTCAATTTCGACGTACTCATGGGTTCGCCGGCAGGCTCGAGTTGCGCCACGAACGCGCCGAGTACCGGGAATTGGAAAATCAGTTGCGGGGTCAAGGTCAGGCCCAGCTCCAGTTGCAGGCGCGAGACCACGCTCACCACCAGCAGCGAATGCCCGCCCAGCTCGAAGAAGTCGTCGCCCAGCCCGACCCGCTCGACCTTGAGCACGTCTTGCCAGATGGCCGCGACCCGGCATTCGAGGTCGCTCTGCGGTGCGAGGTAAGCCGAGTGCAGGGCACGGGTGTCCGGTGCCGGCAAGGCCTTGCGATCGAGCTTGCCGTTGGGGGTCAGCGGCAAGCGGTCGAGGAAGACCCAATGGGTCGGCACCATGAAGTCCGGCACCTGGGCCGCCAGTCGCGCCTTGAGCCGGTCGCTCAGGCTGGCCTGGTCAAGAGGGCTGTCGAGCGGGCTGTCCTGGCCGACCAGGTAGGCCACCAGGTTCGGCCCGCTCACGTCGTCCCGCGCCAGCACCACCGCATCGCGCACATCGGCATCGGCCTGCAGGCGCGCTTCGATTTCCCCCAGTTCGATGCGCAGGCCACGGATCTTCACTTGATGGTCGATCCGGCCGAGGTACTCGATCACCCCGTCCGCGCCGTAACGCGCCAGGTCACCGGTGCGATACAGGCGACCGCCGGCATCTGGCGCGAACGGGTCGGGAATGAAGCGTTCGGCGGACAGTGCCGGTCGTTGGTGGTAACCACGGGCCAGGGAATCACCGGCGATGTGCAACTCGCCGACGGCGCCCACGGCGCAAGGCCGCAACGCCGCGTCCAGCACGTAGGTGCGCACGTTATCGATGGGACGGCCGATGGCGATGATCCGCTCGGCGTCCTCTTCGCGGCCGCGCACCACGGCATGGCTGCTGGTGTCGATGGTCGCTTCGGTCGGGCCATAGAGGTTGCGCAGCTCGCCCTCGAACAGCGCCATGACCTGGCGTGACAGGTGCGTGCTCAAGGCCTCGCCGCCGCACAGCAGCAGGCGCAGGGAGGCCAGTTGCTCGCGGGTCGCCAGAGGCAGCAAGGCCTGCAACAGCGAGGGCGCCATTTGCAGCACGCTGATGCGCCACCGCGCCACGTCGGCCCAGAGGGTGGTCAGGTCGAGGTTCAGGTGCGGGCTGGCGAGCACCAGTTGCGCGCCGCTCATCAACGGCAGCCAGAACTCCCAGACCGAGGCATCGAAACTGATCGCGGTTTTCTGCAGGACGCGGTCGGCGGCGGTCAGTTTCAAACAATCCTGCATCCACGCCATGTGGTTGCTCAGGCCGACATGGCGAAGGGTCACGCCCTTGGGCTTGCCGGTGGAGCCGGAGGTGTAGATCACATAAGCGAGGTGCTCGCCGTCGATGGCCACGCCCGGGTCGCGCTCGCTGTAGCCGGCCAGCCATTGCCCGGGCTGATCCAACAGCAGCGTGGCCACGGCAGCGTCGCCGAACAGCGGCAACCCATCGGTATCAGTGAGGAGCAAGGCGATGCCGCTGTCCTCGACCATGTACGCCAGGCGATCCCGCGGATAGGCCGGGTCCAGCGGCACGTAGGCGCCACCGGCCTTGAGCACCGCCAGCAAGCCGACGACCATCTGCACGCTGCGCGACAGCGCCAGCCCCACCAGCACGTCAGGGCCGATGCCGCGTTCGATCAAGCCATGGGCCAGGCGATTGGCCCGGGCGTTGAGCTCGGCGTAAGTAAGCGTTTCCTGCTCGCTGACCACGGCGACCGCGTCGGGGGTGCTTCGGGCCTGGGCCTCGATCCATTGATGGACCGGGCGCCGAGGCGGCTCCACCACCGAAGTGGCGTTCCAGTCGTGCAGCAGCCTGTCACGGGTCACCTCATCCAGCAGTTGGATGTCGCCCACGCAACCGCCGGCCGGCAGGCTCACCATCTGCGCGAGCACGTAGGCCACCTGCTCAGCCAGGCGCTCGACGGTGTGTATAGGGAAAGCAGCATGGGCATAGGTGAAGTGCAGGCTCAGGATGTCAGTTAGATTGACGGCCAGGGTCAACGGGAAATTAGTCTGTTCCTGGCTGGCCACGCTGCCGAAGCTCAAACCCGAGGGCGCCTGCGCTTGCAGGGCCTGGGACACGGGGTAGTTTTCGAACACCAGCAAGGTGTCGAACAAACCGTCACCGCCCTGCCCGGCCCAGCGCTGGATCTCGAACAATGGCGTGTGCTCGTGCTCGCGCAAGGCCACGTTCTGGCCCTGGATCTGTTGCAGCAGTGCGCTCAGCGCTTGCTCCGGACGCGGGCTGGCGATGACCGGCAAGGTGTTGATGAACAGGCCGATCTGCTGCTCAACGCCCTTGAGCTCGCTCGGCCGCCCCGACACGGTGGCGCCGAAGGCCACGGTGGCGTGCCCGGTGTAGTGCTGCAGCAGTAACAACCAGGTCGCCTGGACGACGGTGTTGAGAGTGACTTTCTGCTGGCGGGCGAACTCGCTCAGGCGTTGGGTCTGCTGGGGCGTCAGGTCGTGGTAGTGGCTGGCGTGGCTGCTTTCCAACGCCGGTTGCAGCGGTGCGACACGGGGCTCGGCCAGACGGGTCGGCGCCTCCAGGCTTTGCAATTGCGCCAGCCAGAAGGTTTCGCTGGCCTGGGCGTCGCGGCCTTGCAGCCAGGCGATGTAGTCCCGATACCGCCCGGCCGGGCGCGGCAGGGCCTGGCCGTCGTAGCGTTGCAGGACCTCGCCGAGCAACTGCGAGTTGCTCCAGCCGTCCATCAGAATGTGGTGATGGGTGTAGATCAGGTGATAACGCCGCTCAGCGGTGCGCACCAGCACCAGGCGCAGCAACGGCGCGCAGGCCAGGTCGAAGCCCTGTTCGCGCTCGGCGTCCGCCCGTTCGGCCAGGGCCTGGGTGGCATCGGCACGGGCGCTCCAGTCCAGGGAGGTGAACGGCACTCGCACCTGCTTGTGCACCACTTGCACCGGCCGCTCGCTGCCCTGCCAGATAAAACTGCTGCGCAGGCTGTCATGGGCATCGACCGCCGCTTGCCAGGCCGCCTCGAAACGCCGAGGGTCGAGGCCTTCGATGTCCAGGCGCATCTGGTTGATGTACTGGCCGCTGCCCGCTTCGTACAGGCTGTGGAACAACATGCCTTGCTGCATCGGTGCCAGCGGGTAAAGGTCTTCCACCCCGCGTGCCGACAGCGCCAGGCCATCGAGTTGTGCCTGGGTCAGGCCGGCCAGGGGAAAGTCCACCGGCGTCATACCCTGGCTCGTCGGGTCGCAGCAATGGGCGATCAACAGCGCCAGCTCACGGGCGTACTCATCGGCCAACCGCTGGATGGTCGCCGGCTCGAACTGTTGCGCACTGAACGTCCAGCCCAGCCGCAGCGCGCCATCGAACACCTGACCGTTGAGCGTCAGCCAGTTGCCCAGGGTGGTCAGCGGGCTTTGCTCGTCGCCGGCGCTTTCGCTGGCCGGGCTGAACAGCGCGCCTTGGTCCTGATCGAAACTGCCGTCGAACTGGCCGAGGTAGTTGAAGGTAATGCGCGGCACCGGCAAGGCTTCCAAGGCCGCCCGACTGGCGTCTTCGCCCAGGTAACGCAGCGCACCGAAGCCCACGCCTTTGTCGGGAATCGTCCGCAGCCCTTGCTTGATCGACTTGATCGAGTCCGCCAGTTCGACCGCCGGCGACAACCGCACCGGGAACAGACTGGTGAACCACCCCACCGTGCGGGTCAGGTCGACGTTGGCGAACAGCTCTTCGCGGCCATGGCCTTCGAGCTGGAGCAACAGGCTGTCGTGGCCGGTCCAACGGCAGATTACTCGGGCCAGGGCCGTGAGCAACAGGTCATTGACCTGGGTGCGATAGGCCGCTGGCGCCTCTTGCAGCAACTGCCGGGTCAAGGGCGCGTCCAGCCGTGTGTGAACGGTGACGGCCTCGCGGTTTTGCCCGATCGCCTCGGGGTCGAGGCACGGCAGATCGGTCGGTGCGTCGTGCAGTAGCCCTTGCCAGTAGGCCAATTGCTGCTGCAGCTCCGCGCTGCGAGCGTGGGCTTGCAACTGCTCGGCAAAGGCCTTGACCGAGCTGGTCTTGGCCGGTAATTGCAGGGCTTGGCCGGCGAGCAACTGCTGGTAGGCGGTTTGCAGGTCGTCGAACAGAATCCGCCACGACACACCGTCCACCGCCAAGTGATGAACCACCAGCAACAGGCGCTGGCTGCCATCGGCCAAGGTCGCCAGGACGCCGCGCAACAGCGGCCCGGCGTCCAGGTCGAGGCTGCGCTGGGCCTGATTGGCGAGGGTTTCCAGCGCGCTGGCATCGGCCACGTCACGCTGCCACAGCAAACCGTTGCTCGCCCAAGCCTGTTGTTGCGCCGCCACCTCACGGTGTTCGGCGCGCCATCCTTCGGCGGTTTCACTGAAGGACAAACGCAAGGCGTCGTGGTGCAGCACCAACGCCTGCAAGGCCTGCCCCAACACGGAAGCTTGCAACGGGCTGGCCGGTTTCAGCAGCACCGACTGGTTGTAGTGGTGACGCTCGGGAATCACCTCGGCGAAAAACGCCTGCTGGATCGGCAACAACGGTGTCGACCCTTCGGTCGACGCTTGATCGATGGCCTGCGCCTGCCCACCCATTTGGGCGACGCTCGCCAGCGCCTGCACGGTCTGGTGCTGGAACAAGTCCTTGGGGGTAAAGCGGATGCCCGTCTGACGGGCGCGGCTGACCACCTGGATGGAGACAATCGAATCGCCGCCCAGCTCAAAGAAGTTATCGCTCAAGCCGACCCGCTCGACTTTGAGCACGTCTTGCCAGATCGTTGCGATCTGTTGCTCCAGTTCACTTCGCGGCGCCACGTAGTCCTGCTGGATCTGGCTGGCGTCGGCGGTTGGCAAGGCCTTGCGATCGAGCTTGCCGTTGGCGGTCAGCGGCCATTGCTCGAGGAACAGCAGGTGCGTTGGCACCATGTAGTCCGGCAGCTCGGCCTTGAGTTGGGTCTTGAGCTGCTCGCGCAGGCCGGCTTCGTCCTCGCCGACTTGCGCCGCAATCACGTAACCCACCAGTTGCTGGCCGCTCGGGCCTTCCTGGGCCAACACCAGCGCTTCGCGTACCGACACCAGGGCATTCAGGCGCGCTTCGATTTCGCCCAGCTCAATGCGGAAGCCACGGATCTTCACTTGATGGTCGATGCGGCCGACGTACTCGATCACCCCATCGCTGCGGTACTGCGCCAGGTCGCCGGTGCGGTACAAACGTGCGCCGCTGTCGCCGAACGGGTCGGGGATGAACCGCAATGCGGTGAGGTCGCCACGATTCAGATAACCCCGGGCCAGGCCGGCGCGACCGACGTACAACTCTCCGATGCAGCCTTTCGGCACCGGATTCAAATCGCCGTCCAGCAGGTACCACGACAGGTCGGCAATCGGCTCGCCGATGGGGCTGCTGGCGTCCTGTTCCAGGTCCGCTATCGACAGCGGACGGTAAGTCACGTGCACGGTGGTTTCGGTGATGCCGTACATGTTGATCAGTTGCGGCGCCGCGTCGCCGAAGCGCTCGAACCACGGGCGCAAGGACTTGACGTCCAGCGCCTCGCCACCGAACACCACGTAGCGCAAGGCATTGCTTCGCGAGTCGGCGCAGGCTTCGTGCATCAACTGCTTGAATGCCGAAGGCGTCTGGTTGAGCACCGTCACCCCGGCGTCGCAGAGCAATTCGTGGAACTGCTGCGGGGAACGGCTGATGTCGTACGGCACGATAAGCAACTCGCCGCCGTGGAGCAGTGCGCCAAAGATTTCCCAGACCGAAAAGTCGAACGCATAGGAATGGAACAGGCTCCAGACATCCGCCGCACCGAAGTTGAACCACGGCTCGGTGGCCTCGAACAGGCGCAGCACGTTGTGGTGCGGCAGCAACGTGCCTTTGGGGTTGCCGGTGGAACCGGAGGTGTAGATCACGTAGGCGAGGTTTTCGGCGTCCATCGACACCTGCGGATCGCTGTCGGCGAATGCACTGACGTCGGCGTCCAGCAGCAGCGTTTGCACGCCGTCCGGCACCGGCAATTGATCAATCAGGGACGCCTGGGTCAGCAGCAAACGGATGCCGCTGTCCTGCATCATGTAGGCCAGACGATCCTGGGGATACGTCGGGTCCAGCGGCACATAGGCACCACCGGCCTTGAGGATTGCCAGCAGGCCCACCAGCATGTCGAAACCGCGCTCGGCCGCCAGCCCCACCAGTACATCCGGGCCAACACCGTGGGCGATCAACTGATGGGCGCGACGGTTGGCCTGGGCGTTGAGGGCGCCGTAGGTCAGGGTTTGGGCGTTAAAACGCAAAGCGACGGCATCAGGACGCAAACGCGCCTGTTCGGCGATGCGCTGATGCAGGCAGGTCTCGCCCGGGAAGCTGCGCGGCGCCGGGTTCCATTGGCCGATGTGCTGCTGTTGCTCAGCGGCCGTCAGCAGCGGCAGTTCACCGATGCGTTGCCGGGGATTGGCGACGATGCCGTGCAGCAGGTTCAACCAGTGCTCGGCCATGCGTTGCACGGTGCTGGCGTCGAACAAATCGGTGGCATAGGTCAGCGCCGCACCGAGTTCACCCTCGGCTTCCAGGGTGTCAAGGGTCAAGTCGAACTGGGCGGTCTGGCTTTCCCATTCCTGGGCCTTGATCACCAGCCCGGGCAGCGCCGGCAGTGCCTGGCGTGCGACGCTCTGGTGGTTGTACAGCACCTGGAACAACGGGCTGTGGCTCAGGTTGCGCTCAGGCCGCAGCGCCTCGACCAGTTGTTCGAACGGCAGGTCCTGATGAGCCTCGGCGCCGATGGCCGCCTGTTTGACCTGGGCCAGCAACGCGCTGAAACGCTGCTGCGGATCGACCTCGGCCTTGAGCACCTGGGTGTTGACGAAGAATCCGATCAGGCCTTCGGTTTCCACCCGGTTGCGGTTGGCGATGGGCACGCCGACACGGATGTCCGACTGGCCGCTGTAGCGATGCAGCAAGGCCTGGAACGACGCCAGCAAAACCATGAACAACGTGCTGCCTTCGCGCTGGGCCAGCTGTCGCAACTGTTGGCCCAGGACCGGCGGCAGGTCGATGGCCAGGCGGGCGCCGGCAAAGCTCTGCCGGTTCGGGCGCGGCCGGTCGGTGGGCAGCGCCAGCAACGGCTGCTCGCCCCCCAGCACCTCGGTCCAGTACGCCAGTTGCCGTTCCCGTTCGCCGGCGTCCATCCACTGACGTTGCCACACCGCGTAATCGGCATACTGGATCGGCAGCTCGGCCAATGCCAGGGTCCCACCCTGGCTGCACGCGGCATAACCTTGTATCAGTTCCTGCACCAACAATTGCATCGACCAGCCATCGGAGACAATGTGGTGCTGGGTCAGCACCAGCACATGCTCGTCGGCCGCCACCCGCAACAGGCCAACCCGCAGCAACGGGCCGTTTTGCAGGTCGAATGGCTCGGCGATCTGCTGGTGGACGAAGGCCTGGATCTGTTCGTGACCACCGTCGAGAATCTGCGGGATCACCACCGGGTTCATCTGCTCGTGAATGACTTGGAACGCTTGCTCATCGACCTGGACGAAGGTGGTGCGCAGGCTCTCGTGACGCTGCACCAGGGCGGCGAAACTCTGTTGCAAGGCCTCCAGGTCCAGGTCGCCCTGAATCCGCAGCGCCGCCGGAATGTGGTACGCCGCGCTGTCCGGCTCCATCTGCCAGAGGAACCACTGGCGTTGCTGAGCGTAGGACAGCGGCAGCGGCGCCTGGTCCCGGGCAAGCCGCGGGATGCTCGCCGGCCGTGCCACGTCGCTGTGCACCAGCGCAGCCACACAAGCCTCCAGGCTGGCGTTCTCGAACAACTGGCGCAGTTGCAGGTTCAGGCCGAGCGCCTGGCGAATACGCGAGACCATCTGTGTCGCCAGCAGCGAATGGCCGCCCAGCTCGAAGAAGTTATCGCTCAAGCCGACCCGTTCGACCTTGAGCACGTCCTGCCAGATCGCCGCGATCTGTTGCTCCCGTTCACTTCGCGGTGCCACGTAGGCCTGCTGGACCTGGCTGGCGTCGGCGCCCGGCAAGGCCTTGCGGTCGAGCTTGCCGTTGGCGGTCAGCGGCCATTGCTCGAGGAACAGCAGGTGCGTCGGCACCATGTAGTCCGGCAGCTCGGCCTTGAGTTGGGTCTTGATCAGATCGCGCAGGCCGGCTTCGTCCTCGCCGACTTGCGCCGCAATCACGTAACCCACCAGTTGCTGGCCGCTCGGGCCTTCCTGGGCCAACACCAGCGCTTCGCGTACCGACACCAGGGCATTCAGGCGCGCTTCGATTTCGCCCAGCTCAATGCGGAAGCCACGGATCTTCACTTGATGGTCGATGCGGCCGACGTACTCGATCACCCCATCGCTGCGGTACTGCGCCAGGTCGCCGGTGCGGTACAAACGTGCGCCGCTGTCGCCGAACGGGTCGGGGATGAACCGCAATGCGGTGAGGTCGCCACGATTCAGATAACCCCGGGCCAGGCCGGCGCGACCGACGTACAACTCTCCGATGCAGCCTTTCGGCACCGGATTCAAATCGCCGTCCAGCAGGTACCACGACAGGTCGGCAATCGGCTCGCCGATGGGGCTGCTGGCGTCCTGTTCCAGGTCCGCTATCGACAGCGGACGGTAAGTCACGTGCACGGTGGTTTCGGTGATGCCGTACATGTTGATCAGTTGCGGCGCCGCGTCGCCGAAGCGCTCGAACCACGGGCGCAAGGACTTGACGTCCAGCGCCTCGCCACCGAACACCACGTAGCGCAAGGCATTGCTTCGCGAGTCGGCGCAGGCTTCGTGCATCAACTGCTTGAATGCCGAAGGCGTCTGGTTGAGCACCGTCACCCCGGCGTCGCAGAGCAATTCGTGGAACTGCTGCGGGGAACGGCTGATGTCGTACGGCACGATAAGCAACTCGCCGCCGTGGAGCAGTGCGCCAAAGATTTCCCAGACCGAAAAGTCGAACGCATAGGAATGGAACAGGCTCCAGACATCCGCCGCACCGAAGTTGAACCACGGCTCGGTGGCCTCGAACAGGCGCAGCACGTTGTGGTGCGGCAGCAACGTGCCTTTGGGGTTGCCGGTGGAACCGGAGGTGTAGATCACGTAGGCGAGGTTTTCGGCGTCCATCGACACCTGCGGATCGCTGTCGGCGAATGCACTGACGTCGGCGTCCAGCAGCAGCGTTTGCACGCCGTCCGGCACCGGCAATTGATCAATCAGGGACGCCTGGGTCAGCAGCAAACGGATGCCGCTGTCCTGCATCATGTAGGCCAGACGATCCTGGGGATACGTCGGGTCCAGCGGCACATAGGCACCACCGGCCTTGAGGATTGCCAGCAGGCCCACCAGCATGTCGAAACCGCGCTCGGCCGCCAGCCCCACCAGTACATCCGGGCCAACACCGTGGGCGATCAACTGATGGGCGCGACGGTTGGCCTGGGCGTTGAGGGCGCCGTAAGTCAGGCTGTTTTCGTTGAAACGCAAAGCAGTGGCATCAGGACGCAAACGCGCTTGTTCGGCGATGCGCTGATGCAGGCAGGCCTCGCCCGGGAAGCTGCGCGGCGCTGGGTTCCATTGGCCAATGTGCTGCTGTTGCTCGGCGGCCGTCAGCAGCGGCAGTTCACCGATGCGTTGCCGAGGGTTGGCGACAATGCCGTGCAGCAGGTTCAGCCAGTGCTCGGCCATGCGTTGCACGGTGCTGGCGTCGAACAGGTCGGTGGCGTAGCTCAGGGACGCGGCCAGCTCACCGTCGGTCTCGTGGGTGTCGAGGGTCAAGTCGAATTGGGCGGTGTGGGAACGCCAGTCGAGGCTCTCGACCTGCAATCCCGGCAGTTGCAGGGCCTGGGCCGCGCCGCCGCTCTGGTGGTTGAACATCACCTGGAACAGCGGGCTGTGGCTCGCCTGTCGCTGCGGTGCCAATGCCTGCACCAACTGCTCGAACGGCAGGTCCTGATGGGCTTGCGCCCCCAGCGAGGCCTGCTTGACCTGCGCCAGCAACTGCACGAAAGGCAAATCGCCCCGCACCTGGGCATTGAGCACCTGGGTGTTGACGAAAAAGCCGATCAGGCCTTCGGTTTCCGGGCGATTGCGGTTGGCGACCGGGACGCCGACGCGGATGTCCGACTGGCCGCTGTAACGGTGCAACAAGGCCTGGAACGACGCCAGCAAAACCATGAACAACGTCGAAGCTTCGCGCTGGGCCAGTTGCTTCAGGCCCTGGGTCAGCCCGGCGTCGAAGCGCAAGTCCAGGCGTGCGCCGCGATGGCTTTGCAGCGCCGGGCGTGGGCGGTCCGTTGGCAACGGCAGGACTTCGCCGCCATCGCCCAGCCGTTCGGTCCAGTAGGCCAACTGTCGCTCCAGCTCGCCGGCCTCCATCCATTTGCGCTGCCAGATCGCATAGTCGGCGTACTGGATCGGCAAGGGTGCCAGGGTCGGTGCCTGACCGCTGCGGTGGGCGGCGTAGAGTTGGACCAGGTCGTTGACCATGATCCGTGCGGAGGCGCCATCGCAAATGATGTGGTGCTGGGTCAGCACCAGCACATGGTCGTCGGCAGCCAGTTGCAGCAGCTTGATCCGCAGCAACGGCCCCTGTTGCAGGTCGAACAATCCAGCGATTTCGTCATCGATCAGGGTTTTGAGCGCGGCCTCATCCGCGGCTTCCGGTTCGATCGCCAGGCGCAATTGTGCCAGCACTTCTTGCCGAGGCCCTTGCGGGCTGTCGACGAACACCGTGCGCAGCACATCGTGACGGGCCAGCAAGGCGTCGAAACTGCGTTGCAGCGCGGGCAGGTCGAGGGCGCCGCGCAGGCGCAGCGCCGTGGGCACGTGATAGGCCCCGCTGTGACGGTCCAGTTGCCAGAGAAACCACTGGCGCTCCTGGGCGTAGGACAGGTCCAGGGTCTCGAATTCGTCGCGCATCGCCGGGATCGGCAATGCCGCCAGGCTCATGTTTTTGCTGTGCAGCTTGTGCAGGAACGCTTGCCGTTGGGCGAGCGGTAAACGGATGAATCGCTGAACCAGAGACAGGTTATCGAGCTGAGTCATTCAAAGGGTCTCCAGGTCTGCCAGGAAATCATGCATCTCACTCAGGTCGGCGCTGGAGTGAGGGGTCAGGTGGGCCGCCAGTTGTGCGGCGTAGTCGGCCAGGGACGTGGTGCTGAACAGCAAGTCCAGGGGCACCGCGGCGCCTTGCTGCATTTGCAGGCGCGCCGTCGCTTGCGTCGCCAGCAGGGAATGCCCACCCAGTTCAAAGAAGTTGTCGTCGCGCCCTACCCGTTCGAGCTTGAGCACGTCTTGCCAGATGTCGGCGATGCCCTGTTCGAGCGCGCCTTGTGGCGCCACGTAGGCACGCAGCAGTTGCCGGGCGTCCGGCAGCGGCAGGGCCTTGCGGTCGAGCTTGCCGTTGGGGGTCAGCGGCAAGCGTTCGAGCAACAGCCAGTGCGCCGGCATCATGTAATCGGGCAGCAACGGCGCGAGCTGCGCCTTGAGGGCTTCGCGCAGGGCCGCCGGCTCAGCCGTCTCCGGATGGGCGGCGATCAGGTAGGCCACCAACTGCAGGCCGCCCGGCCCTTGCTGGGGCACCACCACGGCTTCGCGGATCGCTTCCTGGGCCAGCAGGCAGGCTTCGATTTCCCCCAGTTCGATGCGGAAGCCGCGGATCTTCACTTGATGGTCGACCCGACCGATGTACTCGATCACGCCGTCGCCACACTGGCGCGCCAGGTCACCGGTGCGGTACACCCGCGCGCCGTTGCCGAACGGGTCCGGCAGGAAGCGCTCGGCGGTGAGCGCCGCACGGTCGTGGTAACCCCGGGCCAGGCCGTCGCCGCCAATCAGCAGTTCGCCGATCAGCCCGACCGGGTTTGGCGCGAAGTGATCGCCGACGATGTACAGCGACGTGTTGGCAATCGGCCGGCCGAGGTACGGCACGCGTTGCTCTTCAGTCAAGCGGTAGGCCGCCGACCAGATGGTGGTTTCAGTCGGGCCATACAGATTCCAGACCTCGCCAGCGACATCCAGCAGCCGCTCGGCCAGGTCCTCGGCCAACGCCTCGCCACCGCACAGGCACTTGCGCCCGGCCAGCAACGCGGACGCCGGGTGGTCAAGCAACATGCGCCAGGTCGAGGGCGTGGCCTGGACCACGCTGACCTGTTGCCGGTCGATGGTCTTGAGCAGCGCCTCGGGGTCGTGGGCGCTCTGCTTGTCCACCAGCACCACGCAGGCACCGCTCAACAGCGCGCCGTACAGTTCCAGGCCGAAGATATCGAACGAGAACGTGGTCAGCGACAGCACTCGATCACTAGCGGCGATGCCCGGTTCACGGGCCATGCTGGCGACGAAATTCACCAGCGCCCCATGACGCACCATCACGCCCTTGGGCTTGCCGGTGGAACCGGAGGTGTAGATCGCGTAGGCCAGGTGCTCCGCATCCAGGCGCGTCGCCGGCGCCTCGCAGGCATCACCGTCGAACCAGACACCCTCCTGATCCAACACCAATGTCTTAACGCCAACACCGCTCCCACAGGACAGCGGTAGCTGGTTGAGCAGCGAACGTTGGGTCAGCAGCAGTTCGATGCCGCTGTCTTCGATCATGTGCGCCAGGCGGTCCTGGGGGAACGCCGGGTCCAGTGGCAGGTAGGCGCCACCGGCCTTGAGGATCGCCAGCAAGGCGACAATCATCTCCACGCCGCGCTCCAGCGCGACACCGACCAATTGATCGGGCCCCACGCCCTGTTCGATCAAGCGATGGGCCAGGCGGTTGGCCCGGACATTGAGTTCGGCGTAGCTCAGCGCCTGCTCGGCGAACACCAGTGCCGTGGCATCCGGCGTTTGGCGGGCCTGGGCCTCGAACAATTGATGGACGCAACGCGCCTGTGGATAACTGGCTGCGGTGGCGTTCCAGCCTTGCACGTGCTGGCGGGTTTCGCGCTCGTCGAGCAAGCTCAGCTCGCCCAAGGAACGTTGCCCGGCGTCGGTCATTTGCAGCAGCAAGCGCTGCAGATGCAGGCCAATCCGCTCGACCGAGGCCTGAGCAAAACTCGCGCACTGGTAGCTGAACTGCACCGCCAGTTCGGCACCGAGGCTGACCAGCAGGGTCAGCGGGTAGTTGGTCTGTTCCAGGTTATCCACGGCACCGAAACGCAAGCCTTCAGGCGCCCCCTGCGCCAAGGCTTCGGAAATCGGGTAGTTCTCGAACACCAGGATGTTGTCGAACAAGGCTTCGCCGCCCAGGCCAGCCCAGCGCTGGATGTCGAACAGCGCCGTGTGCTCGAACTCGCGCAAGGCCAGGTTCTGCGCCTGGACGCTGTGCAGCCAGTCCCCCAGGCTCTGTTCCGGACGCGGGCTGGCGATGACCGGCAAGGTGTTGATGAACAGGCCGATCTGGCCCTCGACGCCCACCAGGTCCGCCGGCCGCCCCGCCACCGTTGCGCCAAACGCCACGCTGGCCTTGCCGGTGTAGCGCTGCAACAGCAGCAGCCAGGCCGCTTGCACCAGGGTGTTGACGGTGACTTTGGATTCCCGGGCGAACTCGGCCAGGCGTTGGCTCTGCAGCGCATCCAGCTGTACGCGGTGATGGCCGTACGGCTTCGCCGAGACGTCCTGCGCCGGGCGGGCAAACACCTGGGCCAGGCGCACCGGCTCATCCAGCGTGCGCAACTGTTGCGTCCAGAACCCTTCGCCGAGGCTCGCGTCCTGGCGTTGCAGCCAGGCGATGTAGTCGCGATAACGGCCAGCCGGGCGGGCCACGCTGGCGCCGCGGTAGTGCTGCAACACTTCGCCGAGCAACTGCGCGCTGCTCCAGCCATCCATCAGGATGTGATGGTTGGTGTAGATCAGGTGATGCCGATCCGTGCCAGTGCGCACCAGGACCAGGCGCATCAACGGCGCCTGGGTCAGGTCCAGGCCTTGGGCACGCTCTTCATCGGCCAGGGTTTGCAAGGCGCCATCAATGTCCGTCCGCCCATTCCAATCGAGCACACGGAACGGCACCTCGACCTGACGCTGGACGATTTGCACCGGCTGCGCCAGGTCGCCCTGCCAGAAGAACCCGGTGCGCAGAATGTCATGGGCCTCGACCACCGCCTGCCAGGCCGCGCGGAAACGTTGCGGGTCGACGCCCTCGACGTCGAGGCGCATCTGGTTGATGTAGTCGCCACTGCCTTGTCCGAGCAAGGAGTGAAACAGCATGCCCTGTTGCATCGGCGACAGCGGGTAGATGTCGTCGACGGCCTGGGGTTGGCGCACCAGGGTATCCAGTTGCGCCTGGGTCAGCCGCGCCAACGGGAAGTCCGACGGCGTCACGCCACGGTGCTGGCTGTCGCAGCAATGACGGATGAGCGCGGTGAGTTCTTCCAGGTAGTCGTCGGCCAGTCGTTGAATGGTCGACGCCTGGAACAGGTCGCCGCTGAAGGTCCAGGTCAAGTCCAGCGCGCCGCCGAAGACTTTGCCGTCCAGCGCCAGCGGACTGCCCAGCGGGCCCTGCATGTTCAACTCTTCACCGCCATGCTCGTCGGTGGGCACAAACAGGGCATCGTCAGCCGCCGCGAAATTGCCGTCGAACTGGCCGAGATAGTTGAAGGTCAGTTGCGGCGTCGGCAAGGCCTGCAACGCTTGCCGCGCTGACGCATCGCCCAGGTGCGCCAGGGCACCGAAACCGATGCCCTTGTGGGGGATGGCGCGCAGTTGTTCCTTGATCTGCTTCAGCGAAGCAGCGAGGTCGGCAGCGGGTGTCAAACGGGCCGGGAACAGGCTGGTGAACCAGCCGACCGTGCGGGTCAGGTCGATGTGCTCGAACAGTTCTTCACGGCCGTGACCTTCGAGTTGCACTAACACACTCTCAGCGCCAGTCCAGCGCACCATCACCCGCGCCAGGGCGGTGAGCAACAGGTCATTGACCTGGGTGCGATAGGCCGCCGGGGCTTGCTGCAGCAATTGCCGGGTGAGGTTTTTGTCCAGGGCCGTGCGAATCGTCACGGCTTGGCCATGTTGCTGTCCGCCCTGGGGGTTATCCCATGGCAACGCCGTGGCGGCGCCTTGCAACTGCTGTTGCCAGCCCCCCAGCTCGGCCTGCAAGGATGGGCTGCTGGCGTAGCCCTGTAACGCTTCGGCCCAGGCCTTGATCGCGCTGGTCTTGGCCGGCAGTTGCACGACCGCACCGGCGAGCGCCTGCCGATAAGCCATTTGCAGGTCTTCGACGAGGATCCGCCAGGACACCCCGTCGACCACCAGGTGATGCACGATCAGCAGCAAACGCTGGGTGCCATCGGCGAGGTTCGCCAGCACCGCACGGATCAGCGAGCCACCGTCCAGTTGCAGGCTGCGCTGGGCCTGATTGCCCAGCGTTTCCAACTCGGCGAGATCGGCGACGTCGGCTTGCCAGACAATCCCGTCAGCCACCCCGTCACGGTAGCGCGCCGTCCAACCTCCGGCCTGTTCGATGAACGCCAGGCGCAGGCTGTCGTGGTGCACGACCAGGGCGTTCAAGGCCTGCTCCAGCGCCCGAGCATCCAACGCCTGGGTCGGCTTGAGCATCACCGACTGGTTCCAGTGATGACGGTCAGGAATCGCCTGGGCAAAGAACCACTGGTGAATCGGCAGCAGCGCCGTTTCGCCGCTGGCCGGTTGCTGGTCCAGCGCTTGCCGCGGTGCGCCCGTCCGCGCCACCGCCGCCAGCGCCTCGATGGTCTGGTGCTGGAACAAGTCCTTGGGCGTGAAATGAATACCGGCCTGGCGTGCGCGGCTGACCACCTGGATCGAGACGATGGAATCGCCGCCCAGTTCGAAGAAGTTGTCCCGCAGGCCCACTTGCGCGAGCTTGAGTACGTCCTGCCAGATCGACACCAGTTGCTGTTCCAGCGCGCTGCGCGGGGCCACGTAGGTCTGCTGCAATTGGCTGACGTCGGGCTTGGGCAGGTTCTTGCGGTCGAGCTTGCCGTTGGGGGTCAGCGGCAGGCGGTCGAGCCGCAGCAGATAGGCCGGGACCATGTGCGCCGGCAAGGTTGCCTTGAGCTGGTCACGCAGGTGCTCGGCGAAATCCCCCGGCACCGGCTCATTGGCCACCACGTAGGCGACCAGGCGCTTGCCACTGCCGGCGGTGCCTTCCTGGGCCACCACCACCGCTTCGCGCACGCCGTCGAGGGCTTGCAGGCTGGCTTCGACCTCACCCAGCTCGATGCGGAAGCCGCGGATCTTCACCTGGTTGTCGATGCGGTCCAGGTAATCGAAGGTGCCATCGGCCCGTTGGCGCACCAGGTCGCCGGTGCGATAGAGCAAGCCGCCGCTGCGGCTGAACGGGTCGGCGACAAAGCGCTCGGCCGTCAGGCCCGGACGGTTCAGGTAACCCCGCGCCAGCCCGGTGCCACCCAGGTACAGCTCACCGGCCATGCCTTGGGGCAGCAGGTTCAGGTCGGCGTCGAGCACATAGGCGCTGCGGTCGCCGATGCGGCTGCCGATGGGTGCATAGGCGGCGCCACACGCCACGTCGCGGCCGGCCTTCCAGATCAGCGGGGTGACCACGGTTTCGGTCGGGCCATAGCCGTTGATGATGAAGTCCGGATCGAGGGCGCGCTTGACCCGTTCGAAACTGGCGTTGGGCACCGCATCGCCGCCGAAGCAGTAGATGCGCACCTTCGGCGGATTGCCCTCGCGCTCGGCGTGCTCGGCCAGTTGTTGCAGGTACACCGGCGGGAACGCCACTACCGTCACGCCGTGTTCGCCCATGGCGTGGTAGGTCTGTTCCGGGGTCCACAGGCTGTCGTCGCGAATCAGCAGCGAGGCGCCGTGGGTCAGGCTGGTGAGCCAGCGCTCGTGGGCACCGTCGAAGGCGAAGGACATGAAGTGGAATTCGCAATCGCTGTCGCGCATTTCATAGCGCTCGCCGATGGCCTGGCAGTGCATCGCCAGCGGGCCGTGGGCCACGCTCACGCCTTTGGGGTTGCCGGTGGAACCGGAGGTGTAGATCACGTAGGCGAGGTTCTGCGGATCGACGGCGACCGAGGGTGCATCCGCAGGTTGCAAGCTCAAGTCCAGGCGATCGAGTTCCAGCACTTGATTGGCGCCCTCCAGCGGCAGTTGCGCCGACACCCGGGAGTCGGTGAGCAACAGCGCCAGCCCCGAATCCTCGATCAGGTACGCCAGGCGTTCCCGTGGGTAACTGGTGTCCAGTGGCACATAGGCCGCGCCGGCCTTGAGCACCGCCAGCAGCGCGACGATCACCCCTTCGCTGCGTGGCAGGGCCACACCAACCCGGGTTTCCGGGGCTACGCCACGGGCAATCAAGGCGTGGGCCAACTGGTTGGCGCGCCGGTCGATGTCGCCATAGCTGAAGCGCTGGCCGTCGAAGATCACCGCCGTCGCCAGGGGCTTGTGCGCCGCCAGATGGGCGATGCGCTGATGCACGGCGATGTCGGTCGGGTATGGCTGCGGGTGGTTGGCAGCCTGTTGCCGGGCCTGTTCCTCGACGCTGACCAGGGCGATTTGCCCGAGGGTGCGCGCCGCCGACTCGGCGAAGCGCTCCAACAGCTGCGACAGCTGCGCGCTGATGCCGTCGATGGCCGCCGGACTGAAATGCGCCCGGTCGAAACTGTAGTGCAGCGCCAGGGTCTGGCCGAGGGTCACGGCCACGCTCAACGGATAATGGGTTTGCTCCAGGTGGCTGACGTCGCCAAATACCGCGCCCTGCCCGGCGCCTTCTGCCAGGGCCTGGGCAATCGGGTAGTTCTCGAACACCAGGATGTTGTCGAACAGCGCCTCGCCGCCCTGCCCGGCCCAGCGCTGGATGTCCGCCAACGGCGTGTGCTCGAATTCCCGCAAGCTGAGGTTCTGCGCCTGCACGGCTTGCAACCAGGCGCCGACCGACTGGTCCGGCCTTGGCGCGGCGATCACCGGCAAGGTGTTGATGAACAGGCCGACCTGTTGCTCGATGCCCGGCAGATCCGCCGGACGCCCGGCCACGGTGGCACCGAAGGCGACGCTGTCATGGCCGGTGTAGCGTTGCAGCAACAACAACCACGCCGCTTGCACCAGGGTGTTGAGGGTGACTTTCTGTTGGCGGGCGAACTGTTCCAGGGCCTGGGTGCGGGTCGCGTCCAGGGTCTGGAAGTGATCGCCATGGCCACTGTGGATTTCGCTGGTGGACATGACGCGCGCCAACCGCGTTGGCTCTTGCAAGGTTGCCAACTGACCGGTCCAGAACGTCTCGCTCAATTGAGCGTCCTGGCGTTGCAGCCAGGCGATGTAGTCGCGATAACGCCCGACATTGGCCTTGGGCAAGCGACCGCTGTAGCGCTGCAACACTTCGCCCAGCAATTGAGCGTTGCTCCAGCCGTCCATCAGGATGTGGTGATGGGTGTAGATCAGGTGCCAGCGCTCGGCCTCGGTCTGCACCAGCACCAGGCGCAGCAACGGCGCCTGGGCCAGGTCGAAGCCCTGACGACGCTCGGCGTCGGCGCGCTCATTCAGGGCCTCGGCGAGGTGCTCGCGCCCGCGCCAGTCGAGGACCGTGAATGGCAACTCGACCTGGCGATGAACGATCTGCAACGGCTGCTCCAGGTCACCCTGCCAGACAAAGCCGCTACGCAAACTATCGTGGGCATCGAGGGTGGCCTGCCAGGCGTCGGCGAAGCGCTGCGCATCGATGCCTTGGACGTCCACGCGCAACTGGTTGATGTACTCCCCCGCCGCCTGCTCGTACAAAGTGTGGAACAGCAAGCCCTGCTGCATCGGCGACAACGGATAGAGGTCGTCCAACTGCCCGGCGGCCATCGGCAGGTTGTCGAGTTGCGCCTGACTGATGCGGGCCAGGGGGAAGTCCGATGGCGTCGCCTGTGGCGTTTCCAGCGCGCAGCAGTGTTCGATCAACGTCCTCAGCTCGGCGAGGTAGTCAGCGGCCAGTGTCTCGATGGTCTGCTGCTTGAACATCCGCTCGCTGAACCCCCAGTTCAGGGACAACTCCCCACCGTAGACCTGGCCTTCCACTGTCAACCAGTTCGCCAGCGGCGCCCGGGCATGTTGCGCCGCGCCACTGCCTTCGCTGGAGGGTACGAACAGCGCGCCGTCGTCGAACTGCCGGTCGAACTGCCCCAGGTAGTTGAAGGTGATGCGCGGCGCCGTCAAGGCCGCCAGTTCGGCACGCACCGCCGGTTCGCTCAGGTAGCGCAGCACGCCATAGCCCAGGCCCTTGTCCGGTACGGCGCGCAGTTGCTCCTTGATGGTCTTGATCGACGCACTCAACGCCGACGCCGGGCGGAGGCTGACCGGGAACAGGCTGGTGAACCAACCGACGGTGCGGGTCAGGTCAACGCCCTCGAACAGCTCTTCACGGCCATGGCCTTCGAGCTGGATCAGTGTGCTGTCCTGCCCGGTCCAACGGCACACCGTACGGGCCAGGGCCGTCAGCAGCAGGTCATTGACCTGGGTGCGGTAGGCCCTGGGCGCCTGTTGCAGCAGTTGGCGGGTCTGTTCGGCGTCCAGCCGCACTTGCACCTTGCGCTCGTCACACGCTAGAAGCAGGCGCTCGGGGTAGTCGCACGGCAAGCCGTTGCCGGCCGAGGCATTGCCCTGGGCGCGCCAGTAATCGAGGCTGTCCATGAAGCCATCGAGATGCCCGTGCAGGTGCGCGGCCCATTGTCCATACGCGCTGGTCTTGGCCGGCACCTGGATCGGCTGGCCGGCCTGCAATTGGCGGTAGAACTGTTGCAGATCGTCCAGCAGCACGCGCCACGAAACCCCGTCCACCACCAGGTGATGGATCGCCAGCAACAAGCGCTGGCTGCCATCGGCCATGTCCACCAGCAAGGCTCGCAGCAGCGGCCCATCGTCCAGGTCGAGGCTGCGCTGGGCGTCGTCGCACAGGGCGTTGAGTTGTTCGACCGACGTCGCCTGGCGTTGCCACAACACACTGGCCGCCGACGGCTCGGCATAGGCTTGCTGCCAGTGGCCGTTCACCTGGGTAAAGCGCAGGCGCAGGCTGTCATGGTGCTCGACCAAACGGGCCAGGGCCGATTCCAATGCCGCGACGTCAAGGGGCTCGCCGGGCACCAGCAGCAGCGACTGGTTCCAATGTTGCCGCTCGGGAATGTCGCGCTCGAAGAACCACTGCTGCACCGGCGTCAACGGCACCGCGCCGCGCGCCAGGCCTTGATCGACCGCATGGCTGTCGCCCTGGCGCGCAACCAGCGCCAGGCTGCGCAGGGTCTGGTGCTGGAACAGGGCTTTGGGATTGAGCACGATCCCGGCTTGCCGCGCACGGCTGACCACTTGCATGGAGACGATGGAATCACCGCCCAGCTCGAAGAAGTTGTCTTCCAGGCCGATGCTGTCGAGGTTCAGCACGTCCTGCCAGATCGCCGCCAGGGCTTTTTCCATGGGGCTGTGGGGCGCGACGAATTCGCGCTGCTGCTCACTGCCGTCAATGGCCGGCAAGGCCTTGCGGTCGAGTTTGCCATTGGGGGTCAGCGGCAGTTGATCGAGGAACACCAGGTAGGCCGGCACCATGTAATCCGGCAGGTGTTCACGCAAAGCAGCCTTGAGGGTTTCGCGCAATTGCACCTGGTGCTCGGCCTCGGTCAGCACCTTGGCGTCGCTCGGGACGAGGAAGGCCACCAGTTGCTGACCGTGCTCACTGTCCTGGGCCAGCACCGCCAATTCGCGCACCTGGGGCTGTTGCAGCAGGCGCGCTTCGATCTCCCCCAGCTCGATACGGAAGCCGCGGACCTTGACCTGATGGTCGATGCGACCGACGTACTGCAAGGTGCCGTCGGCCTGGTAACGGGTCAGGTCGCCGGTGCGGTACAGGCGTTCGCCGTGGGTGGAAAACGGGTTGGGCACGTATTTCTCGGCGGTCATCGCGGCACGGCCGAGATAACCACGGGTGATGCCCGCGCCGCTCAGGTACAACTCCGCCGAGACGCCTTGGGGCACCGGTTGCAGGTCGGCGTCCAGCAGGTAGCTGGCCGTGTGCTTGAGGGGGCGGCCGATGTTCGCCGTGCCGCCGGCGGTGCGGCGGGTCCAGGTGGAATAGGTGGTGTCTTCCGAGGGGCCGTAAAGATCGTAGACATGTTCAACGCCACCCACCTGTGGGAGTGAGCCTGTGGGAGCAAAGCTTGCTCCCACAGGCACTGACTCCACAGGCTTTGCTCCCACAGACTCACAGGGTGAATGTTGGTACAGCGCATCCACCAGGCTCTGCTTCAGCGGCTCTCCAGCGAGGTTGATGATGCGCACGCTGGCCGGGATCTCACCATTACGCTGCAACGCGGCAATCGCCGACGGCACGGTGTTGATCAGCCGCACCTGGTCCCGGGCCGGCAGTTGCGGCAATTCCAGGGCATTACGGGCGATGATCAGCGAGCCGCCGTTGGCCAGGGTCACGAACAGTTCCCACACCGACAAATCGAAGCACACCGACGTGGCGGCGAGTACGCCCTGGATGTCGTCGCGGCTGTAGACCGATCGGGACCAGTCGATCAGCGCCAGCACGTTGCGATGGGCAATCGCCACGCCCTTGGGTTGACCGGTGGAGCCGGAGGTATAGATCACATAGGCGAGGTTGTCTGGCGTGACGTGGGTAATCGGTGCACGGAGTGGGTACTGCCCCAGCTCGATCCGATCCAGCATCAGCACGGCGGTTTCGCTCGGTACGCTCAGCGTCGCCGCCACCGCCTGCTCGGTCAGCAAGACCCGGGCGCGGCTGTCGTCGAGCATGTAGGCCACGCGCTCGGCCGGGTAGTCCGGGTCCAGCGGCACGTAGGCGCCGCCGGCCTTGAGCACCGCCAGCAAGGCGATCAGCAGGTGTTCGGAGCGCAGCATCGCCACACCCACGCGCACTTCCGGGCCCACGCCCAATTCGATGAGCTTGTGGGCCAGGCGATTGGCGCGGCCGTCGAGTTCGCTGTAGGTCAGTCGGGTGTCGGCGAAAGTGACGGCCGGGGCATCCGGCGTGGCCTGGGCCTGGCGAGCGATCAGTTGGTGAATGCACAGCGTCTGGTCGAACGGCGCGTCCAGCGGATTCCAGTCATGGATCAGGCGCTGATACTCATCGGCTTCGAGCAACGGCAACTCACCGACGCGTGCATGGCTGTCGGCAACCATGCCGTGCAGCAGCCGCGTCCAGTGTCGGGCCATGCGCTCGACCGTGGTGGTGTCGAACAGATCGTTAGCGTAGGTCAGCGCCGCGTGCAGTTTGCCGGCCTTTTCCCAGGTGTCGAGGGTCAGGTCGAACTGAGTAGTGCGGCCCTGCCATTCCAGCATCGACAACTCCAGACCCGACGCGGTGCGAATGCTGGCGATGTCGGCCACGTGCGGCTGGTGGTTGTACATCACCTGAAACAGCGGCGTATGGCTGAGGCTGCGCTCCAGTTTCAGGGCTTCCACCAGGCGTTCGAACGGCAAGTCCTGATGGGCCTGGGCACCGAGGGCCGCTTCCTTGACCGTGCGCAGCAGCTCATCGACACGGGTCTGGCCGCCGAGCTTGGTGCGCAATACCTGGGTGTTGACGAAGAAGCCGATCAGCCCTTCGGTTTCGGCACGGTTGCGGTTGGCGATGGGCACGCCGACGCGGATATCGGTGTGGCCGGTGTAGCGATGCAGCAGCACGTTGAAGGCGCCGAGCAGGAGCATGAACAGGGTGATGTTGTGCCGCTGGGCGGTGGTGCGCAGTTGCTCGGCCAGGGCCGGCTCCACGGCGAATTCAAAGCGCGTGCCGCGATAGCTGGGCATCGCCGGGCGCGGGTGATCGATGGGCAGTTCCAGCACGGGGTGTTCATCGCCCAGTTGCGCCTGCCAATAGTCGAGTTGACGCGCCTGCTCGCCGGCTTCCAGCCAGCGGCGTTGCCACAGCGCATAGTCGCTGTACTGGATCGGCAAATCGGCCAGTTGCGGCGCCACGCCCGCTTCATGGGCGTCGTAGCAGCGGATGAACTCGTCGATCAGCACGTTCATCGACCAGCCATCGGAGACGATGTGGTGCAAGGTCAGCAGCAGCACATGCTCGCGTTCATCGAGCGTGAGCAATTCGACCCGCAGCAACGGGCCGCTGGACAGGTCGAAAGGCTGCATCGATTGTGCTTCGGCGGCCTGACGCACCGCCTGTTCGCGTTCGGCGGCTGGCAAGGCCCTGAAGTCCTGGCGCCCGATCTTCAGCGCGGCGTTGGAGGGGATCTGCAGCAGGCTGTCGTCGGCCTGGCGCTGGAACACCGTGCGCAGGGTTTCATGACGGGCCACCAGGCTGGCGAAGGCTCGCTCCAGCGCCGGCAGGCTCAACGCGCCCTTGAGCCGCACCGCACCCGGCAGGTTATAGGCGCCGCTGCCCGGCTCCAGTTGCCAGAGAAACCACATGCGCTGCTGGGCATAAGACAACGCCTGGCGATCCTCGGCCTCGACGCCCCGAGGGATGGGAAAACCGCTGAACTCCACGCCCTCCTTGGCCAACGCGACCAGGAACATCCGGCGCTTTTCCAGGGGCAACCCGATAAACCGGCGAGCAAGTTTCAAGGCGTCTTCAGCATTCATTTCTGGGGTATCCGGAATCAGTGGGCACTAGGCACAAAGGCAAGTCGTCCCTATGAAACGAATGCAAACCGGAAAAATTAGCGTTTGGGAATTTGTGTCAGGAAGGAAAAACCGTGGCGAGGGAGCTTGCTCCCGCTCGGCTGCGCAGCAGCCGCAAAATCTGCCAGCCTCGAAAGAAAGGGGGCCTGGCCTGGCTGGGGTCGCTTCGCAACCCAGCGGGAGCAAGCTCCCTCGCCACAAAAGCAGGTCGTTTAGATCAGTGGTCAGGCGCTGGTGGCCAACCCATGCCGCCGATGATGCACGCTCAACTGATCCTTGATCAGCCGCAGCACCTTGGCCTCGTGCTCATGAATGAAGAAGTGCCCACCGGCCAGCATGTCCACCGAGAAGCTGCCCGTGGTTTCCCGGCGCCAGCCCATCAGTTGCTCCGTGGTGGCCTTGTCGGCCGTGCCGCCGAACACATGCACCGGGCAGTTGAGCAGCGGCCGCTGCCGCGGCTGGAAACGTCCGCACAGTAAAAAGTCGGCCCGCAGGATCGGCAGCGTCAGGGCCATCAGTTCTTCATTGGCCAGGATCTCCTCGCTCGTACCGTTGAGGGTGCGCAGTTGCTCGATCAACTCAGCATCGGTTTTCGCCTTGGCGAAATCGCGGTCGTAGTCGGCCCGCATCGTCGGCGCCGCGGTGCCGGAGGCAAACAGCGCCACCGGTTCCGGGCTGCCGAGTTCACGCAAGGCGTGGGCGATTTCACAGGCCAGCAGCGCGCCCAGGCTGTGGCCGAACAAGGCGTACGGGGCCTGGAGCGTCGGGTACAGCTCCCGCGCCAACTGCATCGCCAACGAACCCATGTCGGTGTGCAGCGGCTCGTCGAAGCGCGCCCCGCGCCCCGGCAACTCCACTGGCTGCACGTGCAGCCATTGCGGCAACGTGCGCCGCCAGCGGCTGTACACCATCGCGCTGGCGCCGGAATAAGGCAGGCACAGCAGGGTCAGTTGAGTCACTGCGGTTTTCTCCGATCGGTCGTGTAGGGAAGATAACGAAATCGTAACCCACAGAATTAGTCAAAACCGTTACGTTCGCTCTATCTTCTTCACCCGGCCTTATACTGGCCGCACCTCGACTCACTGCGCCGCACAGGAGAACGCCATGGGCTGGTCCGCCAAGCAATACGTCACCTTCGAACAGGAACGTACCCGTCCGTCCCGGGACCTGCTCGCCGCCATCCCGCCCACACAGGCCCGTTCGGTGATCGACCTGGGGTGCGGCCCGGGCAATTCCACCGAACTGTTGGTGGAACATTTCAGCGGCGCCACGGTGCGCGGCCTGGACAGTTCCAGCGACATGGTCGACGCCGCACGCAAACGCTTGCCCGCCGTGGCGTTCGACACCGCGGACATCAGCCAATGGGATGAACCCGGGCCGTTCGACGTGATCTTCGCCAACGCGGTGCTGCAATGGCTGCCCGACCACACCACCCTGCTGCCCGCGCTGATCGGCAAACTCGCCCACGGCGGCAGCCTGGCGGTCCAGATGCCCGACAACCTGCACCAGCCCTCCCACCGCCTGATGCGGGAAATCGCAACAAACGGGCCTTGGGCCAGACAACTGGCCGGGGCGGCTGAATCGCGAACCGAGATGGCGGATCCCAGCACGTATTACTCGGTCCTCAAGCCCCACTGCAGCCGCGTCGATGTGTGGCGCACCATCTACCACCACCCCTTGGCCGGCGGTGCCGCGGGCGTGGTGGAATGGTTCAAGGGCAGCGCCTTGCGGCCCTTTCTCGAGCCGCTGGATGAGGCCCAACGCGAGCAGTTCCTGGCGCGCTATCTCCAGGCGATCGAACAGGCTTATCCGGCATTGGACGATGGGACGGTGCTGCTGCCGTTTCCCCGGGTGTTCATGGTCGCGACGCGTTAGGGCGACGGTCGATGATGCAGTGACGGGGCCTAAATTTCTGATCCAGGCCCTCGTTACCTGCTAAGACCAAAAACCCGCAAGAGTGACCGCCGTGGACCTGCAAACCATCCTGGGCAAGCTGTTCGCCAATGCCGGCGCCGTTGGTATCGAAGGCGTCTTCCAATTCGTGTTCGGCCCGCACCAGGCGTACTGGTCCGAGGTCAAGGCCAGCAGCCGCACCCAGGCCGGTCGGCACACCAGTCCTGACGTCACCATTGAAGTGGCGGAAAAGGATTTCCTCGGGATCATGGCCGGCATGGCCAACGTTGAAGAACTGTTTGCCAGCGGTCGCCTGAAGATCGGCGGCAACATGGGCCTGGCGACGTTGCTGCCGCAAATCATCGACCATGCCCGGCATGGCGGTGGCGTGGCGGAAAAGGTCGACATGAACAAGCGCTACCCCACCCCGTCGCGCTTCAGCGAAACACTCACCGCCAGCCTGCCGGTCCAACGCGACGTAGAGCGGCGGCCTCGCAGTGGACTGTCGGTGCAGGAGTTCCAAGCGCGTTATTTGCCCCACGGTATTCCGCTGGTCATCAGCGATGCCTTGCAGGACTGGCCGTTATTCAAGCTCAGCCGCGAAGAATCCCTGGTGCATTTTGCCGAGCTGCAAGGCATCACCCGCCACGGCGACTACGTGAAGAAAACCTTCTCTACCGAGCGGGATTTCCGCTCCACATCCATGGCCGACTTCATCGCCTCCCTGGACAGCCCGGCGGTCAAGGGCAGCGATGGCGAACCACCGGCCTACATGGGTAACAACATCCTGCCAGAGCGGCTGATGAAACAGATCAAGTACCCGCCCTACTTCGACCCATCGTTGTTCATCCCGCCGCGCATCTGGATCGGCCCCAAGGGCACCCTCACGCCGCTGCACCGCGATGACACCGACAACCTGTTCGCCCAGGTCTGGGGCCAGAAAACCTTCACCCTCGCCGCGCCTCACCACCGCGAAGCCCTGGGTACCTGGTCCACGGCGCCCCAAGGCGGGCTGGATGGCTGTGATTTCAACCCCGACGCGCCGGACTACCAACGCTTCCCCCACGCCCGCGACGTGACCTTCATGCGCGTGACGCTGGAGGCTGGGGATTTGCTGTTCTTGCCTGAAGGTTGGTTCCATCAGGTGGAGTCGGTGTCGACGTCGTTGTCGGTAAATTTCTGGGTGAATTCGGGGCGGGGTTGGTAACCGCTGATCTGAAGCAACATTCTTTGTAGCAGGCAGATTGTGGGAGCAAGGCTTGCCCGCGATGAAGGCAATGCGGTCTTTCGGAAATCGAGTCGCCTGTTTCGCGAGCAAGCTTTGCTCCCACAGTCCCCTTGCCACAGGTTTGTGTTTGGACCTGAAATATGAAGACCGCTTCACCCAAGTGAACTCCTCCCACCTCCCACCAGTCAGCAGGTAAGGCCCTCCATTCAAGGTGCTAGACCATGCAGATATCCCTCGCCCGACAGGTTGCCCTGGTCACCGGCGCCAGCTCCGGCATTGGCGCAGGCGCGGCCAGGGCATTGGCGGACGCCGGTGCGTCGGTGGTGCTCAACTACCACTCCAGCGCCGGCCCGGCACAAGACCTGGCCCGTGAAATCAACGCCAACGGTGGCCGCGCCATCGCCGTCGGTGCCGATGTGTCGAAGGAGCAGGACATCGAGCGACTGTTCGCCCAGACTCTCGAAGCCTTTGGCACGCTGGACATCCTGGTGGCCAATTCCGGCCTGCAAAAAGACGCCGCCGCCGTCGACATGAGCCTGGAGGACTGGAACACGGTGATCGGCACCAACCTCACCGGCCAATTCCTCTGCGCCCGCGCCGCCCTGCGGATTTTCACCCGCCAGGGCATTCGCCAGGGCGTGTCCCGGGCCGCCGGCAAGATCATCCACATGAGTTCGGTGCACCAGCGCATTCCCTGGGCCGGCCACATCAATTACGCGGCGTCCAAGGGCGGTGTCGATCTGTTGATGCAGAGCCTGGCCCAGGAAACCAGCCACCAGCGCATCCGCATCAACAGCATCGCCCCCGGCGCCATCCGCACGGCCATCAACCGTGACGCCACCGAGGGCGAGCAGGAGCAGAAACTGCTGGAGCTGATTCCTTACGGTCGCGTCGGCGACGTGGAGGACGTCGCCAACGCCGTGGTCTGGCTGGCCTCGGACTTGTCCGATTATGTGGTGGGCACCACGCTGTTCATCGATGGCGGGATGAGCCTTTATCCGGGGTTTCGTGGCAATGGCTGATCATGATGAACCGCAAAGCCCCATCGAAAACCACGGCATCATCGGCGACATGCGCACGGCTGCGCTGGTCAATGACCGCGGCAGTGTCGACTTTTTCTGCTGGCCGGAATTCGACAGCCCATCGATCTTCTGCTCGCTGCTGGACACCCCGGAGGCAGGCATCTTCCAACTCGCGCCAGACCTGTCGAACGCCCGCCGCCAGCAAATCTACCTGCCCGACACCAACGTGCTGCAAACCCGCTGGCTGAGCGACGACGCCGTGGTGGAGGTCACCGACCTGCTGCCCATCGGCGACAGCGAGGATGATCTGCCAGTGTTGATGCGCCGGGTGCGCATGACCATCGGCAGTGCGACGTTTCGCATGCGCTGTGCGGTGCGTCACGATTATGCCCGGGCCGCCACCACCGCACGCCAGGATGGTGCCCACATCTGTTTCGAGGCGCCGGGGCAACCGAGCCTGCGCTTGTGCGCCGATCAGCCCATGACGCTGGACGGCAACGCGGCGGTGGCCGAGTTCACCCTGGAGCAGGGCCAGAGCGCCGAGTTCCTGCTGGGCGGCATCGACGACCCGCGCCTTCAGGATGACGTCAGCGCGATATGCCTGGAGCGGACCCTGGCGTTCTGGCGCGGCTGGATCGGCCAATCCACCTATCGGGGACGTTGGCGGGAAATCGTCAACCGCTCCGCCCTGGCGCTGAAGCTGCTGACCTCGCGCAAACACGGCGCGATCCTCGCCGCCGCCACCTTCGGCCTGCCGGAAACCCGCGGCGGCGAACGCAACTGGGATTACCGCTACACCTGGATCCGCGACGCCTCGTTCACAGTCTACGCGTTCATGCGCCTGGGCTTTGTCGAAGAGGCCAACGCCTACATGCGCTGGCTGCGCGGGCGAGTCAGCGACTGCTGTGACCAACCGATCAAACTCAACATCCTCTACGGCCTGGACGGTCGGCTGGAGCTGCCGGAAACCGAGCTGTCGCACCTGAGCGGTTTTGGCAATGCGCAGCCGGTGCGCATCGGCAACCTCGCCTACCAGCAGGTGCAGTTGGACATCTTCGGCGAGCTGATGGACGCCGTGTACCTGGTCAACAAATACGGCGAAGCCATCTCCCATCAAGGCTGGAAACACACCGTCGACGTGGTCGACCAAGTGTGCAAGGTCTGGCAGGACAAGGATGTGGGTATCTGGGAAATGCGCGGCGACAAACAGCATTTTCTGCATTCGCGGCTGATGTGCTGGGTCGCCGTCGACCGCGCCATCCGTCTGGCCGAAAAACGCTCCCTGCCCGCCCCGTTCGCCCGCTGGGACGAGACCCGCCAGGCCATCTACCAGGACATCTGGACCAATTTCTGGAGCGAGGAACACCAGCATTTCGTCCAGCGCCTGGGCAGCACCGCCCTGGACGGTTCGATGCTGTTGATGCCCCTGGTGCGCTTCGTCAGCGCCCGCGATCCGCGTTGGCTCTCGACGCTCGACGCCATTGAAAAAAGCCTGGTGCGCGACGGCATGGTCTATCGCTACCGCAACGACGACAGCCCCATCGACGGCCTCAGCGGCATAGGAGGCTCCTTCGCGGCCTGCTCGTTCTGGTACGTCGAATGCCTGGCCCGCGCTGGCCGCGTGGAGAAAGCCCAACTGGAGTTCGAACAACTGCTGCGCTACGCCAATCCGCTGGGGTTGTACGCCGAAGAGTTCGACAGCCACGGTTACCACCTGGGCAACACACCGCAGGCCTTGACTCACCTGGCGTTGATCAGCGCTGCCAGCTTCCTGGACCGCAAGTTGAGCGGGGAGAAGAATCATTGGCAGCCGTGAGCTGCCCTTCAGCCTGAACGCGATCCCTGTGGCGAGGGAGCTTGCTCCCGCTCGACTGCGCAGCAGGCGCAAAAATCCTGGGGTCGCTTCGCAACCCAGCGGGAGCAAGCTCCCTCGCCACAGAGAAAGCGGTGTGCTGGCTACTGCGTTGAGTCAGCCAGTTCGATGTCATCCAACGCTCGGTTGGCCAACAACCTGGCCAGCTCGATCAACTGCTGAATCCCCAGCGCAACATGCCGCCGGGAACCTTCCAACTCGAACCCCAGGTCACTGACCAGCGCATCGGCCGAGGCCAGGGTTTCGCTCAGGGTGGTGAGCACCGATTCGGTGTTGAGGCCGGGGACCACGGTAAAAACCTGGCCCTCCTGGGTGTCGGGCTTGGGCGGGGTGGGCGACAAGTGGATGTTCAGCGCCCGGTCGGCGGCTTCGCGGAGTTTTTTTGTATCGAGGGTGGTGTAGGCAGAGAGGTCTTCTGCTTTTGGGGGATTGGGGGTGATCTTGATCATGATATGAAGCTCCATTCAAAAGTGGAGTTCGCCATTTCCGCGACCAAGCAGAGGGTGGCGAACTGTACGCAGGTTGGTCGACCAGGGAATGGAAACCCGGCAGGGCCCGAAGCCCTCCCACGCACAGTCAGCCATAAAGCAGACAGCCGCTCGCGCGGCATTGTGCGCCATTCTAAACCCGGGCGACCAAACCCGGTCGCTGATTTTGCAGCGACGGACAAAGCCTATCCCCACCCTTTCCGAACCGGCAACCGACGCGACTCGTCAGAAAATTCCGGTTCACCTATTTTTTTGTAGGAACACAACCCCGTGGCGAGGGAGCTTGCTCCCGCTCGACTGCGCAGCAGGCGCAAAATCTCCCTGACACAAGGGGGTCGCTTCGCAACCCAGCGGGAGCAAGCTCCCTCGCCACAGAAGCAATCACCACAGTTCGCCCATTTATCGTGACGCCCCCTTTCGAGTTGCCAGCCCCGCCAACCCCTCCTAAGATCGATGCACTCACGGGTGCAGCGGAGCTGCCCGATAAAAACCCGACTCAAGGATCTGACATGACCCATATCAAACGCCCCATCACCACCCCGCCCCGAACAGGCCTGACCCGCGAAGACCTCTGGGAAGGCCAGGACCGGGGCTTGATCAAATGCTGGGAAATCGGTCGCGAGCGCGCGGTGAAGTTTCCCGAACTGGCACAACGCTGCCTGGCCGGTGAATTGCCCGTGCTGGGCTGGAAAGGTGGCGTGAGCCGCAGCCTGAAAAAAAGCGAAAAATTCGGCTGCCTCAAATACCTCGCCCAATGGCAGGGCCTGCGCGGTGAAGACCTGGACATCGACCTGACTCAGGAGCGCACCCTGACCTGCGCCAACACGAAGATGATCGTGACCTTCACGCCGGATCGGGCCAAATACGTCAATCAGGAACCCGCCTGACTGCAACCGCGCTATACCGGAGGCCAACATGAACTTGAATCCCAAGGTCAACTTCGCAGTCACGCCGCTGTTGCGCATCGCTTACGAAGAGCATGGCCCCGCCAGCGGCGAGCCGATCATCCTGCTGCACGGTTTCCCTTACGACCCGAGAGCCTTCGATGAAGTCGCGCCCGCCTTGGCCGAGCGTGGCTACCGGGTCATCGTGCCCTACCTGCGCGGCTACGGCCCGACCCGCTTCAACAACCCGGCCATCCTGCGCTCCGGCCAACAAGCGGCGTTGGCGCAAGACCTGCTGGACCTGATGCACGCGCTTTCCATTCCCCAAGCGGCACTGTGCGGCTACGACTGGGGCGGCCGGGCGGCGTGTATCGTCGCGGCACTGTGGCCCGAGCGCGTGCGCTGCCTGGTGACCGGCGACGGCTACAACCTGCAGGACATTCCCCGTTCCACGCAGCCACTGCCCCCGGAAACCGAACATCGATTGTGGTACCAGTACTATTTCCACACGGCGAGGGGTGTCGAAGGCCTGACGCAAAACCGCCGTGAATTGTGTGAATTGCTCTGGCGCCTGTGGTCCCCCACCTGGAAACGCGGCGCCGAACTGTATCCCCTCAGCGCCCCGTCGTTCGACAACCCGGACTTCGTCGATGTGGTGATCCATTCCTACCGCCATCGCTTCATGTACGCACCGGGCGACCCGACGCTGGAGTGGATGGAGGAACAGTTGGCGGCACAACCGGCCATCAGCGTGCCGAGCATTTCCCTGTGCGGCGCCGATGACGGCGTGGGGCCCGCGCCGGAACACGATGAAGACGCCGAGCATTTCAGCGGTTTTTATGAGCGCCGCGTGCTGGCCGGCGTGGGCCATAACATTCCCCAGGAGGCCCCTGAGGCCACGTTCAAGGCATTGCTGGATCTGCTTGAGGGCTGACGGCGAAGCGCTCGCGATAGGCCTGGGGCGTTACGCCCATGGCCCGCAGGAAACTGCGGCGCAGGGTTTCTTCGCTGCCGAAGCCGCATTGCACCGCCACCCGCTTGATCGATACGGCGGTGTCGGACAACAGACGGCGAGCGGTTTCCACGCGAATCAACTCTACCGCCCGCGCCGGGGTCTGGCCGGTGTCGGCGCGGTAGTGCCGGACAAAACTGCGCTCACTCATGCCCACCTCGGCGGCCAGGCTCGACAGGCCCAGGTCACGGGTGAGGTTTTCGGCGATCCAGGCATGCAGGTCATCGAATCGACTACCCTGTTTTTGCAGCGACAACGTCACGCTGAACTGCGATTGACCACCAGGACGCTTGAGGAACACCACCAGATGCCGGGCGACTTCCAGGGCCACCGCGCGGCCCAGATCTTCCTCGACCAGCGCCAGGGCCAGATCGATGCCAGCCGTGACCCCAGCCGAGGTCCACACCGGACCGTCGTTGATAAAGATCGGGTTGGGTTCGACCCGCAGTTGCGGATGTTGCTCGGCCAGTTGTTCGCAGCGGGTCCAGTGCGTCACCACGCGTCGTCCGTCCAGCCAACCGCTGGCGGCCAGCAGAAACGCTCCGGTGCACACCGATGCCACCCGCCGCGACCGCAGGCCGTGATCCTTGACCCAGGCCACCAGCGTCGGATCCTTCGCCGCCTCGTACACACCCCAGCCACCGGCGATCAATAGCGTATCGCTGCCTTCGCTCGGCAGCGGCTCGGCCAGCAGCGCCAACCCCGCCGAGGACATCACCGCCCCGCCCCCCACGGCGATGACCGTCGGCGCGTAGGGCAATGGCAGGCCTTGCTGGCGGGCCAGGTCGTTGGCCGAGGCAAACACCTGCAAGGGCCCGGTGACATCCAGCACTTGCACGTTGGCGAAGGCCAGGACATGCACGGTTTTCGGTGGGTTGGGCATATTGGCGTGATTCGTGGGTTTATTGGCGTATACGCCAGAGCCTACGGATCTAAAGTAGAACCGTCCACCCCTCGGGCAATCATCCACAGGAGAACGCGACATGACGTTGCAGATCGGTTTGCTGTTATTCCCTCAAGTCCAGCAGTTGGACCTGACCGGCCCTTACGACGTGCTGGCCTCGTTGCCAGACGTGAAGGTCCACCTGATCTGGAAGGACCTGGCCCCGGTCACCGCCAGCACCGGGCTGGTGTTGTTGCCCACCACCACGTTCGAGAACTGCCCGAAGCTCGACGTGATCTGCGTTCCTGGTGGAACCGGCGTCGGCCCCCTGATGGAAGACGAGCAGACGCTGGCCTTCATCAAGCGGCAAGCCGCCGAGGCGAAATACATCACCTCGGTGTGCACCGGCTCGCTGGTGCTCGGTGCGGCGGGTCTGTTGCAGGGCAAGCGCGCCACCACCCATTGGGCCTATCACAGCCTGCTGCAAACCCTGGGCGCGACACCGGTCAAGGACCGCGTAGTACGCGATGGCAACCTGCTCACTGGCGGCGGCATCACTGCCGGGATCGATTTTGCCTTGACCCTGGCAGCCGAACTGTTCGACCAGGACACCGCGGAACTGGTCCAACTGCAACTCGAATACGCCCCTGCCCCGCCGTTCAACGCCGGCAGCAGCCCGGACACCGCGCCGACGCGCGTGCTGGAAGAAGCAAACCGGCGTGCGGCCGAGTCGTTCCGGGTGCGCTCGCAAATCACCCAACGTGCTGCGGCGCGGTTGGAACGGGCGTAACGATGGACCTCAAGACTAGGCACAGACTATGTTGGGCTGGGCACAGGCTTGAGGCAGTCACCATGTGGCGAGGGAGCTTGCTCCCGCTCGACTGCGCAGCAGGCGCAAAATCCTGGGGTCGCTTCGCAACCCAGCGGGAGCAAGCTCCCTCGCCACAATGGTCAGGTTTCCCCCCTCGTGGCGATACAACCTGCTCATGAGGGTTTCCTGTTGGGTCGGCCTCGACTCAGAACGGGCTGGCGGTGGGTCGCACGATCAGTTCGCTGACGTCCACGTCCGCCGGTTGTTCGATGGCGTAGGCGATTGCCCGGGCGATGGCTTCGGCCGGAATGGAGATCTTGCGGAACTCGCGCATTTCGGCACGTCCACCTTCATCGGAAATGCTCTCGGCCAGTTCCGATTCGGTCACGCCAGGGGAAATCACCGTTACGCGCACATCCCCCCCGACTTCCTGGCGCAAGCCCTCGGAAATCGCCCGCACGGCGTACTTGGTGGCGCAATACACCGCAGCGGTCGGGCTGACGGCGTAGGCACCAATGGAGGCGATATTGATGAACTGGCCGCTGCGCTGGCGCTGCATCAGCGGCAAGCCGGCGGCGATACCGTGGAGCACGCCACGGATGTTGACGTCGATCATGCGGTCCCACTCCTCGACTTTCAGAGCTTCGAGCTTGGAGAGCGGCATGACCCCGGCGTTGTTGATGATCACATCGACACGACCGAACCGCTCGACAGCAAAGTCGATCAGGTTCTGGACGTCATCGCGACGGGTCACGTCCACGGCTTTGCAGACCGCTTGCTGGCCGGCGGTTTCGAGTTCGTGTACCAGTGTTTGCAAACGATCGATGCGCCGGGCGCCCAGCACGACACGAGCACCGCGAGCCGCGAGCAGCCGCGCCGTTGCTTCACCGATCCCGCTGCTGGCACCCGTGATGACCACTACTTTGTTTTGAATATCGGACATGATGGTTTCCTCGTCTGGATGTGTCGGCCCCCGGTGGGAGCGTTTTGACAGGTCCAGATTAGGGAACCGCCCCATGCCCGGGTTAGCCGGATCCTCCTGCGCACTTGCACGATCCTGTAGCGATAAAACCGACTCTGGCCGACAGCCGCGCAATCGGTTTTACTAGCGCGGTCCACTTATTTGGTCTGGGAGATTGATCGGCATGTCGGTATCCACGTCCATCCACCTTGCGCCAGACGACGGCGTCAGCCAGCGCCGCGCTGAACTGGCGAGCTTGATGAAGCGCTTTGCGCCGGAGTTCGGCGTCCACCCCACGGCCATCGAGGCCTTGCACCTGATCCGCAGCGACCAGCCAACCGAGGCGCTGCACACCGTGCACAAGCCTGGTTTGTGCGTGATCATCGAGGGGCGCAAGGAAGTGCGCCTGGCGGACGAATGCTACGTGTATGACCCGCTCAATTACCTCGTTGTCTCGGTGACCCTGCCGTTGGCTGGCCAGGTGATTGAAGCCAGTCCCGAGTGTCCCTACCTGTGCATCCGTCTCGACATCGATCCGGCACAGATCTGCCACCTGATCGCCGACGCCAGCCCTATCGGCGTGCCGCCCGAAAGAAGCGGACGTGGATTGTTCCTGGACCGCATCGATGCGCCATTACTCGACGCGATGCTGCGTTTACTGCGGCTGTTGGACAGCCCGGACGATATCGCCACCCTCGCGCCATTGGCCCAGCAGGAGATTTTCTACCGGCTGCTGCGTGGTTCCCAAGGCCAGCGCTTGCACGAAATCGCCATTCCCGACACCCAGACCCATCGCATCAGCCGAGCCATCGAGTGGCTCAATACCCATTACGCCGAGCCGCTGAGCATCGACAGCCTGGCACAAATGATCAATCTCAGCCCTTCGGCCCTGCATCACCGCTTCAAAGCCGTAACCGCCATGAGCCCGCTGCAATACCAGAAACAGCTGCGCCTGCAGGAAGCCCGACGATTGTTGTTGGCGGAGAACAGCGACGTTTCATCAATCGGCTACAAGATGGGGTATGAAAGCCCTTCGCAGTTCAGTCGTGAATACAGCCGTCTATTTGGCGCCTCGCCGAGCAAGGACATCGCTCGTTTGCGCGCCCAGGCGCTGCAAGCCAGTAGCGCCTGATCCTGCCCACAGACAGGATCAGGCAAAACCAGGACAGTATCCGTCTAACGCCCGCCCCCTCCTCGCCCCTAATCTGAACCCATGCAGCAAGACAACCGTCGCCGCTGCAACGGGTTCAGCAGATCGCGATATCTGAACGACCCGGCACTCGACCCTTGATATGACCGGAGTCTTTACCATGAAAACGTTCAACACTTTGATCGCCGTTACCGCCTTCGCCCTGAGCGCCAGCGCGTTTGCCTTGCCGAGCCAGCAGCAAGACCGTTTCTTTACCCAAGTTAGCGACTACCAGCAGCCTGTGGCCTCTGATGGCGCAGACCGGACACCTGGGGGGCAGACCTTGGCCGCCGATGGTGCGGACCGGACACCTGGCGGGCAAACCTTGGCCGCCGATGGTGCGGACCGGACACCTGGCGGGCAAACCTTGGCCGCCGATGGTGCAGACCGGACGCCTGGGGGCCAGACCTTGGCCGCCGATGGTGCGGACCGGACACCTGGAGGACAAACCTTGGCCGCCGATGGTGCGGACCGGACGCCTGGGGGCCTGATCCTGGCGGCCGATGGTTCCGACCGCACCATGGCTCGGCGCTTGGCATGATCAGTCCACTTTTTCACAGACGAAAAAAAACCCGCCTAGGCGGGTTTTTTGAGGACCAATTTGACTCCCTGTCCGGCATTCCATGCCTGGTCCAATCATCCATGACCCTGAGCACTCCCTGTACCCAGTGGATGAACATAGATTAGGCCCACCGGAGTTTCTGGAAAAGACGAGAAAGCAGCAACAGCGTGTAAGCGTTTCGCTATAGAACCTTTCCAGACTTTTTTGTGGGCGAAAAAAAACCCGCCGAAGCGGGTTTTTCCAAGACCATTACGACTCCCTGTCGATAGCTTTCCTTGCAAGGTCGATCGTCCCTGATCCTGAGCACTTCCTGTGCTTCAGTGGATAAGTCCAGATTACGCCTCGGATCCAAAATGAAATAGACGACATAGCTACCATCTCGTGTAAGACATTCGCTATACAACCCCCCTCCGAAAACCCTTAGCCCTGCAGGCCAAGATCAAGACTTGCTCAGGAAAGCTTCAATGTTGGCCATCTGCTCGTCCCAGCCACGGCTGTCCATGCGAAAAGCCTTGAGCCGACGGGCCTCGGGGATATTGTTGAAGCCCGACTCCACAACTTTGAGCAAGGTACCGCCATCCATGTCCTCGAGTTCGAATTGCACCCGGGTTTCAGACTCCTGGGAA
This sequence comes from Pseudomonas bijieensis, assembly GCF_013347965.1. Lineage (NCBI taxonomy): Bacteria > Pseudomonadati > Pseudomonadota > Gammaproteobacteria > Pseudomonadales > Pseudomonadaceae > Pseudomonas > Pseudomonas bijieensis. Next base: position 6,194,022 of record NZ_CP048810.1, on the reverse strand, counting down.
TAATCCACCTGAGGCTCGACAGCGTAAGGATGCCAGCGAAACGAGAACACACGCTCTGGCTCCACCCGCTCCACCGCCACGTCCCAGATGAGGTGCTCGTAACCTGGGTAAGTGATTTGCCCCTGGGTACGCTCACCTGCCACAAACCGTTTCCCCTCCAGGGCGACACCGAACCATTGGCCGAAGGCTTCGGCATTGGCCAGGGCTCGCCAGACTTGAGAGCGCGGAGCCTTGAGCAGGATCTTTCTTTCAATGCGATCGGATGAATGCATGAGTCACCTCTGTGTTTCAACAGTAGGCTTGTAAGACCACGAGGCCAACCGGAAAGTTGTATCAGACTCTTGTTTAGCACTCGCTACCTTTAAAACTGCATGGGCGATGTAAACTCCCACGGCGTACCCCTCAAGGAGAGACCGAACATGTCCCCACGCTTGCTTATGGCCTTGATGCCGCTGCTTTTCTTCACTGTTGCCCAGGCCGACGACTGCGCCAACGCCACCACTCAAGGCGAAATGAACCAATGCGCAGCCAAAGAGAATAAGGCCGCCGACAACGAGCTGAACAGCTTGTACAAGCAGATCACAGCACGCCTGAAGGACAATCCCGAGGCCAAGCAAATGCTGGTCAAGGCCCAGCGTGCCTGGATAGGCTTCCGTGACGCCGAATGCAATTTTTCCGCCTCTGGGGTCGAGGGCGGCAGCGTGTATCCACTGATCTACAACAATTGCATCACGACCCAGACCAAAGCCCGGGTCGAAGCATTCAAGACCTATCTCAAGTGCAAGGAAGGGGATCTGAGCTGTCCAGTACCCGAGGCTTAAGGGCCACGATGTAAAAAAGGATGGCCCCACAGGTCATCCTTTTTTTGGCCAAGCTTTTTCTTGCAGGCAAAACAAAACCCCTACCTGCGTCAGCAGATAGGGGTTTCGGAATTTAATCTTGACGATGACCTACTCTCACATGGGGAAACCCCACACTACCATCGGCGATGCATCGTTTCACTGCTGAGTTCGGGATGGGATCAGGTGGTTCCAATGCTCTATGGTCGTCAAGAAATTCGGTAGCCGGTACGTGCCTTGCGGTCACGTGCCAGCGAATGGGTATGCGATAGATTTGTGTGCTGCGTTCGTGAGCGATGCGAACTTTCGGTTCGTGTCGTCTTCACACACCGCAATCTGGTCTCTTGGCCTTTGGCCTGGAGGATACAAATTGCTTGGGTGTTATATGGTCAAGCCTCACGGGCAATTAGTACAGGTTAGCTCAACGCCTCACAGCGCTTACACACCCTGCCTATCAACGTCGTAGTCTTCGACGGCCCTTCAGGGGACTCAAGGTCCCAGTGAGATCTCATCTTGAGGCAAGTTTCCCGCTTAGATGCTTTCAGCGGTTATCTTTTCCGAACATAGCTACCCGGCAATGCCACTGGCGTGACAACCGGAACACCAGAGGTTCGTCCACTCCGGTCCTCTCGTACTAGGAGCAGCCCTCTCAAATCTCAAACGTCCACGGCAGATAGGGACCGAACTGTCTCACGACGTTCTAAACCCAGCTCGCGTACCACTTTAAATGGCGAACAGCCATACCCTTGGGACCGGCTTCAGCCCCAGGATGTGATGAGCCGACATCGAGGTGCCAAACACCGCCGTCGATATGAACTCTTGGGCGGTATCAGCCTGTTATCCCCGGAGTACCTTTTATCCGTTGAGCGATGGCCCTTCCATACAGAACCACCGGATCACTAAGACCTACTTTCGTACCTGCTCGACGTGTCTGTCTCGCAGTCAAGCGCGCTTTTGCCTTTATACTCTACGACCGATTTCCGACCGGTCTGAGCGCACCTTCGTACTCCTCCGTTACTCTTTAGGAGGAGACCGCCCCAGTCAAACTACCCACCATACACTGTCCTCGATCCGGATAACGGACCTGAGTTAGAACCTCAAAGTTGCCAGGGTGGTATTTCAAGGATGGCTCCACGCGAACTGGCGTCCACGCTTCAAAGCCTCCCACCTATCCTACACAAGCAAATTCAAAGTCCAGTGCAAAGCTATAGTAAAGGTTCACGGGGTCTTTCCGTCTAGCCGCGGATACACTGCATCTTCACAGCGATTTCAATTTCACTGAGTCTCGGGTGGAGACAGCGCCGCCATCGTTACGCCATTCGTGCAGGTCGGAACTTACCCGACAAGGAATTTCGCTACCTTAGGACCGTTATAGTTACGGCCGCCGTTTACCGGGCTTCGATCAAGAGCTTCGCGTTAGCTAACCCCATCAATTAACCTTCCGGCACCGGGCAGGCGTCACACCCTATACGTCCACTTTCGTGTTTGCAGAGTGCTGTGTTTTAATAAACAGTCGCAGCGGCCTGGTATCTTCGACCGGCGTGGGCTTACGCAGCAAGTGCTTCACCCTCACCGGCGCACCTTCTCCCGAAGTTACGGTGCCATTTTGCCTAGTTCCTTCACCCGAGTTCTCTCAAGCGCCTTGGTATTCTCTACCCAACCACCTGTGTCGGTTTGGGGTACGGTTCCTGGTTACCTGAAGCTTAGAAGCTTTTCTTGAAGCATGGCATCAACCACTTCGTCACCCAAAGGGTAACTCGTCATCAGCTCTCGGCCTTAAGATCCCGGATTTACCTAAGATCTCAGCCTACCACCTTAAACTTGGACAACCAACGCCAAGCTGGCCTAGCCTTCTCCGTCCCTCCATCGCAATAACCAGAAGTACAGGAATATTAACCTGTTTTCCATCGACTACGCTTTTCAGCCTCGCCTTAGGGACCGACTAACCCTGCGTCGATTAACGTTGCGCAGGAAACCTTGGTCTTTCGGCGTGGGTGTTTTTCACACCATTGTCGTTACTCATGTCAGCATTCGCACTTCTGATACCTCCAGCAAGCTTCTCAACTCACCTTCACAGGCTTACAGAACGCTCCTCTACCGCATCACTTACGTGATACCCGTAGCTTCGGTGTATGGTTTGAGCCCCGTTACATCTTCCGCGCAGGCCGACTCGACTAGTGAGCTATTACGCTTTCTTTAAAGGGTGGCTGCTTCTAAGCCAACCTCCTAGCTGTCTAAGCCTTCCCACATCGTTTCCCACTTAACCATAACTTTGGGACCTTAGCTGACGGTCTGGGTTGTTTCCTTTCACGACGGACGTTAGCACCCGCCGTGTGTCTCCCATGCTCGGCACTTGTAGGTATTCGGAGTTTGCATCGGTTTGGTAAGTCGGGATGACCCCTAGCCGAAACAGTGCTCTACCCCTACAGTGATACATGAGGCGCTACCTAAATAGCTTTCGAGGAGAACCAGCTATCTCCGAGCTTGATTAGCCTTTCACCCGATCCACAGGTCATCCGCTAACTTTTCAACGGTAGTCGGTTCGGTCCTCCAGTCAGTGTTACCTAACCTTCAACCTGCCCATGGATAGATCGCCCGGTTTCGGGTCTATTCCCAGCGACTAGACGCCCTATTAAGACTCGCTTTCGCTACGCCTCCCTATTCGGTTAAGCTCGCCACTGAAAATAAGTCGCTGACCCATTATACAAAGGTACGCAGTCACCCAACAAAGTGGGCTCCTACCGCTTGTACGCATACGGTTTCAGGATCTATTTCACTCCCTCTCCGGGGTTCTTTTCGCCTTTCCTCACGGTACTAGTTCACTATCGGTCAGTCAGTAGTATTTAGCCTTGGAGGATGGTCCCCATATTCAGACAAAGTTTCTCGTGCTCCGTCCTACTCGATTTCACTTCTAAGATCCTTTCGCGTACAGGGCTATCACCCACTATGGCCGCACTTTCCAGAGCGTTCCGCTAAAATCAAAGAAGCTTAAGGGCTAGTCCCCGTTCGCTCGCCACTACTAAGGGAATCTCGGTTGATTTCTTTTCCTCAGGGTACTTAGATGTTTCAGTTCCCTGGTTCGCCTCTTGCACCTATGTATTCAGTACAAGATAACCATCTTATGATGGCTGGGTTCCCCATTCAGACATCTCCGGATCAAAGTCTGTTTGCCGACTCCCGAAGCTTTTCGCAGGCTACCACGTCTTTCATCGCCTCTGACTGCCAAGGCATCCACCGTATGCGCTTCTTCACTTGACCATATAACCCCAAGCAATCTGGTTATACTGTGAAGACGACATTCGCCGAAAATTCGATCTTGCTCATGAGAGCAACTCACAATTTTACCTTAGCCTGAGCCGTTACCAGTGAAAGTAACGTTCAGTCTATCTTTCTATCACATACCCAAATTTTTAAAGAACGATCTAATCAAAAGACTAGAAATCAACATTCATCACCCTGGGGTGGAATGCTCATTTCTAAGCTTTAAACGTTGTGCCAATCTGTAATGGTGGAGCCAAGCGGGATCGAACCGCTGACCTCCTGCGTGCAAGGCAGGCGCTCTCCCAGCTGAGCTATGGCCCCGTATCTTTACCGGGGACACCATGAAATTGGTGGGTCTGGGCAGATTCGAACTGCCGACCTCACCCTTATCAGGGTGCGCTCTAACCAACTGAGCTACAGACCCAATCGTCTTCTTCAATGAATCAAGCAATTCGTGTGGAGCTCATGGAGCAGCTGAGTCGTCGATTAGGAGGTGATCCAGCCGCAGGTTCCCCTACGGCTACCTTGTTACGACTTCACCCCAGTCATGAATCACACCGTGGTAACCGTCCCCCGAAGGTTAGACTAGCTACTTCTGGTGCAACCCACTCCCATGGTGTGACGGGCGGTGTGTACAAGGCCCGGGAACGTATTCACCGCGACATTCTGATTCGCGATTACTAGCGATTCCGACTTCACGCAGTCGAGTTGCAGACTGCGATCCGGACTACGATCGGTTTTGTGGGATTAGCTCCACCTCGCGGCTTGGCAACCTCTGTACCGACCATTGTAGCACGTGTGTAGCCCAGGCCGTAAGGGCCATGATGACTTGACGTCATCCCCACCTTCCTCCGGTTTGTCACCGGCAGTCCTTAGAGTGCCCACCATAACGTGCTGGTAACTAAGGACAAGGGTTGCGCTCGTTACGGACTTAACCCAACATCTCACGACACGAGCTGACGACAGCCATGCAGCACCTGTCTCAATGCTCCCGAAGGCACCAATCCATCTCTGGAAAGTTCATTGGATGTCAAGGCCTGGTAAGGTTCTTCGCGTTGCTTCGAATTAAACCACATGCTCCACCGCTTGTGCGGGCCCCGTCAATTCATTTGAGTTTTAACCTTGCGGCCGTACTCCCAGGCGGTCAACTTAATGCGTTAGCTGCGCCACTAAGAGCTCAAGGCTCCCAACGGCTAGTTGACATCGTTTACGGCGTGGACTACCAGGGTATCTAATCCTGTTTGCTCCCACGCTTTCGCACCTCAGTGTCAGTATCAGTCCAGGTGGTCGCCTTCGCCACTGGTGTTCCTTCCTATATCTACGCATTTCACCGCTACACAGGAAATTCCACCACCCTCTACCATACTCTAGCTCGACAGTTTTGAATGCAGTTCCCAGGTTGAGCCCGGGCTTTCACATCCAACTTAACGAACCACCTACGCGCGCTTTACGCCCAGTAATTCCGATTAACGCTTGCACCCTCTGTATTACCGCGGCTGCTGGCACAGAGTTAGCCGGTGCTTATTCTGTCGGTAACGTCAAAACACTAACGTATTAGGTTAATGCCCTTCCTCCCAACTTAAAGTGCTTTACAATCCGAAGACCTTCTTCACACACGCGGCATGGCTGGATCAGGCTTTCGCCCATTGTCCAATATTCCCCACTGCTGCCTCCCGTAGGAGTCTGGACCGTGTCTCAGTTCCAGTGTGACTGATCATCCTCTCAGACCAGTTACGGATCGTCGCCTTGGTGAGCCATTACCTCACCAACTAGCTAATCCGACCTAGGCTCATCTGATAGCGCAAGGCCCGAAGGTCCCCTGCTTTCTCCCGTAGGACGTATGCGGTATTAGCGTCCGTTTCCGAGCGTTATCCCCCACTACCAGGCAGATTCCTAGGCATTACTCACCCGTCCGCCGCTCTCAAGAGGTGCAAGCACCTCTCTACCGCTCGACTTGCATGTGTTAGGCCTGCCGCCAGCGTTCAATCTGAGCCATGATCAAACTCTTCAGTTCAAACATCTTTGGGTTTTGAGAAAACCCTAAACTTGGCTCAGCAATCGTTGGTTACATCTTTGATTTCTCGCGGAGTAACTTGTGATGCTGATAATCTGTTGACTAGCAGTCTGACTCCACAAGCACCCACACGAATTGCTTGATTCAGTTGTTAAAGAGCGGTTGGTTAAGAGCTTTCGTCTCAACCGAGGCGCGCATTCTACAGCGCCCGGTGTATCTGTCAAGCGGTTATTTTCAGAAGTTTTCGAAGTTTCGCTTGGGAAACATCAACAACTTCAACCACTTGCGCTTCCGATCTCTCGTTAGCGGGAGGCGAATTCTACAGCGTTACTCGCTGCTGTCAACACCTCTTTTTCACCGCTTTCGACCGAGAAGATCGAACCGCTGAAAAGGCCAAACCCACACTGCCCTATCAGCTACTTCCTGGCTTCGATGACCTGAAGCCCGACCCCTTCGAAACCTACTTAACTCATTGAATTTCAAGGAGTTTTCCGTTTCGACTGCGCCGGAAGTGGGGCGAATTATAGACGTCCAGAATTTGCCGTCAACCTCTAATTTGATTTTTCTATCTGTAATCCGAGAAGGCACTTAAATCTACCCAGGTATATAGACGGAATCACTTCATATGCGCAATATACTGCTCAACAAAGCCTCCCGCCTTTATTTCTGGACGACACCCCGTAATGACACCCCCTCCACATCGTAGCCTGGCCTCCACCCTCTATCCGGTTGCCCTGCTATTAATAGCCATGGCCTCTATTCAATCGGGAGCCTCCCTCGCCAAAAGCATGTTCCCGGTGGTAGGCGCACAAGGCACTACGACACTGCGGCTCATTTTTGCCAGTCTCATCATGCTGTTATTGCTACGCCCCTGGCGTGCCAAGCTCACCGCCCAATCCCTGCGTACCGTGATCGTCTATGGGATGGCATTGGGCGGCATGAATTTTCTCTTCTATATGTCGGTTCGCACCGTTCCACTGGGCATTGCAGTGGCACTGGAATTCACCGGCCCACTGGCAGTTGCCATTTACGCCTCGCGCCGGGCAATCGACTTCCTCTGGATTGCCCTGGCAGTGGCTGGCTTACTGCTGCTCATACCGACCGGGGCGACCACTGCCGGTATTGACCTGCTTGGGGCCGGCTACGCACTGGGCGCAGGTTTCTGCTGGGCGCTGTACATTCTGTTCGGCCAGAAGGCCGGCGCGGACAATGGTGTGCAGACCGCCGCATTGGGCGTGATGATCGCCGCTCTGTTCGTCGCACCTATCGGCATTGTGCATGCGGGCGCCGCACTGCTCACACCGAGCCTGATTCCAATCGCCATCGGTGTCGCCATCCTGTCCACCGCCCTACCCTATACCCTGGAAATGATCGCCCTGACCCGAATGCCAGCCCGCACTTTCGGCACTCTGATGAGCATCGAACCGGCAATCGCGGCCTTGTCAGGGCTTGTCTTTCTCCAGGAATACTTGTCCCTGGCCCAGTGGACAGCCATTGCCTGCATCATCCTGGCATCGGTCGGCGCAACGCTGACCATGGCCAACACCGCGAAACCTGTCGTCGCGGCAGATTGAAGCAGGATTTCAGGAAGGTCTGGTATTTGCCGTGCATTTAGGCCATGTTTAGGCCAGTAACCTAATGCCAGACATGGATTTTTTCATACAGGAAGTCATGAACGCGTCAAGCAAGAGCGAACATGATCGTACGTGGACACAAGATCCACGAAGATCATAAGGACGGGAATGAAACGAATTTTGATACTGATCGCCGTACTTGCAGTAGCGGGCTGTGCGGCAACGTCGAAAACTGAAGTCAAGCGCGGCAAGAAGAGTCTGCACATCAACTGCTCCGGCTTGTCCTCATCCTGGGAGCAGTGCGCCGCCAGCGCCGCCAACTCATGCGCTCCCAAGGGTTACAAAGTCATTGCCAAATCCGGCGACGCCGTCGAGGAGCCCGGGGATTATCCTTTCGGGCTCAACCCCGCTGGCTATACCAGCCGCAGCATGATCGTCATTTGTAAGTAGGCCACATCAGTCGAGCCCTTGTTCGGCCATTCGGCGACGGATTTCCTCATGGCTGGACTTGAGGACATCACGCTGGACCTGCGGCGTGACCAGCATCCGCGCAACAACCAACGCTCCCACACATTGAGACAGGATGGCCCAAGCCAGGCTGTCGCTCCCCAATATCCGCGCCCAGCTTTCGTGCAAACGACAAATCCATGTTTGCGCCGCCTCCCTCACCTGGACATCCGATCGTGCAATCTCAGCACCCAGCACCGGCAATGCACACCCGGCTTCGGGCTGCTCAACGTGGCTCATGCTCAAGTACTGCTTGAGACAGCGCTCCAGCTTCGTCGAGTCCATGGCACCGTCTCCGCTCAGGCGATCCAGGCTTTGGGCCAACTCCCGCTCAACGATGGCCTTGAAAAGCTCATCCTTGGATGAAAAATGGCTATAGAACGCACCGCCGCTCAACCCGATCGCTTTCATCAGGCCATCGACACCGACCGTGGAAAAACCCGATTTCTTGGCGGAAATGGCACTGCTGGCGAGTAGTTTCTCGCGGGTTTCCATTTTGTGATTGGCTGAATATCGCATGGTCCTGCTCCTGAATTACTCACCTTGACGCTTGCCGGATCTTAGCATAACGTCCGTTTAGTTAACGATCGTTTACCAATGAGGCAGACCATGAATAACAAGAAGGTCGTACTGGTTGTTGGCGCGGGCGATTCCACCGGCGGAGCGATTGCCAAGCGTTTTGCGCAGGAAGGTTTTGTTGCCTGTGTTACCCGTCGCAGCGCCGACAAACTCCAGCCACTGGTGGATGGAATCCGCGCTCAAGGTGGGGAAGCCCACGGGTTTGCCTGTGATGCGCGCAAAGAAGACGACGTGATTGCGCTCATCGAGCAAATCGAGGATCAGATCGGTCCGATCGAAGCCTTCGTGTTCAACATCGGCGCCAACGTTCCGTGCAGCATTCTCGAAGAAACCGCGCGCAAGTATTTCAAGATCTGGGAGATGGCCTGTTTCTCAGGTTTTCTCAATGCGCGGGAAGTGGCCAAGCGCATGGTCACCCGCCAGCGCGGGACGATCCTGTTTACCGGGGCAACGGCGGGATTGCGTGGCGCTTCGGGGTTCGCCGCATTCGCAGGCGCCAAGCACGGCATCCGGGCATTGGCCCAGAGCATGGCCCGTGAACTGGGGCCGCTGAATATTCATGTGGCTCACGTAGTGGTGGACGGTGCCATCGACACCGACTTCATCCGCGATAACTTCCCGGAAAAATATGCCACCAAGGATCAGGACGGCATCCTGAACCCTGAACACATCGCCGACAATTATTGGTACCTGCACAGCCAACCCCGCGACGCCTGGACCTTCGAATTGGACCTGCGCCCTTGGAACGAACGCTGGTAAACCCGCCCCTTTAAAACAACAAGAGAGCAGATACCATGAGCAAATCGATGGAGTTTTACTTCGATCTCGGCAGCCCGACCACGTACCTGGCCTACACCCAGTTGCCGACGCTGTGCGCACAGACCAACAGCCAGTTGATCTATCGTCCGATGTTATTGGGCGGCGTCTTCAAGGCGACCGGCAATGCCTCACCGGCAACAGTGCCGGCCAAGAACCCTTATCTGTTCAAGGATCTGAATCGCTTCGCCAAGCGCTACGGCGTCGCCTTCCAGTTCAATCCACACTTTCCCATCAATACACTGCAGCTGATGCGCGCGGTGACCGGCATGCAACTGCGCCATCCCGAACGCTTCGAGGCTTTCGTCGATTGCCTGTTCCGCGCCTTTTGGGTGGACGGCCGCAACCTCAATGACCCGGCGACTGTCGCAGCGGTCCTGAACGAAGGCGGTTTCGACGCCGACCATGTGCTGGCCCTGACGAACGACGAGCAGGTCAAGCAAACACTCAAGAGCGCCACCGAAGCAGCCATCGGACGAGGCGTGTTCGGCGCCCCGAGCATGTTTGTCGGCGACGAGCTGTTCTTCGGCCAGGATCGGCTGGACTTCGTCCGTGAAGCCCTCGCCTGATCCTCTACCTCAAATCGCCATCGTCCGGGTGTTGAGCCACTGCAGTGCGTCGCCGTCCAGCAACGGGCTCAAACGACGCAGAACCTCGGCGTGGTAGGCGTTGAACCAGTCTTTTTCGTCCTGGGTCAGCAACGAAGGCTCCAGGCAGCGGGTGTCGATCGGGCAAAGGGTCAGGGTTTCGAACTCGAGGAACTCGCCGAACTCGCTGCTTCCGGCTTCGCGGTTCAACACCAGGTTCTCGATACGCACACCCCAGCGACCGGGACGATAAGTGCCCGGTTCGATGGAGGTGATCATGCCTGCCTGCATCGCCGTTTGCGGCGCGGCAGCGGCTTGATAGGCAATCACCTGCGGGCCTTCGTGAACATTGAGGAAATAGCCGACGCCATGGCCAGTGCCGTGGCCGTAATCCACTTGCTCCGCCCAGATCGGTGCGCGGGCGATGGCGTCCAGCAAGGGCGAAAGAATACCCCGCGGAAATTTGGCCCGGGACAGGGCAATCACGCCTTTGAGCACCCGCGTGCAGTCACGCTTCTGCTCAGCGGTCGGTGTTCCGACCGGCACCATGCGAGTGATGTCAGTGGTGCCGCCCAAATACTGGCCGCCGGAGTCGATCAGTAACAGGCCATCACCTTCGATGACCGCATGGGCTTCTTCCGTGGCATGGTAATGAGGCATCGCGCCGTTGGCGTTAAAGGCCGCGATGGTATTGAAGCTCAGGGAGACGAAGTCCGGCCGGCGCATGCGAGCGGCGGTCAGGTGCTCATCGATGGTCAGTTCGGTGATGCGTTCGCGTCCCCAGGCGCTCTCCAGCCAGGCGAAGAACTCACAGAGTGCCGCGCCGTCCTGCTCCATGGCACGACGGATGTGCTCGGCGTCGGCCAGGCTTTTGCGGGACTTGGCCAGCGTCGTTGGATTGAGACCTTCGACCAGTTTCACGCCGCTGCCCAGATTATCCAGCAAGCCGACCGTCACCCGCGCCGGGTCGATCTGCAGGCTCGCGCCGTCCGGCACTTCGCGCAACGCGGCGGCGGCCTCACTGTAATCGCGCAGGGTCACGCCGTCCTGCTCCAGAACGGCACGCAGCGGTGCGTCAACCTTGTCCAGGGCCACGAACAACGTGGCTTGTTGCTGGCTGATCAAGGCAAAGGAAACGAACACGGGGTTGAACGACACATCCGCACCGCGCAGGTTGAACAACCAGGCGATGTCATCCAGCGTGGCGATGAAATGCCAGTCGGCACCGCGCTCCTGGAGGGATTCGCGCAACTTGGCGAGTTTTTCGACGCGGCTCACGGTCGCCTGGGGTGGCAAATGGGCGTAGACCGGTTGATCCGGCAAGCTTGGGCGATCAGTCCAAGCCTCCTCGAGCAAATCGATATCGGTGCGCAACCGCGCGCCACGTTCGGCAAGCTTGCCCCCTAGGGTACGGGCCGATGCGACGGCCATGACCGCACCGTCGACCGCGACTACCCCACCCTCGGGCGTTTGTTCGGCCAGCCAGTCCAGGGGGCCGGGCTGGCCTGGGATCAGCTTGACCAGCTCGATACCGCTGCCCTCCAGTTCCTTGGTCGCCTGCTCCCAATAACGGCTGTCAGCCCAGACGCCGGCGAAATTGCCGGTCACGATCAAGGTACCCACCGAACCGTGGAACCCCGACAGCCATTGTCGCCCCTGCCAATAGCCCGGCAGGTATTCGGAAAGATGCGGGTCGGCCGATGGCACCAGCAGTGCGTGAATGCCCTCTCGGCTCATCAGTTGGCGGATTCGGGCCAGGCGCTGGGGAACCAGTCCATGGGGCAAAGGCTCGGTGCTCATTGTTTCTCCTGCTCATTGATATTGTTGTTCGATGCCGAAGACGGCTTACGTGGCCCAGAATGCTGGCGCAGCCGCGCACGCCGCCGTGATCAGCCGCACCGCCTCGTCGATATCCTGTTCGGTGGTAAAGCGACCCAGGCTCAAGCGAATGGTCCGCCCCGCCGCGCGGGCATCGTGCCCCAGGGCCAGCAGCACATGGGACGGGGTGTTCTGTGCTGAATTGCAGGCCGAGGTCGCGGAAAATGCGATCGATGCGCCCAATGTCGCCGGATTGAACTCACCTTCGTTGAACGTCAGGCTCAGCGTGTGAGGAATCCGGCGGCTCGCACTGCCGTTGATACGCACACCGGGCAAGGCCAGTAGCGGCTCGAGCAAACGATTGCGCAACCGGGCGATTTTAGCGAGTTCTTCGTCGAATGCCGCGGCTGCCAGTTCGAATGCAGCACCCATGGCTGCGATCTGATGCGTCGCCAGGGTCCCGGAGCGCAAACCGCCTTCATGTCCACCGCCATGAATCTGCGCCGACAGCCGTGGCCGGGCCCGGTCGCCGACGTAAAGCGCGCCGATGCCCTTGGGGCCGTAGATTTTATGCGCGGAAAAAGACATCAGGTCCACCGGCCAGCGAGACAGGTCGATCTGCACCTTGCCGGCGCCTTGGGCCGCGTCTACATGGAACAATGCACCGTGTTCGCGAACGATCTCGCCAATGGCGATGACATCGTTGACGGTACCCAACTCATTGTTCACCAGCATCAGCGACACCAGGAACGTGTCTTCGCGCAACGCCTCACGAACCGCTTGCGGACTGATCAGGCCCTCGGCGTCCGGTGCGAGCCAGGTTACGGCGACGCCACTTTCCTCGAGCTGGCGTGCTGTATCGAGAATCGCCTTGTGTTCGATCCGGCTGGTGATGACATGGCCGGCAGAACCTGCGCGCGCCTGGGCCACCCCCTTGAGGGCCAGGTTGTTGGATTCCGTGGCGCCGGAAGTCCAGACGATCTGTTCGGGCTCAGCCCCCACCAATTGCGCCACCTGCCGCCGCGCACGCTCCACCGAGCGCCGGGCCTCCTGGCCGAAGGCATGGGAACTGGACGCCGGGTTGCCAAAGTTGCCGTCAAAGCCCAGGCACTCGACCATGACCCGGATGACCCGCTCATCCACCGGCGTGGTGGCGGCGTAATCGAAATACAAAGGACGTTTATTCATAGGAAACTCGTAGAGCCTGCTCCGGGATCAGGCGCCCTCGTTGGGTTCGAGACTAGCAATACCTGATCAAAGACCTTAAAGAAGTCGGACTTCGTTTAAAAGTGCGTAGGAACGCTCCTGAACAGCGAGCTTAGCAGGCATCGCGTCGAAGCTCAGCCCTCAACTGATGCTTTCGAGCAACAACGGATACAACGAAGCGACCAACAACAGCGCCATGCCCCAGTTGAACACACGCAACCAGCGACGATCACGCAGCAGGTTGCGCAACAGGCTGCCGCATACCACCCACAGGCTCACACTTGGCAGGTTGATCAAGGCAAACACCGCCGCAATCACCAGCACATTGAAGAAGTAACCCTGGAGTGGCGTGTAGGTACTGATGGCACCGATGGCCATGATCCAGGCCTTGGGATTGACCCATTGGAACGCCGCTGCGCCCCAGTAGCTGATCGGCGTATTGTCGTTCCCCGGCTGGCCTTCCGAAACCGGGCCGGAGTGGGCTATTTTCCACGCCAGGTACAACAGGTACGCCGCGCCGATGTAGCGCAACGCGGTATAGAGCAGTGGATAAGTCTGGAACACCGCGCCCAGGCCGAGGCCCACCGCCAGCACCAGGGAAAAGAACCCGCAGGTGATACCGAGCATATGCGGAATGGTGCGGTTGAAACCGAAATTGACACCCGAAGCCAACAACATGGTGTTGTTAGGGCCTGGCGTGATCGAGGTCACCAGGGCAAACAGGGCGAAGCCCAGCAACAGGTCAAGCGAAAGGGTCATGTCAGGACAATCCATCGGGCGGTGAGTCAGGTGATGACCCTACCCCACGTCCTGCCGGCGTCCCATGGACAGTTGAGCAAAACTTCGAGCGGTACAGTCTTTCAGCTCGACCGACCAGGCTGTTGCACGGCCCGCTCAGCACTCATCTCGCCCCGGTCGTCGAAGCCAACGTTCTTTTGTGCCGTGCCAAGCAACTCGGCCTTTTTCGCGTGATACTCCTCGAAGGAGAGGCCGCGACGATTCAAGGCCTCCAGCGCAAGTTCGCGAGCTTCGTCGGCGGTGTAAGGACGCAGCTCCGGAGACGAGGAGGCACAGCCGCTCAATACGGTTGCAGTCAACAGCAGTAAAACAGCGAGGGTACGGTTCATGGCAGGTGTCCGGTGTTCTGGAGTTGGGCGATGAACAAAGGCTACCCGCCAGCCCTGCGCGGCAGAAATCAACCCTCTCGATAGTGGCTATTGCCTATGCGGATCGGTCGCCGCGCTCAGTCGACCAACTGGCAATGCAGAGCGTTGTCCAGACTGCGCTCGATGTTGCGTAGCACCTGGAACGAACCGAACGTCACGGCTTTGGCTCGGTGTACCTGGATCAGCCGCCAGAAATCCTGCTCGCCACTTTCGAAGCTTCGAAGCGCCGCCTCGCCTGCCTCGCGGGTTCGCCACTGCAAATAGTTGAGCACGCGCCGACCATCCTCGCTGACCTGGATGCTGGCACTCAGGAACCCCTGGTGGTCCCGGGCCAGGCGTTCGGTCTGCTCCGACAAGGCCGTTACCAGCGCCTGCTGCCATTGAGGCTCGATGTCGAATTCCATCAGTTGGGTGAAGCTGCGATTGTTCCTTGGTGATTGCATGAAAGGTCCCCTATGCAGGTAAGGCGAATCTTGCGATCCGAAGACGTGCAGGGTAAAACCTCTAGTTAACTTAAGGTCAAGCAGTGAATTGAAGCGATGACGCAGATTGATGTCCACAAGGAACTCACCGTCGGCCAAGTGGCCGCCCGCAGCGGTGTGGCGGTCACCGCCCTGCACTTCTATGAAGCCAAGGGACTGATCAAAAGCACGCGTAACCCGGGCAACCAACGTCGTTACCCACGGGCGGTATTGCGCCGCGTGGCGCTGATCAAGGTCGCCCAGCGCCTGGGCATCCCCTTGGCGGAAATCGGCGAGGCCTTGAAGAACCTGCCGGACAACCGCGCCCCAACCGCCGTCGACTGGCAGACCTTGTCGGCGCAATGGAGCCAGGACCTGGACGAGCGCATCAACCAATTGGTGGCACTGCGCGATCGACTCAACGGTTGCATCGGCTGCGGATGCTTGTCGATGGAGGCCTGCCCACTACGCAATCAGGGCGACGCGCTGGGCAAACAAGGGCCGGGGGCGCACCTACTGGAACAGCCGTGAAGCGTTCGTCGGGGCATGAGCCCGTCCACGGCTGCTGACCTATAGTGGATGGGCGCAAATCGACGAAGACTCTCTTCGCCTCCCATAACAACAAGGAGAAACGTCATGGGCGTCAAAGCCATTCCCGAAGGTTTCCATAACATCACGCCCTACCTGGGCATTCAAAAAGCCGCCGAAGCCATCGACTTCTACAAAAAAGCCTTCAATGCCACCGAGGTCATGCGCCTGGCCATGCCCGACGGAGGCATCGGCCACGCCGAACTGCGGATCAACGGTTTTCCGATCATGCTCGGCACGCCTTGCGACCAAGGCCCGCTGAGCAACCCGGACCAATCGCCATCGGTCGGCCTGCATTTATATGTCGAGGACGTGGACAGCGCATTTGCCCAGGCCATTGCCGCCGGTGGCACGGTGATTTCCGAGGTCAAGGACCAATTCTACGGAGATCGCACCGGCACCTTGAAAGATCCCTATGGGCATCTGTGGTTCCTCGCGACGCACAAGGAGGACCTGAGCCAGGAACAGATCGAGCAACGGGCCAGGGAAATGTTTCAACAAGGCTGACCGTTCCTGTGGCCAGGGGCTTACTCCCTGGCCACAAAAGACACTGACACTAAACGCGAAACATTTTCTTTCATCTTCCCCTTCAGGATTGCGATCGCTCGTTCGTCTTAATTAGATGCAGCAGGCCGCGTCGGCAAAAGCCACGGTCCGCTTTTTTCGGTTCATGGTGTTGCGAAGCCCGTAATACGGAACCTTTCATCGAATCAAGACGTTCAATCATGTCGAAGAAGTCCCGCTCCAAACTCTGGTTCCTGGTGCACAGCTGGCTGGCATTGCCCATCTGGTTTTTCGTGCTCATCGTCTGCGTAACCGGCACCCTGGCGGTGGTCAGCCAGGAGATCGTCTGGTTGGCCAACCCCGACATGCGGGCCAGCAAGCCCTCGGACGAAGCCCCGCTGCTCAGCTATGACCAGGTGATCGCCGCGATCAAGCAGGCCCAGCCGCAAACCCAGGTGCAAAGCATCATCCGCCCGGACGAGTCGCATTTTGCCCTGGAAGTCGGCGTGACCTACCCCGACGGACGCCCCGACACGGTCTACGTCAACCCGTACAGCGGCGTCATCCAGGGCTCGGCGCCGACATTCAACTTCCAGGCCTTCACCCGCGCCCTGCATGGCTGGTGGCTGGTGCCGTTCACCAACGGCTACAGTTGGGGCTGGTACCTGGTGTCGTTCCTGGGCCTGCCCTTGCTCGCGTCCCTGGTGACCGGGCTGGTGGTCTACAAGCGTTTCTGGAAAGGCTTCCTCCGTCCGACCTTGCGGATCCGTCATGGTGCACGGATTTTCTGGGGGGATTTCCACCGGCTCAGCGGTATCTGGTCAATCTGGTTCATCGCGGTCATCTCTGTCACCGGCACCTGGTTCCTGATCCAGGCCTTGCTGGGCGACAACCAGATCTCCATCTCCAGCGAACCGGTCATCCCGGTGGTGGCCCGTGAAAACGTGCCGTTGTCCGTCGATGGCCAGGCGCCGCCGCAGTTGAACCTGGACCGGGCCATCGAAATCGCCCAGCAACGCATCCCAGGACTGGAAGCGAGTTTCATCAGCCTGCCGGGCAATGCCTACAGCCATCTGGAAATCGGCGGCCGCGGTTGGTATCCATTGATGTTCCAGACCGCCACCATCAACCCCTACAACGGCGACGTGGCCGCCTCACGGTTGCTGTCGGACCGCACGACCCTGGAGTTTGTCACCGAATCCATGCGGCCCTTGCACACCGGGGACTTCGGCGGCCTCTGGATCAAGCTCATCTGGTTTTTCTTCGGTTTGCTCCTGAGCATGATGGTCCTCAGCGGGCTGCTGATCTGGACCAAACGCACGGCCCTGGCCACCGCCAATGCCTTCAAGCGTAGCCAGAAACCCAACCGGGGCGCCCGAATTGCCCAGGCACTGCAACCGTCCGTCCACCGCGAATCGTCGGAGGGCAGCCTGTGAACCCGTCCAATACCGTTTCATCGCCGTCGCGCCTGAGCCTGTTCTGGCATAAATGGCGCTTCCACCTCAACGTGTTGTTGCTGCTGATCCCCCTGGGGTTCATGCCCAAATACCTCTCCGAAGCGGCACTGTTCCGCGGTGATGCCGGGCTTGGCGAGCGGGACGTCGGCGAAGTCCAGGTCGGTCCCTGGAGCCTGCGCCTGGCGGAGTTTCGCAACGAAGCCCCACGCGTCCAAGGGCCTGCCGGGCCGATGAAGCACTTCAACGCCGCCCTGTGCCAAAGCTGTATCGGCCAGGTCAAGGCCACTTACCTGCGCATTGGCAAGCCCCGGAGCCTGCGGGCCGCCGGGGTGATTTTCTTCGGTTCGCCCTACCGCATGGGCGCCTTGTTGCCGGTCCCGCCAAAGACCCAGCCCGATGCCGAACTGTGGATAACCCTCGAGGGTTGGGACGGTTCGATGCATCAGGCCTCCATTCCCCTGAACCAGGCCTCCCCGGCCACCGTCGCCTGGCTGAAGCACCAAGGAGCCAAACCATGACCCTCCGCGCCTTATCCAAGGGCCTGGCGCTGCTGTTCTGCGCAGGCGCAAGCACCAGCGTCCTGGCCCACAACCCGATGTGCGAATGCAAGGCCATCGACGCCGAGCAGATCCAATGCACCGGTGGCTTTTCCGACGGCAGCGGCGCGCCCGGAGTGACGCTGGACGTGATCGGTTACGACGAGACCATCCTCGTCCCGGGCAAGCTCGGGGCCGACTCGAAGCTGACCTTCAAGAAACCCAACGCTGAATTCTACGTGCTCTTCGACGCCGGCCCCGGCCACGTGGTGGAAATCGACCAAGCCGACATCGAGGCCCCATGAACAACGCCACGACTCAAGTCATCCGCCCCGCCGGCGCGGGGCATGAAACCCTGTACGTGTTGCTGTTGTGCCTGGTCATCGTGCTGGTGGCCGGGGCCGTGGTGGCCTGGCATGGCAAAGCCGAAGACACCCCTCACCTGGCCTCGAACCAGCTCGACGCCCGCCGCGACCTCAGCGCCGCCGAACAAGGTATCTATGCCGACCTGCGGGTGACCCTGGATGAAATCCGCTTGTTGCGCGAAGACCAACACACCCTGCCCGCCCCCCAGGCCCTCGCTGAAGAAGGCTTCGCACCGTTCGCCCAGGACGCCAGTTCCGTCAGCCGCGGTGGCCACGCCTGGCAACAGCTGGAAGACCGGGCCTACATCGGCGCCAGCGCCAATCCGTCCGTGGCTGGTTCGTTTCTGATGCGCATCAGCGAAGCGTCCGACGCCGCTCCCGACATCTGGCTCAATCGCGGCAACGGCCTCACTGCCCCCACCGCGCTGGACGACTCCACTTTGTCAGCCGCCGGCTGGCAACAGATCGTCGCGCAATTCGACGCCGGCGTAACCCGCCAGCACCGGCACTGATCCCACGCCCTTATTCGAGAGAAGACCCTTCGCCCATGCCTATTGCCTCTCCTCGCCGCCCCTTGCTGCGCCTGCTGCTGATCGGCCTGCTGGCCTGCCTGCTCACCCCACACGCCAGCGCCGAAACGGCCAAGCGCCTGCGCATCGGCATCACCCTGCACCCTTATTACAGCTACGTGGCGAACATCGTCGGCGACAAGGCCGAGGTGGTGCCGCTGATCCCGGCCGGTTTCAACCCCCACGCCTATGAGCCCCGGGCCGAAGACATCAAGCGCATCGGCGGCCTCGACGTGATCGTGCTCAACGGCGTGGGCCACGACGACTTCGCCGACCGCATGATCGCCGCCAGCGAAACCCCGAACGTGAAGGTGATCGAAGCCAACGAAAACGTGCCCCTGCTTGCCGCCACCGGCACCGCCGCACGAGGCGCAGGCAAGGTCGTGAACCCGCACACGTTCCTGTCCATCAGTGCCTCCATTGCCCAGGTCAATAACATCGCCCGGGAGTTGGGCAAGCTCGACCCGGACAACGCCAAGGCCTACACCCAGAATGCCCGCGCCTACGGCAAGCGGCTGCGCCAGATGCGCGCAGCCGCCCTGGCAAAGCTGACCCAGGCGCCCAACGCCGAGTTGCGGGTCGCCACGGTGCATGCCGCCTACGACTACCTGTTGCGCGAATTCGGCCTGGAAGTGACCGCCGTGGTCGAGCCGGCCCACGGCATCGAACCGAGCCCCAGCCAATTAAAGAAAACCATCGACCAACTGCGCGAGCTGGACGTGAAAGTGATCTTCTCGGAGATGGATTTCCCGTCCACCTACGTCGACACCATCCAGCGTGAATCAGGCGTGAAATTGTACCCGCTCTCGCATATTTCCTACGGCGACTACAGTGCCGAGAAGTACGAAAAGGAAATGGCCGGCAACCTCGACACCGTGGTCCGGGCGATCCAGGAGTCCGGCGCATGACCGTCCCGGAAACCCTCACCCTGAATCACGTCGGCCCCTCCATTGAGTTCGCCGATGTCAGTCTGAACCTGGGCCGTACCACCATTCTCGACAGCGTGGCATTCCAGGTGAAGCCCGGCAGCATCCATGCCTTGGTGGGCCCTAATGGCGGCGGCAAGAGTTCGCTGATCAAGACCTTGCTGGGGCAGATGCCGCACCAGGGACGCTTGAGCCTGCAATGGCCGGGCGAACCTGGAGTGATCGGCTACGTGCCCCAGGCGCTGGAGTTCGACCGAGGTCTGCCCATGACCGTGGACGATTTCATGGCGGCGATGTGTCAGCGACGACCGGCCTTCCTCGGCCTGAGCAAGCATTACGCCGACGCCATCGGCCAGGCTTTGGAACGGGTGGGCATGCAGGATAAACGCAAGCGGCGCATGGGCGCGCTGTCCGGCGGCGAGCGCCAGCGCGTGTTGCTGGCCCAGGGATTGATTCCTGCCCCGCAGTTGCTGGTGCTGGATGAACCGATGTCGGCCCTGGACGAGGCTGGCATCCAGGTGTTCGAACGGTTGCTGCAGGACTGGCGTCAAGCCGGGATCACCGTGCTGTGGATCGAACACGACCTGGAAGCCGTCGGGCGCCTGGCCGACCGTGTCACTGGCTTGAATCGTCGGGTGCTGTTCGACGGCCCGCCACGCCAGACCCTGACCCCGGAGCGCTTGCTGACGCTGTTTTCCACCCATCCACGCACGAACGGGAGCGCCGCCTGATGAGTTACGAAGCCTTTCGTTTGCTGGTCCAGGGCTGGGCTTCGGCCGGTTACCTGCCCGAAGCACTGGCCTACGGGTTCGTGGTCAATGCGTTGCTGGCCGGGCTGTTGATCGGCCCGGTGCTGGGCGGCCTCGGCACGCTGGTGGTGGTCAAGCGCTTCGCGTTTTTCTCCGAGGCGGTGGGCCATGCGGCGCTGACCGGCGTGGCGGTCGGCATCTTGCTCGGCGAACCCTACACCGGGCCTTATGGCAGCCTGTTCGGTTATTGCCTGCTGTTCGGCATCCTCCTCAATTACCTGCGCAACCGCACTGGCCTGGCGCCGGACACGCTGATCGGCGTCTTCCTCTCGGTGTCCCTGGCCCTGGGTGCCAGCCTGCTGTTGATCCTGGCCGGCAAGATCAATGTGCACATCCTGGAAAACGTCCTGTTCGGCTCGGTGCTGACGGTCAATGGCAATGACCTGCTGGTGCTGGCGGTGGTCGGCTCATTGGTGATGGCCCTTGCCTTGCCGCTCTATAACCGCATTATGCTCGCCAGCTTCAACCCGCAACTGGCGGCGGTACGCGGGGTGGCGGTCAAGACCCTGGACTACTTGTTCGTGGTGCTGGTGACGCTGATCACCGTGGCGGCGGTGAAAGTCATCGGCGCCATCCTGGTGGGCGCGTTGCTGGTGATTCCGGCAGCCGCGGCGCGCCTGCTCAGCCAATCGCTGAAAGGCTTTTTCTGGTGTTCAGTGCTGATCGCCACCGTCAGCACCTTGTGCGGGATTCTCGCGCCAATTGTGTTCGACCTGCCGATCCCGTCCGGTGCCGCGATCATCCTGGTGGCCGGCATCGCCTTCGCCCTGTCCGCCGTCGCCCGTGGCGTCGTCCCCAGCCTCAAAGGGAATCTTGGATAAATGGTTTTTTCATTGCGACAACTGACCCTGGCCGTAGCGCTGTGCAGCGTGGCCGTCACCTCGTCATTTGCCGGCGAAAAAGTGCGTCTGCTGGCATCGCTGCCGGTCACCTACGGATTGAGCGAAGCCTTGCTCAAGGGCACCGACGTCAGCCTGGAGCGAGCCGCCCCCGCCAATCTGCCCGGCACCCGCCAGAGCGCCTATTTCAGCGGTCGTGGTGCACCGGCCCTGAGCAAACTGGCCGGCGAGGCCGACGGGGTGATCGGCCTGCGCTCGCTATGGCCGGACGATCCGCTGTACCCCATGGCCCGCCGCAGCAATATTCGCATCGTCGAAGTCGACGCCGCCCGCCCGGTGGACGGCGCCCTGCCCGGGATTGCCGTGCAACCGGGCATGGCCGACGGCCTGGCGAGCCAGCCGTGGATGGCCAGCCATAACCTGGGACGCATGGCCGACGTGATCGCCGCCGACCTGGTGCGCCTGGCTCCAGCGGCCAAACCGAAAATCGATGCCAACCTGGCGGCCCTCAAGCAACGCCTGCTCAAACTCAGCGCCGACAGCGAAAAGCGGCTCGCCAGTGCCGACAACTTGAGCGTGGTCAGCCTGAGCGAACATTTCGGCTACCTGATCAGTGGACTCAATCTCGACGGGATCAGCACCGACGCCCGGCCCGACGCCGACTGGACAGCCGAAGCCCTCAAGCAATTGACCGCCATGTTGAAAGACAACGACGTGGCGCTGGTACTGCATCATCGCCAGCCTTCGGATGCCGTGAAGGCAGCCATTACCGAGAGTGGCAGCCGCTTGCTGGTGCTGAGCACCGACGCCGCTGACCCCGTGGCAGAGCTGGAAAATAATGTGGGATTGGTTGTCGCGGCACTGACAGGGGGGCTGACTGCTGGAGTGCGATCCACTGTGGGAGCGGGCTTGCTCGCGAAAGCGGTGTGTCAGGCGACATCAATGCTGACTGTGCCGGCCTCATCGCGAGCAGGCTCGCTCCCACAAGGGATTTGCGGTGGACCCAGAACTCAAACCCATCTCAGATTAATTTGTGGAGCCGAGCTTGCTCGCGATTGCGGTGGATCAGCTTGCATCAATGTTGAATGTTTGACCGCTTTCGCGAGCAAGCCCGCTCCCACAGGTTTTTATGTCAGTTCAGGACATCCCCCTGGCACCCGCACAAACCCTTCCATCAACACCCGTGCGCTGCGGCTCATGATGGCTTTGTTCACGGTCCATTCGCCATTTACCTGGCTGGCCTCGGCACCGACGCGCAAGGTGCCGGACGGGTGACCGAAACGTACGGCGTTGCGTTCGATACCGCCAGCCGCCAGGTTCACCAAGGTGCCGGAAATCGCTGCAGCCGTGCCGATGGCGACCGCCGCGGTGCCCATCATGGCATGGTGCAGTTTGCCCATCGACAGGGCACGTACCAACAAGTCGACATCCCCAGCCGCCACGGCTTTTCCGCTGGATGAAATGTAATCCGCCGGCGGTGCGACAAACGCCACTTTCGGCGTGTGCTGACGCTGGGCGGCTTCGTCCAGGTGTTTGATCAAGCCCATGCGCAAGGCGCCGTGGGCACGGATGGTTTCGAACATCGCCAGCGCCTTCGGATCGCCGTTGATCGCGCCCTGCAACTCAGTGCCGGTGTAACCGACGTCCCGGGCATTGATGAAAATAGTCGGGATCCCGGCGTTGATCAGGGTCGCCTTGAAGGTGCCGATGCCAGGCACCTCAAGGTCGTCCACCAGGTTGCCGGTGGGGAACATCGAGCCACCCCCGCCCTCCTCCTCGGCCGCCGGGTCCAGGAATTCCAATTGCACTTCAGCCGCCGGAAAGGTCACGCCGTCGAGTTCGAAGTCACCGGTTTCCTGCACCGCGCCGTCGGTGATCGGCACATGGGCAATGATGGTCTTGCTGATGTTGGCTTGCCAGATCCGCACCACGGCCACGCCGTTTCTCGGGATGCGAGCGGTGTCCACCAAACCACTGCTGATAGCGAACGAACCGACCGCCGCCGAGAGGTTGCCGCAGTTGCCGCTCCAGTCCACGAACGGCTTGTCGATGGACACCTGACCGAACAGGTAATCGACATCGTGATCGGCCCGAGTGCTCTTGGACAGGATCACCGTCTTGCTGGTGCTGGACGTCGCGCCGCCCATGCCATCGATCTGCTTCTCGTACGGGTCGGGGCTGCCGATCACCCGCAGCAACAGGGCATCCCGGGCCGGGCCGGGGACGCGGGCCGCTTCGGGCAGGTCCTGCAAGCTGAAGAACACGCCTTTACTGGTGCCGCCACGCATGTAGGTAGCGGGTATTCTGATTTGCGCTGCGTGAGCCATGATGCTCCTCAAGCGGACACGCAAGGTGTCCGCAGCTGTGATTTAGACGGCAACCGCCGATTCAAGGAAGTCCTGGGCAAAGCGTTGCAGCACGCCACCGGCTTCGTAGATCGACACTTCTTCAGCAGTGTCGAGGCGGCAGGTCACCGGCACCTCGACACGCTCGCCGTTCTTGCGAGTGATGACCAGGGTCAGCGTCGCCCGCGGAGTGCGCTCGCCGATCACGTCATAGACTTCACTGCCGTCGATGCCCAAGGTCTTGCGGTTGGTGCCAGGCTTAAACTCCAGCGGCAACACGCCCATGCCCACCAGGTTGGTGCGATGGATACGCTCGAAGCCTTCGGCGGCAATCGCCTCGACACCCGCCAGGCGCACGCCCTTGGCCGCCCAGTCCCGGGATGAACCCTGGCCATAGTCGGCACCGGCAATGATGATCAGCGGTTGCTTGCGCTCCATGTAGGTTTCGATGGCTTCCCACATGCGCATGACCTTGCCTTCGGGCTCGACCCGGGCCAGGGAGCCCTGCTTGACCTTGCCGTTTTCCTGGACCATTTCGTTGAACAGTTTCGGGTTGGCGAAGGTCGCGCGTTGCGCGGTCAGGTGGTCGCCGCGGTGGGTCGCGTAGGAGTTGAAGTCCTCCTCCGGCAGGCCCATTTTCGCCAGGTATTCGCCGGCGGCGCTGTCCAGCATGATGGCGTTGGACGGCGACAGGTGATCAGTGGTGATGTTGTCCGGCAGCACCGCCAGCGGACGCATGCCCTTGAGCGGCCGCGCGCCGGCCAGCGCCCCTTCCCAGTAGGGAGGGCGACGGATGTAGGTGCTTTGTGGACGCCAGTCGTACAGCGGCGTGACTTTCGGCCCGGTGTCCTCCTGGATGGCGAACATCGGGATGTACACCTGGCGGAACTGCTCCGGTTTCACCGAAGCCTTGACCACCGCGTCGATTTCTTCGTCGCTCGGCCAGATGTCCTTGAGGCGGATTTCCCGACCGTCCACCACGCCCAGTACATCTTTCTCGATGTCGAAGCGGATGGTCCCGGCGATCGCGTAGGCGACCACCAGTGGCGGCGAGGCAAGGAACGCCTGCTTGGCATACGGATGGATACGTCCGTCGAAGTTGCGGTTGCCCGACAACACGGCGGTGGCGTACAGGTCGCGGTCGATGATTTCCTGTTGGATCACCGGGTCCAGCGCACCGGACATGCCGTTGCAAGTGGTGCAAGCGAACGCCACCACGCCGAAGCCCAGCTTTTCGAGCTCGGACGTCAAGCCCGCTTCATCCAGGTACAGCGCCACGGTTTTCGAACCCGGCGCCAGGGACGACTTGACCCACGGCTTGCGGGCCAGCCCCAGGCGATTGGCGTTGCGCGCCAGCAGGCCGGCAGCGATCACGTTGCGCGGGTTACTGGTGTTGGTGCAACTGGTGATGGCCGCGATGATCACGGCGCCGTCGGGCATTTGCCCGGGCACATCGTCCCACTGGCCGGAGATACCTTTGGCGGCCAGATCCGACACCGCGACGCGGGCGTGAGGGTTGCTCGGGCCTGCCATGTTGCGCACCACCGAGGACAAATCGAAGGTCAAGCCACGCTCGTATTGCGCGCCCTTGAGCGTGTCGGCCCACAGGCCTGTCTGCTTGGCGTAGGTCTCGACCAGTTGCACCTGCTGGTCTTCGCGACCGGTGAGCTTCAGGTAATCGATGGTTTGCTGATCGATGTAGAACATCGCCGCCGTGGCGCCGTATTCCGGGGCCATGTTGGAGATAGTCGCGCGATCGCCCAAGGTCAGGGCACTGGCACCTTCGCCGAAAAATTCCAGCCAGGCACCGACGACTTTTTGCTTGCGCAGGAATTCGGTCAGTGCCAGCACCATGTCCGTGGCGGTGATGCCCGGCTGCAGTTTGCCAGTCAGCTCGACGCCGATGATTTCCGGCAGGCGCATCCACGAAGCGCGACCGAGCATGACGCTTTCGGCTTCCAGGCCGCCGACGCCGATGGCGATCACGCCCAAAGCATCGACGTGGGGCGTGTGGCTGTCGGTGCCCACGCAGGTATCGGGAAATGCCACGCCGTCACGCTGTTGGATCACCGGGGACATTTTTTCCAGGTTGATCTGGTGCATGATCCCGTTGCCCGGCGGAATCACGTCGACGTTCTTGAAGGCTTTCTTGGTCCAGTTGATGAAGTGAAAGCGGTCTTCGTTGCGCCGGTCTTCGATGGCGCGGTTCTTGGCGAAGGCCTGGGGATCGAAACCAGCGCTTTCCACCGCCAGGGAGTGGTCGACGATCAGTTGGGTCGGCACCACCGGGTTGACCTGTGCCGGGTCGCCGCCCTGCAAAGCGATGGCGTCGCGCAGGCCCGCCAGGTCCACCAGCGCGGTCTGGCCGAGGATGTCATGGCACACCACCCGCGCCGGGAACCAGGGGAAGTCCAGGTCGCGCTTGCGCTCGATCAGTTGCAACAGCGATTCACGCAGCGTGGCCGGGTCGCAGCGACGCACCAGGTTTTCCGCCAGCACGCGAGAGGTGTATGGCAGGCTATCGTAGGCGCCGGGCCGAATGGCCTCCACGGCCCCGCGAACGTCGAAATAATCCAGCGAAGTGCCGGGTAGCGGTTTGCGAAATTCTGTGTTCATCGTCAGGACTCGGGTCACGGTGGTTTCAGAAGGGTTGGCGCAGCGACTGAAGTAACCTGTTCTCTTGTGGGAGCGAGCCTGCTCGCGATTGCGGTGTGTCGGTCAACATTTATGCTGCTGACCCGACGCCATCGCGAGCAGGCTCGCTCCCACAGGTTTTTGGGTTTGTCCGGTACCTGCGGCTAGAACCCTCCAGCTCAGCGTCGTTCGATTGGCACGAACTTGCGCTGTTCGACGCCGGTGTATTCGGCGCTCGGTCGGATGATGCGGTTGTTGGCGCGTTGTTCGAACACGTGGGCGGCCCAGCCGGTCAGGCGCGAGCAGACGAAGATCGGCGTGAACAGCTTGGTCGGGATGCCCATGAAGTGGTACGCCGAGGCATGGTAGAAATCGGCGTTGGGGAACAGCTTCTTCTGCTCCCACATGGTCTTGTCGATGGCCTCGGAGACCGGGAACAGCACCGTGTCGCCCACTTCGTCGGCGAGTTTCTTCGACCAACCCTTGATCACCTCGTTGCGCGGGTCGTTGTCCTTATAGATCGCGTGGCCGAAGCCCATGATCTTGTCCTTGCGCGCGAGCATGCCGAGGGTGCCTTCGATGGCTTCCTGCGGCGAGCTGAAACGCTCGATCATTTCCATTGCCGCTTCGTTGGCGCCGCCGTGCAGCGGACCGCGCAGCGAACCGATGGCGGCGGTGATGCAGGAAAACAGGTCCGACAGAGTGGAGGCGCAGACCCGGGCAGTGAAGGTCGAGGCGTTGAACTCGTGCTCGGCGTAGAGGATCAGCGAGACGTTCATCACCTTGACGTGCAACTCGCTCGGCTGCTTGCCATGCAGCAGGTGCAGGAAATGGCCGCCGATGGAAGTTTCGTCGGTCACGCATTCGATGCGCTGGCCTTGGTGGCTGAAGCGATACCAGTAGCACATGATCGCCGGGAACGCGGCCAGCAAGCGATCGGTCTTGTCGTGTTGCTCGGAAAAGTCCTTCTCAGGTTCCAGGTTGCCCAAAAACGAGCAGCCGGTGCGCATCACGTCCATCGGGTGGGCGTCGGCGGGAATGCGCTCCAACACTTCTTTCAGGGCTTGGGGCAAGTCCCGCAGTTGGCTCAATTTGCGCGTATAGGCATCCAGTTGGGCCTGGGTCGGCAGCTCACCGTACAACAGCAGGTAGGCGACTTCTTCAAACTGCGCGTCCGCCGCCAGGTCGCGAACGTCGTAGCCGCGATAGGTCAGGCCCGCGCCCGATTGGCCCACGGTGGACAATGCGGTTTGCCCGGCCACCTGGCCACGGAGCCCGGCGCCACTGAGTACTTTTGCTTCGGCCATTTGCTGTCTCCATTTTCTTGAATTTATAGGGGGAGTCGCGCCTTACTTCTTCGCCGCGAACAACGCATCGAGCTTCTGCTCGAAGGTGTGGTAGTCGATGCGATCATAAAGCTCCATGCGCGTTTGCATGGTGTCGATGACATTCTGTTGCGTGCCGTCGCGGCGGATCGCGGTGTAGACGTTCTCGGCTGCCTTGTTCATGGCGCGGAACGCCGACAGCGGGTACAGCACCAGGGACACATCGGCACCGGCCAGCTGTTCGGTGGTGTACAGCGGGGTCGCGCCGAATTCAGTGATGTTGGCCAGGATCGGCGCTTTCACGCGGCTGGCGAACAGCTTGTACATATCAAGCTCGGTGATGGCTTCGGGGAAAATCATGTCGGCACCGGCCTCGATGCACGCGGCGGCGCGGTCCAGGGCCGACTCCAAGCCTTCCACGGCCAGGGCGTCGGTACGCGCCATGATTACAAAACTGTCATCGGTGCGGGCATCGACGGCGGCCTTGATGCGGTCGACCATCTCCTGCTGCGAGACGATTTCCTTGTTCGGACGATGGCCGCAACGCTTGGCGCCGACCTGGTCTTCGATATGGATGGCCGCCGCGCCGAACTTGATCATCGATTTGACCGTACGGGCCACGTTGAACGCCGAGGAACCGAAACCGGTGTCCACGTCCACCAGCAACGGCAGGTCGCAGACGTCGGTGATACGGCGCACATCGGTCAGCACGTCATCCAGGCCGGTGATGCCCAGGTCCGGCACGCCGAGGGAACCGGCCGCCACGCCGCCACCCGACAGGTAGATCGCCTTGAAACCGGCGCGTTTGGCCAGCAGCGCGTGGTTGGCGTTGATTGTGCCCACCACTTGCAGCGGATGCTCATTGGCGACCGCATCGCGGAAACGCTGGCCTGGCGTGCTCTTGCTGGAACTCATGACTCACCTCGTTCAGTGGCGGCGCTGTCCTGGAAATGACGCGCGATATTGCGTTTGGAGGCGCCGATGTGCCGGCGCATCAATAATTCAGCCAGTTCGCCGTCACGGTCGGCGATGGCATCGAGAATCCGATGGTGCTCGGCAAAGGCCTGGCGTGGACGGTTGGGCGTGGTGGAAAACTGGATGCGGTACATACGCACCAGTTGGTACAGCTCACCGCACAGCATTTGCGTCAGGGTGCGGTTGCCGCTGCCCTGGATGATCCGGTAATGAAAGTCGAAATCGCCTTCCTGCTGGTAATAGCCGACACCGGCCTGGAACGCCGCATCGCGCTCGTGGGTCTCCAGGACCCGGCGCAGTTCGTCGATTTCTTCCAACGTCATGCGCTCAGCCGCCAAACGGCAGGCCATGCCTTCGAGGGACTCACGGATTTCATAGAGTTCCAGCAGCTCGGCGTGGCTCAAGGACACCACCCGGGCGCCGACGTGAGGCACGCGCACCAGCAGGCGCTGGCCCTCCAGGCGATGGATCGCCTCGCGCAGCGGACCGCGGCTGATGCCGTAGGTACGCGCCAGCTCGGGCTCGGAGATCTTGCTGCCGGGGGCGATCTCGCCTTTGACGATGGCGGCCTGGATACGCCGGAAGACGTTCTCGGACAGGGTCTCCGAGTCGTCCTGGGCCATCACCGGGGTTTCGAGCTGATCGAGCATATTGTCGACACCTTGAAAATCAATAAGGCAAAAACTATCCAATAGCAGCGTAAACGTCAAAACAAAAATCAACATTGTCGACAATCGTCTAATAAGCGCCCTGGCGATAACCCTTCTGCATGAAGACTCGTAGCGTCCGGCCAGCGGTGGCGTCAGAAAACCACCGTGCTAGAATGCCGCCGCTATTCGCCGCTCTCTTTTATATAGGGAAGGCTATTGAAGGAGCTTGTGCAGTAATGCCAGGGCCTGAACCGATAAACGGAACGCTGCGCACCAGGATCTATGACACTCAAGCCCTTATCTGCCGCTCTTTATTTCATGTGCCTGCCGGGGCTTGCCGCGGCGGGTGAAAAAACCGTGTACGGCCTCAACGAATACGCCGCCCTGCAAGGCATCGACCTGGAGGTCGCCGCCAAGCTCGACACCGGCGCCAAGACCGCCTCCCTCAGCGCCCGTGATATCAAGCGCTTCAAGCGCAATGGCGAATCCTGGGTGCGCTTTTACCTGGCCATCGACGCGGCCCACTCGCACCCCATCGAACGTCCGTTGGCCCGCGTCAGCAAGATCAAGCGTCGCGCCGGCGACTACGACCCGGAAGAAGGCAAGAAGTACACGGCCCGTCCAGTCATCGAACTGGACATCTGCATGGGCTCGGCCCTGCGCAGCATCGAAGTGAACCTGACCGACCGTAGCGCCTTCCAATACCCGTTGCTGATCGGTTCCGAGGCGCTCAAGCGCTTCGATGCGCTGGTCGACCCCAGTCTTAAATACGCTGCCGGCAAACCCGCCTGCGCCAATGCCGCTCAAACCGCAGAGTAATTCCAATGCGCTCCCTTACCCTCCATCTGAAAATGCTGATCGCCATCCTGGTGGTGCTGGGCCTGTCGGTGACGGCCTATCAGATTTTCGTGCTCGGCATCCCGGTCACCGAAGACGCCACCGACGACTTGTGGAACATCGACGCCAAGGTCGAGTTCGTGCCCAACGCCAAGGATCCGGTCAAGATCCAGATGTTCGTGCCGCCCCTGAGCCGCGACTACGTGAGTCTCAACGAGAGTTTCATCTCCAATAATTACGGTGTGGCGGTGAACCGGGTCGACGGTAACCGCAAGGTGACGTGGTCGGCCCGTCGGGCCAAGGGCAACCAGACCCTTTATTACCGTTTGGTGCTGACCAAGCGCTACAGCGCCGAGAAAACCAAGGTCAAGGGCCCGACCTTCCGCGACAGCATCGCCGTCGAAGGCCCGGAAAAACTGGCCGCCGAAGCCCTGCTCGCACCGATCCGCCAACATTCGGCCGACGTCGAGACGTTCATCAGCGAAGCGATCAAGCGGGTCAACAACCTCAACGACGACAACGTCAAGCTGCTGCTGGCCGGCGATCCTTCTTCGGCCAACAAGGCGCGTATCGTCGAATTGGTGCTGTCCATCGCCCACGTGCCGGTGGAAAAGGTCCATACCATTCGCCTGGTGGCCGACCAGCCGCAGGCACCGGAACTGTGGCTGCGCAGTTTCAACGGCACCGACTGGCTGTATTTCAACCCGGACTCCGGCGAACAGGGCCTGCCCACCGACCGCCTGTTGTGGTGGACCGGCGATGAAAACCTGATCACCGTCGATGGCGGCAAGAAAGCCACCGTGACCTTCAGCATGAACAACAGCGAAATGAACGCCATTCGCCTGGCCAAGCTGACGGACGAGAACACCGACGCCAACTTTCTCGAATACTCGCTGTACGGTCTGCCGCTGCAAACCCAGCAGACGTTCATGATCATGGTGATGATCCCGATCGGCGTGCTGGTGATTCTGATATTGCGCAACCTGATCGGCCTGCAAACCCTGGGCACCTTTACTCCGGTACTGATCGCCCTGGCCTTCCGCGAAACTCAACTGGGCTTCGGGATCATCCTGTTCACGGTGATCACCACCCTGGGCCTGTCACTGCGTTCGTACCTGGAACACCTTAAACTGCAGATGCTGCCGAGGCTCTCGGTGGTACTGACGTTCGTGGTGGTGCTGATCGCCGCCATCAGCCTGTTCAGTCATAAGCTGGGCCTGGAGCGCGGCCTGTCGGTGGCGCTGTTCCCTATGGTGATCCTGACCATGACCATCGAGCGCCTGTCCATCACCTGGGAAGAACGCGGCGCCGGCCACGCGATGAAAGTCGCCATCGGCACCTTGTTCGCCGCGTCCCTGGCGCACCTGATCATGAGCGTGCCGGAGCTGGTGTACTTCGTGTTCACCTTCCCGGCGGTCCTGTTGATCCTGGTGGGCTTCATGCTGGCCATGGGGCGTTATCGCGGCTACCGCCTGACCGAGCTGGTCCGGTTCAAGGCCTTCCTCAAGGCAGACTCCTGATGTTCGGTTTCTGGAAGACCTGGAAGGCCCTGGAAGCCCGGGGCATCATGGGCATCAACCGGCGTAATGCCGACTACGTGCTCAAGTACAACAAGCGCAGCCTGTACCCCATCGTCGATGACAAGATCATCACCAAGGAACGGGCCATCGCCGCCGGCATTCATGTACCGGAGCTGTACGGGGTGATCTCCACCGAAAAGGAAATCGACAAGCTCGACGAGATCATCGGCGGGCGCACCGACTTCGTCATCAAGCCGGCCCAGGGCGCTGGTGGCGACGGCATCATCGTCATCGCCGACCGCTTCGAAGGCCGCTATCGCACAGTGTCCGGCAAGATCATCAGCCATGAGGAAATCGAGCACCATGTCTCCAGCATCCTCACCGGCCTGTATTCCTTGGGCGGGCACCGTGACCGGGCGCTGATCGAGTACCGCGTGACGCCGGACCAGATCTTCAAGAGCATCAGCTACGAAGGCGTGCCGGACATCCGCATCATCGTGCTGATGGGCTATCCGGTGATGGCCATGCTGCGCTTGCCGACCCGTCAATCCGGCGGCAAGGCCAACCTGCACCAGGGCGCCATCGGCGTGGGCGTCGACCTCGCCACCGGCCTGACCCTGCGCGGCACCTGGCTGAACAACATCATCACCAAGCACCCCGACACCACCAACGCGGTGGACGGCGTGCAACTGCCCTACTGGGACGGTTTCATGAAACTGGCCGCCGGTTGCTATGAACTGTGCGGGCTGGGCTACATCGGCGTGGACATGGTGCTGGACCAGGAAAAAGGGCCGCTGATCCTGGAACTGAATGCCCGGCCGGGCCTGAACATCCAGATCGCCAATGACTGCGGCCTGACCCTGCGCACCCACGCGGTGGAGGCCCGCCTGGAAGAACTCCAAGCCCGGGGCGTTACCGAAACCGCGCAAGAACGCGTGGCGTTTGCCCAGGAGCTGTTTGGGCATATTCCGCCGGTTGAGGGTTGAGGCTTTAACCTGGAGGCTAAGGCTAAGGCTAAGGTTGGAGACTGGAGACTGGAGTAAGAGGCTGGAGCATGAAACCCTGTGGCGAGGGAGCTTGCTCCGCTGGGTTGCGCAGCAACCCCAAAGCCAGCACCGCGGTGCATCGGAGTGATTGCGTTCAACTGCCCTGGGGGTTGCTTCGCAACCCAGCGGGAGCAAGCTCCCTCGCCACAAAGTGTTCATCCCCAGATAGCTTCTGGTAGCCACAAAGCGCTTATACCCAAATAGCTTCAATAACCACAGACGTGCTCATCTCCGACATCCCTCTAGGAGCAAATCCCACAGGGGATTACAATCGCCACCCCGCCTGAACGGCCGACCCGCCCCGCCCATGCCAACCTGCTCCGTACACCCGCTGCCCTACCGCGCCAACCCCGCCGAGTATTTCGCGGCGATCCGTCACGCTCCTGGCAGCGTCATGCTCGACAGCGGACGGCCGAGTGCCGAGCGCGGACGTTACGACCTGCTCAGTGCCTGGCCGCTGAAGCAACTGGCAGTGTTGCCCGACGAGAGCGGTAGCGATTTCCTGCAACGCCTGCGCATTCAGCTGACGCAACTGGGCGACGCGGTACTACCGGCCACGGTGCAATTGCCCTTCGCCGGCGGCCTGATCGGCTACTTGAGCTACGACTTCGGCCGACATCTCGAAGCCCTGCCGTCCCACGCCAAGGACGACCTGCAACTGCCCGATGCGCGTTTTGGCGTGTACGACTGGGCCTTGATCAGCGATCACCAGGTGGGCACCAGCCAACTGGTGTTCCACCCCCACTGCGCCGAAGACGAACGCCAACGCCTGATAGCGCTGTTCAGCCAGCCGACCACCGCGCCCGTTCTCCCGTTCAGCCTTGAAGGCCCCATGACGCCCGACCTCAGCGCCGAGGCCTATCGACAGGCGTTCGAACGGATCCAGGCGTATATCCAGGCCGGCGACTGCTACCAGGTCAACTTTGCCCAGCGCTTTCGCGCGCCCTGCCAGGGTGATGCCTGGGCCGCCTACCAGGCGCTGCGCGCAGCTTGCCCGACGCCGTTTTCCGGCTTCCAGAGCCTACCCGATGGCGGCGCGGTGCTGAGCCTGTCCCCCGAACGCTTCGTCAAGGTCAGCGAAGGCCAGGTGGAAACCCGGCCGATCAAAGGCACCCGGCCCCGCGGCACAACGCCCGCGGAAGACGCGGCCCACGCCGCCGAGCTGCTGGCCAGCCCCAAGGACCGGGCGGAAAACCTGATGATCGTCGACCTGCTGCGCAACGACCTGGGCCGCACCTGCCGTATCGGCTCGGTGCGGGTGCCGGAGTTATTCAGCCTGGAAAGCTACCCGAACGTGCATCACCTGGTCAGCAGCGTGACCGGCGAACTGGCTGTGGATAAGGACGCCCTGGACCTGATCGCCGGCAGCTTTCCCGGTGGCTCGATCACCGGCGCGCCGAAAATCCGTGCCATGCAGATCATCGACGAGCTCGAACCGACCCGTCGCGGACTGTATTGCGGCTCGTTGCTGTACCTGGACGTACGTGGGGAAATGGACAGCTCCATCGCTATCCGCAGTTTGCTGGTCAAGGATGGGCAGGTGTGTTGCTGGGGCGGTGGCGGAATTGTCGCGGACTCGGATTGGCAGGCCGAGTATCAGGAGTCGATTACCAAGGTTCGGGTGTTGCTTGAGACCTTGCAGAACCTCTAAAAGCATCGCGGGCAAGCCTTGCTCCCACAGAGGGTATAGCGCCAGTCTGTGGGAGCAAGGCTTGCCCGCGATGACAGTGTGTCAGTCGACATCAATGCCGGCTGGACCACCGCCTTCGCGGGCAAGCCTTGCTCCCACAGGGGTATAGCGCCAGTCTGTGGGAGCAAGGCTTGCCCGCGATGACAGTGTGTCAGTCGACATCAATGCCGGCTGGACCACCGCCTTCGCGAGCAAGCCCGCTCCCACAGGGGATTGGGTTTACAGACTGAGGCTGCGGTTCGAAGCCTTGAGGAATTCCTGCTTCAACTCGGCAAACGTGTGCACCGCCGGGAACTGCGGGAACTCACGGATCACGTTCTCTGGCGCATGGAACAGAATCCCGGCATCGGCTTCACCCAGCATCGTGGTGTCGTTGTAGGAATCCCCCGCCGCAATCACCCGGTAGTACAGGCTCTTGAAAGCCAGGACCGACTGGCGCTTGGGATCTTTCTGACGCAGTTGATAACCGGTCACCCGCCCACTGTCATCGGTAATCAGCCGATGGCAGAGCAATGTCGGGAAGCCCAACTGGCGCATCAACGGCTGGGAAAATTCGTAGAACGTGTCGGAAAGAATCACCACCTGAAAGCGTTCGCGCAGCCAGTCGACGAATTCGATGGCGCCGTCCAGCGGCTTGAGGGTGGCGATGACTTCCTGGATGTCGGAGAGCTTGAGGCCGTGCTCATCGAGGATACGCAAGCGTTGCTTCATCAGCACGTCATAGTCGGGAATGTCCCGAGTGGTCGCCCTGAGGGACTCAATACCGGTTTTTTCGGCGAAGGCGATCCAGATCTCCGGGACCAGCACACCTTCCAGGTCGAGACAGGCAATTTCCACAAGACACTCCCACTTTTTTTGATGTTTATCGGTTGAGCGAACAAAAGGCCTGCCGACTCTAGCCATTCGCCGAAGTCCGCGCAACGCAGAGGAACGCGCCAGCCCCGACAGCTTTTGTTACCATCAGCCCCATATAGAGCGCCCAGCGCCACCGACCTGTAGGAAACCGCCCTGATGAGCCCATCGTTTGATGTCGTGGAACTCGCCACGACCTATGCCAACAAGTCCCCGCAGGACATCCTCAAGCTGGCCTTCGCCGAATTCGGCGATGACCTGTGGATATCTTTCAGCGGCGCCGAAGACGTGGTGCTGGTGGACATGGCCTGGAAACTGAACAAGAACGTCAAGGTGTTCAGCCTCGACACCGGCCGCCTGCACCCGGAAACCTATCGTTTCATCGATCAGGTACGCGAGCACTACAAGATCGACATCGAACTGGTCTCGCCGGACTACACGAAACTTGAACCCTTCGTGAAGGAAAAAGGCCTGTTCAGCTTCTACAAGGATGGTCATGGCGAGTGCTGCGGCATCCGCAAGATCGAACCGTTGCGACGCAAACTGACCGATGTCCGTGCCTGGGCCACCGGCCAGCGCCGCGACCAGAGCCCCGGCACCCGCAGCCAGGTGGCGGTGTTGGAAATCGACACGGCGTTCTCCACCCCCGAGCGCACCCTGTACAAGTTCAACCCGCTGTCGCAGATGACCAGCGAAGAAGTCTGGGGCTACATCCGCATGCTGGAGCTGCCTTACAACAGCCTGCATGAACGCGGCTTCATCAGCATCGGCTGCGAGCCCTGCACCCGCCCGGTGCTGCCAAACCAGCACGAGCGCGAAGGCCGCTGGTGGTGGGAAGAAGCCACGCAGAAAGAATGCGGGCTGCATGCCGGGAACATCATCGCCAAATCCAAGACCGTCTGAGCCTCTCACCCTGTACACAAAAATGTCACTACAAGTGGCATTTTTGTGTGCACTTATATCGTTTATGCCCCGAAAGGTTACACACACCTTCCCGCCTCGCCTGCCCATCCAACCCTACTGGCGTTCGCCAAAAAATAAATACCTGTTTAAACGGTCAGTTTTAAATCA
Organism: Pseudomonas bijieensis; assembly: GCF_013347965.1. Lineage (NCBI taxonomy): Bacteria > Pseudomonadati > Pseudomonadota > Gammaproteobacteria > Pseudomonadales > Pseudomonadaceae > Pseudomonas > Pseudomonas bijieensis. Next base: position 6,157,656 of record NZ_CP048810.1, on the reverse strand, counting down.
CGGTATTTCAGTTAGTTATTCAGACTCAATAACAAAACGAAATTAGCGCTACGGACGATAGATCCGTAAGTGGCATAAATTTGGCTTTAGTCGACAAGTGTTTTGTATACAACATTTATAAAACATACACACACTTTAGATCCGCAAGCCTGAAGCGCCCTATCCCGTACAGGCTGCAGATGCCCCGTAACCAATGATGCTCACCCGCCGCGACGAAGATTTGTCGAGCCTCAAGCTCATGCACAGTCATCGCGGCGCCGAGAATCAGGAGCCTGCCGGAATGCGTACAAGTCTCTCCAATAACATCGCGCTGGATCTGCCCTCCTCCACCACTGCCCTCGATGACCACACCGCAGCGCCCCTGGCCCTGAGCCCGCGGCTGCACAACAAAGACCTGGCGCCGACCAAGGCCGAAGGTCGACGCTGGGGTCGCTACAGCATCTTTGCCCTGTGGACCAACGACGTGCACAACATCGCCAACTATTCCTTCGCCATTGGCCTCTATGCCCTGGGCCTGGGCGGCTGGCAGATCTTGTTGTCCCTGGGGATCGGCGCGGCGCTGGTGTACGGCTTCATGAACCTGTCCGGCTACATGGGGCAGAAAACCGGGGTGCCGTTTCCGGTGATCAGCCGGATCAGTTTCGGCATCCACGGGGCGCAGATCCCGGCGTTGATCAGGGCTGTGATTGCGATTGCCTGGTTCGGCATCCAGACCTACCTGGCGTCGGTGGTTTTTCGCGTCTTGCTGGTGGCGATCCATCCCGGCTTCGCCGACTATGACCACGACTCGATCCTCGGCCTGTCGAGCCTGGGCTGGGTGTGTTTCGTGGCGATCTGGTTCGTGCAACTGGTGATCCTGGCCTACGGCATGGAAACAGTGCGCCGCTACGAAGGCTTTGCCGGCCCAGTGATACTGGTGACCGTCGCGGCCCTGGCCGGCTGGATGTACACCCAGGCCGGCGCCACCATTGCCTGGTCGATCCGCGAACCGCTGACCGGTGGTGAAATGTGGCGCAACATCTTTGCCGGCGGCGCGCTGTGGCTGTCGATCTACGGCACCTTGATTCTCAATTTCTGCGACTTCGCCCGCTCCTCGCCGTGCCGTCGGACCATCGTCGTCGGAAATTTCTGGGGCCTGCCGGTAAATATCCTGGTGTTCGCCGGGATCACCATCCTGCTCTGCGGTGCGCAATTCCAGATCAATGGGCAGATCATCGAAAGCCCGACCCAGGTGATCGCTTCGATCCCCAATACCTTCTTCCTCGTGTTGGGCTGCCTGGCCTTCCTGATCGTCACCGTGGCAGTGAACATCATGGCCAACTTCGTCGCCCCGGCCTTCGTGCTCAGCAACCTGGCGCCCAAGTACCTGAACTTCCGCCGCGCCGGGCTGATCAGCGCCGCCATTGCCGTGCTGATCCTGCCGTGGAACCTCTACAACAGCCCACTGGTGATCGTGTATTTCCTGTCCGGCCTCGGCGCCCTGCTCGGGCCGCTGTACGGGGTGATCATGGTCGACTACTGGCTGCTGCGAAAAGGCCGCATCAACGTGCCGCAACTGTATAGCGAAGACCCCAACGGTGCGTACTTCTACAGCAATGGGGTCAACCTGCGTGCGGTGGCGGCGTTCATTCCGGCCGCGCTGATCGCGATTGTCCTGGCCCTGGTGCCAGGTTTTGACGCCGTTTCACCGTTTTCCTGGCTGATTGGCGCTTCGATTGCAGGGTTGCTGTACCTGATCATCGCCAAACGCCAACCGTATTACGAAGATGTCAGCGGCGAAGCCATCGCGGTGGATAACGTCAGTCATTAATTGGCCCCAGCGGCTCGCCAGGTTCGGGTCGCTTATTTTTCTACATCAAGGAGGACAGCTCATGCGAATTCTCGTGGTCAACGTCAACACCACCGAATCCATCACCCAAGCCATCGCCCGGCAGGCTCAGGCCGTCGCCGCGCCGGGCACCGAGATCGTCGGGCTCACGCCGTACTTCGGTGCCGATTCCATCGAGGGCAATTTTGAAAGTTACCTGGCGGCCATCGCGGTGATGGACCGGGTGATGTCCTACGACCAGCCGTTCGACGCGGTGATCCAGGCCGGCTACGGCGAGCATGGCCGTGAAGGCCTGCAGGAACTGCTCAACGTGCCGGTGGTGGACATCACCGATGCCGGCGCCAGCACCGCGATGTTCCTCGGTCATGCCTATTCGGTGGTCACGACCCTGGACCGCACCGTGCCGCTGATCGAGGATCGGCTCAAGCTTTCCGGCCTGTTCGACCGCTGCGCCTCGGTACGGGCCAGCGGCCTGGCGGTGCTGGAACTGGAGCAAGACCCGCAGCGGGCGGTCGAAGCCATCGTGCAGCAGGCCGAACTGGCGGTCAGCCAGGACAAGGCCGAGGTGATCTGCCTGGGCTGCGGCGGCATGGCCGGGCTCGATGAGCAGATCCGCCGGCGCACCGGGGTGCCGGTGGTCGATGGGGTGACCGCGGCGGTGACCATTGCCGAATCGCTGGTGCGGCTGGGGTTGTCGACGTCGAAAGTGCGCACCTATGCGACACCTCGGCCCAAGACCATCATTGGCTGGCCGGGGCGATTTGGGCGGTGAGTTCATAGCCTTGGGCCGAGGCGCCCCGAATCGCGAGCAAGCTCGCTCCCACAGGTGATGGGTGGTGATCAGAAGTCTGTGAACACATCCAACTCTGTCGGAGCGAGCCTGCTCGCGATTGGGGCCAACTCGGTCCCAAGCCCAGCTCAGACCGCACTGAACCGCTGCGCCAGCCCCTGCGCGGCAAACTGCTCGATGATGAAATCCACGAACGCCCGGGTCTTGCCCGGCAAGAGTTTGTGCTCGGCGTAGTAGATGGAGATGTTGCCATCATCGACATACCAGTCCGGCAGCACTCGCTGCAACGCGCCGGACTCCAGGAAGGGAACGGCGATCGGCATGCTCACCAGGCCGATGCCCAAGCCTTGGGCGGCCGCCGCGCAGTCGGCTTCCGAATCGCTCATGGTCATGCGCGTCTTGAGCGTCAGTGGCCTGTGTTCTCGACTGCGGCTGGTCAGTTGCCAGGAACGGACGCGCCCGGTCTGGGGCGAACGAATCAGGATGCCTTGGTGTTGTGACAGATCTTCCGGTTCTGTCACGGCGGCATGGCTTTGCAGATAGTCCGTGGATGCAACCAGCACCCGATGGGCCACCGTCAACTTGCGCGCCACCACGCCCTGGGGCAGTTCGAAACCGCCGCCGATGGCGGCATCGAAGCCCTGGCCGATCAGGTCCACCTGGCGGTTATCGAAATGCCAGTCCGGGTTGATCGCCGGGTAGCGCCGCAGAAACTCTCCCAGCAAGGGCACGACATACAATCGACCGAACGCCGTGCCCATGCTCACCTTCAGCGTCCCCGCCGGTTGCCCTCCGGCGCTGGCCAGGTTGGCGACGGCGTTCTGGATGGTGTTGAAGCTGCTGCCGACTTCCCTCAGGAACAACTGACCGGCTTCGGTCAGCCTCAGGCTGCGGGTGCTGCGCTGGAACAGGCGTACGCCCATGCGCGCCTCCAGCTTGGCAACGCTTTTACCCACCGCTGCGGGGGTCACGCTCAAGCGTCGCGCCGCTTCGGCAAAGCTGCCGACTTCCGCGCTACGCACAAAGCATTCGATACTGTTAAAGGTCTCCATGCGCCACACTCTAAACTTTTGGTTTAGACAGACTATAGCAATGTAGGTCTACACAGCCCACGACGCCTTCTTGATACTCGCTCCATCACCGCGGCATCTCGCCCCGGCACTTTTTGGAGAACATCATGAGTAACCAAGCACTGAACGGCAAAGTCGCCTTGATCCAAGGCGGTTCTCGCGGCATCGGCGCCGCCATCGTCAAACGCCTTGCAGCAGAAGGCGCCGCCGTGGCCTTCACCTACGTCAGCTCTGGCGCCAAGTCTGAAGAACTGCAGAACAGCATCACCGCAGCCGGCGGCAAGGCCCTGGCGATCAAGGCCGACAGCGCCGACGCCGAGGCCGTCCGTAACGCCGTCGCCGCCACCGTCGAGGCTTTTGGGCGGTTGGACATCCTGGTCAACAATGCGGGCGTGCTGGCCATGGCGCCGCTGGATGAATTCAAACTCGAAGATTTCGACCAGACCCTGGCCGTCAACGTGCGCAGCGTGTTCGTCGCCACCCAAGCGGCAGCGCGGCACATGGGCGAAGGTGGCCGGGTCATCAACATCGGCAGCACCAATGCCGACCGCATGCCCTTCGCCGGCGGCGCTACGTACGCCATGAGCAAATCCGCGCTGGTGGGCCTGACCAAAGGCCTGGCCCGTGACCTCGGCCCGCGCGGCATCACCGTCAACAACGTGCAGCCCGGCCCGGTGGACACTGACATGAACCCGGCCGACAGCGACTTCGCCTCCAGCCTGATGTCGCTGATGGCCATCGGGCGCTATGGCAACGTCGATGAAATCGCCAGCTTCGTCGCTTACCTGGCAGGGCCGGAAGCCGGCTACATCACCGGTGCCAGCCTGACCATCGACGGTGGTTTCGGCGCCTGATCCGGGCTAACCATGTGGCGAGGGAGCTTGCTCCCGCTGGGCTGCGCAGCAGCCCTTTCCTATCTCAGGCCCACTCCAATTCCGGCAAACCGCAAAGGCTTGGCTGGAACATCTTCAAGGAGCGGATGATCCCATCGGCGTGGGCATATTTTTCGTCCGCCATGGCCGAATCCGGAATGGCAATGGCGGTCATCCCGGCGGCTTTCGCGGCCGTCACACCGAACGGCGAATCCTCGAACACCAGGCAGTCGCGCGGCGCTACACCCAGGCGTCGGGCAGCGGTGAGGAAGATATCCGGCGCCGGTTTCGCCGCACCGACCTCAGGATCGTCCGCCGTCACAATGCAGTCGAACAGCGCGAACCAGTCCCGGTGCAGCGTGGTTTTCAGCGCGAACGTAGGACTCGACGAACTGGTACCCACCGCAATCGGAATGTTGTGGGCTTTGAGATGGCGCACCAGTTCCTCGGCGCCGGGCATTCCCAGAGCGTGAGGAAAACGCTCGCGCATCAAGGGCTCGCGGATGACCAAAAACTCCTGGGGAGTGATCGGCAACTCCAGCGCCTGGACGACGTAATTGGCCAGGTCCGTGGCCCCGCGGCCGATGATGTTCTGCTTGACGCTCCAATCGAAGGTGCGCCCATAGCGTTCGGCGATGATGGAGGTGACCTCGGTGTAGATACCCTCGGTGTCCAGCAACAGCCCATCCATGTCGAAAATCACAGCCTTGATCGGGCCAAACTCTTTCAGCGGTGCATTCATCGCATCTGATCCGTTATCAACACAACATTCCAGGGATGGCTCAGGTGCGGCCAGGGCAGCGTGTTCGCCTTAAAGGATTCAGCAGGATAACGAAGGGTGCTTGGAACCGGCAATGGGAAATCGGTGAATGGGGTCCGTGGCGAGGGGAGCTTGCTCCCGCTCGGCTGCGTAGCGGCCGTTGGATCTTGGGGTCGCTTCGCAACCCAGCGCGAGCAAGCTCCCTCGCCACAAAAACGGATGGGTGTTGGATGACGGCGCAGCGGTTATTGACCCTAGCTACCGGAGCCGCCCGATCCCGAGCCACTGCCGCCCGAGCTGCCACCGCTGTCGCTGGTACCGGTTCCGCCGTTGGTCCCGCCGCCGGCGTCGGCACCGCCCATCGTACTGCCGCCACTCATCGAACCGCTGCCCGTGCCGGGGCTGGTGCTGCTGCCGCTGGCATCGCCGCCGTTGCCGCCCCCCCCACGGTGCCCGGAGGCAAGGCGTTGCCATTGGCACCGGATTTGGAGCCGGCTTCCATTTCCGAGGAAGGCGGCATCCCGCCCTTGTCCACGGGCGGCGTACTGCTCGAAGATTGTGCGAAAGCGGCCAATGAACTGACGGAAAGAATCCCGGCGAGTGTCAGCGCTGTCATGTTGGACTTCATCATGGTGAGTCTCCTTTTCAAGGTCCTTACCTGATGTCTGGCAGGCGTGGCGGGCCGATGGTGCCACTGGATCGACAGGCGGAACTGACAATCAGCTCGGCGTGCCGGAGGCATCGTCACCGGCGATGTCCGGATCATCCGGGGTCGCCTCGACGTCCTCATCCTCGCTGGGCACCTGCTCCACTCCCGAATCGTCATCCGGTGGACGCTGGTCGCGGCTCAGCGGGTTAGTGGGCGATGGCAGTGGGTATTCAGGGGTTTCTTCGTCATCGGGGACGGGGGAATCGGCAGTCATACAACCTCCTGGCAGGTGCACGCACCTGTCCTGCGGCTAAAGCTTAAAGAACGCGGGCGATCCGTTTGAGCGCCTTCACTTGTAGGATTCGTCCTCAAGTTCAGCGTCTTCATCGTCTAGCAAGGGCACTTGGGCGTCGTCCATCAAGGAACCGGGGTCTTCATTGCCCGGGTCGTTGGGGCCCGGATCATTGATGAAGGGAACGCCCGTCGGGCCTTTTTCTTCCTTGCCTTCGGTTTCCGGCGTCATGGCACACCTCGCGATTGCTGATGGATGTATGAATTTGAGGTGGGGGGGCGGCAATCGTTCCGGGGGATTTGATCTGTCGTTTTTTGGGGGTGTTTTAGGGGGGTGTATATCCGTTTCTTCGGTAACGGCTGCTTATGGTTCCGCCCTGACGGCGGGTCACTTTCGAAAAGCCCGGAAGCCGGCCCAGTCGAGAGCAACCAAAGCGCTTACGCCCCACCACGAGGCGGCCTGAGAGCCGACCTGGCTCTTGCGGGGGGTGTACACCCATCAGATCTTGTTTGAGCTGGACCTGTGGGAGCAAAGCTTGCTCGGGAGGCGGTTTTATAGCCGACCTGCTCTTGCGGGTGTACCCAATCCAACTGTGGGAGCGAGCCTGCTCGCGAAGGCGGCGGTACATTCAACATTGATGCAAGCAGACCCACCGCTATCGCGAGCAAGCTCAGCTCCCACAGGGATCGGCGGCGGACACTGATTTTATAAACGATCAAAAAACTGAGTGGGAGCGAGCCTGCTCGCGATGACAGTGGTGCTGTTGCACAGCGGCTGGAGCTGTCTGTTGCCCTTGCTTTGGGCTCATGATTTCGACGCTCCGTCAGTCAAAAGAAGCCCCACAAAAAACGGCGCTTCCCATTTCTGAAAGAAGCGCCGTTTTTTCTAGATGAACAGCATTACGACACAAGGCCGGGGCTTTTCATCCAAGCATCCGCTTAACGATGATTTCTCTTGTGCTTATGCTTGTGCTTCTTGCCACCGGAGTGACCGTCGTTGTCATTGGACAGGTTGCTGCCCAACGCGCCGCCGGCCGCGCCGCCGACGCCAGCACCGATGGTGGAGCCGGTGGAGCCGCCCAGGCGGTTACCGACGATCGAGCCACCGGCCGAGCCCAGGCCACCGCCGATGGCGGCTTCGGTGCGGCTGCCCTTGCGCGCGCCCACGGCGCTGCCGGCTGCGCCGCCGACGCCCGCGCCAATCGCGGCACCGGTGCTGCCGCCCATCTGCTGGCCGACTACGTTGCCTAACACACCGCCCAGACCACCGCCGACCGCGGCGGTACCGTCGCCGGCAGCCATCGCGCCCTGGGCAACCACTAACCCCAGTACCAAGGTGGACAAAGTCAAACGCATGATAGAAACCTCAAGAATGCCGCATCGGGGAGAAATGGCCGGTGCACGCGGGCGCGAGTTTACGCCAAACAGCGTCAGCCATGACGGTTGGACAACGAAACGGCGATTTATTTTATGACAGGCAAAAAAAAGCCCGCTGGGGAAACGGGCAGGTACTGCTTTCTAACGGATGAGCTCAGAGTACGTACCTGCTTGTGAAAGAAACGTGAAAGGAAACGCTACTTGAGAAAAGATTCTGATCGGAACGCCGAGCGTCCCTGGCGGTATTCCCACGCGGGAACCTGGGAACGAAAAAAAGGGCTGCCATGCAGCCCGGTGGGAGCAAGCTCCCCTACCACGATCCCCGTCACTTCTTGACCGGAACCCTGGGCAGGAACTTGGCCTTCTCCCCTCGTTGTACTTTAGCCACCTTCGTCCTGATGGACTTGATCGGCTCGTCACCAAAATCCGCATGATAGGTCGACTGACCACACTGCAACCCTTCATTGATCGGATACGCGGCGGTGTTCTCCTCGCTGTACGGTGTTCCCATTGCCTTTCCCCTTTTCATCGAGGCCCATATCGGCAACAACCGGTTGCCTGAAAATATCGACCTTCACGATAGTGAGACTAGTCGGTCATCAACAGACTGTTGATTCAACAAAGCCCTGGGCCGACGAATGGAACTCACTGTTTCAAAACGGAAACACTCATTCAGCCCCCAATATCGTCCGGTTTAAAACCCGGGAAACCTGATCGGCCGAATAGGGTTTGGCGAGGAACTCAAAGCCCTCATGCCCACTGTGGGCCAACTCTTCGCTATAACCGGAAGTGAGTACCACGGGCAGATCCGGACGACGCTGGCGCAGCTCCCTGGCCAGGGCAATACCGCTGATGCCCGGCATCACCACGTCAGAAAATATCGCGTCGAATGCCATCGCATCCGGACCGACCATCTCCAGCGCTTCTTCGGCGTTGGTCGCCCAGGCGGTCTCGTAGCCCAGGTCCTGGAGGATCTGGTTGGCAAAACGCCCTACCTCCAGGTTGTCTTCCACAATCAGCACCCGACGCTTGCCCTTTTCCAGCACCACGTGCGTGGGTTCGTCCCTGACAGGCTCGTGGTGGGTTTCGGGGGCGACCTCTGGAAGGTACAACGTGAACACCGTCCCTTCCCCCACCACGGTGCAAACATCGACGTTGCCACCGGACTGCTTGGCAAAGCCGAACACCTGGGACAAGCCCAGCCCCGTGCCCTTGCCCACTTCCTTGGTGGTGAAGAAGGGCTCGAAGATGTGCTCGAGCACTTGCGGGGCAATGCCAGTACCGGTGTCCGCCAGAGCAATGGCGGCAAAGGATTGCCCGGCCCCGGCATGACCACGGATCGGTGGCATGCCACCGCCGCAACTGACCCGAAGCCACAGCGTGCCCTGGCCATTCATCGCATCCCGGGCATTGAGGGCCATGTTGATCAGCGCCGTCTCGAACTGGCTCAAGTCCGCCCGGATGTAACAGGGCCGATCACACAACTCGACGCTGACCTGGATCCGCGCCCCGGTCACGGTTTGCAGCATGTCCCCCAGGCTCTGCACTTGCTTGCCCACATCGATGACTTGCGGCTTCAACGGCTGGCGCCGGGCAAATGCAAGCAACTGGCTGGTCAATTTGGAGGCGCGCTCCACCGTTTCGGACACCGCGGTCATGTAGCGCTGTCGGCGCTCTTGCGACAGGTTGGGCATGCGCAGGAAGTCCACCGAAGAGCGAATGATGGTCAGAAGGTTGTTGAAGTCGTGGGCCACGCCACCGGTGAGCTGGCCGATGGCTTCGAGTTTTTGCGACTGGCGCAGTGCCGCTTCGGTCTGTTTCAAGCGTGCGGTGCGTTCCTCGACCCGCTCTTCCAGCGTCGCGTTCAATTCGGCCAGGGCCGCCAGGCCTTCGCGCACGGCAGCGTCGGCACGGGCGCGCTCAATGTGGGCCCAGGACCGCTCCGTGACCTCCACCAACAGCGCCAGGTCGTTGGATGACCAGACCCGTGGCGTTTTATCGTGAATGGCCATTAGCGCGGTCAAGCGTCCGCCCTTGATCAACGGCACGCAGATGGTGGCCGCGATGCCAATGGCCTGGAACGTCGCCGCTTCCTCCGGCGCCAGTTCCTTGAGGTTATCGTTGATCACCAACGGCTTGCCGGCCCTCAGCTTGGCGACGGCCAGACGACCGAAATCAGCCAGCCGATAATGCCCGAGGATATGGGGCGAGCCCGCCCTGGCCCAATCGCCACGAATGGTAAAACCGTCTTCGTCCTCATCCATGTCCGCGTAGGCACAATTGGACAGGTTCAAGTGCGCCGCCAGAATCCGCGTGGTGGTCGCCATGATGCTCTGCGGGTCGGTGGCGTTCGCCACGGCGGTGCCGATGGCATCGAGCACGGCCAGGCGCTGGGTCATGAACACCGTCGAGGTGGTCTCGGTGACCGTATCCAACATGCCCACGACCTTGCCGAACTGATCACGAATCGGGCTGTAGCAGAAAGTGAAATAAGCCTGCTCAGGACCGCCACCGCGCTCGATGACCAGGGGGAAGTTCTCTATATAAGTCGCTTGCCCCTCAAAGGCCGCGCGCGCAATCGGCTCGATATCGCTCCAGACTTCCCGCCACACCTCATCAAACCGCCGGCCCAGCGCCTCGGGCTTGTTGCCGAGGATCGGCAGGAACGCATCGTTGTACAACGTGATCAGGTCCGGCCCCCATACGATGGCCTGGGGAAAATGCGAGGCGAGGCTCAGCGCCACGGTGGTCTTCAACACATCGGGCCACTGCGAAGGTGGCCCGAGCGGCGTGCCTTCCCACGGATGGCGGCGAATCCGTTCGGCCATTTCTCCATAGCTCTGGAGCCAATCTGTCATTGCGTTCGATCCTTCTGAGACGCCAATACCAACGAGGGGGAAAAGCTTGTGACCCCAGGCAGGGCCGTATTATCCCGCGACGGGTGGGAATGCGCGATTGGATTGTGGGATGTGTCGGGGGCAAATGGGGGGTTAAGGGCAGAAATGGGAGGTTGGGTTACAGAAATATCCTACATATCGTTGGGAATGGGCCTGATGTAGGTGAGGAACCTGCAAAGTTGTAAGACATGCAGCTTGAATACTTACGACGTTGGCAACGTCCTACATATGATTGGGAATCCCCTTCGCTATCAATCCCTTGCGTATTTTTTGCGGTGGCGACTATAGTCTGGCGTCGCCCAGATGGCGGCCGGGTTTGGCGACTCGATTGACACAAGTGCAACGGTGCTTTCTGCTGTGGCAGAAGCACGCTCATGCTCACAGAAACTGCTTTATGGCAGCTGTGCGCGGGAGACCTTCGGGTCTGCCGGCTCCTTGTGTCTCCGGTTCGCCAACCTGCGTACAGCTGTCACCCTTTGTTTGGCGACAAAGTGTGGCAGTTCATTCATGACACAAGGAATTGATATGAACCGATATATGGGCCTCACCAGCAACGCCGACGACCAACCCCCTCTACGTCGATACCACCGCCCCGCTACACATCCTGCTCGACTCAGCCGCCTACCGAATCCGTGCCGCCACCCAGTTCCTGGAAAACTTGGCAATGCGCGATGAACTGACCATCGACCCCGCGACCTTGCAAGATTTGGCACAACTTTGCTGCATCCCCCTGCGTGATGGATGCGACGTGATAGATGTGATTGCACGACGATTGGATGCGGCACCGGCAGGTTCCACTCTATAAGCCTGCCAACCGACAACCCGTGGCGAGGGAGCTTGCTCCCGCTGGGCTGCGCAGCGGCCCCTTTTGTGAGCGCTGCGCACTCAAGCGGGAGCAAGCTCCCTCGCCACGAGTGCATCGTCTACCTGAACTACTCAACAACCCCGTTATAAACAACCATCGCACTCCCCTCTTTCTTGACCACAAGCTTATTCCCCTGCGCCATGGCCTCGACCAGTTCAGAACACCCCTCCACTTCACGCTTCCCATCAACGCGCTCGGCCTGGGTGTCGAAACTGAATACATAGGTCAACGCCGGGCACGCGTTGCCCCCCCTCTCCCGTGGAAACAACCAGCACATACTTGCTCGGGCCAAACGTATAAGCCTTTTCAATCGTCACATAACCGGTGTACTCGGCCTGCTCAACAATTGATTCCATGACGTTCATCACACCCGCCCGCGATTGATAATTCAGCGCGGTCCCCATCGCCTCGGTCTGGGTCGTGAAAGGCCCGGCACGCTCGGCGTTGACGGGCAACGGTTGATAGGCAACACCCGGGGGCGCGGGAGGTGCGGCTTGAGTCTTGGCGATGGGTTTTGTAACAGGGCTTCGCTGGAGTTGAGGGCTATCGCATAGGCCGTTTTTGCAGATGAAATCCCCTTGGCAGTCGATGTCTTCCGAGCACTGGTTCGTTTCTTCGAAGGTGCTCTGGTCGGCCTTGGCGTAGCCAACGACGGCCAATGCCAGGAGAGTGCAGGCAAACAAACGCTTCATCGGTGAAGTCCTTTTCTTGGATGGTGGCCGGATGATAACTGCAAACCTCCCGGTTTTGTCTCCAGTCGCCTTCGATTTGCAATGTCCGGTGGTCCTACTTTGGTTTGAATACTAGCCTTGCAAACGTCCCCACAAGGAAGTCCAGGCCGCCATGGCTAACCGCAAACAACTCCACCGAGATGGCTACGCTCTGCTCCGTCAAGCGATCCCGAGCGGATGGCTGGCTGACTTGCGTAACGTGTTCGATGCAGGCGTGCGACCGTCGGACCAATGGCCTGTGCCCCGTGGCATGGACTGGCGCTATTCAATGCTGGACGATGATTCGAAGATTCAGGCGGTGTGTCGTCTGCCCCAGCTACTGGCGGTGGCAGGCGAGTTGATCGGCGAACGGTTCTTCCTCTCCCAAGTGGAAGGACGCGAGCCCCTGGTCGGTTGCGGCCACCAACAATTGCACCGCGACTTGTCGGCCCAGCGGCCAGGCGACATCGCTATCGCCCTGGTCTTCTTCGACGATTACGGCCCCCAGAACGGCGCGACACGGATCGTCCCTGGCAGCCATCGCCCGAAGCCGGGAGCACCACCCTTGGACTTCAATGACGAGTCCCGCTCTGTACAGTTGTCAGGCTGCGCCGGTGACATCCTGGTGTTCGATGTCGATCTGGTGCACGCCGGCAGCCTGAACGTGATCGGCACACGCCGTCGATCAATTCTGATCAGCTACTGCTCGGAGTCGTTATACGCATCACACCTGGAAACCGCGGCGCTACGAAACATTCGTATGGACACCCGCGATCGATTCGCCCCTGCGGACTTTGCTTTCAGAAGCTAGATTTTTGCTCGATGAAAGTTGTGCGCTACGTTTCGAATCTGGGCTTTAATGCCCGTGTTTATCTACACCCCCTTCGTCAAATCAAGGAAGAAACGACATTGAAAACAGCTTTCGGCGCCCTGTTGCTGGCTTGCCTGACGACTACCGCATTGGCTGACGAAAACCCCGTCGGCTTCCAATCCTCCACCCTGCCGGATCCGCACAATGGCCGCGCACTGGAGATGGTCGTCTGGTACCCCAGCGCAACCTCCGCAACCCCGCAACTGATCGGCGATAATGCGGTGTTTGTCGGCGCGTCTGCCGTGCGTAACGCGCCGCCCACTGCCGGCGAACATCCATTGGTAGTGCTCTCCCACGGCTACAGGGGTAACTGGGGTAATCAGATTTGGCTCGCCAGTTCCTTGGCCCAGAAAGGTTACATCGTCGCCGCCATCAACCACCCCGGCAGCACCACCCATGACCGCAGCCCGCAAGCAGCGGCACAGCTTTGGCAGCGGCCGGTTGATCTGCGTCGGGGCATTGATGCGGTCACGGCTCAACCGGAAAAATTTGGCCGGGTCGCCAATGGCCGAATTGCAGCCGTGGGCCACTCACTCGGCGGCTGGACCGCCCTGGAGATCGCCGGCGCGCGCTTCGACCCAGAGCGCTTCGCCCAGGACTGCAAAGCCCATTCGCAGTTAGCCAGTTGCACCGTCTACCAGCAGATGAATCCCGCCAGCACCGCTGAAGCAAAAGCCGAACTGGCCGCCGATTGGCGGGATAAACGTGTGACTGCGGTGGTGACATTGGACCTGGGCCTTTCCCGGGGCCTGACGGATGAAAGCCTGGCAGCGCTCCCTGTCCCTGCCCTGGTGATCGCTGCTGGCGTACCGTCGAAAGAACTTCCCGCTGAGTTGGAGTCTGCCGACTTGGCCAAACGCCTACCCCAGGTGTCCAGCCGTTACGTTGAGATCAAAGACGCGAGCCATTTCAGCTTCATGTCGATGTGCAAACCTGGTGCGCAGGAGATGCTTGAAGAGGACGTGCCAGGGGATGGAATCATTTGTCGGGATGGCGATGGCGGTCGTGCTCGGGGGGTGATTCAGCAGCAGGTTGCATCATTGATCACAGCGTTTTTGGCGCAGCCATCTGCCCACAAAGAAGGCAGTTTGTGAACGACCCTATCCCCGTCAAAGATAGGTCTCTTTCCCAACAGTTTCCGACTTAACTATCCTACGCCTCCATCCCAAACGGATTCGCCAAGATGTATCTGCGTTCAAGCTTATTGTGCCTGTGCTTTTTCAGCGGCCTGAGCCAGGCCGCTGTTAACTGTTCTGCCCTGGCGGAAAAGCTCTCTGGAACGGTGCCCGAATTCCATCCATCGGTACAAGGCAAGGTCATCGGCACCGGACGCCTGCATTTCCACGAAGCGCCAGATGAAGCCTGTGCCAATAAGAAGATTTTCGTAATCCCCGGCGACGCCCTCACCATTTACTCCAGCCTTGAAGACGAATCATGGTTGGAAGTGAACTTTATCGCCAAGAGTGGCGACGACTATACCGGTTGGGTAAAGGCCGACCGGGTCGAGATTGGCGTACCTTACGGGGCGCCACCGGAAGATGCCGACAACGCGCCGGCGGGTGATGCTCAATAATTCAAAAGGGGAGGAAAAACGATGACGGGTTCACCAGAAGGGAGCGGTCTATTCCCGGCCAGCACACACGGCGACCTCGACGTGGCGGATGGCACGGGTTTCGCCGCCTGGGCTCGCGCCTGGGCAGAGCTTGGTGTCGGATGCGCGTCACGAGAAACGTACGAAGAACTCATTCGACATTACTGCGAGCCACACCGCGCTTACCACAACCTCCAGCATCTGCAGGAATGTCTTCGGGTGCGCCGATGCATCAACGCGGCCTGCCAGGCCTGCGCCGAAATCGACCTCGCGCTGTGGTTCCACGATGCGATCTGCGCCCCCCTTCGCAGCGACAACGAGTTGCGCAGTGCGCAATGGTTGGACGCCGTGGCACGGGACAGTGGCCTGGGCGATGAAACGCGACGCAGGCTTTATGATCTGGTGATGGTGACCCGACACGACGGCGCCCCGGCATCGGCAGACGAAGCCGTGTTGGTGGACACGGATCTGGCGATCCTTGGGGCATCGTTCGAGCGATTCGAGGAATACGACCAGCAAATTCGCCGCGAGTACCAGTTTGTGCCGCTGCCTGTGTACCGCCAAAAGCGGCGCCAGGTCCTTGAAGGCTTTCTGGCACGCGGGCGCATTTATACGACCGCCGCGTACTTCGACGCATTCGAGCAGCAGGCACGTGCAAATCTTGCACGCGCCATTGACCGTCTCGACTGAAGAGTGAGTTCAAGCGGCGAAGGGATATTCAACTTCGCCAGTGCTCGATCACGATGAACGTTCGGCAATATACGCTGCTTACCAGTTTTTATTTTGATCAAGGTGACGTGCTCGCCAAATTTAAACTTACTATGCCCCGGAAGAATCATACCGTTTGACAAACCGGCGCTCGCCGATCGCGTAACCTTGTTGCTGATAAAAAATGTGAGCCTGTATTCGGTGGTCACTGCTCGTCACCTCAGCCCGGACGCAAAGTTGCTCTGTAAAAAACGCGTCAGCAGCGGAAACTAACATTGTCCCTACTCCTTTTCCTCGGAAGTCGTCATCAATGACAAGGGAGGTAATGCGTCCGAGCCTACCCGGCTGATGAAACAGTTCAAGTACGTGCAAGCTTATGACACCGATAATATTTTTACCGTCTTGTGCCAGCAGCACGGTATCGCAAGCGCTAAGTTCTAAAGTCTCAAGCTTATCTCGGATTAGCTTTGGCGAGGCTTGGTAGCCTAACTGGCCCAGGAGCTTGGACACAGACTCTGCGTCGGCTGGTGAGGCTTTTCGAACTTTCATGTTGTTCTCAACTGGGTATTGCACAGGCTTGCCCACCATTTGTATTCGACTTGATCTATCGTTTGCATCGGCCTTAACCAGCACACTGGCTGACTGAGACCGGCAGAAAGTGATCCAAAGCCGTCAATCGACCTGAGGACTTAGGTTAGATGATTTGAACCAGAGGACTGCGGAATCGACATGAACATGCTTCTGCTTTTGAGGCAGAAAGGGTGTATCAAGCGTGCCCAACGCTATCGAGACCCAGTCGGAGAACTTACCTTCAGATCGTGACCAGAACAGCGTCGAACCGCAGTCCATGCAGAACTCGCGTACTACTGTCTCTGACGAAGCATAGGTTTTGATGCTGGTGGAACCACGAAGTATTCGGAGCGCGGTGCGCGGAATGCTGCCGTACGAAGCGAATGCTGCCCCGTGACCTTTGCGACACTGGCTGCAATGGCAATGACTCACT
Source organism: Pseudomonas bijieensis (assembly GCF_013347965.1). Lineage (NCBI taxonomy): Bacteria > Pseudomonadati > Pseudomonadota > Gammaproteobacteria > Pseudomonadales > Pseudomonadaceae > Pseudomonas > Pseudomonas bijieensis. The sequence goes on along the minus strand of NZ_CP048810.1, from coordinate 6,141,374 downwards.
GCTTTTGGTGAGACGAGTAGCTCGTAACTCACGGCAGCGCATAAGCAGCTTCCTTGGTATACCTGTGTCATAGGCTGTTCCGTGCAGATGAGAAATGCCAGCGTAACCGTCCCGGTCCAATCAGTCGACCGACCGCTATTGGCCGGTTCTGTTGAAAAAAGTCGGCTTCGAATTCCACGGCAGAAAAGTACGCAACTGAGATTGAAATCTGTTTTTTGCGCAGAAGGTTCAGGCGTTGGATCTCACGTAGCCGCGTGCAAAAGAGGTGTTCATCCATCAATATTCGAGCGTTTTGGGCAAGCCGAATTTTTCAACAGAATCGGTCGATTGCAGCCCTTCAGGACAGGCACAGTCGACCCAAAGGACCCCGTATACATCCACTACTCAAGGACTCATTCACCGACAAGAGTTCAAATCCTCCGATCCACAACCCTCGCATTCCACAACTCCCGATACCGCTCCCGCCACCCCGGACTCCCTTTATCCAACCACTCCAACGTCGCCTCAATACTCTCAGGGCTGATGATGAAGTGATTGATATGCTCCTCGATCCGTTCTTCCGATAGATGCAGCGAGTCCAAATAACCATTGAAAGAATCCGCCAGCACCACATACTCATCACCCTGCTGACGGCGACCAGTCCAGGCGGGTAAGCCCGCCACCATCGCCGCCACGTCCTGGCGCCCTTCCCGCAAATCCAGCAGCAAGATACTCGCACCGCCATCGCGCCCAATCGGCAACAATCCCGTCTCGGGGAAGCCGGGCTGCGCCCGCAGTTGCTCCAGTTCAAAGGGGTTGGATTCATACGCTTTGTCCGGGTCCAGCCCGTACAGTGAAAAACTAAGCAATTCCTCATCGCCATTGGCGAGCGTAGCCAGCACATCGTATTCCAAGTAGGCGCCGTTGCAGGTCTTGAGAAACTCGCGATAGTCGTCCGGCAGTCGGGCACCAAGACTGGCTTCCAGTTGCGCAATGGCACCGTCGGTGGCGCCTTCACGGGTATCTTCGAGGATGAGTCCACGGTAGTCAGTCATTGTTGTCTCGAAAAGGTATTGGGGTCCTAGAGGTCTTGAAACACACCGCGCCGCACAATCAGTACGACACATCGGTAACAAGTGTTCCACTCACTCGCTGGCCAGATGTCTCTCGATCAGCCTCGCAGCCTCATCTGCGTGAGTAAAGCCCAGGTTGTGATCGGCGCCGGGGAAAACGTGCAATTGAGCGCGGGGCAATAATTGGGCAAGGTACTGGCCGACGCGAACGGGGCTGATCGGATCAGCGTCGCCCCAGAGCAGCAAGACCGGCATGCGCAACTCGACCAAGCGGGATGTGAGGTCGGTGCGGTCGTCGAGAAACCAACTCGGCAGCGTCGAGTTGGCCGCCGCAAAATCCGGGCGCCAGTCCTGCGCGCCCAGCGCCGACATGTCCACCCCGCCCGAGGTGACGGTCAGCACCAGGTGGGTGATCAGCTCAGGGCGTTCAAGCGCTGCGAGCACAGCGACGATACCGCCCATGGATTGCGCCACCAGCGCTGTGGGTCGGTCGATCTCGGCCAGCACACGTGCCACCAGGTCACTCATGCCGATCACGCCAGCCACGGGCGGCGTGTCTCCAAATCCGGGCCAGCCGATGTGTACTTGCTGCGCCGGGTGGGCCAAGCGCTCAGCAACCGGACGCCAGAACTGGGTGTTGCCTGAGGCGCCGGGCAGGAAGATGAGTTTGTCGGGGGATGCGGTCACGGGTTCGTCCTTGAGGGTGGAGTTGAAAGGGTCAGCAAGAATGCAAAAGAGATACCGCTAGGTTCGATGATCGCTTCGGAACGAGAGCTGTCATCCATAGCTACCCTTCGTGAAAGAGAGATCGTGGACGACAGCAGCCATTGAGCCTTTCGTTTTGGTCAGTGAGGCCGAATCCTTCTATGCTCAGCCATTATGCGCAAGGAATTACCTTGATGGATTACCTGATTCGAAACGCTATGGCTGCCGATGCCCCGGCCATCAGTCAAACGATCATCAATGCTCTGCGCCAGTCCAATGTCCAAGACTACTCATCCGAAATTATCGATCAAGTGGCGCAAAATTTTTCCCCCATGGCAATTCTTCAATTGTTGGCTCAACGTCAGATGCTCGTAGCAATAGTCGACAATCATATTGTTGCAACAGCGAGTCTTGATCAGGACGTGGTCCGAAGCGTGTTTGTCGACCCGAGCCACCAAGGGAAGGGGCTCGGGAAACACCTGATGAAGAGGATTCAATCGATCGCCACAAACGCAGGTCTGAACCTGCTACGGGTTCCCTCTTCAATCACCGCAGAAGGCTTTTATGCTTCGCTTGGCTTTAAAAAAGTCCGGGATGAGTTTCACAAATCGGAGCGCACGATCATCATGACGAAAACCTTGGGGCTGTAGCACTGCAGCGTCCATTCGCCATGGTTAGCCTTTGGCCTATCCCCGTCCGGCATCACACCACACTCGCCCGATACCCAAAGGAACCTGTATACATCCATGAAGCAGGGACTCATTTTCACCGGCAAGACTTCAAATCGTCCGAGCTACAACCCTCGCATTCCACAACCCCCGATACCGCTCCCGCCACCATCGCAGCCACATCCTGGCGCCCTTCCCGCAGAGCAAGATACTCGCGCCGCCGTCGCGACCGACGGCAGTAACCCCGTTGCGAGAAAGCCGGGCTGAGCCCGCAGTTGCTCCGGTTCGAAGGGGTTGGATTCATACTCTTTGTCCGGATCCAGCCCGTACAGCGAAAAACTGAGCAACTCCTCATCGCCATTGGCGAGCGTGGCCAGCACATCGTATTCCACGTGGGTGCCGTTGCTGGTCTTGAGGAACTGGCAATAGTCGTCCTGCAGCCGGGCACCCAGGCTGGCTTCCAGTTGCGCGATGGCACGGTCGGTGGCGCCTTCACGGGTGTTTTCAAGGATCAGTCCACGGCAATCAATCACTGATGTCTCGGAAGGATATTGGGTGGGACGCGGTATCAATCAATTTTACGTCTCTCGTCATTCCTTAAACGCTGTGAACGCTGCCATTCGCCCCCAGTATTCGCACAGCACGGGATGATGTTCTTGCCCGCAGAAGATGTAGGTGGTGGCCCTGCTGATTTGTAAGACGTACAGTTCGGATGCTTACGACTATGGAAACATCCTACATATGATTGGGAATCCCCTTCTCTATCAATCCCTTACGTATTTTTTTACGGTGGCGACTATAGTCTTGGCGTCGCCCAGATGGCGACCGGGTTTGGCGACTCGATTGACACAATTTTCCAACAACACAGGGAATTGTCATGAACCAATACATGGGCCTGCCTGCACGCCGACAACCTGTGGCGAGGGAGCTTGCTCCCGCTGGGCTGCGCAGCGGCCCTTTGTGAGTGCTGCGCACTCAAGCGGAGCAAGCTCCCTCGCCACAGGTCCATCGTTTTCTTAAGTGCGCATTACTGGGCTATAGGTAGGGGATTTTCCAATGACCCAAACAGCGATGAAGCTCGACCCGAAACGCTATTCCGTAACACTAAGGCGGATTTGTGCGCCATCGGGTAAACCGTCGATTTCCTCAGCTAGGTGACCTGAAACTGCCACCAGTTCGTGAAGTGAGATGATCGCCAGATTGCTCCCCTCGTACTTCCCACCCAACACGGCAGGGATTTTCAGACAATACTTGAACCCAGGACGAAGCAGGCCGAGTCTATCCCTTGCCTGGTTGACCAATGCCTCCATGTACCAATCATGCAAAAACTCCTGACTCTGAGCGAGTGCGTCAAACTCCGCGCGATCATTGGCAACACGGCTACAGCAAAGATCTTCGGGACACAGGCGCCAGTAACTATCCGCTGCATCTTTGATGATGAGGTTGCCAAAATCGTTATCCCCAATAACTACTGCAGGTTTGAGTCCGACCCAGCCCCATGCTTTTTCAATTTCCTCAATCAATTCCATGGGCGCTTCACTGTCCTTGAATGTCCAATCCGACGGGTACCACTAGAGCGAGCAATGACACTCTTGATCGTTCACTTCTGATCAATTGCCGCTAAGCCTCACACCACACTCGCCCGCTGCAAGCTGCTCATGTGCCCAACGCCCGCCGCCTTCAAACGGCTCACCAGATCCTCCCGCGCCGCTCGCCCACCGGAACGGACGTATTCCAGCTCCGCCGCCGTGATCAAGACCACCGGTACCAATCTGACCGGGGACAAGGGCATGTCATCCAGTTGGGTAGGGAAATCCGGCTCCGGAGCGCCGAGCAGGACGCCGGTAGAGTCGTCATCGGTCACGAAGAGCTTGGGCAGTTGATCGCTCATGTGGTGCGATTGGCTGAGCCCGGGAAGCTCAAGGGATAGCGCCCCGTACTGGTCGAGTTGGTGGGTGATGCCGCCAGCGTCGGCCACTGTTTTAGCAACGTGCTCCAGGAGCTCGAATACCCAACTGCGCTTGAAAGGATCGACCTCACCCACGGCGCCGCGGGCGTGCTCGGGGATATCTGCGGTTTCGACGAACAATTCCATCTCGAAACCGTTGCCCATTCCTTCAGTGTCATCGAATGGATCGGACAGGCCTTCGGTGGCGAGGATAATCGTGTCGCCCCGGCGCACCACGCGGTAGGCCTGGCGGGTCGAAGGCCAGTATGGGCCGCCGGAAAAGCTCGGGCTGATCAGGTAGGAAAGGACATCCCGCTCGACCGTGCCGACAGAATTCCAATGACGATCCAGGCAAGCTTCGCCGGCTTCCCGGACGGCCAGGTTGGTCGCTTCAGCCTCGGTCAGGTTGCTCTGTTCGTGGGGTTGCGGCGCGTCTTGGGCTTGGGGCTCAGGACTTTTCGACGAACCGAGGAGCTTCTTGAAGAAATTCATGGGCGTTCCTTGCTGGATTTCGCTCGGCCTCTCTCGTCTCAGCACTCACTGATCCGATGGCTGGCGTGGCGTGCATTGTGGCGTGTTGGCCTGGATATGAAAACGTGGGCAGGCACTTGCGAGCAGTTTCGACGAAAGGCGTGACAATCAGGCTATACACCGTCAGGTAACGCTGGTGATCCTGTTCTCCGGTGCCGAAACGCAAGTGCTCGGGCTGCGAACGGGTGACATAGAGCGTGCCGAACATCCAGTCCCATAGCGACAGGTTGACGCCGAAATTGCGGTTGAAATGACGGGGCGCATCGCTGTGGTGGATCTGGTGCTGGGCCGGACTGTTCAGCACGTGTTCCAGCACCGGGCCAAAGGACAGCCAGACATGGGTGTGACGCAAATTCGCCGCCAGGCTATTGAAAATGAACACCAGGTACGTCACACCGAACAACGTGTAGCGACTGATCTCCCCCCCACAGGCATACCAGAAACCACCCGCGAACAGGCCCAGGCAGGCGGTGATACCGAGTTTCTCGACGATCTTCTCCACGAAATGCACACGACTCGCCGTGGCCGGCACCAGTACGGGCGCCGAATGATGCACCTTGTGAAAGGCCCAGAGCCAGCGCGAATGAAACGCCCGGTGCGCCCAGTAGTGGACGAAATCCTTCACCAGGAACACCCCCAGCCCATAGAACAACGCCAGCGAAAGGTTCTCCCCCAGACGCGGACGAGCGCCCCAGAGGTTGCTGAAAAAAGCCGAGTAATCTCCAGAGCGCAGAATGTACGGGTCCACCAGATGAACAATGGGCAACACCAAGGCAATCTTGAGAATGGCCCGTACGAAGTAGTAGCGATAATCCAGCAATGCCGAACGATGCAGATACACCTGGCTGCCACCGATGAATTGCCAGAACGAACGAGCATCGGTCAGGCGGCGGTGTTTTCTGAAACGAAACAGGCCATAGGCGACACCGTAGGAGGCGCAGAGAAACAGGACTCCGAACCGACCGTTCAGGTTGAAAATGCCGAGGAACTGCTGGGTGACGGGCGCGATGACCCACGCATTCAGGTGTTGGTAGACAAGGGAAAACGCATCCACGAAATGCCGGCCTCTGTCGAAGGAGCGGTATTGTAAATCAGTCGCGTTGGGCTCGGCTTGGGTTTTCAGGCATTTTCTGGGCAGACTCTGCAAGCCCAGGAGGCTTCAGGTCCGACGTGTCGTCCTCACTCCAGGAGCGAAGCCGACTTGAGCAAATCGTAAAGCCCCTCAGGCACCAGCGGCGATATAGCCGTGAAACTGTCACTGGAGCACCACGTTGCCCTGAATGATGCACCGTCGCTTTCAAAGCCTTCCAGCCACGGCTTTGCGTAGAGTTCGGCGTCGTCAAACCTTGCATCGTAGACTTGGACGATCTCGTGCCCCGGCTTGCCAGCGTAGGTAAAGATGCTTTCCAAAGTGCCAATCAGTCGAAGGTCGCTGATCGAGGTGCCCAGTTCTTCCTGCACTTCTCGGACGATGGCATCGTGGCTCCTTTCACCGAATTCAATGCCACCACCTACGGGACGAAAAAACGTCTGTTTTTTGATCGCATCGTAAAACTGGTTGACCAGTATTTTTCCGTGATGATGAAAGATACAGAGAGCGAGGGCGCGAATGCGTTGCTCCGACATGAGTAAAACTTCCTTTTGATTTAATGATGCATAACGTTCTGCAATCCCTGCGTCAGGGTTGAAAAACATATCGACTCAGCCTTGACTCATCGTCCCCGAAAAACTCGCCTCCACCGGCCCGACAAGAAAAACCGTCCCCACGCCATCCCACTGCACCGTCACACTTCCGCCATCACATTCAACTTCAACGGTGCTGTCCAACAAACCACGACGAATCCCGTTAACAACCGCCCCACACGAGCAAGAGCCTGAACCCAGTGCAATACCCGCCCCGCGCTCCCATATACGCAACCGAATATGCGTGCGATCGATGATCTGGACGAAATGAACGTTGGTCTTGAGTGGGAATAGTGCGTTGGTTTCGATGGCTGGGCCGACCGTCGCGATATCAATGGTTGCCAGATCATCCACAAAGTAAGTGCAGTGAGGATTTCCCATACTGCATGCGGCGGGACTGCCGGCCAGTGGCAGGACAGCGGAGTCCAACTCCTGCACCAAGGGAATGTCCGACCAGCCAAAAAGCGGCACGCCCATGGCGACGCAAATGTCGCCGTTTGAAACGCGCTCGCAGGTGAGCAGGCCACGGTTGGTGCGCAGCACTACCGAAGAAACATTTGCCTGGCGCATGAGCAGGTCCGCAGCCCCCCGCGTCGCGCTGCCACAAACGTCCAATGCAGAGCCATCCGCGTTCCAGAACATCACACGAGCATCGGCATCGTCGCAATCGAGCAGCACCGCCAGTTGGTTGAAGCCTACACCTCGGTTCCGATCCCCCATGCACCGGGCCACGGCACTTGTCACCGGGTTGGCCGAATTTCGCGCATCGACAATGACGAAGTCATCGCCATTGGCATGCATCTTATGAAAGCTCAGTTGCATGCAAACGCTCTGCTGGAGATAGAAATGGAATTACCATCGGGGTCTTTGGCGTTGGCAAAAGAGTAACCGTCCGCCTTGTGGATAGCGCCAAATTTCAGGCCTTGGGCCAGGCACTTGGCCTTGAAACCCTCGACATCCGGGAGATCAAAGACCAGCTTCACGGTGACTTGTCCTGTTTTAACGGCCTTCCCCGCCGGGTGAACCATCAGGATCGCGCCACCGTTTGCAGGGCTCAATTCGGTGACGCGGTCATCGGTTTTTTTTTCACGACTGAAGCCGAAATGACGCTCGTAAAAATCACAGGTCGCTTGAACGTCCCGGACATACAGCATGATTCGATTGAGTGACGGTTGCATGTGGTCTTCCTTGATCGCTGTTGAAGATGAAGCCCTTTGCACGAAGCATGATTGCCCAGTGCCTTGGCATCACGGGCACTCCAGCGCTTCAAACCGTCCGATCATAACCGCAGAGAACGATTACAGCTCAAGGCCAATCAACAAGCACCGCTTTCGGATCCCCCTGGCGCATCTGGGCCAGTTCAGCATCTGCCTTGGCTTGTGTCGCATGGCAGAACTCGAAAGCGTTCTGTGTCTTGCCGGTCGGTCCCTTGGCCTCGGCCATGCAAACAACAGCGCCGGGGGCACAAACGGCACTGTTGAGTTTGAAATCCCCCCAAACGCCGGGCTGTTCCTGCTTCACTTTGGCGATATAGCTTTTGAGTGAGGGTTGCATGTCGCTCGTCACTCCGGCGATCAATTTGACCGGGCTGACGGCAGCGCCGTACGTATGCTGGGTGGTCAGCACGGCAGTGCAATACATTGCATTCGCCGGGATCGCAGCCGCTACACCGTTCGCCATCACCGTTGGGGTCATCGAGACTTGAGTGCCGCCAGGCCCCACCAGAACCGGAACGACGCTAAACGCGTTGTTTCGCCATACTTTCAGACTCACCCGCGAGCCAATTGACGCTTTTGCAACGGCTACCCTGAAATCGATTGAATCGGCGATAGGCCGATCATCAACTGCCACGATCACGTCCTGAGGCACTATCCCGGCCTGTTGAGCACCACTACCCGGAACGGTCGCCAACACAACAACACCGGCAGGTGGCTGCGCCAAAGCCATGGCCCGCTTCGGATCGATGGTATCGATGCTGGCGCCGATCTTACCGCGAGGTGAATTGGCAAGCTGGCAACCCTTCTCAAGCCATACCTGGCTGGCCGCTTCTTTTCGAGCCGTGGCGACCTGCTTCATGATCGGCTCAGCGCTTGCCTGGTACATCGGCACCTCGCTGAGGGACATTTCGATGTACTCACAGGACTTGGAGCGATACCGGTCAGGTGTTTCCCGGGTCACCAGTTTTTGCAGGTCAATGGGCGGCAGGCCTTGGGGCACGGCGACCGTGGAAGTCGCGGGAGAGACGCTGGCAGAGTCCGCAGTCGCGACCGAGGAGACCACGTAGGCGCCGGCCGCCAGGCCTACGGCACTGGTCATTACGCTGGTGTCGACGCCACCCGGCATGGGAAGCAGCATCGCACCGACCACTGCGGCCTCACCGAGCCCACCATCAGAGGCACAGCCCGTCAGGCCAGTGAAAGACAGTACAACGGCGAGCCTGGCGCTTGATTTGAAGGCGGTAGCAAACATTTCGCTTCTCGGTGCTTGATTCGAATGGATCGTGCCGCATCATGGCAAAGTGCCTTTAAGTTGTATATCGAATGCACGTTTGCCCGAATGTCACTCGTCTCAATCACCACGACAGCACAGTGCCTGGTTGAGGTTGGACAGGATGATGGCCAAATAGTACCTTGCCTGGACCTGCCTAAACGTCACGACCTCAGAGAAGCCCATGTCGACAAAATGCCTTGCCGGAATGCTGGTGCTCCTCCCTCTCCTGGCGTCTTGCGTCAACCCCATGTACAGCGCCGCCGAGCGAGCCGAAACAGCGGAATACCTGCGCAAGGTCAGAGACCCGGCGACCTACTACGCCATGGATTGTGAAACGTTCCTGGCTACCAAACGGGGTTGGGAACAACATCCCAACATGGCGGCCGACCCCGTCAACCTGGTGATCCAACAGGTCGCCACACAACGCGACTGTTCCGCTGGCAGCGTCCCTGCGCCCAGTGCTGTTGCGGTGGCGCCAACGCCCGTGACGTCAGCGGCAATGCCCGTACCGATGTCTAATCAGTCGGGTGTATTGGGCCTGCACATCACCCCTGTGACACCAACGGTGGCTCGGCAATTCGGCTTAGCCGCGGTTAGCGGCGTCTTGGTCTTGGGGCCAGTGCCAGGAAGCGGCGCTGAAAAAGCAGGCATGTTGGCCGGCGATATCGTTTTGCAAATTGCCGGGACCTCGGTCAATAGCCCGGCCGAACTGACCGCTGTCGCCAGCCGTATTCGACCTGGTTTCACAGCGCCGCTGAAGGTATGGCGTTACCGGGCCCCCATCGACGTGCTGGTGGAAATAGGCGACTCATCGGGCTTGGCCCCCTCGGTGGCCAGGCAAGTCCAGGGACTGAGCGACTATCCATCAAGAGGCCTCATCACCCCCGTCTGGCAAGGCCCGGCACTGACCGGCACACCGGCTCGCCTGGCCATGCCAGAGTTCCAGGCATTCACCCGGGCCCAAGGCTACGACGTGAAAATGCAACCGATGTTCTGCCAACCCATCGGCGCCAGCGAGCAGTGCCAGGCGATGGGATCGGAGAGTTTCATGCTGACCACTCGCAGTTTTACCGCGATGGTCAATTGCACTGAAACCTTGCAGGACGTAGAAACAACGCGCGGTCTACTGCTCAAACAGTGGCCTTATCTGCAGACCACCGCGTGGCGTCCCTTGGCGGGTCAGTAACCACCTCGAGGGGATGCTCTGGGCGACGTGGGAATCAGGTGTTCGATAAAGCTTTCGCTTTAAGCCATCCCTCACGCGTCATTTCCCAAACTTCCTTGAGCAATGTCCCACAGACAAAGTCCCCCTGCTGCGTCCCGATCATGCGCATGCCTTCGCGCTCCGAAATCCTGCGCGAAGCATCATTGCCCACCGCCTTGGGGACCTGCATGACGGGACGCTCCAGCGTTTCAAACCAATAGGCGTTGATCGTCTCGCACGCTTCGCTCATGTAGCCTTTCCCCTGCCATTGCGGCGCCAGCCAGAAACCCCGGTTGTTGCCGGGCTGGTCGTACAGGCTGATGCTGCCGATGCTCTGTGCCGGATTTTCGGCAAGACGGATCATCCAATGCCACTCGCGTCCGGCTGCAATCGCGCGGAGCGCATGGTCGCGCACGTACGTCAACGCACCGTCATCCGGGTAAGGCCAGGGCACGCGGCTATCCAGGTAACGGACCACTTCCCAGTGTGGAAATAACCGTTGAATCGCCGGCGCATCCGTCAGTTCAAGTGGGGTGAGGATGAGGCGGTGGGTTTGGAACGTGGGGATGGCTTCCAAGATGAATTCCTTTTCTAACGTTTTACGTCCAGGGGAACTTCCCTATCGAAATTACTCGTCGACCTGCAGAACGGATGTCGGAAAAACCAGGTTGCACATCCAATCATGTCACTTCGCGGCCTACACTGGATGCGCTCAGCCCCATTGAACCGCATAAGGACATCACCTTGCGACAACTTACCCTCAGCGACAAAAAACTCCGAGGTACCCCCTTTAAAGTCGACGTTCATTGGTGGTTTGACGGGGAATCCGCGTGACAGTGAAGCCCCACTCAAACCTCATCGCCGGATTGGCCCTCGCAGTCGTCGCGACGCTGAGCTGGGCGTTGAACTTCATTGCGCCCTACGTCACCGGCGCCTACACGATCTATGACTTGATGATCGTCCGGTTCCTGATCGCCGGCACGCTGGGGCTGGGTGTCGTGCTGCTCTATCGCGCCCAACTTCGGCTCCTGCGCCGCGATCAAGTGCTTCTGGCCGCCGGCCTGGGCGTGATCGGCTACCTTGGCTATAGCGCCTGCATCGCCGCCGGCATCATCTTCGGCGGGCCGGTGCTGACCCCAGCCTTCATTGGAATGGTGCCGGTCTTGCTGGCACTGCTGGGCAACGCCACGACCAAGACCCTCCAATGGCGAAAGCTGGCGATCCCACTGGTTTTCTTGACGGTTGGTTTGCTGCTATCGAATCTCGGCGCCATCCATCAACCCGTTGCAAGCGATGGCTCGTGGCTGATGGGCTTGTTGTTTTCAATCGGTGCCGTGCTCCTGTGGCTCGCCTTCAGTTGGTTGAACCAGCGCGCCCTGCTAACGCTGCCACCCCACGCGGCAGGCGCATGGACGGGCCTGATGATGGCTGGCGCCGGAATCGGTACCTTGTGCTTGTTACCGGCGGTACAAACGCTCGACCTGCTCAAACTGCCGAGCCTGGGTTTTGGTGTCTCCGTTGCGGGGGATTTATATCTCTGGGGTTTCGTGATTGCGCTGATGTCATCCGTTGTCGGGGCCTGGGCCTGGAACGCCGCGTCCCGGCGTTTGCCCATGGTGCTTTCCGGACAATTGATCGCCCTGGAGTCGCTGTTCGCGACGCTACTTGGCTTGTGGTTTCATGGTCGGCTGCCGACACTTCTGGAGATGTCAGGTCTTGCGGCTGTGCTTGTGGGAGTGATCATGGGGGTGCGGATCATCCTCAATTCCCGTGGATCGACAAGCGACCCTGCCCCTTGATCAGCAGACGATTGCCCTACTCCTTGTCTGGCTCTTTGACTGTCTTTCTGCGGGCCTTCGAAGCCATCACTTTGTATTCACCGGCGCCGGCCTCTTCCACTGAATGTGCAACCATGGAGTCACTGCGAAAACGGTCATACGTTGAGGTTTTCCTGAAGGGAAGACGAACAGTTTCGATATGAGCCGCCTCTGCCGGGCCTGCGGTCAAGAAAGCACTCGGCTCCATCGCAAACCGCTCTGCCAGCGCGTACGCCATCTTGTGGCTGATAGGCCGATCGCCATTGAGGACCTTGGACACTGCCGTCTTATCGCCGATTTCAGGGAGGTCTGAACCCGTGAGCCCGTGCGTCTCCATCAGATCCTTGATCAATTGCACAGGCGTGCAGGTCGCCTCAAAAGCAGCATTCGATTCGCGAAACTGGTCGGAGTCGCGCTGGTAGGCCAGGATTTCATCCTCGAGTTCAACGAGAACTCTCTCCTCGGTCTTGCTCAGTTCGCGCCCGTCGGTGAGCTCATCGAGCAAATCGGTCGCACGCTCATAGTCGGCAGGGGTCTTGATGCCATGCACAAACTCACCGCGCAGGCGATCCAGTACGGCGTGTAGCTCGCCAAGCGTTGCGATCACGGTTTGAAAGTCGTTCCGGGCTGCGCTCATCGTCTTACCCCTTTGTTTCTTGCATACCAGACATTGGCAACGTCGTAATCGGCATGCGTGTAGATGTGTTTGACGTAGAACTTCTGCCGGGCGTAGTTGACTCCGCCTATCACCCTGAGGTTATTGCCACCTACGTCGATCACCACCCAATTCATTACGGCTCTGGGCTTGAACAAGTCGACACCGTGCGTACCGAAAAGCTTTTGCAGGTCCGCGAACGCCTTGGGGCGAGCCATCTTCAAAATGCGCAGGCAACGATCAAGCCCGGCCTTGTCGTTTGGGTACAAAATCGCAGCGTCGTCAAAACGTGATGGCGTGAGTATATCCATGGGCGTCCTTGTCTTTGAGCCGATGGTACTCTGGTTGTGTTTTTTCACAACTACGGTTTATTGGCGGCAACTGGACTCATACTGTGGCAAGCAGGCGATTGGGCCTGCAGCATTGGGCCATACGGGTTATCACCTACACATCCCGAGACAAAAACATGAACCCTGTCGACCCGACCCGCCTGAAAATCTGGCAAGCCCTTTCATCGCTCTTCCTGGATACCGAGATCGACGAGTTGACCTACGATTACATCGCTCGCGTGGTCGTTGAAACCGATTATTCGCCAAAGGAAATCCACAGCATCCTGTGGAATGAAGTATTCCCGGTGCTCGAAGCCAACCTCAGGTCCGTTGCGGGTGAATGGGCGGGATGGACGGATGAGTGGCTGCTGGAGCACCTCAGTGCAAGCGATGGGATTGAGCCCAGGAAAGGCCGCGGCAGCATTGCCAAGGAGATTGTCAGGTGTTGGAGCCAGGTCGCGACGCGGCTCCCACCCGGATATGACTGACGCGATGCATCGCCCCTTCAAGCTTCCCTGAAGAGGCACCCGTTCAACCCGTCACACACCCCAACGGCACCTTCCCGGCAAAACTATCCACCAGACTCGCCACCACCATCTCCCCCATCCGCGTGCGGGTCTGCAACGTCGCACTCGCGCGGTGCGGTTGCAGCACCACCTGCTCACTGCCGAACAATGCCTCGGGCACATGCGGCTCATCGACAAACACATCCAGCGCCGCGCCGGCAATGTCACCAGAAGTCAGCGCCGCCACCAGATCAGCCTCGTTGACCAGTTTGCCCCGAGCCACGTTGATCAGGTACCCACCCTTGCCCAAGGCGCGCAGCACCTCGGCATCGATGATGGCTTCAGCCTTGTCGGCAGCCGCGGCGAGGATCAGGGCGTCGCTGTCGCGGGCCAGTTGCTTGAGGTCGGCGACGTAGGTGTGGTTCACGTCGCTCATGGGCTGCAGGTCGGTGTAGCTGATCGGACAACCGAACGCGGCAGCGCGGGTTGCCACGGCGCGACCGACCCGGCCCATGCCGACGATGCCGATGCGCATGCCGGATACTTGGCGGGCCAATGGCAGTGGGGCCAATGGCGTCGGGCTCTGGGGCCATTGGCCGGAGCGCACGTAGCGATCACTGGTGCAGAGGCCGCGGCACACGGCAATCAATAAGCCGATGGCCAGGTCGGCAACGTCTTCGGTCAGCGCGCCAATGGTGGCGGTCACGCGGATTCCGCGATCCCTGGCATAGGCCAGGTCAACGGCATCGGTACCGACGCCGTTGACCGCCACCACTTCCAGCTTGGGCAGTTGTGCCATGAGCGCCTGGCTGATGCCGGTGTGCCCGCCAGTGATCACGCCACGAATATTGGCACCGTGCTCTTGTAGATAGGCTTGTTTGTCGGCCTGTTCGAAATAGCGTCGTATCGTGAACAGCTCGCTGAGCCGGGCGTTGATTTCAGGGATCAGGATCGGGCTGAGCTGTAGGACTTCTGGCTTCATAAAAACCTCGTGCAGCGAATAAAAAACCGGCTCAACCGCGACCGGCAAACGGCATGGCCGTGGCCATGACTGTCATGTTCAAAACGTTGGCCGACAACGGCAGGCCGGCGATGTAGCGCACCGCGTCGGCCACGTGCTTGACGTCCACCATCGGCTCCACAGCGATGGTGCCGTTGGCCTGGCGTACGCCTTTGGTCATGCGCACCGACATTTCGGTGAGGGCGTTGCCGATGTCGATCTGGCTGCAGGCAATGTTGTATTCACGCCCGTCCAGGGCCAGGGATTTGGTCAGCCCCAGCACTGCGTGTTTACTGGCGGTGTAGGCACTGCTGAATGGCCGCGGAGTGTGGGCCGAAATCGAACCGTTGTTGATGATCCGTCCACCCTGGGGCTGTTGTCGGCGCATCAGGCCGAAGGCGCCACGGGCGCAGAGGAAGACACCGTTGAGGTTGGTGTCGATCACGTTTCGCCACTGCTCGAACGTCAGCTCATCCAGCGGCACGGCAGGCGCGTTGACCCCGGCGTTGTTGAACACCACGTCGAGGCGTCCGTAGACCTCGGCGATGGTTGCAAACAACCCATCGACACTGGCCGGATCACGCACATCGGTGGGCACCGCCAAGGCTTCGCGGCCCTGGCTGGCCGCCAATTCGGCCAATGCTTGCAACGGTTCTGGACGGCGGCCGGCCAATACCAGCGTGTAGCCGTCTTCCATCAGGCCCAGGGCCACCGCACGGCCAATCCCGCTGCCGGCACCGGTCACCAAGGCCACTTTCAATGTGTTGGACATGTGGGTTCTCCCCTCTCGAAATCAGTAAGACAAACGCGGACTCAAGGTCGCGGACCAACGCGCATTTCCAGTTGACCGATGCCGTCGATGCCGGCGCTGATGACATCGCCCGGCTGTAGCACATCGACGCCGGCCGGGCTGCCGGTCATGATCAGGTCGCCGGCCCGCAGCGCCACCGACTGGGAGATGCGGGCGATGACTTCACTGACCGACCAGATCTGACTATCGAGGCTGTCGCGCTGGCGCTCTTCGCCGTTCACGTTCAGCCACAACTCGCCTTCGGGGTGCCCCGCCCGCGAGACCGGCACGATGGCGGTCATTGGCGCGGCGCCGTCGAACACCTTGGCGCCCTCCCACGGCAAACCGTTGCGCTTGGCCATGCGCTGGACGTCACGCCGGGTCAGATCCAGGCCGGCGGCATAACCCCAGACATAGGCCAGCGCCTGGCTTTCCGGGATATGAGCGCCGCCCTCGCCGATGGCCACGACCAGTTCGATTTCGTGGACAAACTCCTCGGTCACCGATGGAAACGCCACTTCGCCGACCGCCTCCACCACGCTGCTGGCAGGTTTCATGAAAAACACCGGTGGCACCCGGGACTCACCCTGGGTATCAGGCCAAGGGTAGTTGCGACCGACGCAAAAGACCCGGCCGACGGGAAAACGCTGTTGGGTGCCGACAACCGGCAAGGTCACTGGCAGGTCCGGGGTAAAGACATACTCGAGCATGTTCATCCTGATAAAAGTCCTGTTGGAAGCGTCAGCGTACGGCGGCAATCCGTGGCGAAGTTGGAGGAATGCCGCCTCGTGTTGGAGAAAAACGGTTTTTTCCGGGTTCAGCGCGCCTTGAGCTCAATGCGATACAAGCGGCCGAGCAGCAACGAATAGGACAAGGTGCCGACCAGCGCCACACCGCCGATGAACCAGAAGGCCAAGGCAAATGAACCGGTCTTGTGGACGATTGCGCCAATCACGATGGGGGTGACGATGCCGCCGATGTTGGCCGCCAGGCTGGTGATCCCGCCGGTCAGTCCGATCAGTTCCTTGGGCGCCACTTCCGACACCGCCGCCCACGAGGACGAAGCGATGCCCTGGGCAAAGAAGGCAATTGTCAGCACGGCGATGCAGATCACGTTGGAATCGGTGAAATTCACCAGCACGATGGACATACCCAGCATCGAGCCGACCACCAGCGGCAACTTGCGGGCAAAAGACAGCGAATAGCCGCGACGGATCAGCAGGTCGGAGACGATCCCGGCGAGCAGGATGCCCACCGTCGCGCCCACGAACGGCAGCACGGCGAAGATCCCGGCCTTGATCATGGTCAGTTGACGCTCTTCGATCAGGTACGTGGGGAACCAGGTGAGAAAGAAGTACAGCGCCGACGTGCTGGCGAACTTACCGATGCAAATCGCCCAGACCTGCCGATAGCTGAACAGCTCGGCGATCTGCCGCCAGTTGAACCGCGTGCGCTCTTGACTGCTCTTGACCAGCCCGCCCCCGGCTTCGATGTACTTGAGTTCTTCCTGGCTGACTTTCTTGCAGTTCAACGGGTCGCGATACAGGAACAGCCAGGCCACACCGAAAACGATGCCGAGTGCGCCGGTGCTATAGAACACATGTCGCCAGTCGTAGGTGGTCGCCAACCAAAGCAGCGCGCCGGTAAACAGCGCCGTGCCCAGGTACTGGCCGCAGACGTAAATGCTGCTGGCCAGGCCCCGCTCACGCGCCGGGAACCACACCGTGACCGCACGGCTGTTGGCCGGGAACGCCGGCGCTTCCATCGCGCCGACCGCCAGGCGCAGGCCGAACAGCGAAGCGAACCCCGTGGCCAAGCCTTGGCACACGGTAACGGTGGACCAACTGATCAGCGACACCCCGTAGGTGAAGCGAGAACCAAAGCGATCGGCGATGAACCCGGCGGGCACCAGCGCAATGGCGTAGGTCCAGGCAAATGCAGAAAAAATCAGGCCCATTTCGATCTTGTCCAGGCCCAGGTCCTTGGCGAGGAATGGTGCGGCAATCGAGATGTTTACCCGGTCGATGTAGTTGATGATCGTTGCGATCAGCAGCAACGACAGCATGAACCAACGCCGACGCGATGGCAGCCGCTGCGGCACTATGGCGTCCCGGGCGCCGGCAATCACCGGCGCGGCGGTGGCCTGGGAGGTGTGGGAATTCGACATGAAAAACCTCGTTATTGTTAGAAGAGTCGAAATGTCTACGAGCAGCCGAAGCCATTGCCCTCGATGCCGGGGCAAAACAATCGCTACTGGAATGAGAGGCGTGGACAGCCGATGTCAGATGTTCGAAAACGCTCTGCAACAGGATCTGTCGAGGGAGGTGCCGGGAGGATCAGCGAGGAATCGAAATAGCTTCATGATGTGCGCACCTTTGGATTTGTTTTTGGATAAGGTCGGGTTGCGTGGCCTCAACAGTGGTCGTACAACCATCCAAAATCAACCAAGGCGTTAGATCATTTTTCCACGTAAAAACAGCGTCGGAGGAACCTGTCCAAAAAAATCAAATCTGCTGTTTTTTTCATCCTCTTTTTAAATTAAATCTAACCCTATGTTTTTAAAGAAAAAACTATAGATCCAGTGGCTTATCGTTTTTGGACAGCCGCCCTTCTCCTTCAAGACTGCGAAAATTCACTCACAGCGCCTCATCATCGTATAAGTTCTTGAAAGTCGGCCAGATGCACCGTCACAATCCGCTTCATAGTCGTCGCCATGCACCTGTAGAGGATTCCCAGGAGATGTCAACACCGAGCCGAGTCCCTACCTACGTCATGCAGCAACGCAGCGAATTGACGGACTTTTACATCCGCGACAAAAAGGGCCGGCGCGCCGAAACCAGCCCCCATCGCCACGAGTACTTCCAGATCCAGATCAACCTCGGCGGCGACACCGTGCAGCACATTGGTAACGTCGAGCGCCCGTTTCCACGCAACACCCTGGCCTTCATCCTGCCCCACCGCGTGCATGTGATCCCGCACCCGGCCGAGAGCAATTTCATGGTGATCAATTTTTCCCAGACCTTTCTTCTGCCGCATTTGCAGTGCGACCCAATGGACCTGGAAGAAGTCTCGATTCTGCTGGCGCCCGAACTTTCGCCGTTCCGCTTCCAGGAACACCTGGACTTCATTCTGGGCGATGAGGACTTCGCCAAAGTCTGCGCCCTGATCGAACAGATGCGAGTACTTGACGAGAACCGCCAGTTCGGCACCCGCGAGATGCTCAAGGGCTTGCTGCTGCAATTGATCGGCAGCGTCTGCGCCTTGTACGCCGAGCCGCTCAAGCGCTTGGCCGAAGAGAACGCCGCCGAAGTCAGCCGACGCGACGCCCTGGGCCGGATGTCCGAATACCTGCGCAAGAACATCGCCGACCCCGACCTCAACCTGATCAAGGTGGCAGCGGCGACGTACTTGTCCCCCACGTACCTGACTCACTGGCTGCGCAAGGAAATCGGCAAGACCTTCACCGAGCTGGTACTTGAACGTCGAATGCACGCGGCGCGCAATTACCTGCTCAACGGCACGCGCCCGGTGGGTGAAGTGGCGAGGTTGTGCGGGTTTGCCGACGAAGCTTACTTCTCCCGGCGCTTTCGCCAGATACATGGCCAGCCGCCGGGGCAGTTCAGGCGCCAGCAACTGAATCCGGACAGTCCGCAGTTGCCGTTGAACAATGGCTAGCTGCATTCCACGCCATGAACCGGCATCGTCAGGTTATCTATACGGGCTTCCCGGACGAAAAACAGAGCGTGAATAATGCCCCACAAACCCAATCAAAACTCTCCCGTCATTTTGGTCCCTGCTCAACAAAGCGACGCGGACGCTCTGGTGAGTGTTCGAATCGAGGCCATGCGCGAAAGTCTGGAGCGTGTGGGGCGATTTGATCCAATACGCGCACGCGAGCGGTTCCTTAGTGGTTTCGAACCTCGCAACACGCGCCACATAGAGGTGTCGGGAGAGAGGGTTGGATTCGTTGTGGTCAAGCATCACAACAATGAGCTTTTGCTTGACCACTTGTATGTGAAACCAGATGCGCAAGGGTCAGGAACAGGCTCTGCTGTCCTCGACCATATTTTCAAGGAAGCGGATGCGGCCGCGCTCCCGATAAGGGTTGGCGCCCTTAAAGAAAGCGCTTCGAATCGCTTTTATATCCGCCACGGTTTCCAATTCGTCGAAAGCAGTGAGTTCGACAATTATTATGTTCGGCAGAGCGTTAGTGAAACCTCTGGGTGAGTGGCGTTTGAGTTCAGAAAAGACTAGCCATTTCCGGTTTTTATTCCTGGATCAAGCGTCGCTTTTGGGTTGCGCTGTGTGGAAAAGCGAACGGCTCCATGGAAATGCCAATAGAACCCCGCACAACGCCATAGGTCTGCTCCTGTATGACCTATCCGGAATTCAAGCCTATGTCCCCCCACCAAAGCCTGGTTTTACTTGCGCGCGGCGGTTATGCCGCTCGAGGCGTTATTTACCTGATCATCGGCATCTTCGCCTTGCTGGCGGCGCAAGACTCGAGCAAATCGAAAGATAGCCACAGCAGTCTGGAAGTATTGTTAAGCCAGCCATTCGGCCATGCTTTAGTCGGCCTGGTGGTGATGGGTCTACTTGCCTTCGCCGGATGGCGGGTGTTGCAGGCAACCCGTGATGTCGATCATCACGGTAAAGAACCCAAAGGCTTGGTGATTCGGGCAGGCTTGTTGGCGGGAGGTTTGATCAACGGCGCATTGGCATTTTTTGCGTTGGGTTTGCTGATCAGCGGCCTCAAAAGCTCAGGCGGCTCAGGCGGCGATCAAACCCAGGACCTACTGGCGCGCCTGTTGTCCTGGGATCACTCGAATGTGCTGATTTACCTCATTGCACTGATACCGCTTGGCGTCGGCATTGCTCACATCATCAAGGGCTGGAAGGCGTCGTTCGAGAAGTACTTCGAAGCTGACGAGGACGTCATGCGGTATGTGCGCCCGGTGTCGCGCTTCGGTCTAATCGCCCGTGGCGTCGTCTTCATTGAAATCGCCGTGCTGCTCATCATCAGTGGCTCGACTTATAAAGCCATGGACCCACCCGGCATGAAAGACGCCCTCGATGCACTGCAAAACCTGCCGGCCGGTGGCGTGGTTTTAATGGTCATGGCGTTGGGGCTGATCGCGTTTTCGGTCTACAGCTTTTCCGAAGCGGCCTGGCGCAAGATAAACATGGATGTGCCTGGAATGTCGGGAACATAGTGTTATTTATTGCCGAACAGGTTTTACACGACGCAAAAGATCGTCCAGTACGTAGGTATCCAGAAAGGCGGTTACTTCAGTGACCCGGCCATCCTTGAAAGTCATGTGCCAGAGGTAAGTGTTGTTGTAGGGCTTTTGATCAAGGGCCGTGGCCTTGCCGTTCCATAGAACGACCACGACATCGTCCTCGGCAATGATGCTTTGGACGGTGGGAGAGATAGGGCTGGCCAGCCGAGCGCTGATCGGCTTAACGGCCCGCTCCATTAAATCGGTCTTGCTGTTATATACAACAGACACGGGGCTTGATCCGGCAACAGTCCATACAGCGTCAGGCGCCAGCAGATCGAACACAGTGCCTTTGCCTTGTTGCCAGTTCGTGAAGGCTTGGCGCACCTGATGTGCATTGGCGTCTTGTGTCATTGTTTCCGACGCGTTAACTGCGCTGATTGAAAATAACAAACACAGTGCGGCAGCCTGAAGGCGCATCGCCGAACTCATCCATATAGTCATGATCTTCTCTCACGCCCGTTGATAGGAGTCTCTTCAAGAGAACCTTAACGGCTTGCGCCTAGAAGTCCGTGCTCAATACTGCTGCGGGGTTGCCTGATACTGTTTGGCGGTGCTCCAACCATTGCAGGCATAACGACCATTGACTTGGGATGGCGCTTCATCAAGAAAAACACCTCGTGGTCCCATATTGTTCCCATATCGCCCTTTTTCAGACGCCAAAAACCACAAACCCCCGACTTTCTCTAGGAAAATCAGGGGCTTGTGTTTGCAGAATGTGGCGGTGAAGGAGAGATTCGAACTCTCGATACAGTTTCCTGTATACACACTTTCCAGGCGTGCTCCTTAAGCCACTCGGACACTTCACCGTATCTCGGCAAACTGTTCAGTCTGTCGAGGCGCGCTAATGTAGTCGAAAGCTTTTCCGATGGCAAAGGTTTTTTTCAGAATTTTCATGTGGTTAAGGTGGTCGGGCATTTCAAACGCCTCGGAGCATGGCAAATCGGCCAATCTCTGGGTTTGTGTCTGCACTGCACTATAGATGAAGGCATGGCCGGTTGGGCGGGCCAGGTTGTTTGTGGGGCCTTGGGCTGACCGGTGAGTCAGTCACGGCGCTTTACCTGGCCTGCGACGGTGGGTAACGTCGGCGTCACTTCTCTTACAAGGAATAGCGTCATGAGCGACTTGATTGCCTACCATCTCGAAGACGGTATCGCGACCCTGACCTTGAACAACGGCAAGGTCAATGCCATCTCGCCGGATGTGATTGCCGCGTTCAACGCTGCGCTGGACCAGGCGACGGCGGATCGGGCGGTGGTGATCATTACCGGGCAGCCGGGGATTTTGTCCGGTGGTTACGATCTGAAAGTGATGACCGCCGGTCCCAAGGAAGCGGTGAGCCTGGTCACGGCTGGCTCGACGCTGGCCCGTCGCCTGTTATCGCACCCCTTCCCTGTCGTTGTCGCGTGCCCCGGGCATGCGGTGGCCAAGGGTGCGTTCCTGCTGCTGTCGGCGGACTACCGCATCGGTGTGGAAGGACCATTCAGCATCGGCCTGAACGAAGTGCAGATCGGCATGACCATGCACCACGCCGGTATCGAGCTGGCCCGTGATCGCCTGCGCAAGTCGGCGTTTCATCGCTCGGTGATCAATGCCGAGATGTTCAACCCGCAGAGCGCGGTGGATGCCGGTTTCCTCGACAAAGTGGTGTCGGCCGAAGAACTGCAGGGCGCAGCCCTGGAAGCGGCGCGTCAGTTGAAGAAAATCAACATGACCGCCCACAAGAACACCAAGCTGAAGGTTCGCAAGGCCCTGCTGGAAACGCTGGACAGCGCGATTTTGCTGGATCAGGAGCATATGGGCTGACGCTCCCCTGGTCACTCAAGGCTTACACGGATCACCGTGGCGAGGGAGCTTGCTCCCGCTCGGCTGCGCCGTAGTCGTAAAAAACTGCATGCCGCTTTTTCATGATGCACTGCGGCGTGTGGTTTTGGGGCTGCTGCGCAGCCCAGCGGGAGCAAGCTCCCTCGCCACGGGGTAGTGACCTTCCTTAAACCCTCAGCACTGGGCATTTTTCCTACACGCCCCGTTTAGAAGTCCGCAACCGCTCTAGGCCGCTTCTGTCGCGCCATGTGGAAACATGCGCTTAAACATCGTCCATTTCCTACCTCTATAGGGGCAATTGCCGAAAACAGTGCACATCCGTACACTGCGCCACCTTTTTGTCCCGATGGGGCCTGTAGATGCTGTTTGTATTGCGTATGTCGTTGATGGGCCTGCATTTTGTCCTGGCTGGCGTGCTCGGGGTGATTCTGGGCCTGTGCCGGCCGTTCAATCCGGACAACAGCCGTTTATGCGCAAGGTTGTACGCATTGCCGGCGATGTGCATTTTGCGTTTGCGGGTCCGGGCGCAGGTCGACACGCTGGTGGACAAGCCCAACGGCTGCGTCATCATCGCCAACCACCAATCCAACTATGACCTGTTCATGTTCGGCAACGTGGTGCCGCGCCGGACCGTGTGCATCGGCAAGAAGAGCCTGAAATGGGTGCCACTGTTCGGGCAATTGTTCTGGCTGGCGGGCAACGTCTTGATCGACCGCGGCAACGCGATCAAGGCGCGAAAGTCGATGCTGACCACCACCCATACCTTGCAGCATGAGGACACCTCGATCTGGGTTTTCCCGGAAGGCACGCGCAATCTGGGCGAGGACCTGCTGCCGTTCAAGAAAGGCGCATTCCAGATGGCAATAGCCGCCGGGGTACCGATTATTCCGGTGTGCGTCAGCAGCTACATCAAGCATATGCGCCTCAATCGCTGGCGCAGCGGTGACATCCTCATACGCTCATTGCCGGCAATTCCTACAGCCGGGTTGAGCATGGATGACATGCCCCGGCTCATCGCCCAATGCCGTGAGCAGATGCGCGAGTGCATCGCGACAATGGACCGGCAGTTGCAAGCCGCCTGAATGGAAAACCCGCCTCTCGGCGGGTTTTCTTTTACCGCCGAACTCCGCGGATTTTGCTGACTCTCAAACTACAGGGCGCGTTAAGCTGGACGCTCTCTGTCACTGCCATTTTCCAATAAGAAGTGAACCACCATTATGGGTAGAGTCGTTGCTGCTGCGGTCTACAGCGCCGGAAAGAAAGTCACCAATATCACCCTCGACGAAGGCAGTGCCTGGGCTGCCAAACCTGGTCATTTTGTGTGGATCGGTCTCGAAGAACCCAGCGCCCTGGAGCTGACCAACCTGCAGCGTCAATTCAACCTGCATGAATTGGCGATCGAAGACGCCATGGAAAAACACAGCCGGCCCAAGCTGGAGACCTTTGGCGATGCGCTGTTTATTGTCACGTATTCGCCGATACGCAAGGACGGCAAGCTGCAGTTCATCGAAACCCATATCTTTGCTGGCAAGGGTTACATCATCACGGCTCGCAACGGGCACTCAGCGTCCTACGCCCACGTCCGGCAACGCTGTGAGGCACGTCCTCTCTTGCTGAAACACGGGGAAGATTTCGTCCTCTACGCCATCCTCGATTTCGTGATTGAAAACTACCAGCCCATGGGAGAAGCCATTCACGCCGAGATCGATGAGCTGGAGCGCAACGTCATGTGCAGCTCCCTGAACGAGCGGGATATCCAGAACCTGCACAGCTTGCGCCGCGACGTGTTGCGCCTGCGTCGCTACGCGGCGCCGATGGTGGAGATCAGTGAAGAGTTGCAGAGGTTGGACTTCCCCTTCATCGACAAGAACATGAGCCCGTATTTCCGCGATGTGCAGATTCATGTCACGCGGCAAATGGAAGACCTGGCGACCCTGGCCGACATCGCCAGCCAGACCATCGAAGTCGGCGTGCTGCTCGAAGCGTCGCGCCAGAGCGTAGTGCAGCGCAAGTTCGCGGCTTGGGCGGCGATCCTGGCGTTTCCCACGGCCGTGGCCGGGATCTATGGGATGAACTTCCAGGACATGCCGGAGTTGAGTTGGCAATACGGCTATTTTGCCGTGCTGGGGGTCATTGCGGTGGGATGCTCCTCGTTGTGGTGGAGCTTCAAGCGATCGGGGTGGTTGTAGGCAAACAATGGGATTTGTGTGGGATTCATCGCGAGCAGGCTCGCTCCCACAAAAGGTAACTCCCAATCCGAAACAACTGTGGGAGCGAGCCTGCTCGCGATGACGGCGGCCCATCCAACATCAACGCCAACTGATCCACCGCTATCGCGAGCAGGCTCGCTCCCACATTTAGACTTCAGCGAATTAGCCTTGGCTGGTCTCGGCCTGTGGCTTGTGAGCAACGAAACGCATCATCCACTCCGCCACCGTGGTGCCATGGTGCTCATGGGCGAGGCTCGCCACGCCCTGGCTGTAGATCTGCTCGCCGAGGTGTTGCTGGCGAATCTCCAGCAAAGCCCGGGAGTAATCGTGGATGAATTCCGGATGGCCCTGGAAGCACAGCACCTGGTCGTTGATGTGGTAGGCGGCGAACGGGCAGAAATCGCTGGAGGCGATGACGGTCGCGCTTTCGGGCAGTTCGGTGACCTGGTCCTGATGGCTGATCAACAAGGTCAGTTCTTCCATCACCGGGCTCATCCAAGGCGCCTTGGCGGCGAGTTTGTAGCGATGGGTGCCGACACCCCAGCCTTGGGTGGCGCGTTCAGTCTTGCCGCCCAGCAACAACGCCAACAATTGATGACCAAAGCACACGCCCAGCAATTTATCGCCGCGCTGGTAGCGCTCCAGCAAGTAGGTCTTGAGGGTTTGAATCCACGGGTCGGTGCCGAAGGAGTCCGCCTTGCTGCCGGTCACCAGATAAGCGTCGAACTGCTCGTCATCGCTGGGGTAATGCCCCTCCATCACGTTGTATACGACGAATTCGGCCGCAATGGGCTGCTGTGAAAACAGACGCTGGAACATCTGCCCGTAACCCTGATATTGGTCGACCAGTTCCGGACGCAGGATATCGGTTTCCAGAATGCAGATGCGTAGCGACATAAAAAATACCTGACACGATGATGGGAATATTGCACACCCCAGAGCCTGCCCTGAAACACGGTTCCAAGGCAAGCCCTTCCCCGGGTCTGTCAGAAAAGTTCATGCCTGGCGGCTTTCTCCAGCAACAGGGTCGGCGGTGAGAAGCGCTCGCCGTATTGCTCGGCCAGATACTGGGCGCGGCCGACAAAGTCCTGCAAGCCGTATTGATTGATGAATTGCAGCGCACCGCCGGTCCAGCCCGCGAAGCCGATGCCGAAGATCGAGCCGACGTTGGCATCGGCCGTTGACGTCAGCACGCCCTCCTCCATGCAGCGCACGGTTTCCAGGGCCTGGATGAACAGCAGACGGTCACGGATATCCTGGGGGGAAATCTGCCCACCGGCTTTCTCGAAGCGGCTCTTGAGCAGCGGCCACAAGTACTTTTGCCCATTGGCCGGATAATCATAGAAACCGGCGCCAGCGGCCTTGCCGGGGCGTTTGTATTCGTTGAGCAGCAAGTCAATTACGGCGAACGCCGGATGCTCCATCGGCCTTTTCCCTTCTGCACGCAGGTCCTTGGCGGTTTGCGCGCGGATATGGCTCATCAGGCTGAGGGAAACTTCGTCAGAGATCGCCAGAGGCCCGACTGGCATCCCGGCCTTGCGCGCTTCGGTCTCGATCATCGGCGCACTCACGCCCTCGCCGAGCATGGCGATGCCCTCGTTGGTAAAGGTGCCGAATACCCGGGACGTAAAGAAGCCGCGACTGTCGTTGACCACAATCGGCGTCTTGTTGATCTGCAGGACAAAATCAAAACCCCGGGCCAGGGTCTCGTCACTGGTGCGCATGCCCTTGATGATCTCCACCAAGGGCATTTTTTCCACCGGGCTGAAAAAGTGCAGACCAATGAACTTCGTCGGGTCCGGCACGGCCATGGCCAGGCCGGTGATCGGCAAGGTCGAGGTGTTGGAGGCGATCACCGCATCATGTCCCACCACTACCTGGGCGGCGGCCGACACGCTGGCTTTCAGGGCGCGATCTTCAAACACCGCTTCAATGATCAGGTCGCAACCGGCCAGGTCCGCGTCGCTGTCGGTGGTGCGAATCCGCGCCAACGTAGCTTCGCGCTGCTCGGCGGTGAGTTGGCCACGGGCGACTTTTTTATCCAGCAACGCCGCCGAACGGGCCTTGCCCTTCTCGGCGGCTGCCAGGTCGACATCCTTGAGTACCACGGCAACGCCGGCCACAGCACTGACATAGGCAATACCCGCCCCCATCATGCCCGCGCCGAGCACGCCGACTTTTTTCGTCAGATAAGGCGCAAAACCCTGTGGGCGAGAGCCGCCGGCCTTGATCTCGTTGAGCTGGAACCAGAAGGTACCGATCAGGTTCTTCGCCACCTGGCCGGTGGCCAGTTCGGTGAAGTAGCGGGTTTCGATCAGGTGGGCGGTGTCGAAATCAACCTGGGCCCCCTCCACCGCTGCGCAGAGGATTTTCTCCGGAGCCGGCAAACAGCCCTGGGTCTTGTTACGCAAGATCGAGGGGGCGATCGCCAACATTTGCCCGATTTTCGGGTCGGACGGCGTGCCGCCCGGCAGTCGATAGCCCTTTGCATCCCAGGGTTGCACGACGCTGGGGTTGGCAAGAATCCAGGCCCGGGACTTGGCCAGCAGTTCATCCCGATCCCGGGCCAGCTCATCGATCAAACCGGTCTGCAGCGCTTGTTGCGCATTGATCTTCTTACCCTCGAGCAGATACGGCAAGGCATTTTCCAAACCGAGCAGGCGCACCATCCGCACCACCCCGCCACCGCCCGGCAACAAGCCAAGAGTGACCTCCGGCAGACCGAGCTGCACCGATGGCAAGTCCAACGCCACACGATGATGGCAGGCCAGGCAGATTTCCCAACCACCGCCGAGGGCAGCGCCATTGATGGCTGCCACTACGGGCTTGCCCAAGCTTTCCAAGGCACGCAGTTGCGCCTTGAGCAGCAGGGCCCTGTCGTAGAAAGCCTTGGCCTCGGACTTGCCGACCTTGACCAGTTCGTTGAGGTCACCACCCGCGAAAAAGGTGTGCTTGGCCGAGGTGATGATCACACCGGCAATCGAGTCCTTTTCTGCCTGCAAACGGGCGACGCAGGCGGCCATGGCCTCACGGTACACCGCGTTCATGGTGTTGGCGCTCTGGCCCGGCATGTCCAGGGTCAGGACGACGATCCGGTCCTGGCCGATTTCGTAACGGATGGCATCGGTCATGAATAAGTGTTCCTTGAAGTCGGGGCTCAGAGGCGTTCTATGACGGTGGCGATGCCCATGCCGCCGCCGACACAGAGGGTCGCCAGGCCATAGCGCAGGCGACGCGTCTCCAACTCGTCGAGCAACGTGCCGAGGATCGCGCAACCCGTGGCGCCCAAGGGATGTCCCAGGGCGATGGAGCCACCGTTGACGTTGACCTTGTCGGGGTCGATGGCCATGTCCTTGATGAACTTGAGTACCACCGAGGCGAAGGCTTCGTTGACTTCGAACAGGTCGATGTCCTCGACCCGCAGCCCGGCCTTGGCCAGGGCCTTGCGGGTGGCCGGCGCCGGGCCGGTGAGCATGATGGTCGGGTCGGTGCTGGTGACGGCCGTGGCGACGATCCGTGCCCGGGGTTGCAGGCCCATGGCGCGCCCCTTGGCCTCGGAACCGATCAGCATCAACGCCGCACCGTCGACGATGCCGGAACTGTTGCCTGGCGTGTGCACATGATTGATCCGTTCGACATGGCTGTAGACGCGCAGCGCCGTACCATCGAAGCCCATCTGGCCCATGGCTTCGAAACTCGGCTTGAGCTTGCCCAAACCTTCGAGGGTGGAGTCGGCGCGGATGAATTCGTCGTGGTCCAGCAGCACGATGCCATTCTGGTCCCGTACGGCGACCAGGGATTTAGCGAACGAGCCGTCGGCCCGGGCGCGCGCCGCTTTTTGCTGGGAGTGCAGCGCGTAGCGGTCGACATCCTCGCGGCTGAAGCCTTCCAGGGTGGCGATCAGGTCGGCGCCGATGCCCTGGGGAATGAAGTGACCGTGCAGGTTGGACTGCGGGTCCAACGCCCATGCGCCGCCATCGCTGCCCATGGGCACCCGGGACATGGATTCGACACCGCCCGCCACCACCAGGTCTTCGAACCCGGAACGCACCTTCATGGCCGCCAGGTTCACCGCCTCCAGGCCTGAGGCGCAAAACCGATTGAGTTGCACCCCCGCCACGCTGACATCCCAATTGGCCACCAATGCAGCGGTCTTGGCGATATCAGCCCCCTGCTCGCCCACTGGCGTCACGCAACCGAGCACGATGTCATCGACCTGGCTGGTATCCAGATCCATGCGCTGCTGCAAAGCGCTGAGCAAGCCCCCCATCAGGTTCACCGGCTTGACACTGTGCAAGGCGCCATCGGCCTTGCCCTTGCCACGGGGCGTGCGTAATGCGTCGAAAATCAAAGCTTGGGTCATGACATCCTCGAAAACCACGGGCGTAATGCGATGAGCTCAACCATAAGCCCAGCGGCGCCGGATTCAATGACCACAGCGCTCAATGGCGTTGACGGCCACGCTCAGACGAACGGTAGCGAGCTATCGGGTTAACCGATTCAGGAAAGCAAGCTGTCTAGCAAAAGGGCCGGCAGGAAGGTGGCAATAGGCCTCATAGCTTTTTTAGAGCTATGCGCACCAAGCTGATACGAATTGGATCTAAGTCAAGGCCGCTGCGGCCCCTAATGTAATCCTTGTACAAGAAAGTCGTCGGGTTTTGCCGAGGCGCTTGTCGGACAGGAAGTGCAACGCCAGTCGCCACGGATATGCAGGCTGGCTTTTAGGAAATAACAATAAAGGCGGGTCAGCCATGTTCAAACATTCGAAAGTTCGCCAAGCCGGACTCATTCTCTTCGCCACGACGCTGCTGTTGATTTTGCCGAATATCACCAAGGTGATTGGCTGAACCCTGAGCGCAGGCATCTGCATTATTCCACTGGCTGTATCGCCAAAAAATGTGACGGGTTCGCTGTTCGAGCTGCGATGGCTGTGCCAACCTTTGCGGCACCCCCTCGACATGGAAGGCGATCGACTTGAAAGCTCTCATTGTGTTCGGGGCGTTGCTACTCAGCACGCCCCTTTACGCCGCGCAACTGGTGCTGGAGTTGGGCGCAAGCTCGCGCACCTGGCAAACCGAAGAACTGCTCAAGCACCCGGACGTTCAAACGGTCCAGATCACGGATGACGTTTCCTACAAGAAACCCATGAGTTATCGAGCCGTGCCGCTGACGACGTTATTGACGGGCGTTCAAGCGGACGATCATCTGCAAGCCGTTGCCCTGGATGGCTTCGCTGCCGAAATGCCCGCAGCACCGTTACTCAACAAGAGCGGGGCCCGGGCCTGGCTGGCGATCGAGGACCCGGCCAAGCCCTGGCCACCGTTGGGGGAAGGCAAGCACAGCGCCGGGCCTTTCTACCTGGTCTGGACCGATCCGCAGGCTGGCCATATCAGCCCGGAACAATGGCCCTACGCAGTGGCGACCATCAAACGCCTATCGGCCGTGGCCGACCGCTTTCCGGCCCTGCTGCCGGCGCCCAACCTGGCCAAGGACGACCCGATCAACAAAGGTTTCGAGCTGTTCCAGAAAAACTGCCTGGCGTGCCATCGACTCAACGGCGCGGGCGACGCACAGTTCGGTCCAGACTTGAATATCCCCTTCAATCCAACCGAATACTTCTCCGGGGATTTCCTCAAGCGCTACATTCGCGACCCGCAAGGCCTGCGCCACTGGCCCCAGGGCAAGATGCCCGGGTTCTCGGCAGCGGTGCTGCCGGATTCAGAGCTGGATTTGCTGGTGGGTTATTTGAAGCATATGGCGGGACGTAAGCAGCCATTAGCCCCGTAAGATTGCTTTTTTGTGGCGAGGGGATTTATCCCCTCGCCACAAAAGCTCGCTCACCAAGCAGTTATTGTTGTTGCACGGTGATCACTGGTGCCGGAGTCGCGACCAGCTTGGCGTGCATCTGCTCGTAACCGCCGCCGCGACGCATGCCACGCACCGGGCAAGCGTCCAGGTAGTCCAGGCCCACGGCCAGCTTCAGGTGTCGCTCCGGACGGGCCAGTTGGTTGGTCACGTCGAAACTGTACCAGGCGTCGTCAAGCCAGGCTTCTGCCCAGGCATGGCTTGCCAGGTGCTCGCTCTCTTCGCTGAACAGATACCCCGACACATACCGCGCCGGCACTCCCAGGCTACGAGCGCAGGCCAGGAATGCGTGGGTGTGATCCTGGCATACCCCGCTACGCCCGGCAAAAGCCTGGGCCGCGCTGGTTTCGACCGCCGTAGTGCCCGGGGTGTAGATCATGTGCTGGTTCAGCCCGTGCATCAGGTCGATCAGCGCCGTACGATCGCGACGCTGCTGGCAGAGCTGGGCGGCGAAGACGCGAAGGGCCTCGTCCGCTTCGGTCAGCCGGGTGAAGCGCAGGAACGGCAGCGCTGACTGGCTCTCGTGCTCGGCTTCGCGAGACGGGTCGATATCCACCTGTCCGCGGGCACCGATGATGACCGTTTCGTGGGGCTCGTCCAGGGTCAGTACGTGAAGGATGTTGCCAAACGGATCCAGCTGCGCCCGCACCGGCCGTGGTAAATCCAGTTGCCAGCTCAGCACATGCTGGCGTTCGCTGTCGTGGGGCGTCAGGCGCAGGTACTGGATGCTGGCGCGAACCTGATCTTCGTAGTGGTAGGCCGTTTCGTGGCTGATCGAGAGTCTCATATGACCTCCAGGTAGGAACTGTGGATGGCATTGCCCAGTTCACGGACCAGTGGGATGAATTCGGTGAGCCAGGCATGCAGGCCCCCGTCGAGGATTTCGTTGATGCCGGTGTAGCGCAGGCGGGCGTCCATTTCCGCCGCCAGTCGTTGTGCCTGCCGGCCATTGGTGCCCGGCAGGCTTGCGAGGATCTGGTCGATTTCTTCGGTACAGGCGCGCAGCGAACGCGGCACGTCGGCGCGCAACAGCAGCAACTCAGCCACATGGCGAGCGCCCGGGGCCTCACGGTAGATCTCGGTATAAGCCTCGAAGGACGACAAGGCCCGCAACAAGGCGCTCCATTGGTAATACGCGTGGGCCGTGCCATCACTGACCGCGTCGGCCTGGTCACCGGCCATTTCGTAACGGGCATCGAGCAAGCGCAAGGTGTTGTCGGCCCTTTCGATGAAAGTCCCCAGGCGAATGAACCTGAATGCATCGTTGCGCATGATGGTGCCGTAGGTTGCGCCACGAAACAGGTGGGAGCGCTCCTTGATCCACTCGCAGAAACGGCTCATGCCGTAGCGATTCAAGCCTTGCTCGGCGATACCACGAATTTCCAGCCAGGTGGCGTTGATGTTTTCCCACATGTCGGCGGTAATTCGCCCACGTACCGCATGGGCGCTGGCTCGCGCGGAGCCGAGGCAACTGTAGATGCTGGCCGGGTTGGCCGCATCCAGGGCAAAGAAATGCAGCAGGCGCTCGGCGTGCAGATCGCCGTGTCGCTCCCGGTAGTCATCCAGCGTGCCGGTGATCAGCAATGGCATGGCCAACTCGTGCAGGCCATCCCCACGCCCGTCCTGGGGCATCAGCGACAACGAATAGCTGACATCGAGCATCCGCGCGAGGTTTTCCGCACGCTCCAGGTAGCGCGACATCCAGTACAGGTCCGAGGCGGTTCTACTTAGCATGGCAGTTCCTCAATCCTCGACCACCCAGGTGTCCTTGGTACCCCCGCCCTGGGATGAGTTCACCACCAGGGAGCCCTCGCGCAGCGCCACCCGGGTCAGCCCGCCCGGGACCACGCGGGTCTCGCGGCCGGCCAGCACAAACGGACGCAAGTCGATGTGACGCGGGGCGATGCCGTTTTCGACAAAGGTCGGGCACGTCGAAAGCGACAGCGTCGGCTGGGCGATGTAGGCGTGCGGCTTGGCCTTTATTCGCTCGCCAAAGGCCTCGATTTGCGCCGCCGTCGAGGCCGGCCCCACTAGCATTCCGTAACCGCCGGAGCCCTGGGTTTCCTTGACCACCAGATCGGGAAGATTCGCCAGCACGTGGGAAAGCTCGGCAGGATTACGACATTGCCATGTAGGAACGTTCTTCAGGATCGGCTCCTCGTCCAGGTAAAAGCGGATCATGTCGGTGACGAACGGGTACACCGACTTGTCGTCCGCCACACCCGTGCCAATAGCATTGGCCAGCACTACGTTGCCGGAACGGTAGGAGGACAACAGGCCCGGTACGCCGAGCATCGAATCCGGGTTGAAGGCCAGTGGATCAAGGAATGCGTCGTCGAGGCGACGGTAGATCACATCAACCGCTTTCGGGCCGTCGGTGGTGCGCATGAACACTTTGTCATCCCGTACGAACAGATCGGCGCCTTCTACCAACTCCACGCCCATCTCCCGGGCCAGGAAGGCGTGCTCGAAGAACGCACTGTTGAAACGCCCCGGTGTGAGCACCACGACACTGGGATCGTCCAGCGGGCTGGAGCTTTTCAGGGTGTCGAGCAGCAGGTTCGGATAATGGTCGATAGGGGCGATGCGCTGGGCGGCGAACAGTTCGGGGAACAGGCGCATCATCATCTTGCGGTCTTCGAGCATGTAGCTGACGCCGCTGGGCGTACGAAGATTGTCTTCGAGTACGTAGTACGTGCCGTCACCGTCGCGTACCAAATCGACACCACAAATGTGGGCATAGATGTCACGGTGCAGATCAAGCCCTTGCATCGCCAGTTGGTACTGCTCGTTGGCCAGTACCTGTTCGGCGGGAATGATCCCGGCCCGGATGATCCGTTGTTCGTGGTAGAGATCGGCAAGGAACATGTTCAGCGCCTTGACCCGCTGGATACAGCCACGTTCGACCACCCGCCATTCGCTGGCCGGGATGCTGCGCGGGATCGTGTCGAAAGGGATCAGGCGCTCAGTTCCCTGCTCGTCTCCATAGAGCGTGAAAGTAATGCCGGCACGATGAAACAGCAGGTCGGCTTCACGTCTGCGTTGTGCCAGCAGCTCGTCAGGCGTTTCAGCCAGCCAGCGGGCAAAAGCCCGGTAATGCGGGCGGACCTGGCCGTCAGCATCGTACATCTCATCAAAACCACTGCGGATCATGCCGTACTCCTTGTCACCCTGGCAGCAAGGCTTCGCAAGCCCCGTGCCATCGGCATAAACGCTTTACAATCAACGGGTTGGATTCTCCACTGACAGGCTGTGCACTTTTGTAGTGCAGCAAATACCCCCCACCCCGCTGCCCCCGCTTCATTGCGACGCAGGGGGCGTCGCTCCCCTGAGCATAGTCACGGAAAAACGAAGCGGCTTGATCTGGATACAGTTAGGTACAAAACCCGGAGACGTGATAGCGGTGGGTCGGATATAAATCCGTTTCACATGAAAACGGCCGACACAAAGGTCAGCCGTTGCTGTAGTTGCAGTGAGTGTATTTGTCAGGCCTGCAGGCGCCGGATCTCTTGCTTGACACCCCAGCCCTCGATAACGCCGCCCAAGGGTTCGACGACTGCCTCGAAGTCTTGCTCGAAGTCGCCAATGTCATCGTAAGTGGCGTACATCACCCGGCTCAGTTCCAATGACCAAGCCCCGTCGTCCCGTGCACTGATCTGCGCGTTCAGCGATTCTCCCCGAAAATGACCTGCCGCCCTGCGCGCCCGCTCCTCGTCCGGGAAAATGGCGTAGAACTCGATGGGATGGAATCGGGAAAAATCGAAACCGCCTTCTTTCATGCGGCGCAATACGCTGGTGCTGATGTCTTCTTGATAGGCTGTGCTCATGAAACGTCCTCCTAAAACCGATGGATAGACTTTCCGTCTTCCCGTGCGTGAAGCCCTCAGGCTGCAAGCGATACGGCATCAAATAGCCGTCGGGACACAAGCATGTAGCTGACAAGACCGGACCTTGGCGATCCTTTCGCTGATCTCAGTTGCAGAGTAGCCGCAAGTGATGGCCACTGCCAAGCGAGGCCAGGCAACGTTTCATGAAATCGGTGTAATGCTGAGGATTTCGATACTGTTTTGGGACTTGAGATTCTTGACTGTAGGGTCTTCGGTGCGGTCCTCCAAGTCGTTGAGGTCCAGTCGCTCGAGCACTGGTAGCAACCTTTCGCGAATCAGTTGGGCGGCCTGCTCCATGGTGGGCTTCTGGTCATAGTCGAACTGCTCGACGGTTTTTTCACCGTGATCGTCAATGAAAGTAATTTCCCACTTTTGCATCAGTGTCTCCTTGATCAATTCAGGGCCTGGCTTACCTTTATCTCGACCTTGAGGGCCGGCCAATCGTTCCGCTGGGCCTCTGGACGGCACACATGAAAAGACCGCCTCTGGGGCGGTCTCTTTAGTGCAGCCTTGGCCGATCAGTTTTCGGCAAGTTTTTTCAGGGCTTCCAAGGTGTTGAATGGCGCGTCCACCACGAACTTGTTCGCCAGCCAGGACGGCACGTCACCACCCGGTTCGGTGTGGACCTGATAAACGACTTCGACCTGGCCCGCGCCCTTTGGCGTGAACTTCCAGAAACCATCGACCTGGGCCACCCGTACGAAGCCCTTTTCCTCAGGCAGGTACTTGGGCACGCCCTTGAGCTTGCGGGTCAGGCTGCCATCGGCACCATCCTCGGTGGTGACTTCCAGCACCGAGTCACGGGGCGTTACCGGCCATGGCGTGTTGAACTGGGTGTAGGTCCAGCTCTTGCTATCTTCGTGCTTGAGCAGCTTCTGGCTCTTGCATTCGTGAATCCAGGCGCAGGCGCCGGAGACGTCTTCCTGCAAGGCACGCAGCTTTGCAACGCTGGTCTTCATGACCGTCACACCACGGTAAGCCTTATATTTGGAGCCGGCCACCTCACTGAGGGAAACCTTGATACCGTCCTTCTCCTTGGCAACCTGCCAGTCCTCTGCCTGAGCCGTGGCCGTTGCCAGCAATACGGTCAACCCACACAACACAGCCATACGATGCAGCGAACCCATAGTTTTTTCCTTATTGTCCAAGTTCGTTCATTTCGGATCTGTTCATTGACTCATTACGCTGCCGTGACTTGTTCCCACCAACCGATCAGCCGGATGGCCTCTTCATTGCTGCTGCCGCAAACCTCGATGTCGGCTTCGAACGCCGAGCACACTGCCGGACGCTCCGGCTGGCCGAAGATCCGGCACAGGTTATCGACCGACAATTGCACGCAACGTTCTCCCGCCGGTTTGCCTTGGGGCATGCCAGGAATAGGTGAGCTGATGGAAGGGGCGATGCAACAGGCGCCACAGCCTTCACGGCATTTCATGACGACAACATCCTCACGGCAGGTAATAGTTGGTAACAGAACACAGAGTAACGACTAAAACACTCGTTTTAAATTACCGTCTGGGTATTTTTTGCGACCGCCGAGATGACCGGACAGTCAGCACCGAGCTGCGTGCCTGGCGAAGGTCTATTGCTTGAATTCGAAATCCAGTGCCGCGCCCTCCACCTCATTGCGCTCCTGGTTGCGCAGTGGCAACTGCATTTCATTGCTCAACAAACGGCCATTGAGCTGGAACGGTCCGGGTTTCTCGCCAAACATGGACGGCAGCAGTGGTTCACGCTTGGGCACCGTCACCTTACCCGGTGGCTGCAGCTCCTCGACCATGTCGTGGGGCAGGCTCAGGTCCAGCTTGGCTGGCGGCAATGGGGTCTTGGCGACCTCATGGGCAGATTTGCTCTTGGAGGCGATGGGCGCGCGCTTTTTCTTCGCGGGTGCCGCCTTCTTCGCGGAAGGCTTCTTGGCCACCGCGTTTTTTTTCGGTGCATCCTTCGTGGCACTGGCGACCGGTTTTTCCTGCGCCGGCGCTGCCGCGACGACGCCTCCCATTTGGAAGGCACTCAACAGCCCAATCAAAACCCA
Organism: Pseudomonas bijieensis; assembly: GCF_013347965.1. Taxonomy (NCBI): domain Bacteria; kingdom Pseudomonadati; phylum Pseudomonadota; class Gammaproteobacteria; order Pseudomonadales; family Pseudomonadaceae; genus Pseudomonas; species Pseudomonas bijieensis. The sequence continues at coordinate 6,104,896 of NZ_CP048810.1, read as the reverse complement.
GGCAGCAGGGGCAATGGTTTTCATAGACACAACGGCATTGACGGCAGGGACCCCCATGCTCGCCTGATAATGAGGCGCTGACAAGCACATCGAGCTAAGTCGCTGACACCTAAAGAAATCCGTTGGCCGTCTCTTGGCACAATTGAGTGGCCAACAGCCCGAGAGTCATCAAGGCCCGCTCCGCCTCACGGTTCCAGGGTGTACCGCAGTTCAAGCGGATGCAGTGATTGAACTGTTCGGTGTTACTGAAAATCAGCCCTGGCGCGATACTGATGCCTTGTTGCAACGCCCGCACATGCAACTCCTGGGTATTGACCCGCCCCGGCAGGCTGACCCACAGGATAAAGCCTCCCGTGGGACGGCTCATCTGCGTACCTTCGGGGAAGTACTGTTGCACCGCCAGTTGAAAGGCACTGAGGTTCTTGCGGTACTCCTGGCGGATATAGCGCAAGTGCCGGTCATAGCCGCCGTTCTCCAGGTACGCGGCAATGCCCATCTGCGTAACGCTGCACGCCGAGTGAGTGCTGAAGGTCTGGAGCCGCTGGATTTCCTGCTGGAATTTCCCGCCGATCATCCAGCCGATGCGCACACCTGGCGACAACGTCTTGGAAAAACTCGAACAGTAGATGACCCGGTCCAGTCGGTCGTAGGCCTTGAGGGCCTTGGTGCGGCCCTGCTCAAACATCAACTCGCCATAGATATCGTCCTCGACGATCTGGATGTCGAAGTCCGACGCCAGGCGCAGCAACTGCTTTTGCCGCTCCTCAGGCATGGTGCCGCCCAGGGGATTGCTCAGGCGCGTGGTCAGCACCAGCGCCTTGATCGACCACTGGTTGGCGGCCAACTGCAAGGCCTCAAGGCTCATCCCGGTGACCGGATCGCTGGGGATCTCGATGACCTTGAGACCCAGCAGATCCGCCAATTGCAGCAAGCCGTAATAGGTCGGTGACTCGGCGGCGATCAAGTCCCCTGGCCGCGTCAGCACCCGCAGGGACATCTGCAGCGCATCGACACAGCCGTGGGTGATCACCACCTCGGAAGGGTCCACCACCACGCCCGCATCGCGCATGCGAATCGCCACCTGACGCCGCAACGGCTCGAAGCCCGGGCTGAACATGTAGCTGAACGCCCGTGGGCTGTGGAAACGCGTGACCTTGGCCAGTTGCTGATGCAAGGCCCGCACAGGCAGATAGTCGACGCTCGGCACCGCCGCACCCAGGGGAAACACGCCTTCGCGGCGTGACTCGACCAACACTTGCTGGATGATGCTGCTGCGCGTCACCAGACCCGGACGCTCTACCCGGGCAATATCCGGCGTCGACGCCGTCAGGGCCGGCGTCTGGTGCACGTAGTAGCCCGACTGCGGCCGCGCGCGAATCAGCCCCTGGTCTTCAAGGTTCGCGTAGGCCTGCAGCACCGTGGCATGGCTGACGTTGAGCTGCGAGCTCATCTTGCGCACCGACGGCACGCGTTCGCCAGGCTGATACACACCGCGCCGGATGTCTTCAGCCAGCTGTTGAGCAATACGTTGATAGAGCAGAAGGTTGGTCATGACGCAGCACTCGATTTCACGGGCATTTTATTCTTGTCGGAAACGATACCGGAACAGTTTAGAAGTGTACTGGGACAGTTGCCAGATTACTCGACAGCACAGTGGAGTGACAGCTCTAACTGTACCCCTACAGACAATCTGCGAGCCCAAAAAAACCCGGCGCCGTTGAAGGGGCCGGGTTTTCCAGTGACGCAGCCCTCAGCGGGCGGCGCCGAGCTGGCCTTTTTCGTCGGAAAACACAATTTCAACGCGACGATTCTGTGCCCGGCCACGCTCCGAAGCGTTGACGTCCACCGGGTATTGATCACCGTAACCTTCGACCTGGATACGCTTTTCGTCTATCCCCAGGTCCACCAGCACATCCGCAACCGCTTGCGCGCGGTCGCGAGACAGCTTGAGGTTCTCCTGCTTACCGCCAGTGCTATCGGTGTATCCCTCGATACGCACCACACGCTTGGGATTGAGCTGCAAGAACTGCACGATCTTGAGCACGACCCGATTGGCCGAGTTCTTCAGTTCCGCTTCACCGGTATCGAACAGCACATCACCCAGGGTCATCACCAAGCCGCGATCGGTTTGTGTGGTCGCCATCGCCATGATCTGTTCTTCAAGCCATTTGCCCTGCTGCTGCACGCTCAGCAACTTGGATTCACGCAGGGCCAATTGCAGGCGCTGGCGCTCCAGTTCGAGCTTCGCCGCACGCTCTTCGTTGAGCACCTGGTCGCTGTGCTCCCGGGCGATCGCACTGTAGCGCTGGCTCAGGTAAGCGTAATGCTGCACATCCTCACCGCTGCCCCAGTAGGTGGACAAACGATCGGCACGGGCCAGGGATTCGCCAGCGCGGATCACGTCCCGGGGCGCGGCGCGCAATACGTTGGCGTCTTCCTTGACCTTCTGGAAGTCGGTGCTGGCCTGTTCGAGCGCCGCTTCGCTACGCTGGCCGGCGCAGCCATACAAGCTGGCAAGGCCTGCGAGGACCAGGCCGCCCAATACGTGGGAGTGCTTCATTGGGCATCCTCCCGCAACTGTTTGCGTAAGCGCTTGATGCGGGTGTCGAGCACGTTCAGTTGCTCCTGGCTCTTGAGGGTCAGCACCTTCGCTTCGGCCAGACGGGCGTCCAGTTCGGCCTGTTCGGCCCGCATGCGCGCCTTCTTGTAGGATTCGTCGGCCATGTTGGATTTGGCGCGGGCGAACTTTTCTTCAGCCAGTTTCAGTTCCGGCACTTCGTCGGCAGTGGCGCCAACGGCCCGGGCTTGCTCCAGTGCCTGTTCGGTCAGGCGGATCTGTTCATTCGGCGCCGGATCGGCTGCGCAGCCCGCCAGAGCCAGAACGGCCAGGGCAGCGAAAAGAGGTCGAATAGTCACTAATGTTCCCTACTGTTTTGGGGCACTGACAGGTGGCTGCAACTGTGTTCTCCAACGCTCGAGATTGCGCTGCAACACAGCCTCCGTCAGGCCGGACGCGGCCAATTCTGTCATCTTTTGCGCCAGCTGTCCGCGTAACCATGGGTCATTGCAGGCGGAGTTATGGGAAATCGCCAGGAACAGCCCGGGTTTGTCCACCGGTTGCGGTGCGGCTTGCAGGTCGTTGGCCATCCCCAGTGTCTGCGCCATTGCCAGGCCCGAATAGCGCCCCGCCAAGACGTATTCCACCTCTCCCAGCAGAAGTTTCTGAAAGGCCTGGGTCAGGTTGGGCGTACGCACCAGGGATAATTTCTGTTCGGCAAAAACGCCGAATCCCTGGGTCATACGCGCCTTTTCCGACAAGGCGCCGGGATGACCATGAAGATCCTCCGGCTGGTTGATGACCAGCGTCGAGTCCTTGCGGGTCCAAACCAGATAATCGTTTTCGAGCAAGGGCGGGTGAACGTAGTCCAGCACTTCAAGCCCGGTAACGGTCAGCGGAGCGTCGGTGAGCAGGTCCATGCGTCCACTGCGCACTTCGTCCAATGCCTGGGCACGCTTGCCGGCATACAGCAGTTCGATCTTGATCCCCAACTCTTGCGCCACGTGCGCCAACAGGTCGGCACCGACGCCAATCAAGTGCTTGGGGTCCTGGGGGTCTTGCCACAGATAGGGCGGCGCATCCGGGCTGCCGGTGGCGATCAGTCGCTCACATTTGCCCGCGGCAACAGACAGGCCTGGCACCAGTGCCAACGTCCACAGCAACGACCAGCCGGCCAAACGGCGCAGATCCATGGCGATACGCTCCTCTGATGCAGAAATAAAAAGCCCGGCCAAAGGGCCGGGCTCTTTATAAGTGAAGACGCCGGATTAGACCAGCTTCTCCAGCTCTGGGATGGCTTCGAACAAGTCCGCTACCAGGCCATAATCGGCCACCTGGAAGATCGGCGCTTCTTCGTCCTTGTTGATCGCAACGATCACCTTGGAGTCTTTCATGCCGGCCAGGTGCTGGATCGCGCCGGAGATACCGACGGCGATGTACAGCTGTGGTGCAACGATCTTGCCGGTCTGGCCGACCTGCATGTCGTTGGGTACGAAACCAGCGTCGACCGCCGCGCGGGAAGCACCGACGGCAGCGCCCAGCTTGTCGGCCAGGGCATACAGGTGCTTGAAGTTGTCACCGTTCTGCATGCCACGGCCGCCGGAAACGACGATCTTGGCAGCGGTCAGTTCAGGACGATCGGACTTGGCCAGTTCTTCGTTGACGAAGCTGGAGATGCCGGCGTCGTGGGCGGCGCCTACGGCTTCAACGGCAGCCGAGCCACCTTCGGCGGCAACCGGGTCGAAACCGGTGGCACGCACGGTGATGACCTTGACCGCAGCGTTCGATTGCACGGTGGCAATGGCGTTACCGGCGTAGATCGGACGCTTGAAGGTGTCGGCGCTTTCTACCGAGATGATTTCGGAGATCTGGTCGACGTCCAGTGCAGCGGCAACGCGCGGCAGGATGTTCTTGCCGTTGGAAGTGGCGGCCGCCAGGATGTGGCTGTAGCCCTTGCCCAGCTCTGCAACCAGCGGAGCAACGTTTTCCGGCAGTTGGTGTGCGTAGGCAGCGTTGTCGGCCGCCAGCACTTTGGCCACGCCAGCGATTTTCGCAGCGGCTTCGGCAACGGCGCCAGCGCCCTGCCCGGCTACCAGGACGTGGACATCGCCACCGATTTTGGCAGCGGCAGCAACGGTGTTCAGCGTGGCCGGAGCCAGCACCTTGTTATCGTGTTCGGCGATTACCAAGATAGTCATAGTCAGATTACCTTCGCTTCGTTTTTCAGTTTCTCGACCAGTTCAGCCACCGACTTGACCTTGATGCCCGCGCTGCGTGCAGCCGGCGCTTCGACTTTTACGGTCTTGTTGGTGGAGGCGGTGGAAACGCCCAAAGCGTCAGGAGTCAGCACTTCAAGCGGCTTCTTCTTGGCTTTCATGATGTTTGGCAGCGACGCATAGCGCGGCTCGTTCAAACGCAGGTCGGTGGTGACGATGGCAGGCAGTTTCAGGGAAACGGTCTGTGCGCCGCCGTCGATTTCGCGGGTCACGGCAACGCTGTCGCCGGACACTTCGACTTTCGAAGCGAAGGTGCCCTGACCGTAGCCGCTCAATGCAGCGAGCATCTGGCCGGTCTGGTTGTTGTCGCTGTCGATGGCTTGTTTGCCGAGGATCACCAGCGATGGCTGTTCCTTGTCGACAACGGCCTTGAGCAGCTTGGCCACGGCCAGGGAAGTCAGGTCTTCGGCGGATTCGACGAGGATGGCGCGATCGGCACCCAGTGCCAGCGCGGTGCGCAGTTGTTCCTGGGCAGTGGTCGGGCCGATGGAGACGACGACGATCTCAGTCGCCACGCCTTTTTCTTTCAGGCGTACGGCTTCTTCTACGGCGATTTCGCAGAAAGGGTTCATCGACATCTTGACGTTGGCGAGGTCGACGCCGGAGTTGTCCGCCTTGACGCGAACCTTGACGTTATAGTCGACCACTCGTTTGACAGCTACAAGAACCTTCATGGATTCCTCGTTACTCTCCGGTGAAAAAAAGTCGCCTAGGCGAACCTGGCGGTTGATGCTCATGGGCGCAAGGGCACCTCTAAAAACGCCGGCATGAACCACACATGACCCTGCTCACGGGAGTGAAGACCATTCGTCAGTGATGACTGATGAGTCATTCATTATCGCGGCGTGTAAACTGCGCGTCAGAACCGCGCAATACGTCACTTTGTGCTGCCTTCGCCCTGTCTTTAGAGGTGCTCTTGGAACCAACAGTCAGCCTACGGCGAGCGCAAAACCGCCCGTATCTTGACCGGAACGCCTATTCCGGTCAATACGGCAAAATGGTCAGTCATAAGCCGTACGTCAGTGATTTATCTGGGCTGCGGCAATTTCAAACAAACGTTTGTATTGGACCCTGAGAGTGGTGTAGATATAATGCGCCGCTTAAGAGAGACCCGCGTCTCATCCATTGTCGCTTTCGTCGCTTTTCGCGAAGGAAACAACGGATGCAACGCCAAACCTCCAATTAGAAAAACTGTGAGCCTTGAGTAGGAGATAGCCCTGTGGAACGCGAATACATGGAATTCGACGTGGTCATCGTCGGCGCCGGCCCCGCTGGCCTGTCTGCCGCTTGCCGACTGAAACAGAAGGCCGCCGAAGCCGGTAAGGAAATCAGCGTCTGCGTGGTCGAAAAAGGCTCCGAAGTCGGTGCGCACATCCTCTCCGGTGCGGTGTTCGAACCCCGCGCTCTGAACGAACTGTTCCCGGACTGGAAAGAACTCGGCGCGCCGCTGAATACACCGGTCAAGCGTGATGACATTTATGTCCTGAAAAACGCCGAGTCCGCGCAGAAAATCCCTGACTTTTTTGTGCCCAAGACCATGCACAACGAAGGCAACTATATTATTTCCCTGGGCAACCTGTGCCGCTGGCTGGCCCAGCAGGCCGAGAACCTGGGCGTGGAAATCTACCCGGGCTTCGCCGCCCAGGAAGCGCTGTTCGACGAAAACGGCGTGGTGCGCGGGATCATCACTGGCGACCTGGGTGTCGACCGTGAAGGCCAGCCAAAGGAAGGCCTCTACACCCCTGGCATGGAACTGCGCGGCAAGTACACGCTGTTCGCCGAAGGCTGCCGAGGCCATATTGGCAAGCAACTGATCAAGCGTTTCAACCTCGACAGCGATGCCGACGCCCAGCACTACGGCATCGGTCTCAAGGAAATCTGGGAAATCGACCCGGCCAAGCATCAACCGGGGCTGGTGGTGCATACCGCCGGCTGGCCGCTGGATATCATGGGCACCGAAAACACCGGCGGTTCATTCCTCTATCACCTGGAAAATAATCAGGTGGTGGTCGGCCTGATCGTCGACCTGTCCTACAGCAACACCTTCCTGTCGCCATTCGACGAATTCCAGCGCCTCAAGCATCACCCAGTGCTCAAGCAGTACCTGGAAGGTGGCAAGCGCGTCAGCTACGGTGCTCGCGCCATTTGCAAGGGCGGCCTGAACTCGCTGCCGAAAATGGTCTTCAAGGGCGGCGCGCTGATCGGTTGCGATCTCGGCACCCTGAACTTCGCCAAGATCAAGGGCAGCCACACCGCCATGAAGTCCGGCATGCTCGCCGCCGACGCCGTGGCCGATCGCCTGTTTGCCGAGTCCGAAGGCGGTGATGAACTGACCGCCTACGTCGACAGCTTCAAGAACAGCTGGCTGTATGAAGAACTGTTCGCCAGCCGCAACTTCGGCCCGGCGATTCACAAGTACGGCGCGATCATCGGCGGTGGCTTCAACTGGCTCGACCAGAACATCTTCGGCGGCAAGCTGCCGTTCACCCTGCACGATACCAAGCCCGACTATGCCTGCCTCAAGCTGGCGGCCGATTGCAAGAAGATCGACTACCCGAAACCGGACGGCAAGATCAGCTTCGACAAACTCAGCTCGGTGTTCATTTCCGGTACCAACCACGAAGAAGAACAGCCCTGCCACCTGAAGCTGACCGATCCGAGCATTCCGATCAGCAAGAACCTGCCGCTGTACGACGAACCGGCACAGCGCTACTGCCCGGCCGGCGTGTATGAAGTGGTGACCAAGGAAGACGGCGAGAAGCGCTTCCAGATCAACGCCCAGAACTGCGTTCACTGCAAGACCTGTGACATCAAGGACCCTGCGCAGAACATCACCTGGGTTTCCCCCGGAAGGCGCTGGCGGGCCGACTTACCCGAACATGTAAGCCGATTCGCTGAACATCAAGGCTCCCGCAATGGGGGCCTTTTTGTTGCCTGCTATTCCGACGACCACACCGAACCAATGTGGGAGCGAGCCTGCTCGCGATAGCGTTTTTCCATTCAACACAGATGTCGACCGATACACCGCTATCGCGAGCAGGCTCGCTCCCACAAGGAAACATCACAGGCTCAAGCTGCGCGCTCTTCCCCCGGGGTTGCGTTCAAAGTAGCGCTTGTACTCCCGACTGAACTGCGACGGGCTCTGATACCCCACCTGATGCGCCACCTGGGCCACGCCCATGCCTTCGATGAGCAGCAGCCGCTGGGCCTTGAGCAGGCGCAAGCGCTTGAGGTACTGCACCGGCGAGAGCAAGGTGCTGCGCTTGAAATGCTCATGGAAGGTTGAAGCGCTCATGTTCGCGCAACTGGCCAGTGTCTCGACGTTCAGTGGCTCGGTGAAGTGCGCATGCAAATGGCTCAAGGCCACGGCAATCCGAGCGAACTGGCCTTGCTGCTCCACCAGCGCCCGCAGCACATCGGCCTGGGGCCCGCGCAACGCGACGAACAGCAACTCCCGCAGCCGCGCCTGGCCCATGACCTGGCACTCCAACGGATCGTGCAAACAGCGCAACAAACGTTCGACACACCCACGCATGGCGTCATCAAGCACGGCGCAGGTCATCGATTCCGGCGTCTGCGGCGCCAGGTTCCGACCCGGTACCAACCCCATGGCCAGCACCAGTTCCCCCAGCATCGCTCGATCGATCGCAACGGAAACCCCAAGCAGTGGAGCATTGGGCATGGCGTAGGTTTCGCATTCGAACGGCACCGGCAAGGCCTGGATCAGATAATGCCCGGCGCCATATTCCAGCGTGCGAGGCCCCAGGTACGCCAGTTTGCTACCCTGGGCAATGATCACCAGACTCGGTTCGTAGAGCTGTGGGCCACGGGCGACGTCCTGACTGGCCCGAAGCACATGTACGCCGGGCAGTGGCGTCGGGACGAAACCGTCGCGGGTCGCCAAAGGTTCTATCAATGAAACCAGCGTAGCGTTGGCATCGAGATGGCGGGTCAACAACATGGACGAAAACTTCGCGAAAAAAGGGATGAAACCATCATCGCAGGTCTGGCGCCACATAGGATCAAATCCTGGCCAAGACCGGAGGATTAGGCATGACAGGCGGAGGAATCGCCATCGCCGCACACTGACAGGACTCCCAGAATGACCCCCTCACCGTTCACTGCTTAGCGAGGTCCATCATGTACACAGCCATCGGATATGCCGCCCAGTCGGCCACCACTCCCCTCGCCCCCATGAAATTCGAACGCCGCAGCCCGCGAGCCGACGATGTGGCAATCGACATTCTCTACTGCGGCGTCTGCCATTCCGACATCCACCAGGCCCGCAATGAATGGGGCATCGCCGTTTATCCGCTGATGCCCGGCCATGAGATTGTAGGAAAAGTCACCGCCGTCGGTGCGAATGTCACCCGTTATAAGGTCGGCGACCTGGTGGGCGTTGGCTGCATGGTCGACTCCTGCCGCGAGTGCGAAGCTTGCCGCGCTGACTTGGAGCAATACTGCTACCAGGGCATGACGCAGACCTACGCCAGCCCGGATCGTATCAGCGGTGGCCACACCATGGGCGGTTACTCCAATAGCATCGTGGTCAGCGAGCATTTCGTGCTGCGCATCCCGCAAAACCTCGATCCGGCCGGCGCCGCGCCGATTCTCTGCGCCGGCATCACCACCTATTCGCCCCTCAAGCACTACGGCGTGAAGGCCGGCGACAAGGTCGGCGTGCTGGGCATGGGTGGGCTCGGGCACATGGGCATCAAGTTCGCCAAGGCCATGGGCGCGGAAGTGACGTTGTTCACCCGCTCGGCGAGCAAGGCTGAAGAAGCCCGTCGCCAAGGTGCGGACCACGTGATCGTGTCTACCGACGCCGAGCAGATGGCCGCTGCCGCCGGACGTTTCAACTTCCTGCTGGACACCATTCCGGTGCAGCACGACCTCAATCCCTACCTCGACACCTTGCGTTTCGACGGCGTGCATATCCTGGTAGGTCTGGTCGAGCCGATTGATCCGCCGGTGCATGCCGCAAAACTGATCATGGGTCGTCGAGTCCTGGCTGGCTCGTTGATCGGCGGTATCGCAGAGACTCAGGAAGTGTTGGATTTCTGTGCCGAACACAACATCAGCTGCGACATTGAAATGCTCGACATTCGCCAGATCAACGAGGCCTACAGCCGCATGATCGCTGGGGACGTGAAGTACCGCTTCGTCATCGACATGGCGACCCTCAAGGCCTGACGTTCGTCAGACCTTGGCACCCAGCTCCGCCGATAGCCGGGCTGTAACCCCTTTGACCAGGGGAATCAGCTCGGCCATTTTTTCCAGCGGCATGTACGGCACGGTGCTGGCGATGCTGATACCGGCGACAATGCGCTTGCCAGCGTCGCGAATCGGCGCCGCCACGCAACGAATCGACGGTTCGTTGTCTTCCAGATCGAAGGCATAACCTCCCGCCACGTACTCCACCATCCGTTGCTGGAACTGTTCCCAGGATTGCTCCTGATGCTGGGGCCAGAACTGATTCTTCCCGCCGGCCGGCAGGCTGATTTCGTACAGCCTTTTCCATTGTTCTTGCGAGTCATCGAGCATCAGCGCCTTGCCAATCCCGGTGCGCGCCAAAGGCATGCGATGGCCCACGCGCGAGCGCATCTCCGGGCCGTTGCGCCCCGGGTTTTTCAGCAGGTACAAGACTTCGTCGCCCTCGCGAATCGCCAGGTGAACGGTGTCGCCGGTGAGAGCCGACAACTCGTCCAGATACGGCCCGGCCAGGCTCACCAGTGGCAGTTCTTCCCGGGCCTGGAAACCCAGTTCGATCAGCTTCGGCCCCAGCAGGTAACCCACTTGCGGCACCACGCGCAGGTAACGTTCGTCCACCAGGCAACTGGCCAGGCGATGGGTGGTGCTGCGGGTGGTGCCGATCAGCCGGGCGATTTCCTTCAAGTCACGGGCGCCGCTGGCGACCGCCTGAACCACACCCAGACCACGCAGCAATGTCTGCGTGCCTGTAGGCGCGGCGTCCTTGGTGATTTTTGGATCGTCTTGCTGCATATCCGGCCTTCAACAGTGAGCGGGGAACGGGCGGCATTATGGTCGCCCGCCCCGTCGGACTACAACTCGATGCGCTCGACCTTCCCCACCAGCAAGATGTAGGACAGCGCCCCCACCAATGCCAGCACGGAGATATAGGTGATGGCCGGGGCAAACGAATCGCCGCTGGCAAGGAAGCCAATGACGATAGGCGTGGCGATGGCCGCCAGGTTTCCGATGAAGTTGAACACCCCACCGGTCAACCCGAGCAGTCGCGCCGGCGCCAGTGTCGAGACCAGCGACCAGGTGATCGACGCCAGGCCGTTGCCGAAGAACGCCAGGGCCAGGAAGGCGATGACCAGCGGCGTTGACTCGACAAAGTTGGCGCCGATGATCGATGTGGAGATCAGTAATCCGCCAATGATCGGCAGCTTGCGCGCGAAACCCACGCTGCTGCCACGACGAATCAGCCAGTCGGAAAAGAACCCGGAACACAGCACGCCGACAAACGCCGCGAGAAATGGCAGCGATGCCAAAAGGCCGGACTTGATGAAGTCCATGCCGCGATATTTCACCAGGTAGGTCGGGAACCAGGTCAGGAAAAACCATAGCGTGGAGTTGAGGCAGAACTGCCCCAGGTAAATGCCCCACAACTTGCGTTGGGTCAGGACAATACCCAGGTCGGTCCAGCTGAATTTCGCCTTGGCCTTGGCGGTATCGGCCTGGATATCCACCAACCCACCGCCTTCGCGGATCAGTTCGATTTCAGCGGCGTTGGCGCCTTTGAAATCCCGTGGCTCGCGATACACCGCGTACCAGATCGCCGCCCAGATAATGCCCACCGCGCCCGTGGCGACAAACACCATGTGCCAGCCGAAGGCGTGTTGCAGCCAGGCCAACACCGGCGTCAGGAAAGCCAATCCGACGAACTGCCCGGAGGTGTAGAAACCGATGGCCGTGGCCCGCTCACGTTCAGGGAACCAGGTAGTGACCACGCGGCTGTTGATCGGATAAGCCGGCGCTTCCAGGGCACCGACCGCCATGCGCAGCACGAACAGCGCGATGAAACTGGCGGCGAAGCCAAGCATCACCGTGGCCACCGACCACAACAGCAACGCCACGCTGTAAAGAATGCGTGGCGGTACTCGGTCCACCAGCCAGCCACCAGGGATCTGCATGGCCGCGTAGGTCCAGCCGAACGCCGAGAAAATCAGCCCGACGTGGATCGGGTCGATGCCCAGGTCACTGGTCAGTGCGGGCGCGGCAATCGAGAGGTTACTGCGGTCCAGGTAATTGATCACCACGGTGATGAACAGCAGGACCATGATGAAAAAACGCTTGCGGCTGGGCGTCACCAACGACGCTTGCGCGCTCAGGGTGTGCGCTTGCATGTGAGGTGCCTCTTTTTATGCTTATTGAGGAAACGGGCATACCGAGAAGGATCTTCCTGTCTACGGAGATCAACCTGTGGGAGCGAGCCTGCTCGCGATAGCAGTGGGTCAGTCACTCATAAGCCAATTGACACACCATCGCGAGCAGGCTCGCTCCCACAGGGGAACTGGGTGGATCAGGCGTGACTCACCACTCGGCAAAACTGCCATCGGCATGGCGCCAGATCGGGTTGCGCCAGCGATGGCCGATAGCCGCGCGTTCGATGACGTATTCCTCGTTGATCTCGATACCCAGGCCCGGGCCATTGGGGATTTTCACGAAGCCTTTGTCGTAGTCGAACACCTGTGGATCCTTGATGTAATCCAGCAGGTCGTTGCTCTCGTTGTAGTGGATGCCCAGGCTCTGCTCCTGGATGAACGCGTTGTAGCAGACCGCGTCCAGTTGCAGGCACGCCGCCAGGGCAATGGGGCCCAGCGGGCAGTGCAGGGCCAGCGCCACGTCGTAGGCCTCGGCCATGTTGGCGATCTTGCGGGTTTCGGTGATACCGCCGGCGTGGGATGCATCCGGTTGGATGATGTCCACGTAGCCTTCGCTGAGGACTCGCTTGAAGTCCCAGCGCGAGAACAACCGCTCGCCCAGGGCAATCGGGGTGCTGGTCAGCGGCGCCAATTCCTTGAGGGCTTCGTAGTTTTCGCTGAGCACTGGCTCTTCGATGAACATCAGCTTGTAGGGATCGAGCTCCTTCATCAGCACCTTGGCCATCGGCTTGTGCACCCGACCGTGGAAGTCCACGCCAATGCCGACGTTCGGCCCCACCGCGTCCCGCACCGCCGCGACGTTGGCCAGGGCCAGGTCGACCTTTTCAAACGTGTCGAGAAATTGCAGCTCTTCGGTACCATTCATTTTCACCGCCGTGAAACCCCGCGCCACCGCCTCTTTCGCCGCGCGAGCGGTGTCCGCCGGTCGGTCGCCGCCGATCCACGAATACACGCGGATCTTGTCGCGCACCTGGCCACCGAGCAAATCGCTGACCGACACACCCAAGGCCTTGCCCTTGATGTCCCACAACGCTTGGTCGATACCGGCCAGGGCACTCATGTGGATCGCCCCACCGCGGTAGAAGCCGCCGCGATACAGTACGGTCCAGATGTCTTCAATGTTGCGTGGGTCTTTGCCGATCAAGTAGTCAGACAGTTCTTCGACGGCCGCCGCCACCGTATGGGCACGGCCTTCAACCACGGGCTCGCCCCAACCGGTCACGCCCTCGTCGGTTTCGACCTTGAGGAAGCACCAGCGCGGCGGAACGATAAACGTGGTCAGTTTGGTGATTTTCATCTTGTTGTCTCTCTTATCAGATGCAGCGCCCGGGGCGCTGGAAAAGTCTTCAGTTCAAGGCATTCCACGCGGCCACGTAGGCCTTGGCGCGCACCGCCACCTCATCTGCCGTCAGGCCTGGCTTGAACAGCCCGGAACCGAGGCCGAAACCCTTGACCCCGGCCTCGACGAACACCGCCATGTTGTCCGGCGTGATCCCGCCCACCGGCACCAGCACGGTCCCGGCCGGCAGCACCGCGAGCCAGGCCTTGACCACCGCCGGGCCCATTTGCTCGGCGGGAAACATCTTCAGCACGTGGGCGCCTTCGGCCAGTGCGGCAAAGGCTTCGGTGGGCGTGGCGACGCCTGGCGACAGATACAAGCCCGCCGCTTTCGCCGCACGCAGCACCTTCGGATCGCTGTGGGGCATGACGATCACTTGTCCGCCAGCGGCTTTCACCTGCTCGACCTGTTCCGGCGTCAGCACGGTGCCGGCACCGATCAGGCAATCGGCGGGCAAGGTACTGCGCAGGATGCGGATACTTTCGTACGGCTCGGGGGAATTGAGCGGTACTTCGATGACGCGAAATCCGGCGCCGTACAGGACTTCGCCGATGGCCGCCGCCTCTTCGGGACGCAGACCACGCAGGATCGCGATCAGCCCGTTGTGCGCCAGTGCTTGTGTGAGCATGTCAGACCTCCAGTCAGGTTTAACGCGATGCGGTGGAATCGAGCAGCCCGGCCGCCACGGCCAGTTGCCACAAACCACGTTCGGTGGCCTGTTCGGCCAGGGTCACCCGGGCGAAACCGCAGGCGTCGAGAGCCCGTTGATAACGGGCGCAGAGTTGGGAATTGCCGATCAACACCACGGCGGGCAAGTGGATGCTGTCGCGTCGCCGACGCTGCACGGTAGCCAGCGCCGTCAGTTCATGGCCGATCAACAGGCCAGAGAGATAGTCCGCCTGGGCGCTGGCAGCGAGTTCGCCGGTCAAGCCCAGGCTGCGGGCGCTGAACACGGTGGACAACGGACCGATCTCGCCGTCCACCGACAACGCCACCTGCACGCCGCGATCGAAGGCCTGGCCGTCGAACGTCGCGCCGCGCTGCTGGGTGCGGCCGAGAATGCTGTGGTCACTGAGCACGGCGAAGATCTCGCCGGTCATGAAGGTGTCGAAATGCACGATGCAGCCGTCGGTCACTTCCACCCATTTCGAGTGGCTGCCGGGCAGGCCGATCAACACCGCTCCGTCCGGCAGGTTATGCAAGGCGCCGAGCACCTGGGTCTCTTCGCCGCGCATGACGTTGGGCAGCCGTGAACGCTGGATCACGCCGGGTACGATGTGCACATCGACACCGCGAAGACTACGAACGGTTTGTAGGGAATGTCCGAGATTGGCGACGTTGGCGGGCGTGTCGCAGTAGGGTGCTTCGCGCCAGCCCTGGGCGCTGCCGACCATACCGCAGGCTATGACAGGCAGGCCCGGCTGAGCATTGAGCCAATCGCCACAGGCCTCATCGAAGGCCAATTCGAAGCCGTCGATGCACACCTGGCCAGCCAGGGTTCGTGGCCCGGAGGGCAACTGCATGATCCCCGATGACAGCGAACGCTGTTCGAGCACCTCGCCCCCGGCGGCGAGTTTGTAAGCCCGTAATGAGGTGGTCCCCCAATCGAGCGCAATCAATTGCGCCTGCATCCGTTTCACCTGTTTTGTTTTTTGGCAGTGAGTAGGACGGACTATAAACCCGGGCGCGGCAAAATCTCAATATATAAATATCACTCCCATATATTGGGATTTAACCATAAACGATAAAGCCATCGCCATTCGCCCGAGACCCTGCTACGTTTTCTGTCCGGACGCCTTAGCACTCAGGGAAAAAGTAATGGGACAACAGTTGAAAATCCTCGGCCGCACTTCTTCGATCAACGTCAGAAAAGTGCTGTGGACCTGTCAGGAACTGGAGATCGCCTTCGAGCGCGAAGACTGGGGCATCGGCTTTGCCTCGACCCAGGATCCGGCGTTCCTGGCCTTGAATCCCAATGCCCAGGTACCGGTGATCATTGATGAGAACGGTGTGCTCTGGGAGTCGAACACCATCTGTCGCTACCTGGTGGGCAAGCATGGGCGCAGCGATCTACTGCCCGTCGAACCCGCCGCACGGGCACGCGTCGAGCAGTGGATGGACTGGCAAGCTACGGAACTCAACCCGTCATGGGGCGATGCGTTCTACGGACTGGTGCGCAAACATCCGGATTTCCAAGACCCAAAACTCATCGCCGCCGGTGTCAAAGGCTGGAACGAGAAGATGGGTTTGCTGGAGCAGCAGTTGAATCGCACCGGCGCCTACGTGGCCGGTACGGAGTTTTCCCTCGCCGATGTACTCATCGGTCTGTCGGTACACCGCTGGCGCCAGACACCCATGGAGCGTCCGGACTACCCGGCGGTGGCCGCTTACTGCAAGCGGCTCGAACAGCGCCCCGGATTTATCGAGTACGCATCCAACGCATACTCATGAATTTCAATTGCCGTTAGCGAAATCCCGTAGCACTTTGCCGTCCATTCGGTAGCGCACCCACTCTTCCTGGGGTTGCGCGCCGAGGGATTTGTAGAAGTCGATGGCCGGGGTGTTCCAGTCCAGCACGCTCCATTCGAAGCGACCGCAATCGTTGTCACAGGCAATTTTCGCCAGATGTCGCAACAACGTCTTCCCCGCCCCACCACCGCGCTGTTCAGGGGTGATGTACAAGTCTTCGAGGTACAGGCAGTTGCTGCCCAGCCAGGTGGAGTAACTGAAGAAAAACACCGCGAAACCAATCGGCACGCCGTCACGCAGGCAGATCAGCCCGTGGGCGGTCGCGCCCTCGCTGAACAGGCTGCGCTCGATGTCGGCCACACTGGCGATGACTTCGTGGCGGGCCTTTTCGTAATCGGCCAACTCGGTGATGAAGGCAAGGATTTGAGGCGCATCGCTGGGTTGCGCAGGACGGATCTCGATGGACATGAACAGGCCTTGTAGCCAATTGAAAGCGCCATACTAAGCCGCCACGTGCCGCTCGTCACATATCGATCGAACTATTTGATCGCGACACGAACCCACCTTCAAAAGCGCCATTCGTCGCGCCCCAGGCACCAACCCAAATCCAGTGCAGCCCAAGATCAGGCAAGCATTCTAAAAATGGAGGCGACACCATGATCACTTCAAGGCTGACTGCATTCACATTTGCCACGCTGCTGTCCTCGGTGGCTTTCGCGGCATCCACCGCTGGCACCGGGCCGACCGATCCGGTGCAGCCACCCAACTCTCCCGCAACCGAAGGCATGCCCAAGTTGAATACCGACGGCACTGGGGACCTGAACAATGGCCAGCCTCCCGCCACTGGCACCGATCCGCGCGTACAGGGCAATGACATGGGACGCCAGGGTGGAATGAATACGCCGGACTCCACTGCCCCCGATAACGCCGATACCGGCGTGGGTTCGGAAACCACCACCGGTGGCTCGGGCTCCGAAGGTGGTGCCGCCAGCCAATAGCCTCTGCTTAGACATTTGAGGAGGAACATCCCATGCCTCGTGGAAGCAAAGACAAATACACCGCCGAGCAAAAGCGCAAGGCCGAACACATTGAAAAAAGTTACGAGAAAAAAGGTGTGTCCGAAAACGAAGCCGAGGCCCGAGCCTGGGCGACAGTGAACAAACAATCCGGTGGCGGCGAGCGTTCCGGTGGCTCGGGCAAGGACAAACCCGCGGCGGCCAAGAAAACCGATCGTAAGGAATCGGCCCGACGCGCCGCCAAGACCCGCGAAGGTCATCCACGCACCAGCAAAGCCTCCCATGGGACCCAGACCGTGGACAGCCTGATGAAGGAGGCCCGGGCGAAAAATATTCCCGGGCGTTCGAAGATGCGCAAGCAGGAGTTGGTCGAAGCATTGCGCAAGGCGGGGTGATGGTTGGCGTCAGGGAGGACGCTATCGCGAGCAAGCTCGCTGCCACATGGGGTCCGCGTTGTGCCGAGGTTCTGGGCTCTGACATAAAGACCTGTGGGAGCGAGCCTGCTCGCAATGGCGGTGGGTCAGGTTAGAAGGTATTGAATGCACTGACGCCTCGCGAGCGGGCTCGCTCCCACATTGAATCTTCGGTGCGCCGGAATTTTGCGGCTGGCACAAAACCTGTGGGAGCGGGCTTGCTCGCGATGGCGGTGGGTCAGGTTAGAAGGTGTTGAATGCACTGACGCCTCGCGAGCGGGCTCGCTCCCACATTGAATCTTCGGTACGCCGGAATTTTGCGGCTGGCACAAAACCTGTGGGAGCGAGCCTGCTCGCGATGGCGGTGGGTCAGGTTAGAAGGTATTGAATGCACTGACGCCTCGCGAGCGGGCTCGCTCCCACATTGAATCTTCGGTGCGCCGGAATTTTGCGCCTGGCACAAAACCTGTGGGAGCGAGCCTGCTCGCGATAGCGGTAGATCACTCGCCAGCGATCTCTGGTTTCAGCGTTGTTTCAAGCGGTCAATCACCACCGCCAGCAACAGGATCGAGCCGCGGATAACGTATTGGTAGAAGGTGTCGATGTTCTTCAGGTTCATCGCGTTTTCAATGATCGCCAGAATCAGCACGCCCGCAATGACATGGCGAATCATGCCGATACCACCGCTCAACGACACCCCGCCCAGCACGCAGGCCGAGATCACGGTCAGCTCGAAGCCCTGGCCAATCATCGGCTGGCCCGAGGTCATGCGCGACGCCAGGATCACTCCGGCCAGGGCGCCGATCACGCCATGCACGGCGAAGATGATGATCTTGGTGCGATCAACGTTCACCCCTGCCAACAACGCCGCTTCCTGGTTGCCACCGATGGCCATGGTGTTGCGCCCATAGGTGGTGTAGTTCAGCAGCCAGCCGAAAAACAGGAAGCAGGCGATGGTGATCAGGATCGGCACCGGCACGCCGAACAATTGGCCGTTGCCGAATACGAAAAACGATTCCTGGGACACACCCACCGCTTTGCCGTTGGCGAAGATATAGGCCAGGCCCCGGACGATCTGCATGGTCGCCAGGGTGGTGATCAAGGCGTTGACCCGCAGCTTGGCGATGACGATGCCATTGATCAGGCCGACGATCAGCCCCATCACCAGCGCAGCGCTGACACCGAGGAATACGCTGTTGGTGTCGCGCATCACCACCGCCGCGACCACGCCGGCACAAGCAATCACCGAACCGACCGACAAATCGAAGTGCCCGGACGCCAGGCAATACAACATGGTGCAGGCCGCGATGCCGGTGGTGGAAATCGCCAGGCCCAGGCCACGCATGTTCAGCGGCGACAGGAAGTTATCGATCATCAGGGTGCAGAGCACGAAGATGCCGATGGCCGCCAGCAGCATGACCCAGTCGTCCAGGAAACGGCGCAAGTCCAGGGGTTTGCGTGCCGTTGGCAGTGCATTGTTTTGAATGGTCATGATTTACCTCTCAGTTCGCCGCGTCGGCAACGCGTTGGCGCGGCAGCGCCAGTTGCAGCAGGTTGGATTCGTTGGCCTGGTCACGCGGCAGCTCGCCGCGCATGGCCCCTTCGCAGAGCACCAGGATTCGGTCGGAAATGCCCATCACTTCCATCAGGTCGCTGGACACCACGATCACCGCGATGCCCTCGGCCGCCAGGTTGTGGATAATCTGGTAGATCTCCGCCTTGGCGCCGATGTCGATGCCACGGGTCGGTTCGTCCAGCAGCAGGACTTTCATCGGCATCGACAGCCAGCGACCGAGAATCGCCTTCTGCTGGTTGCCGCCGGACAGGTACATGATTTTCTGGCTAGCCGCCGGCGTCTTCACCTTCAGCGACTTGATCTGCTTGTCAGCGTTGCCCCGCTCCCAATCACCGCGCAACAGGCAGCCAAGGGCGGAATGAGCCGGGCGCGCACTGATGTTGATGTTCTCGCCCACGCTGCCCAACGGGATGATGCCTTCCTTCTTGCGATCTTCCGGGCAGAGCAGCACGCCCGCGGCGATGGCATCGCGGGGTGAACGCAGTTTCAGTTCCTTGCCGTGCAGCACGAGGCTTCCCTCGCGCTGACGCTCCAGGCCACTGAGCAAGCGCAACAGCTCGGTACGACCGGCGCCGACCAGACCGAACAAGCCGAGGATCTCGCCCTTGTGCACCTGGAAGCTCACCGGTTCGCGCAAGCCCGGCCCCAACAGGTTCTTCACTTGCAGCGCCACATCGCCGCGCTCCCGAGGACGGTAATCATAGATGTCCTGGATATCGCGGCCGACCATGCAGGTGACGAGTTGATCATGGGTCAACTCGCTCATGTTTTCGAAGGTGCGGACATAACGACCGTCCTTGAATACCGTCACCGCATTGCAGATACGGAACACCTCTTCCATGCGGTGGCTGACGTACAACACCACTTTGCCCTCGTCTCGCAGGCGGGCGATGATCGCCATCAAACGGTCGATTTCACGGGCCGACAGGCTACTGGTGGGTTCGTCGAAGGCAATGACGTGGGCGCCACGGGACAAGGCCTTGGCGATTTCCACCAATTGGCGCTGGCCGAGGGACAGGCGACCGACTTTTTCCTGCGGGTCGATTTCGTCGGCCAGGCCCTTGAGCAGTGTCAGCGCCTGCTGGCGTAGCACACCACGGTTGACCAGGCCGAAACGTGCCGGTAAATGGCCGAGAAACAGGTTTTCCGCGACGGTCATTTCCGGCACCAGGTGCAGCTCCTGGTGAATCACCGCCACACCGTTGGCGATGCTGTCAGCGGTGCCCTTGAAGGCCATCGTCTGTTCGCCGATCTGCAGGTCACCGCTGCTCGGGATGTAGGCACCACCGAGGATCTTCAGCAACGTGGACTTGCCGGCGCCGTTTTCACCCATCAAGGCATGGACCTGCCCCGGATGGGCAACGAAACTGATATTGGCCAGCGCCTGCACGCCGGGAAAGGACTTGCCGATCCCGTTGAATCGCAAGCTGCCGCCGATGTTGTGTTGCCGTGTCGCTGTTTGCGCTTGCATAACCACCTCGAACTTACAGAGATCAAGCGACCCCGCCACGCATGTGACCAGGGCCGCTTTTGAATCAACCGACCGTCAATTCCACAGGCCGATCTTTTCCAGCTCCTGCTTGAAGTTCTCCCGGGTGATCAGCGTCACCTCGTCCATCGCGGTGTACTTCGGCGGTTCCTTGCCGGTGGTGATCCACTCGTACATCATTTCGGCGGTCTTGTAGCCTTCGATGTGCGGGCTTGGCAGCATCGAACCGAAGAAGCCGCTTTTCGGTTTTTTCAGCTCACCGATGGCGTCGGTACCGTTGATACCAATGCCGATCACGTTGTCGGCCTTGAAGCCGGCCGCTTCGGTGGCGCGTACGCCGCCCAGCACGGTGTTGTCGTTCATGCCGCCGATGATCAGATTCTTCGCGGCGCTTGGCAGCTTCACCAAGGCCGAGTTGGTGGAGTCCATGCTGCCGGGTACGTCGAGGGTCTTCAGCGCGGAATAAAGGATGTGGTCTGCCGGCATCCCGGCCTTCTTCAGGGCATCGACCGAACCGTCGGTGCGCTTCTTGCCGGTGTCCAGCTCGTTGAAGGTGTTGATCACCGCGTAGGTATCTTTCCACTCCCAGTTGCGCTTTTTCGCTTCAGCGGCCATGGCGGCGCCCTGCTTCTGGCCCACTTCGAACGCGGCCATGCCCAGGTACGGCACGTCTTCCATGAACTTGCCGCTGGCGTCGACGAAGCGGTCGTCCACGGCAATCACCTTGAGATCGTTGAGCTTGGCCTTGGCCATGATGGCCGGGCCGAGGGACACGTCCGGCGGGCAGATCACAAAGCCCTTGGCGCCGTTGGCGGCCAGGCTGTCGATGGCCGAGAGGGTTTTCTCGCCGTCAGGCACGGCGATCTTGATCAATTCGAAGCCTTTGTCCTTGCTCGCCTTCTCGGCGAACGCCCATTCGGTCTGGAACCAAGGCTCCTCGGCCTGCTTGACCAGGAAACCGATTTTTACGGGATCAGCTGCCAGCAAGCTGCTGCTGAGGCTGACCGCGGTAACCGCCAGGGCGGCGCGACACAGGGAACGGATCCCACGACGATGATTCATAGCTGACTCCTTGTTTTTTTTATTGAAAGCCAAACGTCCAGGGTTCTGCTCCACCGTCGGTGGAAATGCGCAGGCTGGGCGGTTACATCAAGTTGCTACACAGCATAGGTCTAAATAGTCATATCGTATGATGATTGGATTACAGGCGAAGTTTCCGACTGCAATCCGGAAATATTCAGTCGTGGTACATGACCGAACGTCCCCCATCGATGGTGATGCATGAGGCATTGATAAACGGTGCTTCGTCACTGGCCAGGAACACGGCTGTCATTGCCACTTCGATCGGTTGCCCGACGCGTCGTGGCGGGTGCAGGTCCAGCGCACGCTGACGTTCGGCATGGGGATCGGCGAAGCCGTTCCAGTAGTCGACGTTCAGTTGGGTTTCGATATACCCCGGGGCGATGGCGTTGACGCGTACCCCTTTGGGCGCGTATTCGATGCCCAGGGCGCGGGTCAGGCCGAGCAGGCCATGCTTGGCCACCGGGTACGGGAAACAGCCGGGAATGATGTGGGACGAATGGACCGAGGCAATATTGATGATGCTGCCCACGCCCTGCTCGATCATCTGTGGCAATACCGCCTTGCAGCCGTACCAGGCGCCATCCAGGTCGATGGCGAAGCAGCGACGCCAGTCTTCTTCGGTCATTTCCAGCGGGTCACGGAAGACATTGACGCCAGCGCAGTTGACCAACACATCGATGCGCCCGTGCAGCTCGACGGCGCGACGGGCCATGGCCTGCAAGTCCTGCTGCTTCGACACATCGGCCTGCAGCGCTTGCACATCGGCCCCGCGCTCCCGCCAATGAGCCGCCACCGCCTCGACCTTCTGCGCCTGGATATCACTGATCACCAGTCGAGCCTGTTGCGACGCGAACGCGGCGACGATGGCCTCGCCGATGCCTTGGGCTGCACCGGTCAACAACACGACCTTGTCTTTCAAGCGCTCACCCTTCGGTGGCTCCGGCACAGGTGGCAAGACCAAGGGCTCAGCCATGGTTCAAGACTCCTGTACGCGGGCACGACAAAAACCGGGCATCCACGGATGACCGGCGCAAAGGCGCTTGTAAGAACAGTGGCCGGCGTACGCCACCGGGGCGTACGGGGAAAGATCGTTGCATCACTTCACCTGTTTTGTTTTTTTAGTGTGAGTGCGTATTGCCGATGGAGCCGACTATAAACCCGGCCGCCAAACAATCTCAATATATATATTTACATCCCATATTTTGGGATTTAGCCTGCAAACCGTGTACACGCCACGCCGGGCACATCGACACGCATCGACAGCAGCGCACCGTCCAGCGGATGACCCAACGGGCTCGCGGCGCTGGTGATGTACAACGTCTTGAGGTCTTCACCGCCGAACACACAACTGGTCGGGCGGCTGACGGGCAGTTCGATCACCCGATCGACCTGGCCATCCGGGTTCAGGCGCAACAGGCAACTGCCGTCCCAGCGGGCGTTCCAGATGTATCCCCGGGCATCCATTGCCGAGCCATCCGGACCGCCACGCGGGTGTGGACCGAACCAGACCTCGGCAGGCGCCAGGTTGCCTTCCGGGTAGATAAAGTGCCGATACAACGTGCCATCCAGGCTGTCGCCGAAATACACCGTGGTGCCATCGGGGCTCCAGACCAAGGTGTTCGGAATACCCAGCCCGCGCAACAGGGGCAGAACACGGCCATCACTCCCGACGCGAAAAAGGCCGCCGGACCGGTGCTCGATCGGCAAGTCCTCGCCTTCGGCACCGATGTTGTTCTGCATCGTGCCGAGCCAGAGCTGGCCCAGGGCGTCGCAACGGGCCTCGTTGGCACGATTGCCTGGCTGGGGATCGGCCATGCACAACAGCGTCAGGCGCGGCTCCAGGCCCGGCGAATCAAGATCAAGGCGGTAGACACCGCTGCTCAGGGTCACCAAGGCGTCGCCATTTTGGGTCGGTATGAAGGCGGACACATGCTCGGGCATCTGCCAGATATCAACATTGGCGCCGATCAACCGCAGTGCCTGCTTGCCGGCGATATCAACCCAGTACAATGCCTGGGTCGGCTCGTCCCAGAAGGGCCCCTCGCCCAATTTCGCCCGGTGTTCCGTCACAGCCGTCCACTTCATTGAAACCTCCTGTTCCCGACTTGCCCGGCGGCGTCTGTTCGACCAGCCATGACATTGGGGTAAAAGCGTTTGATCGCCAGGTCGGCGTTATCGATCAGGGTCATGCAGGCCCAGACACCCCGCGCCGCGTCACGGGCGGCGATGGCGTCGGCGATGTCCTTGTGGATGGGCAAGGTGCGGCGCAGCTCATCCGGGTCGGCCGCCGACACCTCGAACGACACCGCAAGCAGTGCCCCCAGGGCCGGGACCATTTGTTCGATGAATTGATTATGGCTGGCGGCGAGGATGCACTCGTGGAAAAACTGGTCGGCGCGGTTGTAATCGGCGCCGCTGTCCACCGCCCGCTCCAGCGCATGGTAAGCCAGGCGGATCGCCTGCACCTGATCGGCGGTGGCCCGCTCGCACGCCCAGCGCACTGCCATCGGCTCGATGGTACGGCGCAGGTCCAGCAAGTCATCGACAAAGTTTTCCGGCAGGCCGCTGCGTGACAACCAGCCCACCACTTGGGGATCGAACAGGTTCCAGCGTCGCACCGGCAACACCCGCGTGCCGACTTTCGGCCCGACTTCCAGCATGCCCTTGGCGACCAAGGTCTTGATCGCCTCGCGAATCACCGTGCGACTGACGCCCAGTTGCTCGCCCAAGTCCGCCTCGACCTTGATGGTTTGCCCAGGCTTGACCTGGCCGGCGGCTATCCAACTGCCCAGCCAATCGACGGTCGACGCATGAAAACTGCTGGACATGAAAACCCCGCGGGCCACTCTTATTGGAGGCCCACGCTAATCATCATATGATTGGGTGTCAATTTGAATTTTACGGCTTCACTCCTGTGGGAGCGAGCCTGCTCGCGATAGGGGTGGGTCAGTTAAGGCCGGGTTGACGGTGCTGCCATCATCGCGAGCAGGCTCGCTCCCACAGAGGATCAGGGTTCCAGGCCTATGGGGAAAAACTCTTCGCCGCTCCACACGCCCAACCAGCGCTGTCCGTCGATCTCGCGGCTGACCGCCAGTTCCACCAACTGGTAGAACACATTGCGATGGATCAGCGCTTCCAGATTGCTGCGTACATGCACGTAGGGCGCTGGCTCCTGGGTCTGGGGGTCGATCACCACCCGTATCGGATGTTCGTCGCCGGCCTCGGTGGTTTCCTCGACATTGGTGGTAAAGCGCAACAACTGCCCTTCCCCGTGCCCTTCGACCTCGAGGGTCACGGCCACGAACGGCGCGTCATCGACCTTGATGCCGACTTTTTCCACAGGGGTAATCAGGAAGTAATCATCGCCGTCGCGGCGGATGATGGTGGAGAACAGCTTGACCATCGGCTTTCGCCCAATGGGCGTGCCCAGGTAGTACCAGGTACCGTCCCGGGCGATGCGCATGTCGATGTCGCCGCAGAAGTCGGGATTCCACAAGTGGACCGGTGGCAGGCCTTTGGTCTTGGGGATCTGCCCCAGCAAGTCATTGGCTTTTTGCGGTCCGCTCATGGTGACTCCTTAGTTACTCGTCGCTCATCCCCAGCAGGCTGCGGGCATATTCACGCAAAGGCGTGGCGATGAGGTCTTGTGGCTGCTTGTCGTGCAACGTCAGTAAACCGCCACGACTCTTGATACGTGCAGTATCAATCAAATACTGGGTGCTGGTCTCGATCAACATGATTTGAATCACGCTGGTATCGACACCCAGGCGATCCACGGCTTCCTCATCCTGCCATTCGTCAGTGTTGCCGATGCGGTTGTCGGCCTTGGCGAACCGGGTGTACAGCAGGTAATGGGCACCGGCGGAACGGGCTTCACCCATGGCCTGGTCGAGGCCTTCGGGAGTACGGGCGCGACGGACCATGGGGAAATATTCGATGAAGCCATTGAAGGCTTCCTCGGCCACGACATTGGGACGCGGATAGGCGCTGCCTGGCGGAGCGAAGGCTCCCTGGGCAATGTAGATGAACGAGTCTGGCTGGATACGCAGGTTGTTTATACGACGGCTGTCGCTATGGTCCAGCAGGCCGGCATCGCTCATGTGATAACGAACGCCCTCTCCCATGTCGCTGACATTCATGCAACCGCCAAGCACCAAAACGGCCAGCAGCAAAACCAGGCTACGCATCCTACCCTCCAAAAACCGGTGTCGGAAAACCGGCGAATGGTCGTGGGATGCAGCTTTTGCGCCAGTCCTTGGGATCGGTTGGATTTTCAGTGGCTGCTCCTGTGGCGAGGGAGCTTGCTCCCGCTCGGCTGCGAAGCAGTCGTAAAATTCCCAAGGGGCCGCTTCGCTACCCAGCGGGAGCAAGCTCCCTCGCCACGGGAATCACTGCATGCAGTTAGGTATTTCGCTCAGCCGCCGATGATTTTCATGATGGTCGCGCCGCCGGAGAACGCCACTTCCTGCTTGTCCCCCAACGCCTTGACCAGCAAGCGCTGAAGGGCTGGCAAGGCCTGATGCCGCGGTTTGTCCAGTAGATCGCCGACAAAGTGTCGGTTACTCGAAGACAGGCAGCCATGCAGCCAACCCGTCGAGGACAGCCGCAGCCGGGAGCAGGTACGGCAAAAAGGCACGCTTTCATTGGCGATCACACCAAAGTGCCCCAGCCCCGGTATCTCATAACGCACCGCCGTGGCATCCACCGGTGCGTCGGCTTGCAGGTATTCGTACTGATCGCCGATCAGGCTGAGCAGTTGCTGGAGGCTGACGAACTGCTGCAGGAATGCATTGGAGTCGCTGGCCAGGTGGCCCATGCGCATCAACTCGATGAAACGCAACTCATAGCCACGTTCCAGGCAGTATTCGAGCAACGGCATCACCTGATCCAGGTTCTGCCCGCGCAACGGCACCATGTTGACCTTGATCTTCATCCCGGTGGCCCGGGCCTGTTCCATGCCGTCGAGCACGGTCGCCAGGTCGCCGCCACGGGCGATACTGCGAAACGCAGCGGGGTCCAGGGTGTCAAGGGAAACGTTGATCCGGCGAATGCCAGCGTCTACCAGCAAAGGCAGTTTTTTCGCCAGCAACTGACCGTTGGTGGTCAGGCTGATGTCTTCCAGCCCCATCTGTCCCACCGCCGTCATGAAACGTTCGAGCTTGGGGCTGACCAGCGGCTCACCGCCAGTGATGCGCAGCCGCTCGATTCCGGCGGCCTCGATCAAATAGGCTACGCCGCGTGCCATGGCTTCGGCTGACAGTTCATCCTGCGCAGCCACCAACCGCTTGCCATCAGGCACGCAGTAGGTACAGGCGTAATTGCAGGCAGAAGTCAGGCTGATCCGCAAATTGCGGAAACGCCTGCCTTGACGGTCAACGATCATGGATCACTCCGGCGAAAGAAGAATCGGACCTGTGAAACTTGACCTCTAAATCAAGATTTCGCAAGACCCAAGCCTGAGTATATTACTGGGGCACTGCGCCATGTAAGCGGACATGGCGCAATAAGACAGCTGAATGTCTTGGCCTGTGCGGCCAATCAGCTACTCGGGACGTCGGTATCGCGCTTGCGCTTGTTGCCCATGCGCACGCCAATGTCCATCAGGAACTGGAAGAAGCCTTCCTGGTCTTCCAGCACATTGCTCCAGAACGGTGAGTGATACAGCGCCACCGCGCCGTGCACCAACGCCCAGGCTGCGCAGTAATGGAAGTAAGGCGGCACGTCTTCGAGCTTGCCTTCGCTGATCCGGCCTTTGATCAGCTGGGTCAGGCGTTCGAAGTTCGAGGCGCGGATCTTGTGCAGCTCCTCGACCATCTCCGGCACCTGGTTGCCCTTGACCACCTTTTCTTCCAGGCGGTCGAACAAGCGGTAGCGCTGCGGGTCACGCATGCGGAACTCGAAGTAGGCCCGCGACAGGGCTTCCTTGTCCTTGTCCACGTCCGCCGAATGCAGCAACTCGTTCAAATCGCGCTCGTAATCGAGCATCAGGCGCAGGTAGATCTCCGCCTTGGATTTGAAATGTTTATAAATCGTGCCTTTGCCGATACCCACGGCATCCGCAATCATCTCGACGGTGACACTGTCTTCACCCTGGTCGAGGAACAACTTGAGCGCGGTGTCGAGAATTTCCTGCTCGCGGCGGCGAAACTCACGGACCTTACGGGGTTCTTTGTGCATAAGAAAAAGGTCTGAAGGGTCAAAATTCGAAGCCGGGTATTATGCCTAACTTACGCAAAAATGCACGGATCATCCGTTCTCGGCCACTGTTCTTCACAAAACCGTACACACCCGGCCCGCCGTTTCCCACGCCAATGTACCGCGCCTGCGCGCTTTGACGACAGTGAGAACTTATCCGAAGCGAGCGTATTCCAAATTTGTTTAAAAACCACCCCGGCCCGACTGGACGCGTTGGCATACTGATCAATACTTCAACTGTCGGCGCGACATCTCCCCCAAGTGACGCGCTGATAAAGGTACCAACGGACCGCGTGCCTTTGTTTTACTCCTAATGGTCTTAACCCGGATTCACCCCCCAGAACCCGGGTTTTTTTTGCATGGAATTCAGGCTTGCACCGGCCGGACGTGAGCCAGCGGAAACAATTGCTTAAAATTTTCCGTCGTCTGCTCGGCAAACCGCTCGTAGGACTCGCCGCGCAGCATCGCCAGGAACTCCGCCACTTCCCGTACGTATTGCGGAAGATTCGGCTTGCCTCGATAGGGAATGGGCGCCAGGTAAGGCGAATCGGTTTCCACCAACAATCGATCAGCCGGCACTTTGCTGGCGACATCGCGCAATGCATCGGCATTGCGGAACGTGACAATCCCGGACAAGGAAATGTAATAGCCCATGTCCAGTGCTGCCTTGGCCATGTCCCAGTCTTCAGTGAAGCAATGCAGCACCCCGGCCTGGGGCAGCGCGGCATCACGCAGCAAGGCCAGGGTGTCGGCCCGGGCGCCACGGGTATGGATGATCACCGGCTTGCCGGTTTGCCGGGCGGCCTCCAGGTGCAGCCGGAACGACGCCTGCTGCACGTCGGCGGCTTCCGGCTCGTAGTGATAGTCAAGGCCGGTTTCACCAATGGCGACAACCCGTGGATGGTCGAGCTCACGCAACAACCAATCGAGCACCGGCGCGGCGTCTGGCTGGACATCCAGCGGGTGGACACCGACCGAGCAATCGACATCGGCATAACGTTCGGCCAGTGCCTTGACGTCGGCGGCGTTGTCGGCGCTGACGCCGATGCACAGGAAGTGACCGACACCCCGTTGGCGGGCCGCGTCCAGCGCAGCATCCAGGGAGCCGCCGTGGGCAGCGAGGTCGAGACGGTCAAGGTGACAATGGGAATCTACAAGCATAAAGGGCTGGGCTACATCGTATGGGTGGGACGGTCGGACTTCAGGGAGCCGGCCAAGTGGGTTTCGATCTGATTGCGAGCCGAATTGTCGCCGTCGTTGAACTGCACGCCAACGCCAGCGGCCCGGTTGCCCTGGGCGCCTTTGGGCGTCATCCAGATCACCTTGCCGGCGACCGGGATCTTTTCCGCTTCATCCATCAGGCTCAAGAGCATGAACACTTCATCGCCCAAGCGATAATTCTTGTTGGTCGGAATGAACAGGCCACCGTTCTTGATAAAGGGCATATAGGCGGCGTAAAGCACCGACTTGTCCTTGATGGTCAAAGACAGGATGCCGTTGCGTGGCCCGGGACTGACAGGTTCGTTCATGCTGATCTCCGCTGCGATTGAGCTGAGTTTAGGCAGTACCTGTCAGTTTCGACCAGGCAAACTCGCCCACTGCACCAACAGCGCCTCGAGCAATAGCACCCGATTGAGGTTCGCCTTGCCTAGCACCTTCTGACGTTGGGCAAGAATCCAGTCCTGAATGTTCAAGATTTTATCCTGGCTGCTTTTTTGCGCCAGGTACTGGATGACCTTGCGCATGTCCGCCAACCCCAGGCCGGCCTCATCCTCGGTCAGTTGGTAACGCAGGATCAGGCTCGACCAGTCGCAGAACCAGTCAAACAGCAGGAGCAACGGGATCGCATTCCAGCCCTCGGCCAGTTGCGTGGGCGATTGCTGCTGCTTGAGCAGTTTCTTGACCCCATCCACCACCAGGGCCCGCTGTTCACGCACGCCCTGGGCCTGAAGGCTGACAGCCGCCAAGGGCGAGCCGGCCGCCAGGGTCAGCAGCTCGACACGCTCTTCGTCGCTGCTATCGGGCAAGGCCTGGGCCAGCCACTGCAAACTCATCGCCTCGCTCGGCAGCGGGCAGGCCTGCTGCACGCAACGACTCTTGATGGTCGGCAGCAAGCGGCTCGGCTGGTGGCTGACCAGCAACAGCACGGTATCGCCGGAAGGTTCTTCAAGACTTTTGAGCAAGGCGTTGGCGGCGTTGATGTTCATCGACTCGACCGGCTCGATCAGTACTACCTTGCGCCCGCCCATCTGTGAAGTCTGGACCACGAAGCTGACCAGATCCCGGACCTGGTCGACCTTGATCGCCTTGTCCGCCTCCTCCGGCTCCAGCACGTAATTGTCGGGATGGCTGCCGGCCTTGAGCAGCAGGCATGACTTGCACTCGCCACAAGCGTCGTTCGAGACACCCGGGCGCAGGCAAAGCAGACTGGCCATCAGACGCTCGGCCAGTGCCCGCTTGCCGATGCCGACCGGTCCGTGCAGCAGATAGGCATGGGCATGCTGGGCACGACCGGCCAATTGCTGCCAGAGACCGTCTTGCCACGGATAGGCTTCAGCCACGGACACGCTCCAGCAAACGCGGCAGCAAGCCGTCCAGGGACTGTTGCACCTGGGCCAGCGGTTGCGCCGCATCGATCAACAGGTAACGCGCCGGATCGGCCTTGGCGCGACTCAGGAAGGCATTGCGCACGGCGTTGAAGAAAGCCTGGCCCTCAAGCTCGAAACGATCCAGCCGGCCACGGGCGCTGGCGCGGGCCAGGCCGATTTCCACCGGCAGGTCGAACACCAGGGTCAGGTCTGGCCGCAGGTCACCCTGGACGAAGGCTTCCAACGCGGCGATGCGCTCCACGGACAAACCGCGACCGCCACCCTGGTAGGCATAGGTCGAATCGGTGAAACGGTCGCACAGCACCACGGCGCCACGGGCCAGCGCCGGGCGAATCACCTCGGCCAGATGCTGTGCCCTGGCCGCGAACACCAGCAACAGCTCGGTGTCGGGGTTCATGACTTCTTCAATGGGCGCCAGCAGCACCTCGCGAATTCGCTCGGCCAACGGTGTGCCGCCCGGCTCACGGGTCAACACCACCTCGAGGCCGGCGGCCCGCAGGCGTTCGGCCAGGTATTCGCGATTGGTGCTCTTGCCGGCGCCTTCCGGGCCTTCCAGCGTTATAAACAAGCCAGTCACAGGCGATCCTTTATCAATGTTCATTGCGAGCTCGGCGGCTCGCTGGCATTCGGTTCAGGGGCAGGTTGCTGGGGCGGTACCTGGGGCACGTCCTCAGGCGCCGTATCGGGAGATGCCGCCGGGATCGGCGCCTGCTCGTCCGGGGTTGCCGGGGCCGGGCTGGAGCGGTAATCGGCACGGCGCTTGAGCTGGAATTCACGCACTGCATTGTTGTGCGACTCCAGGTCATCGGAAAACACGTGGCTGCCATCACCGCGCGCGACGAAGTAAAGGCTATTACCCGACGCCGGGTTCAATGCCGCATGAATCGCCTCGCGTCCCACCATCGCAATCGGCGTCGGCGGCAAGCCTGGAATCAGATAAGTGTTATAGGGATTTTCTTCTTTCAAATGGGCACGAGTCAGTTTGCCAGTGTAGCGCTCGCCCAGGCCGTAGATCACCGTGGGATCGGTCTGCAGGAGCATGCCCAGGCGCATGCGTCGCACAAAGACGCCGGCAATCTGCCCGCGCTCCTGGGGCACGCCGGTTTCCTTCTCCACCAGGGACGCCATGATCAGCGCTTGATACGGTTGGGTGTAAGGCACATCGGCGGAACGCTGTGCCCATTCCTTGGCGAGCACGTCTTCCAGGCGGTCGTAGGCTTTTTTCAGCAAATCGACATCCGAGGTGCCACGCACGAAGCGATAGGTGTCCGGGAAGAACCGGCCTTCGGGAAATATTCCGGAGTGGCCGATACGCTCCATGACCTGGCTGTCGCTCAGGTCGGTGAGGGTCTGCTGGAGCTTTTCATCCTTGGCCAACGCTGCGCGCACCTGGCGGAAATTCCAGCCTTCCACCAGCGTCACGCTGTACTGCACCACTTCGCCGCGCTTCCAGACACCGATCAGGCCTTCCATCGTCATGCCTGGCACCATCCGATACTCACCGGAGTGCAACGGCTGGTCAGCGAGATTGAAACGCCAATAGATCCGCAGCCAGAAGGCGTCCCTGATCAGGCCGTCGGCTTCGAGGCGCTTGAGGGTTCCGGTCGGGGTGGTTCCGTTGGGCACGTCCAGCAATTCTTCCTGGGTGATGTTCAGCGGCTGTTGCAGCGCCGAATGGATCTTCCAGGCCGAAGCCCCCAACAACAGCCCTGCCAGGACCAGGCCGGTCTCCAGCAGCAGCAAGAATTTACGTCTCACGAATCAAGCATCCAGTAGCGCACGGGCAAGGGTCTGCAGTTTACGGGTGAGCGGGCCAACCGACCAGCGCGCCGAACCGCATCCACGTACCGGCCACACGCCATACACGCTGTTGCAGACGAAGACTTCATCGGCCTGGTGCAACTGTTCGAGGCTGATGTCCGTGATTTGCGTGGCGATGCCTTGGGACTTGGCTTGAAACAATAATTCCGCGCGCATTACACCGGCCACGCCGCAACGGCTCAAG
The DNA here is from genome assembly GCF_013347965.1 of Pseudomonas bijieensis. Taxonomy (NCBI): domain Bacteria; kingdom Pseudomonadati; phylum Pseudomonadota; class Gammaproteobacteria; order Pseudomonadales; family Pseudomonadaceae; genus Pseudomonas; species Pseudomonas bijieensis. Next base: position 6,072,457 of record NZ_CP048810.1, on the reverse strand, counting down.
TCCGCCGTGAACAATACGCCATCGCGCACCAGGAACAGGTTGCTGAACACCCCCTCGATCACCCGTCCGGACGTATCCAGCATCAAGCCTTCGGCATGTTCCGAGTCGGCCCATTCGGCACGGGCCAGCACCTGTTCAAGGCGATTGAGATGCTTGAGGCCGGCGAGCAAGGGCTGCTCGGACAAGCGCACGGTACAAGCAAACAGGCGAATGCCTTGTTCGGCATGGGTCGAGGGATAAGCGGCCGGCGGACTCCCTTGCAGGATGCGCCGGGCCATGGCCAAGGGATCAGCGGCATAACCGCGCAGACTGTCGCCACGGGTCACGATCAGCTTCAGCACGCCGTTACCCAGCCCCCGGGCGTAGGCACTAAGCTCAGCGCTCAACGCGTTCATGTCGACATTGAGCGCCAACCGCCGGCAACCTCTCTCCAGGCGTTGCAGGTGACGGTCCAGCAACACGGGCCCGCCGTCGTGCACGGCGATGGTCTCGAACAACCCATCGCCATAAGCCAGGCCGCGATCTTTCAGCGACAGGACGTCGGCCGGCTGACCGTCGACCCAGCTTTCCATCAACCGGCGAACCGGCGGAACACCAGCGAACCGTTGGTCCCGCCAAAGCCGAAGGAGTTGGACAGCACCACATCGATATCCATGCTGCGGGCGGTGTGCGGCACGAAGTCCAGGTCGCAGCCTTCGTCCGGCTCATCGAGGTTGATGGTCGGCGGCGCCGTCTGGCTGTTGATCGCCAGGACGCTGAAGATCGCTTCCACCGCCCCTGCCGCACCCAGCAGGTGACCGGTCATGGACTTGGTCGAACTGACCGCCAGCTTGTACGCGTGCTCGCCAAACACGGTCTTGATCGCCTGGGCTTCGGCCAGGTCGCCGGCCGGGGTCGAAGTGCCGTGGGCGTTGATGTACTGCACCTGCTCACCGTTGATTTTCGCGTCACGCAAGGCATTGGCGATGCAACGGGCCGCACCGGCACCATCGGCCGGTGGCGAGGTCATGTGGTACGCATCGCCACTGGTGCCAAAGCCGATCAGTTCGGCATAGATGGTCGCGCCGCGGGCCTTGGCGTGTTCCAGCTCCTCGAGCACCAGCGCACCGGCACCGTCGGACAGTACGAAGCCATCGCGCCCCTTGTCCCATGGCCGACTCGCGCGGGCGGGCTCATCGTTGCGGGTCGACAGCGCACGGGACGCGCCGAAACCGCCCATGCCGAGGCCGCAAGCGGCCATTTCAGCGCCACCGGCAATCATCACGTCGGCTTCGTCGTACATGATGTTGCGCGCGGCCATGCCGATGCAGTGGGTACCAGTGGTGCACGCCGTGGCAATGGCGTAGTTGGGTCCCTGGGCACCCAGGTGGATGGACAGGAAACCGGAAATCATGTTGATGATCGAACCCGGCACGAAGAACGGAGAAATCCGACGCGGCCCCGAATCGTGCAGCGTGCGGCTGGTTTCTTCGATATTGGTCAAGCCGCCAATACCCGAACCCATGGCCACGCCGATGCGTTCACGGTTGGCGTCGGTGACCTCCAGGCCAGCATTACGCACTGCCTGGAAACCGGCTGCCAGGCCGTATTGAATGAACAGGTCGAGCTTGCGGGCTTCCTTGACCGACAGGTATTCCTCGACATTGAAGCCCTTTACCGAGCCGCCAAAACGGGTGGAATAGGCAGAAAGGTCGGTGTGTTCGATCAGACCAATGCCACTGCGGCCAGCCAGAATGCCCTGCCAACTGCTCGGCACATCCGTGCCCAGTGGCGACAACATACCCATACCGGTGACTACGACGCGTCTACGCGACACAGCACTCTCCTTTTTCTAATGACGACTTTGCATCAGGCCTAAAGAAAAAACCGCACGCCGTGACGGCAGTGCGGTTTTTCCATGACAGCTAGCGACGACTAAAAACAATTACGCCTGATGGCTGGTAACGTAGTCGATAGCAGCTTGTACAGTAGTGATCTTCTCAGCTTCTTCGTCAGGAATCTCGGTCTCGAATTCCTCTTCCAGAGCCATCACCAGCTCAACGGTGTCAAGGGAGTCGGCACCCAGGTCTTCAACGAAGGAAGCGGTGTTCACAACTTCTTCTTCTTTAACGCCCAGTTGCTCGGCAACGATTTTCTTGACGCGCTCTTCGATGGTGCTCATACCTTGTTTTCACTCCTAATGGACAAATTCAGGCAGCTGGCCGGTGGGTAAGTGTATAGAAGAACTTTTCGGTTTTTCAACCGAAAGCTTCACTCCTCAGACCCCGCGGCCCGCCGTCTATAAATTGATTGCAGCTTTATAACGGATTTTAGACAGCTCGTATGACATTTTTTTGAAGCAATCCGTCACATTTAACTCATGTACATCCCGCCGTTTACCGGGATTGTAGCCCCGGTCACGTATGCCGCACCGTCCGACGCAAGAAAAGCGACCACGGACGCGATTTCTTGAGCTTGCCCCAGACGACCCAGCGGAATCTGTGTCAACAAGGCTTCACGCTGTGCTTCTGGCAGTTCGCGGGTCATGTCGGTATCGATGAAACCCGGTGCGACCGAGTTTACCGTAATCGAGCGCGAACCCACTTCACGCGCCAACGCACGGCTGAAACCTTCCAGACCGGCCTTCGCCGCAGCATAGTTTACTTGGCCTGCGTTGCCCATGGCACCCACAACCGAGCCAATACTGATAATTCGTCCCCAACGGGCCTTGGTCATGCCACGCAAAACGCCCTTGGACAGCCGGTACAGACTGTTCAGGTTGGTGTCGATCACATCGAACCATTCGTCATCTTTCATGCGCATCATCAGGTTATCGCGAGTGATACCGGCATTATTGACCAGGATCGCCGGCGCACCGAACTGCTCCTGAATGCTTGCCAGCACCGCCGCAACGGATTCGTCGCTGGTGACGTTCAGCTCAAGACCGGTGCCCTGGATGCCATTTTCCTTCAGGGTCGCAGCGATACGCTCGGCGCCCGAAGCGGAAGTCGCGGTGCCAACAACGATGGCGCCTTGACGACCCAGTTCCAGGGCAATGGCCTGGCCGATGCCACGGCTTGCACCGGTCACCAGTGCAACTTTACCTTGCAGACTCATGCAAGCTTCTCCTGTTCAGGCCTGCGCTGCACGGGCGGCAGCGAAGGCGTCTGGGGTGTTGAGATTGGAAGTCGACACGCCTTCGGCGCAGCGTTTGTTCAGGCCTGCCAGCACTTTACCAGGACCGCATTCGACCAGTTCGGTCGCGCCCTTGGCCGCCAGGGTCTGTACCGATTCGACCCAGCGAACCGGCTTGTAGAGTTGCTCCAGCAGATCACGCTTGAGGGTCTCGAGATCCGGCGCCACGTTGGCGCTGACGTTCTGCACCACGGGAATCTGCGGGGCCTGCCAGTCGATGGCGGCAATGGATTCGGCAAAGCGCTCGGCAGCCGGACGCATCAGCTCGCAGTGCGACGGCACGCTGACCGGCAGCGGCATGGCGCGCTTGGCACCACGGGCCTTGCAACCTTCGATGGCGCGCTCGACAGCCGCCTTGGCACCGGCGATGACCACCTGGCCCGGGGAGTTGAAGTTCACCGCACTGACCACATCGCCTTGCGCCGCTTCAGCACAGGCGGCCAGCACATCGGCGTCTTCCAGGCCGAGGATCGCGGCCATGCCGCCCTGCCCGGCCGGAACAGCCTCCTGCATCAACTGGCCACGACGCTCCACCAGTTTCACCGCGTCGCCCAGGCTCAGGCTGCCAGCGGCTACGAGGGCGCTGTATTCGCCCAGGCTGTGACCGGCGACGAACGCCGGGCGCGCGCCGCCTTCAGCCAGCCACAGGCGCCACAGAGCGATCGAGGCGGTCAGGATGGCCGGCTGGGTTTTGTCAGTTTGATTGAGGCGCTCTTCCGGCCCTTGCTGGGTCAGCGCCCAGAGGTCATAGCCGAGCGCATCGGAAGCTTCTTTGAATGTTTCGAGGATCAACGGGTATTGCGCGCCCAGCTCGGCCAGCATGCCGAGGGACTGCGAGCCCTGTCCTGGAAAGACGAATGCGAGGGAAGCAGACATGAAAACAAAGCCCCTAATGATCTTGTCGTCAAAAATTGACGCCCCTGGGGGCGCTAGGAAACTGAGAGTTGGATGGCGGCTCAAACCGACCGGTCACATTTAAGCATTGTCGGACGAAAACGCCTAAGTTAACAAATCCTCAAGGCGACCATGCAGGCGCTCCGGCAGGTTCTCCTGGATTTCGATCACCGCTCGGTTGATCGCACTCTGGAAACCCTGCACGCCCGCCGAACCATGGCTCTTGATCACGATACCCTGCAACCCGAGGAAACTCGCACCGTTGTGCCGCGCCGGCGCCAGGTCCGCCTGCAACCGACGCATCAACGGCAACGCCAGGGCACCGACTGCCCGCGAGACCAGACTTTGCTTGAACAAGGTCTCGATACGCTGGCCAATCATGGTGGCCAGCCCCTCGCTGGACTTGAGCAGGATATTGCCAACGAAGCCATCGCATACCACCACATCGGCCTCGCCACGGTACAAGCCATCGCCTTCGACGAAGCCGATGTAGTTGATACCCCGCGCACCCTGCAATAGCGTGGCCGCCAGCTTGACTTGCTGGTTGCCCTTGATGTCTTCGGTGCCGATGTTCAGCAATGCCACACGAGGACGCACGACGCCCAGGGTTTCAGCCGCTACCGAGCCCATCACCGCAAATTGCAGCAAATGCTCGGCACTGCAATCGACGTTGGCCCCCAGGTCGAGCAACTGGCAGATCCCGCGCTGGGTCGGGATCGCCGCCACCATCGCAGGCCGATCGATACCCGGCAAGGTCTTGAGCACATAGCGCGACAGCGCCATCAGCGCACCGGTATTGCCGGCACTGACACATGCCTGGGCTTTGCCATCGCGCAGAAGCTCAAGCGCTACCCGCATCGAGGCGTCAGGCTTGCCGCGCAGGGCCTGGGCCGGTTTTTCGTCCATGGCGATGATTTCGGACGCCGGGAAAATGGTCAGGCGCGCACGATCCACAGCCGATTGGCCGCTGAGCATTTCTTCTAGAAGGGAGGATTGACCGACGAGGGTCAGGTGCAACGAGGGTGTAGCATTCAGACAAGCAAGGCTGGCCTGAACAATGCTGCGGGGACCGAAGTCCCCGCCCATTGCGTCAATCGCGATGACTTGAGCGGACAAGTGATTACTCGTCAGCGCCCTTGTCGATCACTTTACGGCCACGGTATACGCCTTCTGGCGATACGTGGTGACGCAGGTGAACTTCACCAGTGGTTTTTTCTACAGACAGGGTGCTAGCCTCGAGAGCGTCGTGGGAACGGCGCATGTCACGGGCAGAGCGGGATTTTTTGTTCTGCTGAACAGCCATAATTGATTAACTCCTAAACGTTTGGGTCACGCTTTAACTGCGCCAATACACTGAACGGGTTGGACCGCGTTACCTCGTCCTCGCTCGGTTCGGGCTCATCTGCTCCCGCCGGCTGCTGGCATTCTTCCGGATGATGAGCAGGCACAATGGGCAAGGCGAGCAGAAGCTCCTCCTCGATCAGTGACTGCAGATCCAATGGATCTTCGCCCAGTTCCAGCACGTCATAACCTTTCGGCAACGACTGGGTATTCGCACCCTCCTTCACCACGGCGTAACTGCATTCGCTGTGGATCGGCAGGGTGACCAGCTCAAGACAACGCTGGCAAACCATTTTGACTTCAGTGTCGATAAAGCTGTGGATAACCACAGATTTACGTTCATCTCGTTCAAAAACGAATTTGGCCTGGACCGTACCGACATCGTCGGAAAGCGGGTCGCAGAGTCTCTTCAAATCGGCCAGCAGCAGTTCACCTTGAAGGGTGGTGCCACGGTCAGCCAATTTGCGCGGGTCAACGTGAGGTGGAATCGGGTCATTCAACATAGGCGCAGCATTATAGGGATGCCCCCGGCCATGTCAAAGGAAATTCAGCCCTGTCCGTCACTTGCGCACCTCGCTAGAATTCGCCCCTGCCTCCAGGAGCTGCCCATGCTGCCTTTATTACTTGCCTCAAGCTCGGTCTATCGCCGGGAATTGCTTGCCCGCCTGGGACTGCCGTTCGTCTGCAGCTCACCCGACATCGACGAAAGCCATCGCCCCGGCGAGAGCGCCCTCGAACTGGTCAAACGCCTGGCCCGGGAAAAAGCCCTGGCATTGGCTGACAGCCACCCGGCGCACCTGATCATCGGCTCAGACCAGGTCGCCGTGCTCGGCGAACGCATCCTGGGCAAGCCTCACACCTTCGAAAACGCTCGCGAACAACTGCTGGCCGCCAGCGGCGCCAAGGTCACGTTCCTGACCGGCCTGGCACTGCTCAACAGCCAGACCGGCAGCTGCCAGGTCGACTGCGTGCCGTTTACCGTGAACATGCGCTTGCTGGACCCCGAGCGCGTCGAACGCTACCTGCGGGCCGAGCAACCCTATGACTGCGCCGGCAGCTTCAAGGCCGAGGGGCTGGGCGTGAGCCTGTTCCAGAGCACCGAAGGGCCGGACGCCACCAGCCTGATCGGCCTGCCGCTGATTCGTCTTGTGGATATGTTGCTGGCCGAGGGTGTGCAGATTCCCTGATCCAACATACATGCGTGGCGAAGGGCTTCATTTGTGGGAGCAAGGCTTGCCCGCGATGCAGGCGCCGTGATGATACAGGCTAGCCGAGTTATCGCTCATCGCGAGCAAGCTTTGCTCCCACAGCAATCTCCTCGCCACAGAAGATCGCGCGAAACGAGGAATTAGCGCAACGCTGGCCCCTGGAACCCCATCCACATCGCCAGATGCTCGGCAATGCTCGCCCCCAGTTTTTTCGAGAAGCGGTCGAACGGCGACTCTTCGATGGTGAAGTCCACCAGATCCTTCTGGCCGATCACATCCCGCGCCACCGAACTGGCACTGCCCAAGCCATCGATCAGACCCAGCGGCAATGCCTGCTCCCCCGACCAGACCAGCCCGGAGAACAGCTCCGGATGTTCCTTATCCTTCAAGCGCTCGCCCCGACCTTTCTTGACGCTGGCAATGAATTGCTTGTGGGTCGTGTCGAGCACACCTTGCCAAAAAGCGGTTTCTTCGGGCTTTTGCGGCTGGAACGGATCAAGGAAGGATTTATGCTCGCCGGAGGTATATACCCGACGCTCCACCCCCAGTTTCTCCATGCTCCCGACAAAACCATAACCTGCCGCCGTCACACCAATGGAACCTACCAGGCTGGCCTTGTCGGCATAGATCTGGTCCGCCGCACTGGCAATGTAATAGGCGCCGGAAGCACCTAGATCGGAAATGACCGCATACACTTTGATATCCGGGTGCAATGCACGCAACCGAACGATCTCGTCGTAAACGTACCCCGACTGCACCGGGCTACCACCCGGACTGTTGATGCGTAGCACCACACCCTTGACCTTAGGATCCTCGAAGGCAGCCCGCAGGCTGCCGACAATGTTGTCGGCGCTGGCAGGCTCTTTGTCGGCGATCATGCCCTCGATATTGATCAAGGCGGTGTACGCCGAGCCGGCGACAGCGCTTTTTTCCATGTCCATCAGCGGCGTGAACAACGCCAGCGCAAGAAAGAGGTAAATAAAGGTCAGCGACTTGAAAAAGATCCCCCAACGACGGGCGCGACGCTGTTCCTGCACGCCAGCGAGCAAGGTTTTCTCCAGCAGCTTCCAGCTTTTGTCATCACCATTCTCGGCGCTCGCCTTGACAGGTGCTTTCCATTCATCGGTCATGGGTGAATCCCTAGCAAGACTTAAAGGGCCCGCCGGCTCAGCCAGGCGTGCAACTCAGGAAAATGATCAATGGCCAGTCGCGGCTCGAATGCCCGTAGAGCCTCGATGGCCTGAGCCCCGTAGCTGACCGCCACCGACCCCATGCCGGCATTGCGCGCCATCTGCAGGTCGAATGACGAATCCCCCACCATCAGCGCCTGCTCCGGCCGCATGTTGCAATGCGCCAGAATCTGCTCGAGCATCAACGGATGCGGCTTGCTGGCGGTTTCATCCGCAGCCCGGGTGATATCGAAATACTCCTCCCAGCCATGGGACTTCAATACCCGATCCAAGCCCCGACGAGCTTTCCCGGTCGCAACCGCCAGACGGTAACCCTCGGCACGCAAGGCCTGGAGCGTTTCCACCACACCATCGAACAATGGTGAAGGCTCGGCTTCCAGCGCGATGTAGCGATCAGCGTAATGCTGACGAAAAACCAGCAGTTCATCGTCGTCAATGGCCGGATACAGGCTGCGGATGGCTTCCGGCAATCCGAGACCAATGATGCCTTTGACCGCGAAGTCATCGCACCGGGCAAACCCCATGCGATCCGATGCGACATGCATCGCCTCCACGATCCGACCAATGGAGTTCGCCAGAGTGCCGTCCCAATCGAAGATCAGCAGTTTGTAGTCAGGATGCACTCAACCGCTCCACGGTCTTGGCCCACATGTCATCCACCGGAGCCTGCAGTTTCAGTTCGCCACCATCAGGCAGCGGCACGGTCAGCATGTAGGCATGGAGGAACAGCCGCTTGCCGCCCAGATCGCGGATTTCCTTGGTGAAATCGTCATCGCCATATTTGCTGTCACCGGCAATGCAATGCCCGGCGTGCAAGGTATGGACACGAATCTGATGGGTACGTCCGGTCACCGGCTTGGCCTCGACCAGGGTGGCGAAGTCGTCGAAGCGACGCAGCACCTTGAACACCGTCAGCGCCTCCTTGCCCTCCTCGTTGACTTCGACCATGCGCTCGCCGGAACGCAGGTTGCTCTTGAGCAACGGCGCCCGGACTTGCTTGATGGCGGTTTCCCAGCGGCCACGCACCAGCGCCATGTAGCGCTTGTCGACGCCGTCGCCGCGCAATTGCTCGTGCAGGTGACGCAACATGCTGCGCTTCTTGGCGATCATCAACAGGCCGGAGGTGTCGCGGTCGAGGCGATGGACCAGCTCCAGCTCCTTGGCGTCCGGACGCAACTGACGAAAGGCTTCGATCACGCCGAAGTTCAGGCCGCTGCCGCCGTGAACCGCAATGCCCGCCGGCTTGTTGATCACGATCAAGGCCTTGTCTTCATAGACAATCGACGCCTCGAGGCGCTGCAGCAACCCTTGGGCCAGGGGTACCGGCTCATCGCGCTCGGGCACGCGAACCGGCGGCACGCGCACGACGTCACCAGCCTGGAGCTTGTATTCAGGCTTGATCCGACCTTTGTTCACCCGCACTTCGCCTTTGCGCAAAATGCGGTAGATCAAGGTCTTGGGCACGCCTTTGAGCCGGGCCAGCAGGAAATTATCGATTCGTTGGCCGGCATATTCCGGCGAGACCTCGAGCAGTTGAACGCCAGGGGTCGAAGGGGCAGTAGTTGTCATGGCGGCGATCATAACAATTTTTTATGGAATTGAAGCACTTAATCATTGCTGCTATAGTCGCGAACGCCGCCAAAAGTGGCTGGACAGCGGACTAACGGTCAAAAACCGGCCCTGACCAACGCAATTCACGAGGACGAGAGGCCGTCCTACGGGGCTTTCGCTACGTAACGGTAGAGTTTGCAGGTGTAACGAGCGCAGGTGACATGAGGCCTGAAATACGCCGCAAAGCAGGGTTTTGACTCGCCTTGCGCGCCACATTCACGGCCAGTTCACAAAGTGCAGTCAGCTGCGAACGACCCCGAGCGAGAGCTTCGGAAACAACGCCTAAATTAGCCATGATGCGTGACCTCCCCTTCCGGAGCTCACGGTAAATGCCAACCCGCTGCGGATTCTGCGCGCGGCAGCACCCGAATTATCAGGGATACGTGTAGGGTGGAGATGTACAACCGTCGGTCTGTGTAGCACTAGGCTTATATTTAGACGCTTCATCTCGTCCACAGACGCCGGTTGATTCCTCCTCCTGACTGAGTGCTTGAGTACCAGCAAGCAGGACGCGTCCGTCGCGACTTCGCCATCATTGGGTCGAACTCGCTGGACACTGGATTGGCCTTGCCATCTCCAGGACGCACCTGACACCGACCGTGAGAAGTCGTGTGTGCCGAACGCCGTTTCCGGCAGCCCGGAAACCGACGGTACTACATGAAAAGAATGCTGATTAACGCAACTCAACCCGAAGAGTTGCGTGTTGCACTGGTAGACGGCCAGCGCCTCTACGACCTGGATATCGAATCCGGTGCACGCGAGCAGAAGAAGGCCAACATCTATAAAGGCCGGATTACTCGCATCGAACCAAGCCTTGAGGCTGCCTTTGTCGATTTCGGCTCCGAGCGCCACGGCTTCCTGCCCCTCAAAGAAATCTCCCGCGAATACTTCAAGAAAGCCCCTGAAGGCCGCGTCAATATCAAGGACGTCCTGAGCGAAGGCCAGGAAGTCATCGTCCAGGTCGAAAAAGAAGAACGTGGCAACAAGGGCGCCGCCCTGACCACCTTCATCAGCCTGGCCGGCCGTTACCTGGTCCTGATGCCAAACAACCCGCGTGCCGGTGGCATTTCCCGCCGCATCGAAGGCGAAGAGCGCAACGAACTGCGTGAAGCTCTCAATGGCCTGGTCGCCCCAGCTGACATGGGCCTGATTGTTCGCACCGCCGGCCTTGGCCGCAGCAGCGAAGAAATGCAGTGGGACCTCGACTACCTGCTGCAACTGTGGACCGCCATCAAAGAAGCCTCGCTGGATCGCTCCGCGCCGTTCCTGATCTACCAGGAAAGCAACGTGATCATCCGCGCCATCCGCGATTACCTGCGCCAGGACATCGGCGAAGTGCTGATCGACAGCGTCGAAGCCCAGGACGAAGCCCTGACCTTCATTCGCCAGGTGATGCCGCAGTACGCCAGCAAGATCAAGCTCTACGAAGACAGCGTTCCGCTGTTCAACCGTTTCCAGATCGAAAGCCAGATCGAGACCGCCTTCCAGCGCGTCGTCGAACTGCCGTCCGGCGGCTCCATCGTCATCGATCCGACCGAAGCCCTGGTGTCCATCGACATCAACTCGGCGCGCGCCACCAAAGGCAGCGACATCGAAGAAACCGCCCTGCAGACCAACCTTGAAGCCGCCGAGGAAATCGCCCGTCAGTTGCGCCTGCGCGACATCGGCGGCCTGATCGTCATCGACTTCATCGACATGACCCCGGCCAAGAACCAGCGCGCCGTGGAAGAAAAGGTCCGTGAATGCCTGGAGGCCGACCGCGCCCGCGTACAGGTCGGTCGCATCTCGCGCTTCGGCCTGCTGGAAATGTCCCGTCAGCGCCTGCGTCCGTCCCTGGGCGAAAGCAGCGGCATCGTCTGCCCGCGTTGCAACGGCACCGGCATCATCCGTGACGTCGAGTCGTTGTCCCTGGCGATCCTGCGCCTGATCGAAGAAGAAGCCCTGAAAGACCGCACCGCCGAAGTTCGCGCCCAGGTGCCGATCCCGGTGGCTGCGTTCCTGCTCAACGAAAAACGTAACTCGATCACCAAGATCGAACTGCGCACCCGTGCCCGTATCGTCATCCTGCCGAACGATCACCTCGAGACGCCGCACTTTGAAGTGCAGCGCCTGCGCGATGACAGCCCGGAAGCCCACACCAACCAGTCCAGCTACGAAATCGCTGCGGCTGCTGCCGAAGTGGAAGAAGTCCAGCCGGCTGCCGCCACGCGCACCCTGGTTCGCCAGGAAGCAGCGGTCAAGACCGCTCCGGCCCGTGCCAACGCTCCGGTTCCGACCGAAGTGGCCGCTCCGGTTGCCGCCCCGGCCGCCGCGCCTGAGCCAAGCCTGTTCAAGGGCCTGGTGAAGTCGCTGGTCAGCCTGTTCGCCACCAAGGAAGAGCCTGCCGCGCCTGCCGTTGTCGCCAAGCCTGCCGCTACCGAGCGTCCTGCCCGCAACGAAGAACGCCGCAACGGTCGCCAGCAGACCCGCAACCGCAACGGTCGTCGCGACGAAGAACGCAAGCCTCGCGAAGAACGTGCACCGCGTGAAGAACGTGCGCCACGTGAGCCGCGTGAAGAACGCCAGCCACGCGAAGCCCGTGAGGAAGCGCCAGCCGTAGCCCGCGAAGAACGCGCACCGCGTCCGCCGCGTGAAGAACGCCAGCCACGCGCACCACGTGAAGATCGCAAGCCTCGTGGCGAGCGTGAAGAACGTGTTCGCGAACTGCGCGAGCCACTGGATGCCGCCCCGGCCGTTGCAGCAGCCACCGCTGAAGAGCGTCCGGCCCGCCAGCCGCGTGAAGAACGTGCACCGCGTCCTCCACGTGAAGAACGTCAACCACGTGCCGAGCAGGCAGCCGCCGCTGCCAGCGAAGAAGAAGTGCTGAATACCGAAGAGCAGTTGCAGGAAGACGGCCAGGACACCGCCGAAGGCGATCGTCCACGCCGCCGCTCCCGTGGCCAGCGTCGTCGCAGCAACCGTCGTGAGCGTCAGCGCGACGCCAACGGCAATGTGATCGAAGGCTCGGAAGAATCCGAGTCCACCGAGAACGCCGAAGCGCCAAGCGCTGCGGACCTGGCTGCCGGCCTGGCCGTGACCGCGGCCGTTGCCAGCAGCGCGATCAGCGCTCCGGCCGAAGCCCAGGCTCACGAACAAGCCGAACGCGCCACCGCCGCGGTGGAAAGCGCGCCGGTTGCCGAAGCTCCCGTAGTCGAAGCCACTACCCCGGTAGAAACCACTGCTTCGCCAGAAGTGGAAGTCGCTCCGGCCCGTGAAGCCCAGGTTGCTGAAACTGAAGTGGTCGCCGAGCCTGCACCGGTCGTCGAGCAACCAGTGGCAGCCGCTGAGCCAGCCTTCGAAGCACCGGCCGAGGAAAAGGCACCAGAGCCTGCCCGCGAAGAGCAGACAGCGTTCAACTGGACCGCCGAGCCAGCTGCACCGGCGCCGGTTGTCGAACCTGAGCCGACACCAGAGCCAGTGAAAGCGGTCGAACCAGAAGTGGTCGAGCCGGCTCCAGTGGTCGAAGCCCCCGTGGTCGTCGAAGCACCTGCCCCGGTTGAAGCGCCTGCACCTGCCAGCGCCCTGACCGCGAATGGCCGCGCGCCGAACGATCCACGTGAAGTGCGTCGTCGCAAGCGTGAAGCCGAGCGCCTGCAGAAGGAAGCCGAACAAGCTGCCGCTGCCGCCGCTCAAGCGCCTGCTGCCGAGCCAGCACCAGTGGTGGAAGCCGTCGAGGCAGCCCCTGCCCCGGTTGCGGAAACCCCGGTTGAACCAGCTCCGGAAATCGACGCACCTCAGCACACCGCTGAAGAAGTCGCGCCGCGTCACACTGAAGCCCTGGAAAAAGAGCACGAGCCTAAACCTCACGCCTGATTCCATTGCCCAGTAAAAAGCCCCGCCTGGTCATGCCAGGCGGGGCTTTTTTATGCCTTCAGACTTATCCACAGTGGGTCTCGGACCAGGCGCAAGGCTTATGCCCATTGAAGATCCAATGTGGGAGCGAGCCTGCTCGCGATAGCGCCGGGTCAGCTTGCATCAATACTGAAGTCAGACCGCTTTCGCGAGCAGGCTCGCTCCCACAGGGTTTTGCGTCGTCTGTTATTTGAAAGTCAGTGCTTCAGGCACATCAACATCCCACGTCACGCCTGGGTCATCCACCGGCACTTCAACCACTCGCGCCCCAGCAAACAATACCTTGGCGCCGCGATCCCCGGTGAGCGCCATCAGTTTCGCTCCAAACTCACGACCAAACCCCACCGGATGCCCATACTCACCTGCAAGCACCGGCACGCTGATGCCATCCTCGCGAATCCCCGCCACCACCTGCTCGATGCTCGACGGCAGGATGAACGGCATGTCGCCGAGCAAAATCAGCCAGCCATCAAGGTCCGGGCAGGCCTGGACGCCGGCGGCAATGCTATCGCCCAAACCGGGCGAATCCAGCTCCACGAAATCGCAGCCGTAGGCCTGGGCCATGCGAATGGCCTGCGGACGCTCCGGGCTGGTCACCAGCACGCGCTTTTCCAAGGAAGCAGGCAGATTCACCAACACCTGCTCGATCACCGACCGCACAGCACCGTCACGCCCCGTACAATCGGCCAGCAATTTATCCTTGTCCGGGCCTGCAACCTGGCGGAAACGGCTGCCCGATCCGGCCGCGAGAATGATCACGCCAATCGACTGGGACATATTCCCTCCTCATCTGCGACCTACTGCGGTTTTTTCTGCCGCAGTTCAACGCCATTCTTGATCGCCACGATTTCGGCCAGCAGCGACAAGGCGATTTCCGCCGGGGTGTGACTGCCGATGTGCAGGCCGATGGGCCCATGCAGGCGCTCGATGGCCTCTGCTGACAAGCCTAGCTGAGCCAGGTTTTCCCGGCGCTTCTGGCTGTTGACCCGCGAACCCAGGGCGCCGACATAAAAAGCCTTGGAGTCCAGGGCCGTGAGCAGCGCCATGTCATCCAGGCGCGGATCATGGGTCAGGGCCACAATGGCGGTGCGTTCGTCGGTCTGGATGCTCAACACGGCCTCGTCAGGCATTCCCGAGACGAAGCGGCCATGCTGCTCTTCCCAACCGTAGACAAACTCCTTGCGCGGATCGCAAATCAGCACTTCGAAGTCCAGCAGCCGGGCCATTTCCGCCACGTAGCGCGAAAGTTGCCCGGCGCCGATCAGCAGCAGCCGCCAACGTGGGCCGTAAATGGCCCGCAGGACCTGGCCATCGAACACCAGGGCATCGGTCTTGCTGGCCGGGGTCAGGACCACATTGCCATTGGCGACGGTCAGCTCACGGGCGACGATTTCATGGGCTTCGCAGCGTTCCAACAGTTCAGCGACCCACTGTGGATCGCCGACCCGCTCCTCGGTCAGGCGCAAGGTGCCACCGCACGGCAGGCCGAAACGCGCCGCCTCTTCGCGGGTGACGCCATAGGTGATCAGTTGCACCGGCGGACCGTCCGCCGGAATGCGACCGTCGTGAAGCCGGGCGATCAGGTCATCCTCGACACAACCGCCCGACACCGAGCCAATCACCACGCCATCTTCGCGCAGGGCCAGCATCGCCCCTGGCGGCCTCGGTGCGGTGCCCCAGGTCTGCACCACGGTGAACAACACTACCCGCTGCCCGGCGCGGCGCCATTCAAGCACGCTGCGCAGGACGTTCAGATCAACGCTGTCCATCAGGCCTTCGCCTGTTGCCAGCCTTGCAGCTGATACCGCACAGGCAAGTTACGGATGCGCTTGCCGGTGGCGGCGAAAATCGCGTTGCACAACGCTGGCGCGATCGGCGGCACGCCCGGTTCACCGACGCCGCCCAACGGCACCTCGCCCGGCGGAGTGACCAGATGCACCGCCACTTCCTTGGGCGCCAGGGACATGCGCGCCACTTCGTACATGTGGAAATTGTCCTGCTGGACTTTGCCATCCTTGAAACTGATTTCTCCCACCATCGCATTACCCAGGCCCATGACACAGGCGCCTTCGAACTGGGAGCGGATGCGCTCGGGGTTGATCTGCGGGCCACAATCCACGGCGATGTCCGCCTTGTGCACGATCACCGTGCCATCGTCCTTGACCTCCACCTCGATCACCGCCGCCACGTAAGTGACGAAGCTGTAGTGCACCGCCAGCCCCAGGCCACGCCCTTTGGGCAGTTCTCGGCCCCAACCGGCGGCCTTCGCGGCGGTTTCCAGCACCGTGCGGATCCGCGCGGTATCAATCGGATAACGCTCGGGGGATTCGCCGTAGTTCCATTCTTCGCTCAAGGTACGCGGATCGATCTTACGGTCCGGCCCGAGCAATTTGACTTGGTACTTCAGTGGATCCTGACCGGCCTTGTGGGCCAACTCGTCGATGAAGCTCTGGATCGCGAACCCGTGGGGGATATTCGACACCGAGCGATACCAGCCCACCCGGGCATGGGCCACCGCCTCGGGGTTCTCCAGGCGCAGGTTGGGAATGGCGTAGGCCATGTTGGTCACGCCCATGCCTATTTCGAACGGCGCCTCGTGGGTCATGCCCGGTGCAAACAGCGCGGTGATGCTCGGGGCTACGGTGCGATGCAACCAGCCCGACGGCATGCCGTCCTGGTTCAGGCCGGCCTTGAGGTATTCGGCTGACACGGTATGGAAATACGAGTGATGGATGTCGTCCTCGCGGGTCCATTGCACCCGGATCGGCTGGCCGGGAAACTCCTTGGCGAGCACCGCCGCTTCGACGACAAAATCAGGCTTGGACTTGCGTCCGAAACCGCCGCCCAACAACGTGATGTTCACCGTGACCTTCTCGAAAGGAATGCCCAGGCGTTCGGCGACACGCTCGCGAGTCACCTGCGGCGCCTGGCTCGGTGCCCAGGCCTCGCATTGGCCGTCCTTGAAACGAGCGACGGCAACCATCGGCTCCATCGGCGACTGGGACAGATGCGGCAGGTAGTAAGCCGCTTCCAGGGTCGAGTCGGCCTTGGCCAGCGCGTCGTCGAGGTCGCCGCTACTGCGTACGACTTTGCCGGGCTTGAGGGCCGCCGCTTCCAGCTCCTTGCGATAGGCAATGGAGTCATAAGCGGCATTCGGGCCGTCGTCCCACTGGATTTTCAATGCCTCACGGCCCTTGATCGCCGCCCAGGTGTTCTTCGCCACCACCGCCACGCCGCCCAACGGCTGAAACTCCGAGGGTAGCGGGCGTCCTTCGATCTGCACCACCTTGACCACGCCCGCTACTTTCAGCGCCGCGCTGCTGTCCACGCTCTTGACCTTGCCGCCATAGACCGGCGGACGCGCGATGACGGCGTAGAGCATGCCGTCCAAATGCACATCAGCCCCGAACACGGCGCGGCCATTGACGATGTCCGCGCCATCGATGGCCCGGCTCGCTTCCTTGCCGATATAACGGAACTCGGATGGCTGCTTGAGACGCAAGCTGTCACGGCTCGGTACTGGCAGGGCACTGGCGGCAGCGGCCAATTCGCCATAGGCCAATTCGCGACCGGAAGGTTGGTGCAGCACTTTGTGCAGCTGGGCGTGGCATTCACCCACCGGGACCTTCCATTGTGCGGCAGCGGCCAGCTCCAACATGGTTCGGGCGGCAGCACCGCAACGGCGCATCGGCTCGTACCAGTGACGCATGCTGCGTGAACCGTCGGTGTCCTGGTTGCCGAAACGCGCCTCATCGGCCGGCGCCTGTTGCACCTTCACCCGCGCCCAGTCGGCCTCCAGCTCATCGGCCACGACCATGCTCAGGCTGGTGCGCACACCCTGGCCCATTTCCGAACGATTGCAGATCACGGTCACGCTGCCGTCGGCGGCAATGCTGACGTACACCTTCGGGTCGTCGACCGCGCCATGGGGCATGCCCTCGGCGCCGAATTTCTTTTCCTCGGCAAAGGCATCCGGCATCCCCCAACTGGCGGCCAGCACCAGCACACCGGTGGCGCTCGCGCCCTTGAGGAAGCCACGACGGCTGAGGTTGCTCAGCACAAAATCATTGGGCAAGCGGCTCATGCCTTGGCCTCCTTCAGGTGAGTGGAGGCTTGGCGGATCGCGGTCTTGATTCGGTTGTAAGTGCCACAGCGGCAGATGTTGCCAACCATGGCTTCTTCGATCTGCTCATCGCTCGGGTTGGGGTTGGTCTTGAGCAAGGCGGTGGCGGACATGATCTGCCCGCCCTGGCAAAAACCGCACTGGGCCACGGCGGTGTCGAGCCAGGCCTTCTGGACTATTTGCCCAATCGGGTCAGCGTGGAGCCCGTCGATGGTGCTGACGTCCTGCCCTTTCACCGAGCCGATTGGCGTGATGCAACTGCGCGCCGGGGCGCCGTCAATGTGGATGGTGCACGCGCCGCACAGGCCCATGCCGCAGCCGAATTTGGTGCCGTTGTAACCGGCCACGTCCCGGATAGCCCACAGCAGTGGCATGTCCTCGGTCACATCCAGTTGATGGTCTTTTCCATTGAGTTTCAGGGTAATCATGGGCACGCCCGCATAGTTATCGAGTTATGGGGTCGAGCAATCTGCCGCTTGGGTAACGGTTCGGTTGTCGCAGACTGGCTCAGGCTGATCGGGCTCTCTTATCCAGGCGCACGCAGGCGTCTGTATCGGGCCTTAGGGATGCAAGGATCGCATCGTTAGGAAGCTAAATTAACCCAGGATCAAGCAAAACGCCCTGCACAATCCTGCACAAATGATCGTGCGCAGGGTGTACAGGGCGTTTTTTCAGGCGGTTGCGAAAGCCCGGTTCAGTAACGATTGGGTTCCATTTCGAGCTCGACCTGGAAACGTTCGGCAATGTCTTTCTGGATGCGCAGCGCCAGGTCCAACAGCTGCGGGCCCGTGGCCTTGCCGTAGTTGACCAGCACCAACGCCTGCAACTTGTGTACCCCGGCATCACCCTCGCGAAAGCCCTTCCAGCCGGCCCGTTCGATCAGCCAGCCGGCGGCGATTTTCATCTGCCCTTCAGGCTGTGGATAAGCCACCAGGTCAGGGTATTGCAGCTTGAGATGGTCAACGTGGGTGGCCGGCACCAGCGGGTTCTTGAAGAAACTGCCCGCATTGCCCAGCACGGCCGGGTCCGGAAGTTTTTCACTGCGGATACTGCAAATCGCCCGGCTCACATCGGCAGGCGTCGCCTGCTCGATGCCCTGCTCGGTCAATCGCTGGCGGACCGGTCCGTACTCCAGGTGCAAGTGCGCGGCGCGACTGAGGGCGAAACGCACCCGCAGGATCAACCAACGCCCCACCTGCTGCTTGAACAGGCTGTCGCGATAGGCGAAGCGGCATTCCTCCAAGGTGAACTCGCGCAGCTCACCGGTCTGGCGATCCAGCGCGGTGAGGCCGGCAAAGACATCCTTGATCTCCACGCCATAGGCACCGATGTTCTGCATCGGTGCCGCGCCTACGGTACCGGGAATCAGGCTGAGGTTTTCCAGGCCCGACCAGCCTTGCGCCAGCGTGTGCTGGACGAAGGGGTGCCAAGGTTCCCCGGCTTCGGCTTCGACCACCACCCGCTCGCCGTCATCGCTGAGCAGACGAATCCCCCGGCTGGCCATGCGCACCACCAATGCGTCGATGTCGCCGGTCAGCAACAGGTTGCTGCCGCCGCCGATCACCAGCAATGGCACAGCATGTTCGCTGGCATAAGCCAACGCCTCGCGAACATCGCCATCGTCGTGGGCTTCAGCGAACAAGCGGGCAGTGACGTCCACTCCGAAGCTGTTGAAGGGCTTGAGACTGACGCCCGCCCGTACCTGCAAGGTCATAACCGCCCCTTCAATTCGATCATCAGGCGATCCGTGGCGCGCTCGATCAAGTCCAGCACCTGCTCGAAGCCCTGCTCGCCGTCGTAGTACGGGTCCGGCACATCGTCGAGTTCGGCTTCGTAGCGCCGCAGGAACAGATCCAACTCGGCCTTGCCGTTGGCCGGTTGCAGGGCCTTGAGGTGGCGCAGGTTGCTGCTGTCCATCGCCAGGATCAGGTCGTAGCTGGCGAAGTCGGCGCGGGTGACCTGTTGCGCGCGCTGGGCCGACAAGTCGTAGCCCCGCTTCAGGGCCGCAGCCTGGCTGCGCTTGTCCGGGGCTTTACCGACGTGCCAGTCACCGGTGCCGGCGGAAGCGACTTCCACCTGGCCGGCCAACCCGGCCTCACGCAACTTGTGGCGCAGGATGCCTTCGGCGGTGGGCGAGCGGCAGATGTTGCCGAGGCAGACGAACAGGACCCGCATCAAGCCTCCAGCAGGCGACGAACGCGCTCGAGGTCTTCGGCGGTGTCGACACCGGTCGGCGGAGCGATCAGCGCATCGGCGACGTGGATCCGCACGCCATGCCACAGGGCACGCAGTTGCTCCAGGGATTCAGTGTTTTCCAACCAGCATGGGCCCCAGGCGACGAAGTCCTGGAGGAAACCGGCGCGGTAGGCATAGATACCGATATGGCGGCGGTACGGTACGCCTTCGGGCAGTACATCGGGGTTCTTGGCAAACGCGTCCCGGGCCCAGGGCAATATTGCACGGCTGAAGGTCAGCGCCAGGCCATTGAGGTCACTCACAACCTTGACCACGCTAGGGTTGAACAGGGTCTGCGCATCCTCGATCGGCTCGGCCAGGGTGGCCATGCGCGCTTCGGTGTGGGCCGCAAGGTTGGCGGCGACCTGATCGATGACGCTGGGTGGGATCAAGGGCTCGTCACCTTGCACATTGACGACGATGGCGTCGGCGGCAAGACCGAGTTTCGCCGCGACCTCCGCCAGGCGATCGGTACCGGAATTATGGTCTTCGCGAGTCAGGACCACCTCGGCGCCAAAGCTTTTGCAGGCCTCGACGATGCGCGCATCGTCAGTCGCCACCACCACGCGCTGGGCGCTGCTTTTGCAGGCCTGCTCCCAGACGTGCTGGATCATCGGCTTGCCGGCGATCGACAGCAACGGCTTGCCGGGCAGGCGCGTCGAGGCGAAGCGCGACGGAATGACAACGGTAAAGGCTGCGGTCATTTATCCAGGCGCTCATCGGTGGTCAGGGTGCGGGCTTCGCTTTCGAGCATCACCGGGATGCCGTCGCGAATCGGGTAGGCCAGGCCGGCGCCCTTGCTGATCAGTTCGGTCTTGTCGGCGCTGAGCTTGAGCGGGCCTTTGCAGACCGGGCAGGCCAGAATATCGAGCAATTTGGTGTCCATGGTATTCCCCTGGATGAAAGGTTTAAGGCAAAAGCCGATCCGGCAACAGGCGCATCAACTGCGTATCGAACCAGGCCGCGAAGGCCGGCGATGGCGCGGCGTCCACCGCCAGGTACCACCAGTCAGGTGCAGCAAAGGCACGGCATTTGACCGCATCCTTTTCCGTCATGACCACTGGCAGCGAAGGTGTGAAACTCAAGGCCTGGGCGCTGTATTCGGCGTGGTCGGCAAACCCGTGCGGTATTGGCCGCCAGTGTAGCGTTTCGAGGGTCTTGAAGAAACGCTGGGGGTTGCCGATGCCTGCCACGGCGTGCAAGGCCTGGCCAGGTGGAAAATGGTCGAGAGGACGGCGTTCGCCACTGGCCAGGTTCACCAGTTCGGTGGGGCGCAATTGGAAGGCAAAGCCGTCTTCGCGGTCGGCGCTGGCGCCGTTGTACAGCACGGCGTCGACCGATTGCAGGCGCTCGACCGGCTCACGCAATGGCCCGGCGGGCAGGCAACGGCGGTTGCCCAGGCCCCGGGCGCTGTCGATCAGCACCAGCTCAAGGTCCCGGGCCAGCCGATAATGCTGCAGGCCGTCGTCGGACAGGATCAGGTCCAGCGGTTCGGCCGCAAGCAATGCCTGGACCGCACGACTGCGATCGGGGTCGATCATCAATGGCACGCCTGTGCGCTGGACAATCAACAGCGGCTCATCACCGGCGACGTCGGCGCCCTGCTCGGCCGTGACTCGCCAGGGCAGTTGCGACGGCTTGGCGCCATAACCCCGGCTGACCACGCCAACCCGCAAGCCACTGCGCTGGCAATGCTGGATCATCCACAGGATCAACGGCGTCTTGCCAGTGCCGCCGACCGTGATATTGCCCACCACCAGCAACGGCACGGGGGGCTGATAGATCTGCCCTTCACCCGCCAGGAAACGCTGGCGCTTGCCCACCACCACTCGTCGATACAACCACTCCAGCGGCCGTAGCAGGGTCAGGGCCGGGTGACCTTCGTACCACGCGGCAAGCAATCGATCGGACATGGCCATCAGGGTGCGGGAGCCGCCTCGACCGTGGTCATGCGCAGATGGCTGAAACCGAGCTTGCCGGCCGCATCCATGGCAGTGATCACCGATTGATGGGGGGTCTTGCCGTCGGCGCTGATGGACAGCGGCAGGTTGGTGTCGCCGCCAGACTCTTTTTGCAGGGCCTCGATCAGGCTCGCCAGGTCGCTCTTGGGCAGCAATTGGTTGTTCACCGAGAACGCCCCTTCGGCGCTGATGGTGATTTCCAGATTCTTCAGTTGCTGGTCTTCGGCCGGCGAGCCGCTGACGGCCTGCGGCAATTCAACCTTGAGCTGGGTTTCCCGGGTGAATGTGGTGGTCACGACGAAAAACAGCAGCAGGATGAACACCACGTCGATCAGCGACGCGAGGTTAATCTCGATGTTTTCCCGTGGCTTGCGGCGGAATTTCACTTCTTGTCCCCAGCCAGGTCCACATCACGGTCACCTTGCACCACCTCGACCAGCTTGATGGCTTCCTGCTCCATGCCAACCACCAGTTCGTCCACGCGGCGTTGCAGGAACCGATGGAAGAACACGGCCGGAATACCCACCATCAGGCCGGCGGCAGTGGTGATCAGGGCCTTGGAAATCCCCCCCGCCAGTACCGCGGCGTTGGTGGTCATGCCCGAGCCGGTAAACGCACTGAAGATGTCGATCATGCCCAACACGGTACCCAGCAGGCCCAGCAGCGGGGACATGGCGGCGATGGTCCCCAGGGTATTGATGTAGCGCTCCAGTTCATGGATGACCCGGGCGGCGGCTTCCTCGATGCACTCCTTCATGATCTCGCGACCATGCTTGGAGTTCGCCAGTCCGGCGGCGAGGACTTCGCCCAAGGGCGAACTGGCCCGCAGTTCCTTGAGCTTGTCCTTGTTCAGTTGCTTGTCCTTGATCCAGACCCAGACCTGCCCGAGCAGATGCTCCGGGGTCACGCGGCTGGCCCGCAGGGTCCACAGGCGTTCGGCAACGATACCCAGTGCCGCGATGGAACTCAGAATGATCGGCAACATCATCCAGCCGCCGGATTTGACCAATTCCCACACAGTGACTGCCCCCTCGAAAAAGTGCGCCACTTTATCACACAGACTCGCCTTGCAGACCCGCCCCGCCGATAAGCGCATCAGCCGATTGCGCTGGATCAATATTGCCCCGGTGGCCCGACTGTTGGCCGATCGCGCCAGTAACGTCGGTGTCCGGCCTCTGTGCGCGGCAGCTCGAAAGCCCCCAGTTGCAGACGAATGGCGCCCTGCTCGGCGCTGTCGTAGATCGCCAGGCCCGAGCGTCGATAGCGGGCCATCACCTGCGGATGGGGATGGCCGAACGCGTTGCCCTGCCCTCGGGAAATCAACACCGAATGCGGCTTGAGACGTGACAGCAGCGCCATCGACGACGAACTGCGGCTGCCATGGTGAGGCGCGGCCAGCCACTGGATCGGTAGTGCCAGGGCCTCGTCGAGCAAGGCGCGTTCGGCATGGATGTCGATATCGCCGGTCAGCAGTAAGCGTTCACCGCCGGCCTCCACCAGCAAGACACAGGATTTCTGGTTGCTTTCGACGGCAGAGGCCCATCGCCACAGCTCGAACCCGACTCCGTCCCATTCCCAGCGTCGGCCACTGTCGCAGGGCCCGGCCAGCAACTCGGCGGGCAGCGCATCGGGATCGCCGCTGATCACTTCCCTCGTCGGCAGCCCGTTGCGTACGGCCGGGGCACCACCGGCATGATCGGCGTCGGCATGGCTGAGCAGCATCAGGTCCAAGCCTCGAACCCCCAGTTTGCGCAAGGTCGGCAGGACGACCCGCTCGCCCACATCGGCCTCGCCAAAACGCGGCCCGGCGTCGTATAGCAGGGTGTGCCGGCGGGTCCGCACCAGCACCGCCAGCCCTTGGCCCACGTCCAGTTGCCAGATCTCGGCTTGCCCTGGTGGCAGGTGTTCTTGCGGTGGGAAAACCATCAGCAACACCATCGGCCACCCCAGTACACGTAGCGGCACACCTTTGGGCAACAGCAGTAGAAAAGCGCCGAGGGCGGCGATACCCAGGGCCCAGGTCGAGACTGCGGCCGGGACCCAGGCCGGCATTCGTCCGGCGACCAGCGTCAGCCCCTTGAACAGCAGATCGAGCAGTCCGCCGGCGATCCACAGCAGTCCTTCGCCAATGAGAGGGACCGGCAACAACGCCGTGCCGAGCAGCGCCGACGGCAAGACCAACAGGCTGATCCAGGGCACCGCGAGCAGGTTCACCAGCGGCCCGCTGAGACTGACCGGCAACCCCACGATCAACAACAACGGACACAGGCCGACCGCGACGAGCCACTGGGCACGGGTCCAGGTTTGCCACCAGCGCCAGGGTCCCAGGCGACCGCCAAAGGTGAACATCAAGATGGCGACAGCCGCAAACGATAACCAGAACCCTGGCCGCAGGTTGGCCAGCGGGTCGAACACCAGCACTCCGGCGAAGGCCAGCAGCCATGTCCACCACGGATCTGGCTGCTTGAAGCGCAAGCGCCACAACAGCACCAGGCCGATCATCGTGCAGGCCCGCCGCACCGGTACCTCGAACCCGGCGAGCAAGCCGTAGCCCAGGGCGGCGCAGAAGGCCAGCGCGCAGGCCCAAGGCAACCACGCCAGACCTGCCGGCCACAGGCCATAGCGCGCCGCGCCAGCCACCAACAGGTACACCAGGCCGGCAAGCAGGCCGATGTGTTGCCCGGAGATCACCAGCAAGTGGACGGTGCCGGTGTCTTGCAGCACCTGCCAATCTTCGCGAGTCAGCCCGCCGCCGTCGCCCAGAACCAACGCCGCCAGCGCACCGGAGCGACCGTTGGCGTCGACCTGCGCCAGTGCCTGGCGCACCTCATCCCGCCAGGCGCCCCGGGCCGCCTGCAAAAGACGGCCGTCCTTGACCGTACCGGTCGCGCCGATACCGCGACTCAACAACCAGGCTGAATAATCGAAGCCGTGTGGGTTCAGCAACCCGGCGGGTCGCTTGAGTTTCACCGCCAATCGCCAGCGCTCGCCGCTGTTGACCGGCGGGCCACCGAACCACGCGAGACGCAGTGTCGTCGGTAGCCGGGTACGACGTGAATGGGCATCAGCCAGTTCGAAACGCACCACGCCATCGCCCTGTTGCGGCAAACCGACGACGCGCCCCTCGACCCAACGGGTTTCTCCATCGAGCGCGACGGATAACCGATCGTCCAGCGCAAACTGCGCCGACAGACAGGCCCAGGCCAGCCCGAACAGGAAGAAACCCAGCGGATAGGTTCGAAACGGCAACGCCATCAATGCCACTACCGGCATGGCTGCAATCAGCCACAACGGTGGCAGTGCCGGTAAAAAAATCGGGGCCAACAGCCCCAGTGCAAGCGCGACTAACCCTGTGCGCATAACCCGTCCTTGAGAGTGCCCTCTCCAGGCATAGACGGTCCATGGCACTGCCGGCGTTATCAATTGTCACAAAGTCTGAATCTGCCAGCCGTAGAATCCGGACATACTTGCGGCCTCACTGCGTTGAACCGACCGAGAAGCCTTATGCCCCGGCGCCTATTCAAACGTTACATGCCAGACCCAGAGAGCATCCGGGAACACAAATCCTTACGTTTTCTCGGCACCCTGCTGCACGACCCCAACCTTTGGCACCTCAATCGGCACTCCGTGGCCCGGGCGATGGCTGTTGGCCTGTTTGCCGCGTTCTTGCCAATCCCGTTGCAAATGTTGCTGGCCGCCGCATTGGCCGTCACGGTGCGCGGCAATATGCCGATCGCGGTGAGCCTGGTGTGGCTGACCAATCCGATCACCATGCCGGCGGTGTTCTTCTGCACTTACCAGACCGGCGCCTGGCTGATGGACGTGCCCGCCCGGACACTGCCCGAAGAACTGACCTGGGAATGGATCAGCGGCCAGTTGTCCACCTTGTGGCAGCCGTTCCTGCTCGGTTCGGTGGTGACCGGCCTGGTACTCGGCGCCCTGGCCTACTTCGTCACCATGAGTTACTGGCGCTGGTGGGTGGCGCGGCAGTGGAGGCGGCGCAAGAAAAGCCGAATGTGAAATGCAAAAAGGCCTCCTGGGAATGGAGGCCTTTTTTTGGTGCGCTTGCTGATGCCATCGCGAGCAGGCTCGCTCCCACAAGGAAACGCATTTCAATGTGGGAGCGAGCCTGCTCGCGATATATCAGTCAACACACCTGCTGGATCAGGTACGCATCCCGCGCCCGCTGACCAGCAACCGCGCACAACCGATGTAGAGCACTACGGTCGCGACCAGCATGAAGGTAATCGCGATGCTGATCTTGATGTCCGACACCCCGAGGATGCCGTAGCGAAAGGCGTTGACCATGTGCAGCACCGGGTTGGCCAGGGACACGGTCTGCCAGAACGGTGGCAGCAGCGAGATCGAGTAGAACACCCCGCCCAGGTAGGTCAGCGGCGTGAGCACGAACGTCGGGATGATGGAGATGTCATCGAAGTTGCGCGCAAACACGGCATTGATGAAACCCAGCAATGAAAAGATCGTCGCCGTGAGCACCACCACCAGTACCGTCACCCCCAGGTGATGCACCTGCAGATGGGTGAAGAACAACGACAGCAGGGTCACGATCAGGCCCACCGCCAGCCCCCGCAACACACCGCCCAGGGTGTAGCCGATGAGGATCGTGTGGGGCGACACCGGCGAGACCATCAGTTCTTCGATCGAACGCTGGAACTTGCTGCCGAAGAAGCTCGACACCACGTTGCCGTAGGAGTTGGTGATCACCGACATCATGATCAGCCCCGGCACGATGTAGTCCATGTACGTGAAGCCGCCCATGTCGCCGATCTGCCGGCCGATCAGGTTACCGAAGATCACGAAGTACAAGACCATGGTGATGGCTGGCGGCAGCAGCGTCTGCGGCCAGATCCGCATGAAACGCCGGACTTCGCGGTACACGATGGTATTGAGGGCGATGAGGTTGGGGCGCAGTTCAGAACTCACACTCATACCGCCACCTTCGCCAGATTTTTCTCCACCAGGGACACGAACAACTCCTCGAGGCGATTGGTTTTATTGCGCAGGCTCTGCACTTCAATGTTTTGCAGGGCCAGTTGGGTGAACAGCCCGGTGATACCCACGGTTTTGTCCACCTGGACTTCCAGGGTGTGGCTGTCCACCAGGCGAGCCGGATAACCGATAAGCTGGGGCGCGGACTTCAGGTCGTTTTTCAGGTCCAGCACGAAGGTTTCCACATGCAGTTGGCTGAGCAACTGGCGCATGCTGGTGTTCTCGACGATGGTGCCGTGGTCGATGATGCCGATGTTGCGGCACAACTGCTCAGCCTCTTCCAGGTAATGGGTGGTGAGGATGATGGTGATGCCTTTCTGGTTCAGCTCGGTCAGGAAGCTCCACATCGAACGACGCAACTCGATGTCCACGCCAGCGGTCGGCTCGTCGAGGATCAGCAGCCGCGGTTCATGCACCAGCGCCCGGGCAATCATCAGTCGCCGCTTCATGCCGCCGGACAATGAACGGGACGGCACGTCACGCTTGTCCCACAGGCCCAACTGGGTCAGGTATTGCTCGGCGCGCTCGTTGGCGATCTTCGGCGGGATGCCGTAGTAGCCGGCCTGGGTCACGACGATGTCGAAGGTCTTTTCGAACTGGTTGAAGTTGAACTCCTGGGGCACCACGCCAATGCAGCGCTTGAGGGCGGCGGGCTCGCGGTCCAGGTCATGACCAAAGACATTCACCGTGCCGCTGGTCTTGTTCACCAGGGTGGAAAGAATGCCGATGGTGGTGGATTTGCCGGCACCGTTAGGGCCGAGCAAGGCGAAGAAATCACCTTCGGCGACGTCCAGATCGATACCACTCAAGGCCTGGAAACCGTTGCCGTAGGTTTTGGTTAGCTGCCGGATGGACAGAGCGGAACTCATATCGGATTACGCACCAAGAAGGGAGGGAAGAAAACAATAGATAAGGGCGGGCGGCGAGCAATGCAACCACGGCGCGCGAAGGCAATGGTGCGTGGCGTCGCCGCACAAGTACAGTCAAGTGTGTCGATAGTAAGTATTAAGTCAACGCGGTCATAACGGCCTTGCGGTAGGCCGGACGCTGCTGCAACCGCGCGTACCAGGCCCCTACGCCAGGTAGCTCGGCGCGCTGGATGGGCATCTCGAACCAGGCATAAATGAAACTGCCCAGGGGAATGTCGCCCATGCCGATTTCATCACCCGACAGGTAGGGCTGTTCGCTCAAGGTTCGCTCGACCATCGCCAACAAGTCATCGCACTCCTTGATCGCCGCGTTGATGGCCGCCCAGTCCTGTTGCTCGGCCGGGGTGCGCAACACGCCCCAGAACACCGTACGAAACGGTGCGGCAAAGCTGGACGTGGTCCAGTCCATCCATTTTTCAGCCTGGGCCCGTGCCTGCACGTCAGCGGGATACCAGGCCGAACCCGACGCATGGCGAGCAGCCAGGTACCGCACGATGGTGTTGGATTCCCAGAGCACGAAACCGTCGTCCTCGATCATCGGCACGCGGCCGTTGGGGTTTTTCGCACGGTACTCGGGCGTGTCCACCACCCCGAATGCCCCGCCCGCATCAATGGCCTGGTAGACCAGTCCCAACTCTTCCGCGCACCACAACGCCTTGCGCACATTCGATGAATTTTTCCGGCCCCATATCTTCAGCATCACGGCGTCCTCGATGGATAAATGCCGCCGCAGCATACGCCGGATCAGGCGCGACTCAAATCGCCCTGCATGTCGCCGAGCAGGAGCGGCACCTGCTCGCCAAATAGATGCGGGTAGCATTTCTCCAGGTGTTCGAAGAAAAACGCCTCGGGCACATCGGTGAACTGACCATGGTCGGTGACGTATTCCATCAACTTCGCCCCTTGTCGATTGAACGGGTGGAAAACGCTGTCGTGACGACCGTCGAATTCCAGCGGAGCCACATCGAACAACTCGCACAACCCCTGGTTGAAAGCCGGCGTCGCCTTGACCCAGCGGTCGTTCAGGTACAGCTCGGTATAACCATGCATGGCGAACACATCGCTCCTGAGCAATTCCAGCAGGCGCGGGGTGGACAGGTGGTTGCGCACATCCGCCAGGCCGATACGCGCCGGGATGCCGCAATACCGGGCACAACCGGCCAGCAAGGTGGCCTTGGGCACGCAATAGCTTTCACCGGAAACCAGCGCATGACTGCCGCGCAGGGTCGCCGGGTCGCGACTGAAGGTATAGGGGTTGTACCGTACCGCCTCGCGCACGGCGTAATACAGGCTGACCGCCTGGGCCAGCGGGTCGCGCTCGGCACCGCGGTGGGTTTCGGTGAAGTCGATGACCGCAGGGTGATCGCTGTCGATGAAGGGGGCCGGGGTTCAGGTATTGCTGCATAAAAGGAAAGCCTCTCGGGAAACATCACTCCCCCTCAGGGTCGAACTCGGTCTTTGTGGCGAGGGGATTTATCCCCGCTGGACGCGAAGCGGCCCTAACCCTGACACCTCGGTGTGCCAGGCAGATTGAGTGGGCCTGCCTTGGGGCTGCTTCGCAGCCCAGCGGGGATAAATCCCCTCGCCACAAGTACTGTGTTCGGCTGGGGCTGACTGTGTCCGAGTTTATCCACAGCCCCCCGCCCAGCGATAACGGCATTCCGGCCAAACAATGGCGTTTTCTCACCTTGTTAACGAACGATTTCCCACGGCTGTTGCCAACCAGACTGGCGCAATACAACTGGGGTTTCCCACGAAATCAATCACATCGCGCTGACCACCGGTTTTGCAGATGCCGTCTAAGCTCTGAAGGTCGGTTTTGCCTTGGTTCACGGAGGATTACATATGCTGTTGTTGTGGATACTGGTGCTGATCGTCGGGATCGCCTGGCTGGCGCATCGGCGCACCGACCCGCTACCCGCGCTAGGTATCGTCGCGGTCTACCTGTTGGCCATGGGCATTTTCAGCCATGCGCCCGGCTGGCTGCTGCTGATCCTCTGGGTGGTACTCGCCGCCGTCGCCGCCCCGTTGCTGCTGCCAGACCTGCGCCGCCGATACTTCAGTGCGCCGATGTTCGACTGGTTCCAGAAAACCCTGCCGCCCATGTCCCAGACCGAGCGCGACGCCATCGATGCCGGCACGGTGTGGTGGGATGGCGAACTGTTCAGCGGTCGTCCGGATTGGGACTTGTTGCTGGCCTACCCCAAGGTGCAACTGACCGAGGAGGAGCAGGCTTTCCTCGACGGCCCCACCGAAGCACTCTGCGCGATGGTCAGCGACTGGCAGATCGGCCAGGCCATGGACCTGCCGCCTGAAGCCTGGGCCCACATCAAGGAGCACGGGTTTTTCGCGCTGATCATTCCCAAGGAATACGGCGGCAAAGGCTTTTCCGCTTACGCCCACTCCCAGGTCGCGATGAAACTGGCCACCCGTAGCGGCGACCTGGCCTCCACCGTGATGGTCCCCAACTCCCTCGGCCCGGCGGAACTGTTGCTGCACTACGGCACCGATGAACAACGCGACCATTACCTGCCGCGACTGGCCCGTGGCGACGATATTCCCTGCTTCGCCCTGACCGGGCCACTGGCCGGCTCCGACGCCGGGGCGATGCCCGACACCGGCATCATCTGCAAGGGTGAATGGCAAGGCCAGGAAACCCTCGGCCTGCGCCTGAACTGGGAAAAGCGCTACATCACCCTCGGTCCGGTGGCCACCCTCCTCGGCCTGGCCTTCAAGGCTTATGACCCTGATCACCTGCTGGGGGACGAAGAAGACCTGGGCATCAGCCTGGCCTTGATTCCCACCGATACCCCTGGCGTGCATATCGGTCGCCGTCACCTGCCGTTGGGCGCCGCGTTCATGAACGGGCCGAACTGGGGCAAAGACGTGTTCATCCCCCTGGACTTCCTCATCGGCGGCCAGGCGATGCTGGGCAAGGGCTGGATGATGCTGATGAACTGCCTGTCGGTCGGGCGCTCGATTTCCCTGCCGGCGGTGGGCACCGGCGCGGCGAAGTTCACCAGCCTGGTGACGGGGCAGTACGCCCAGGTGCGCGAGCAATTCAACGTACCGCTATCGGCGTTCGAAGGTATCCAGGAAGCCATGGCGCGCATTGGTGGCAACGCCTGGTTGATGGACGCGGCACGCATGCTGACCGCCAACGCGGTGGACCTGGGGGAAAAGCCTTCGGTGCTGTCGGCCATTCTCAAGTACCACCTGACCGAACGCGGCCGCGAGTGCATCAGCCACGCCATGGACGTACATGGCGGCAAGGGCATCATCATGGGCCCGAACAATTACCTGGGGCGTAGTTGGCAAGGTGCGCCGATCTTCATCACGGTCGAAGGCGCGAATATCCTGTCGCGCAACCTGATGATCTTCGGCCAGGGCGCCATTCGCTGCCATCCGTTCGTGCTCAAGGAAATGGCCCTGGCAACCCGTGAAGACAAAGACCAGGCGCTGGTCGAGTTCGATGCCCTGTTGCTCAAGCACATTGGTTTCGCCGTCAGCAACGCCGCCAGCACCCTGGTGCTCAATCTGGGCCTGGGGCATTTCGAGAAAGCCCCCGGCAATACCCTGAGCCAGGGTTACTTCCGCGCCCTCAACCGGCAGGCAGCGGCATTCGCCCTGCTGGCGGACCTGAGCATGATGTTGCTGGGAGGTGAACTCAAACGCCGTGAACGCCTGTCGGCCCGCCTGGGCGATGTTTTGAGCAACCTTTACCTGGCGTCCGCGGCGCTCAAGCGCTATCACGACCTGGACTCGCCGGACCACATGGCGCCGCTGTTCACCTGGGCCATGGAGGAAAGCCTGGGCCAGTCGGAACGTGCGCTGGATGAGCTGCTGAGCAACTTCCCCAGTCGGGTGCTCGGTTGCCTGTTGCGCCTGGTGGTGTTCCCCTTCGGTCGTCGTCACAAGGGCCCGAGCGACAGGCTCGACGCCGAGGTGGCGGCGGTCATCGGCCGGCCCAAGGGTGACCCGACCCTCGAAGAGTTACTGCAAGGCTGCTATCGCCCGCAATCGAGTGACGATCCGGTGGGCGCCCTGCAACACGCCGCCGACCTGCTGGCTGCCGCCCATCCGCTGCACAAGAAGCTGCACGGAGCGCTCAAGCAGGGTCAGCTCAATCCGGCGCCAGGCGAACCGCTCATCGATGCGGCCCTGGAAACGGGTGTGCTACAAGCCGGTGAAGCACAGACCTTGCGCGCGGCCGAGGCGGCGCGGCGCAAGGTCATCGACGTGGATGACTTCGATAAGGAAGAGCTGACGCTGGCGCAAGACAAGGTTCGTTGATGACGAGCCGGTAGACCCGTCACCTATAGCTCTCTACCTATAAAAGCGGGCGCAAGGGCTTTATACTCCTGCGCCCGTTTTACTCTTGAGGACTTATCTCGTGTCCAATGTCGTTGCCGATCACCTTGTCTTGCTTGACCACTTGCGCAGCATCCTGGTCGCCGTGGGTGAGGCCGAACAGGTGCCCGAAGAAAGCCACGCCTTGTTTCTGGAGCGCTTCGACGAGTTACGCGCGCAACTGCCCGTCGACCCGATCGAAAGCCAGTACCTGGGCCAGGACCTCCTGTGCCAGGTGATCGTCCGTTACCCACAGATCGCCCATCTGGTGCCTCGCGACCTGCTCTGGTACTTCGCCGGTGACTGCCTGCA
This sequence comes from Pseudomonas bijieensis, assembly GCF_013347965.1. Classification (NCBI taxonomy): domain Bacteria; kingdom Pseudomonadati; phylum Pseudomonadota; class Gammaproteobacteria; order Pseudomonadales; family Pseudomonadaceae; genus Pseudomonas; species Pseudomonas bijieensis. The sequence continues at coordinate 6,040,228 of NZ_CP048810.1, read as the reverse complement.
CTACATGCCCGACGAAGAGATCGCCCTGTACCAGGCCCTGGAGGAACGTCGTTTCGAAGCCGAGCAAAACGACGAGCCCTTCGACTGGAACCAGGAAAAGCAATTGCTGGCGATGTCGGACCAGGACAGCAAGCACTGATCGCGACCGGTCATGCAAAGGCCCGCACGGTTAACCCGGCGGGCCTTTTTTTGCCTTGCCAAAGTGTGTCGCCTGGGCGGGCCGTCAGTACAACCCATCACTCTCCGGCAACTCATAGTGCGCCGCGACATTGCTGGGACGATTCCCACTGCCCACCTTGTCCAGGGTCGGCTCCTTCTCCAGGCACGCCACCAGATAATCAATGAACACTCGCAGCTTGGGTGGCAGGTAGCGAGTCGGCGAATGCAGCAACCACAAGCCACCGTGGTAGGAAGCCAGGAACGTCCAGTCGGCCAATACCTGCACGATCAAGCCTTGCTCCAAGGCATGACGGGCCGTGAAATACGGCAGGCTGCCGATGCCGATGTGCTGCAAGACGGCCCCCAACCGCACACCCGTGTGATTGGCCGCGTAGCGTCCGTGCACGCCTACGGTGACGGACTTGCTCCCTTTCTTGAATTTCCAGCGAGCGTCGTTCGGGGTTGCCCCCAGGTAAATGCAGCTGTGCTCCAACAAGTCGTGGGGATGCGCGGGAGTACCGTGTTCAGCCAGGTACTGCGGCGTGGCGCAGAGCAGGTGATCGATGGTCAACAACTGACGCCCCACCAGCCCGACCGGCGGTTGATCAGTAATCCGGATGGCCAGGTCGACGTGATCGTCGATCAGGTCAACCTGCCGATCCTCCAGCAACAGTTCCACATCGACCTTCGGATAGCGACGCAAGAATTCAGGCATGTGCGGATGAATCACGAAACGCCCCACCGCCTTGGGCACGCTGACGCGGATGCGCCCTTCAGCCTCCTGGGTGAACTGGCCGCTGATTTCCATCACCGACCGAGCGGCGGCGACCATCTCCTGGCAGCGCTTGAACACCTCTTCCCCGCCATCGCTCAAACGCAATTTGCGGGTGGTGCGTTGCAACAGTCGGGTCGCCAGGGCTTTCTCCAGGCGGGAAATACTGCGACTGATGGCCGACGGTGATGAGCCCAACTGACGGGCCGCCTCGGAGAAGCTGCCGGTTTCCACGACCTTGACGAAGATGGCCATTTCGGCCAGCAGCGGCAACGGTAGATTTGTGCTCATGACGCAACAGTCCTTTGAAATTTGAACGGATTATCACCCTTTTACGCCCTACCTATAATCCCGTCACAATTTCTGATGTGGATATGGCACATGACGCTTCGCCTCTTTTTCCATAGCGATGACCTCGAGGCCAATGTGGAAGTCCTGGATTGCAGCCCCCAGGAACATGAGTTTGCCGTGGTGCTGCGCGCCACACTGTTCCACCCCCAGGGTGGCGGTCAGCCCTGCGACACTGGATGGATCGGTGAAAGCCAAGTGCTGCGCGTGGTCCAGGACGGGCAACAGATCGTTCATTACGTCGACAGACCGGTGGCCTCGGGCATGGCGGCGATCCGCGTGGATGCGCAGCGGCGACAGTTGAATTCACGCCTGCACTCGGCCGGGCACCTGATCGGCCATTTCGCCGAAAGCCGTGGCTGGAAACCGATCAAGGCCCATCATTGGCCCGGCGAAAGCCGCGTGCAGTTCCAGCCTGGGGAAGACCCTCAGGAACTGGACATCTCGATCATTCAGCAAGGCATCGACGAATGGATTGCCGACGACCTGTCGCGCCTGATCACGTCGCGCGAAGGCCTGCGCGAAGTCGGTTTCGGTGGGCTGGCCGCCTACGGTTGTGGCGGTACTCACGTGCAGCGCCTGCGCGAACTGGGAACAGTCACCATTGCCTCGCTTTCGCAAAAGAAAGGAACACTGTCAGTGCACTACCACGTGGCCTGATCTGCGCCAGACCCTGCGACCCAAAAACGGCTCGCAGGCCTCCCCCTGCCCCCAGAAAGATATGCCTTGCGTATCGCCCTTCCCAACACAAAAAGACAAATTATTGACGGCCACTTGAGCGAATTTTTCCACCCGTCACTTTTTAGTCATTTTTTTGATTCGTGGCGTGGCGCTTTGCCATGCTTGAACTACCGTGAAACAGAAGCGATGACAGGCTCGGCAAAACGCTCCTGAAGCGACCTGATCGATACCGTCGTTGCCTTCGAATATCCCGGAGACCCGGGTACCGAAAAGTTGTTCGCAAGCAGCCTGTCGTTCAGTCAGGCCGGAGAAATGCGCCCGTTTGCTTATAGCGACGAGGCCTGAAACCGGAATATGAACAGGCCGGCGAGATGGAAAGGGGCAGCCCGGGCCTCTTAAGTGATCCGAGGCAATAGTTAAGCCTAGGGATGGCCTCTTTACCGAGGATCACTTCATGACCCATCGTACTGCTCCGGTTCTAAAACATTTCATTCATGGCCTGTTCTGGATGGGTCTTGGCTTGGATGCGGCCCAGGCCGCCGCGGCAAACTGTTCGCAACTGGACAATCTGCCGGCGACCTTCGAGGTCGGCCAGGGGCTCCAGAGCGAACTGCGCATCCTCGCCCCCGTGACGAAGTTGGCAGTCGGCGACCCGAAAATTGCCGATGTGCAACCCAGTGGCAGCGATGCCTTCATTCTCACGGGCCTGGCGCCCGGCGCCACCAGCCTGATGGTCTGGACGGACTGTTCGAAAATACCGCGCCAGAGCATGGTCTTTGTCAAAGGCAGGGCCACCGAGGCACTGACAGGCGCTGCAAGCATGCCTTCCGAAGACCCGATGCTGCTCGCCCAGGTGCAGACTGACATTCGCTTCGTTGAAGTCAGCCGGAACAAACTCAAGGAAGCCTCGACGTCGATTTTCGGCAGCCGTGGCAATTTCCAGTTCGGCGCGCCGAGGACCTTGCCCTCCATCGGCGGCATTGTCCGGCCTTCATTGCCGGTCAACAACGACATGTTCAACCTGTCTTTCGCCACCGGTAAAACGCTGTTGATGATCAACGCGCTGGAAGGCAGTGGTTTCGCCTATACCCTGGCGCGGCCAAGCCTGGTGGCCCTCAGCGGGCAGAGCGCGAGTTTCCTGGCCGGTGGTGAAGTGCCGATCCCGGTGCCCAGCGCCGGCAGCGACAACGTGTCCATCGAATACAAGGAATTCGGTATTCGCCTGACCCTGACCCCCACCGTCATCGGCAAAAATCGCATTGCATTGAAGGTGGCGCCGGAAGTCAGTGAACTGGACTTCACCAATGCGGTGAACATCGCCGGGACATTGGTGCCAGCACTCACGGTGCGCCGTACCGATACCAGCATCGCCCTGGCCGACGGCGAAAGCTTCGTCATCAGCGGCCTGATCAGCACCCGCAACAGCTCACAGGTGAACAAGTTTCCGGGGCTGGGAGATATACCGATTCTCGGCGCGTTCTTTCGCGACAACTCCATCAACCGCGAAGAGCGTGAACTGCTGATGATCGTCACGCCACACCTGGTTCAACCGTTGGCCGCCGACGCGCAACTGCCAACATTGCCAGGTGAACAACTGCGCAATTACGACCCGAACTTCTATCGCATGTACTTCCTTGAACATGGCGAATTTGACAACCGCAGCGGGCTTTCCCAATGAGCCGGCGCCTGATGTGCAAGGCATCCAATATCCAACGGGTTGCCAAGGGGCATTCAATGAAAACAGTGATCGCATTAACGGCGACCTTGATGCTCGCCGGCTGTGCCAGCAACAGCGCGGTGGCTCCACGCACGGCCGATTGCGCCAAGCCTGGATCCGACCAGGAACTGGCCCTGAACATGGCGGAAGACATGGCCAACGAGGGCCGTTTGTACGCCAGCCTGGCGAACCTCGAACGCTTGCCCGAGGACTTGGTCCAGGTCCGCCTGCGCAAGGCTCGGGTACTGCGCCTGATGGGGCGCAACGAGGCTGAACCGTTATACAAAAGCCTGCTCGGGACATGCCTGGCCGCTGACGGTGAACATGGCCTTGGCCAGTTGGCGGCCGCCAGAAATGACAATGCGGCCGCTACGCAATACCTCGAACGCGCAGCGAAAATGGCTCCCACCGAAGGCAAGATCCGCAATGACCTGGGGGTTGTCTACCTCAATCAACGACGCATTTCAGAAGCCCGCTTCGAGTTCATGACCGCCATGGAGCTCCAGCAGTCAGACCCGCTGGCAGCGCTCAACATGGTGACTCTGCTGATCTACCAGGACAACTGGAAGCAGGCCGCCGAGCTCGCGAACATGGCCAAGCTGAGCCCCCAGCAAGTGGCGGATGCCCAAGCCCGCGCGGAAAGAATCAGGGGTTCGGCCCCTAACGCAATGACGTCACCCGCCAACCGCCCCACCGAGATCGTCGATGCCTCAACCGGCGCGATCAAGTAGAGCGTTACGAGGAGTCCAAGAGATGATGACCAAACAATTGATGATCGCATGCCTGGTGGGCCTTTCCAGCACCGCCTGGGCAATCGAACCAGGCCCCTCTTCGCCAGCACAGCAAGGCACAGAGAGCTGGATGCAACTGCAGATTCGCGGCGTGGTAGCCTCCACCAACCTGCAAACCGCCTCGGCCGCCGAACGCGAATTGGCCATGCAGCGCTGGCTCAACAGCTTCAACTACCCGATCCCGGAATTCTTTGACCAGGACTCGGGGGGAGAGATCACCAGTAGTAAATGAAACACGCAGGAAACGAAAGATCGCGGCCTTCGGCAGTGTCTACATTTGATCCGATGTAGGTACTCCTGAAGGCTGCGGTCTTTTGGCTTGAATGGTCGGTAGAGCACAGGCCTGAACCTGTGGGAGCGGGCTTGCTCGCGAAGGCGGCCTCACGATCAGCACCTTCATTGACTGTCGAACCGCTATCGCGAGCAGGCTCGCTCCCACAATGGGCCTGCGGTGAACACAAGTCTCCTGAACACCCAAAATCAACCGTGGGAGCGAGCCTGCTCGCGATGATGGACCGACATTCAACACCTTCATTGACTGTCAAACCGCTATCGCGAGCAGGCTCGCTCCCACAATGGGCCTGCGGTGAACACAAGTCTCCTGAACACCCAAGATCAACCGTGGGAGCGAGCTTGCTCGCGATGACGGCCCCACATTCAACACCTTCATTGACTGTCACACCGCTATCGCGAGCAGGCTCGCTCCCACAATGGGCCTGCGGTGAACACAAGTCTCCTGAACACCCAAGATCAACTGTGGGAGCGACCTTGCTCGTGATGACAGCCCCACATTCAGCACCTTCATTGACTGTCAAACCGCTATCGCGAGCAGGCTCGCTCCACAATGGGCCTGCGGTGAACACAAGTCTCCTGAACACCCAAGATCAACCGTGGGAGCGAGCCTGCTCGCGATGACGGCCCCACATTCAACACCTTCATTGACTGTCACACCGCTATCGCGAGCAAGCTCGCTCCCACAATGGGCCTGCGGTGAACACAAGTCTCCTGAACACCCAAAATCAACCGTGGGAGCGAGCCTGCTCGCGATGACGGACCGACATTCAACACCTTCATTGACTGTCAAACCGCTATCGCGAGCAAGCTCGCTCCCACAATAAGCGCTGCGTGTTCTACATATTCCCAAAAGCCCTGAACACACCAATCATGGCCGGACCAATGGCGACCAGGAAAAAACTCGGCCACAGGCAAAAGATCAACGGAAAGATCAGCTTGGTGCCTATCTTGGCCCCCATTTCTTCCGCCGCCTGGGTCCGCCGATCACGAAACTCATCAGCGTAGATGCGCAGGGTATCGGCCACACTGGTACCAAAACGGATACTTTGCGCCAGCAGACTGACCAGCCCCTGGATATCCTCCAGGCCGGTGCGCACGGCCAATTGCTTGAGCGCCTCGGTGCTGGTGATGCCCGCCCGGATCTGCGCATTGACCAGCGCCAGCTCCTCAGCCAACTCAACCTGACTGACCGACATTTCTTCAGCCACCCGTTCAATCGTCGTGGGCAGGGCCAGGCCCGACTCGACGCAGACCACCATCAGGTCCAATGCATCCGGGAACGCGGCGCGCAACCGGCCTTGTCGTGCCTGCTTGCGTTTGCCGACATAGATCGCCGGCAGCAACCAGCCAATGCCTGCCACGAGGGTCACCGCCAACAGGCCGATGACCACTGAAACCTTGACCATCGGCAACAGCAACAACGCAACGCCGACCAGCAACAACGGCAACATCAGGCGCACGGCCCAGTACATCTGCACCGCCGAGGCAGAGCGGTAACCGGCGTGGGTCAACAAAGTCTGGGTAGCGGACGTGTGGGCTTGGTCGGTCGAGGCAAAGCGCTGACCGACCCGTTCCAGCAAGAGCTGCAGGTTACTGGGCGCCTCTTGCCCGGTATTGCCACCGTAACCACGCTTGATCAGCGCCAGGCGCCGCTGTACCGGATCCTGCAGGCCCAGCAACAATAGCAGGAGCGCGACGGCCGCCAACACTGTACTGAGGCCAATCGCGGCAATGAACAACAGGCGCGCCAGTTCTTCGTTACCGGTAAACCGACTCAACAATCCGAGCAAAAAGTCCATGACTGAAACCTCTCGGCGCGACAGCGCTTAAACCTGGATCCGGATGATTTTTCTTATCCAGAAAATCCCGATCAACATGGCGCAGAACGCGCCGATGATCAGCTTGTGCCCTATGGGGTCATTGATCAGCACCGGCATGTAGCTGGGGCTGGTGAGCACGATGGCGATCGCCAGCACGAACGGGATCGCCACCAGCACCCAGGCCGACATGCGCCCTTCCGCCGACAGCGTCCTGATCTTGCGCTGGAAACGAAAACGTCCACGAATCAGGCGGCTCAGGCGCTCCAGCACTTCGGTCAGGTTGCCGCCGGTCTCGCGGTGGATGAGGATCGAGGTCACCAGCATCATCACCGTCATGCTCGGCATGCGCTCCAACAGACCGAGCATGGCCCGGCGCACGTCGTTACCATAGTTGATGTCGGAAAACGTCATGCCGAATTCCTGGGCGACCGGCCCCTTGTGCTCCTCGGCGACCAGACGCAGGGTTTCGTTGAACGGGTGGCCGGCGCGCAAGGCCCGGCACATGGCGTCCAGCGCATCCGGCAAACCCTCTTCGAACGCGGCGAAACGCTTGCTGCGGTCACGCAGGATCTTCAACACCGGCACCCAGGTCACCGCAAATGCCGCCAGCAGCGCCATCCACCAGACCGGCGAGACCATCAGCACCAGGGCACCGGCCGCCACTCCCAGGATCAGACCGAGCAGCATGACCCGATAAGCCCGGTATTCATGACCGGCCTGCTCGATCAGTTGCGTCAGGTTGGCCATGAACGGCAGTTGTTCCAGACGGGCTTCCAGGGGCGACAGGCGCGTCAGGTATTTCTGCCGCAACACAGTCTGCATGTTGGGCAAGTGGTTGGCCTTCTCCAGCACATGCAAGCGCCCGCGAATGCGCTTGCGCATCTTGCCGGCCTCGCCGAACACCGGCACCACCACGCCCTGGGACAGCAGGAACACGGCAATGAACACCATGCCAAGGAAAATCAGGATGAACTCGCCGGGAATATTGTTCATGACGACCGGCCCTCCATCCACTCAGGGCGAAACAAGGTCAGCGGCAACTCGATGCCACGTTTGGCCAGCACATCGCGGAAGGCCGGGATCATGCCGCTGGGCCGATACTCCCCGAGCACCTCGCCGTGCTCGCCGATGCCTTGGCGCACGAAGGAGAAAATTTCGGTCATGGTGATGACCTCCCCTTCCATCCCGTTGATCTCTTGCATGCTCACCACGCGTCGCTTGCCGTCTTCTTGACGCTCCAGTTGGATCACCACATCGATGGCCGAGGCAATTTGTTGACGCATGGCCTTGATCGGAAAAGTCGCCCCGGTCATCGACACCATGTTCTCGATTCGCCCCAGGGCATCCCGTGCGGTGTTGGCGTGAATGGTGGTCAGGGAGCCGTCGTGGCCGGTGTTCATCGCCGTGAGCATGTCCAGCGCCTCGGCACCGCGCACCTCGCCGATGACAATGCGGTCCGGACGCATGCGCAGGCTGTTGCGCACCAGTTCCCGCTGGCTCACCTCGCCGCGCCCCTCGATGTTCGAAGGCCGGGTCTCCAGGCGTACCACGTGGGGCTGCTGCAGTTGCAACTCGGCCGAATCCTCGATGGTGACGATGCGTTCGTTATGGGGAATGAAACTGGAGAGCACGTTGAGCATGGTGGTCTTGCCGCTGCCGGTCCCGCCGGAGATCAGCACGTTCAGGCGACCGCGAACAATGGCCTTGAGCAGCAAGGCAATGGCCGGGGTCATGGTGCCGACCTGGATCAGGCTGTCGGTGTTGAGCAGGTCCACGGCGAAACGCCGGATCGACATGCTCGGACCGTCGATGGCCAGCGGCGGAATGATCGCGTTGACCCGCGAACCGTCCTTGAGCCGGGCGTCCACCAACGGTGAGGATTCGTCGATACGGCGTCCCAGGCTGGACACGATGCGGTCGATGATGTTCAGCAAATGCTGGTCGTCGCGAAAACGCACATCGGTACGTTGCAGCTTGCCGAAGCGTTCGACATAGACCGAGGCAAACCCGTTGACCAGGATGTCGGACACGCTATGGTCGGCCAACAGCGGTTCCAGCGGCCCGAGGCCGAGCACTTCGTCGGTGATCTGCTTGATGATCAACTGTCGGCTGGCGGTACTCACCGGCGCCGAATGCTCCTCGAGCAGGCGCTGGCAGATATCGCGGATCTGCCGCGCGGCCTCGACTTGTTCAAGGGCATCGAGCAACGACAGGTCCATGACCTTGAGCAATTGCTGGTAGATCTTCTCCCGCCATTCGGCCTCCACCGGGGTGACCTGGCTGCGGGTTTCGTAAAGCACATCCGGAATGGCCTGCTCCCAGGCCATCAACGCGTCTGTCGGGTCCGGCAGGCCGTCATTGGGCGGGGTACCCACTGAGGCGCCAGGTTTGGCGGGCTGTTTGCGCAAGCGGTTACGAAAGTCGCTGATCATGGGTCATCCCCCGAAAAAACGGTTGAAGGCACGTTTAAGCAGGCCCTTGTCTGTGGCCATCTGGTGACCGACCAGGTCTTCGGTCAAATCGCGCAAGGCGGCGGTGATGGCCGCCTTCGGCGCATGCAGCCCCAACGGCACGCCAGTGTTCTGACTCTGGCTGACCAGGTTGAAGTCATTGGGCAATTTCGACAGGTTCGCGCAACGCAGGGCTTCGCCGATGTCCTTGAGGCTGACGGCGGCGGATTTGTCATAGCGGTTGACCACGATCTGCAACTGATCGCCGCGCACGCCCAGGTCTTCGCGCAGGATCCGCACCAGGGCGCTGGCATCGCGCAGGTGGCTGACGCTCTGTTGCACCACCACGTACACCCGGTCCACCTGTTCCAGCACCGAGCCGGTGAGGTGATCGATCTGCCGCGGCAGGTCCACCACCACCCAGTCATAACTGGCACGGGCCAGTTGCAACAGGGCATCGAGCTGTTCGGGTTGGGCGTCCTGGGGCAAGCACAATTCGCCAGCCCGGCCACCGAGTATGTGCAGGGTCGGACTGAAGTGACTGCAAAAACCCCGCAGCGCGACGCTGTCCATGTCGTCGATCTGCTGCAGCACTTCCAGATGGCTGTGGGACTGCGCCACGTCCAGGTAATGGGTCACACTGCCAAATTGCAGGTCCATGTCCAGCAACAAGGTATTGCCCGCTCGAGCGCTGAGCTGCTGGGCCAGGTTGCACGCTACCAAGGTCCCGCCTGAGCCGCCCTTGGCGCTGATCACCGCGACCAGCTTCCCTTCGTTCCCGCTGCCGAGGCGGACTTCCATCACCAGGCGATTGAGCGCCGCGACCAATTCCGTATCGGCGACGGGTTCGGGCAGTACATCCCGAGCGCCGGCCTGCATCGCCAGACGCATGCCCTCCTGCTCGCCCAAAGGACCACACACCAGCATCGGTGGACGCTCATGGGCCGGACGCTGCAACAATGCCGACAGCTCTTCGCGCCACAGGTGGCTGACGCGAAGCAGCAGCAGGTCGGGCATGCGCTCCAGGCCATAGAGCGGGTCGACATGCCCGTTGCTGACCAGGCGTGTACTGACCTCAAGGCCAGGCATACGTTGGCAGACGCATTGCAGGTCGCGCAGGGCCGTGGCATCGCGGCTGCTGATCAGTATCCGCAGCCCGGCTCTGCCAGTCGTGGTCGAAAGCGGAGTTTCCCTGGTGTTCAGCATGGTGTGATCTCCCCGGAATCGGAATGACGCCCAAGGCTTTCGCGTGGCAAGGTTGCCCTGAATGTGGGCAAGGTAATGGGCACGCCTAAGCCGGGAATGAACAGGTTGAAAACGAAGTTCTGCACGCTCAGCCGGACATAGCGGATGGCACGGAAGCCCGTGCTGCCGGATGTATCGGCGGGGTTCGCCACCACGGCGCCATTGACGTCCAGGTAAGTCAGCGCCAGGTTCGAGGTCGCCAGGCTGGTGATCAGTTGGCTGGTACCGGCGTCCGTCGCGGCGTTGAAGATAGCCCGGCGCAACACCACCGGATCACTGATATTGCACACCGCCGCCAGGCGTACTCCACGCCGTGCCGCTTCATCCAGCGCGTTGACCGTGAAGTACAGCCGGCCCATTTCCACCACGCCGAACAGCAGGATGAACACCAGCAAGCCCACGAAGGAAAACTCCACGATGTAGGTGCCGCGCATGTGTTTATGGTTCATCACAGCGCCCTCATGACGGTGGTCGCGACCAACTGGATGCCCAGCGGAATGGCATTGCCGAAAAATCCTGGAATCGACCCGGTGCAGTTACCCTCACCGATCACCGGGCAAAAGGTGTAGGTAATGGTGACGCGCACATGATCGATGCCCTCGGCGGCGACCTGCACGTTAGCCGTGGTCAGCCCTGACACCACGGCGGTGCCGGCAGCACTGGGCACGCCATACACCGCTACGTTTTTCGTCTGGGTCAGTAGCGTGTTGTTCAACGTGATACCGCCGAGAGTGGCGTTCCACGCCTGGCTGGCGACGAAGCGGTCGGCATCGCGGCTGGCCTGAAGCAGTACGTTGTACTGGTAGAGCATGCGGCCGAACTCGCCGAAGGCCAGCAGCAGCAACAGCAACAATGGCAACACCAGGGTGAACTCCACCAGGGCCACGCCTCGCTGGGCTTGCGCCGGTTTGAAATGAGAAAGTCCCATGACGCCTCCTACGAGTCGGTACTCGGAGTGCCGCTGCCGTTGAGGTAGGTTTTGTAGAGCTGGATGATCTGTGGGCCCGAATCGGTAGACGGCGTGGGACCGGGTACGTTGTCGCCCTCGCACTCCTGGACGAACTGGCCGAAAACCAGGGAGTCCGAGCCCCCGCCATCCACCGGCTGCACAACGAAATAGCAACCGAATCCCAGAACCGGAATCGAGGTGGAACCGCCCTGCTTACCGGTGCAATTGCCAATCACGATCTTCAGCATCCGACGCTCGAAAACCCCGTTGCTTTGGCAGCCGCTGGCGCCTCCCGCCACGCAGGCGGCAACCTTGGCCCGCCAGTCGTTGTAGTCCTGTATTGCCTCGCCGCCCGCCGAGAGGTCGCCGTTGCTCGACGTGACGGCTTTGCCTTTGTATTGCGCCTGGGAGAGTGCATCGTTGTAGGTGATCGCCGGGGTGCCTGAGGCCGTGACCAGATCCGGTGGGTAGTCCGAAGAACTGACCGGGCCGTTGTAGATACCAAAGCGAGTGTTCAAGCCTTGGGAGGTCGGGCCGGCTTTATTGCCTGGCGCAGTCTGGACGTTATCCCCGACATTGCGGCAAACCGAGCCACCGCCGGCCAGGTCTTCACGGACTGCACTGCCGCCTGAGCCGAAATCCAGCAACTGGAAGTTGCCCGGGCCGATGGGTGATGTGTTCCCCGCAGCGGTTTTCAAGACTTCCAGGTCGCCAAATTGATACCCCCAGAAGTTGCCGGCGGCGGGGTTGTATTGAGTGGGATCGCCACAAACCATCAACGGCGCCAGGTCACAAGGCGAGGTCGGACTGGGCCCGGCAGTGGCAATCGCCGCGACTCGCTTGTTACCCAAGCCAGCGCTGCCCATCGTTTGCACGAAGCTCCAGAAAAACCCGCTCAATTGATAGCTGGACACCGACACCCGTACGTACTTGGCATCGGTAGGTCCTGGGTAGGAGAACGGGCCGTAGACGCTGCTGGACAACTCCACCACGGCAAACGCGCCGGGGTTGCCAGCAATCGCCGTTGCCAACTCGGTGTTACCGGCGGCGTTGGCATTCCTGTTGAGCGTGTCCAGGGCCGCCGCGCGGGTGGTGCTGGCCATGTTGATGCCGCCGCTGACCTGGCTCAGGGTCTTGGCACCGCCCAAGGCGGCGGCATCCACCGCATTCTGCAGGCGCGTCTTGTTCAGCAGCATATGCCCGCCATCCAGGGCCAACGCCGCCATCATGGAAATCGCCACCAGCGCGATCACCATCAACACACTCACCGCCCCTCCCTGGCGCCGGATATTGGCATTCATCATCGAGCCCTCATCTGCAACGTTTGAGGATCGGTATCGCCACGGCCCGGGAGGGCCTGGCATGCAGGCGCTATTCAGCGAACATTGATCACGCTGCTTTCAATCCCACGGATCAACGTGATCGACCCGCCTTGGGGCTTGGCACTGCGCTGCACCACAGGTTTTGGCGGCGCAGCGGCAGCCACCGCCATGACCGGCGCAGGGGCTGGCGGGGCAACGGCCACGGCCTTTTTCTCCAGGTTCAGCGGGTTGCGCAAGGCCAATTGCAGCTTGCCTTCGGTTTGCGCAGTGACCAGCGCTTCCGCTTCGCTGGCGGACATTTCCAGCGTCACGGCCCGCACCACCACCGGCTGGGTCTTGTCGGTGCCCGCCGTCTGGTCCACCGCCAGCACCCGCAGGTTTTCCAGGATGGTCCGCGACGTGGCGCTGTTGCTGCCGGCGCTGGTGGTCTTGGTTGCCAACACATCGACCCGGTTGCCCGGCAAGAGGAAGCCGCCCACGCCGACCACATCATCCACGCGTACCGATATGGCCCGCTTGTCCGGCGCGATCAGCGAAGCCAGGGTGCTGCCGCCCAAGTGCTCGCTCAGACGCGCGCCTCGCACGATGTCGCCGCGCAGGATGTCGAAGGTGGCAATCTTGCCCACGGCCTGTTCGCTGGAATCGAAGGCATCGTCCGGGATCGTGTCCATGGGCATGCGCACGGTGGTGACTTGCTGGGCCTCGACCATCTGCCCGAAGGGGATTTCCACCGTGGCGACCACCACGCTTCGCAGGTGATCATCGGGGGTCGCGTTGAGTCGCGCGCTCAGCCAGGAGTCAGCCATCCATGCGGCACCAAGGCCCATTACCAGGGAAACGCCTATCAGCGGAAGCGTACGAGAGCTCATGTCGGTATCTCCAGATCAAAGGAAGTCGAGCTGAACGAAGTAGTTGTGCCAGGCCCATTCCAGTTCTTGCGGCAACAGGGGGCCGGAACCGCCCAGGTAACGCTGGCGGTCGAGCGCCATGTTCAACAGGTCACGGGGATGGCAAGGCACCAGCGGCATGCCTTCGCCTGCATACAGCCGCTGCAGGACATAGCGCACCAGCAGCGGATCGTAGGGGATGCCCAGGCGTTCGCACTCCTGGCGCCAGATGCGTTCGTATTCCTCGGGCTTGAGGTAACCGAACTGCACCTTGTAGCCGATGCGCCGCAGGAAGGCCTCGTCGGCCAATTCGAGGGGGTTGAGGTTGGTGGAAAACACCAGCACCAGGTCGAACGGCAGCTCGCAATGCCGGCCGCCCCCCAGGTTGATGAAGTCGCGCTTCTCCTCCATGGGCACGATCCAGCGATTGAGCAGCTCGGCCGGGGCCATGCGCTGGCGGCCCATGTCATCGATGATGAACAGCCCGTTGCTGGCCTTGAGCTGCAACGCCGCCTGGTATTGCCGGGTGAACGGGTCGTAGCGCACGTCCAACTGCTCCATGCTCAGCTCGCCGCCGGTGATGACGATCGGGCGTTTGCAGCACAGCAGCCGGCGGTCGATGCCTTCGTTGAGCATCAGGTTGTTCGCTTGGCCGTTGTCATCCAGGCGCTGATGCACCTGCGGGTCGTAGATCTCGATCACCGACTCGTTGATGACGATGGCATGGGGCACCCAGATGGCCTCGGCGAACAGCCGGATCAATCGGCTGCTGACGTAGGTTTTGCCCGTGCCCGCCGGGCCGTAGATCATGATCGCCCGCCCGGAATTCAGGGCGACGCCCAGTTGGTCGAGCATGCCTTGGCTCAGCACCAGGCCGGCCAAGGCCTGGTGCATGTCCTTGGCGGTGATGCGGCCATGGTGAATGGTCTGGATCTTGATCAGCGAGCGATAGGTGCTCACCGGAAACGGGGCCGCGCCGATGTAGCCGCTACGGGCCAGGGCATCGCGGGCCGAACTGCGGCCGCGCTCGGTCAGGCCATAACGCAGCGTCTGCACGCCCGTTTGTCCCAACTGGCCCAGCACTTCGACGCGACCGTCCTTGCGCAGGAACGCCAGGACTTCTTCCAGTACCGCGCCGGTCAGGGCCAGGCGCTCCACCAGCCGAGTCATGTCCAGCACACCGGCATCGTGCAGATGCTTGCATACCAACTCACCCAGGAAACTGTCGGTCAGGCCGGTGTCGCGAATGGTGCATGGCTGTGGCGCCAGGCGTTGCACCGCTTCCCGTTCGCTGGGGTAGGCATCGCTATCGTTGATGACGTGCATGACTAGACTCCCCAGCCGCCGGCAACCAGTTGCCAGTAAACGCTGTTCAAAGTACCGATCAGGATCGCAATCGAATAAGGAAAGGGTTTGCCGGCCACTTCATCCGAAGTCGGCGCCAGATAAGACTGGGCGCGCACAATCAGCCAGTAGCGCCCCAGGGTCTGGAGCAGTTGGCCGCGGGCCAGGACGATCAGGAAACCGCACACACCGCCGGCGATCAGGCTGAACAGCGCCGCCCACAGTGCGTAATGAAAAGGCAGGAAGCTGCCGACCATGGTCATCAGCTTGACGTCACCGGCGGCCATGCCACCGACGGCGTACATGGGCAGGAACAGCCCGAAACAGATCAGCATGCCCAGCAGGCTATCGCCCAAGCCGCCGATCCCGCTGGTATAGACCTGGCCGGCCAATCCCAGGGCAAGGCCCAACAGGACCAGTGTGTTGGGAATGCGGTGGCGAAGCAGATCGCTCACCACCGCCACACCCAGCAGTCCTAGCAGCAGTACCGTCGACACCAGCAGTTCCATGGACATGATGCGTCTCCCTAGAGTGGTTTTCGTTAGCAGGCGACGTTGCTATTGACGACCTGGCATAGCGCCCGGATCTTGGTATCGACGGCGCCGCCCAGAAGGACGAATGCCGCCGCCACCAACACCGTGATCAAGCCACCGGCCACCGCGTATTCAACGATGGTCAGGCCGTCTTCATCTTTGGCGAACTTGCTGATCGAAGTACTTATTGTCTGGAGAGTCATGGCATGGACCTCACGCTCGTAAGTAGTACTGCTACGAACTTAAGTTGGAGGGGACAGCGCGAAGTCCATTTGATTTATTCGTTGTACTCACTGCAAAAGAGTCGCAAGCGTTATTCCTTGAGAGTTGCCGTGTCCCCGTCAACGCAAGTGGCTGCTGTCAGCAGGCAACGTTGCCGTTGACCGCCTGGCACAGCGCACGGATCTTGGTGTTCACGGCGCCGCCCAGGAGAACAAACGCGGCGGCCACCAATACGGTGATCAACCCACCAGCCACGGCGTATTCCACAATGGTCAGGCCATCTTCATCTTTGGCGAACTTCAGTACCGAAGCCTTGATTGTTTGAAGAGTCATTTCGCACACCTCATCGGGGTTGTTTTCTCAAGGGGCAGTACATTGCGAACTGCCTGATGCAACCCTAGTCAGCAGGTGGTGATAGCCGTTAGGAGGATTTTGCACATCGCTAGGATTTTTTTGCGGGGGCGAGAACGGCTGCGAGGTCGGAAAACCCATCCGTGCCGCAGCGCAAACGGGCGCTCGCCAGCATTGCGTGGCAAGGGATGACGCTAAAAGATCGAATTTTTATAAAAATTTATTCGGCGAAGTGATAGCACAGTGACAATACTGCTAGCTAAAGGGCAGAAAGAACCTGTGAGTAGTCGTCCTATGGCGTCAATCCCGACTGAAAAGCCGAAGCTGTTATGGTTCGATCTGACTCATGATCGGTCCACCCAGGAACTCGTCGCCCAGTTCCAGGACGCGTGCGACTGCACGCTGGCAAAAAACGCCATGCTGCCCAGCGGGGAACAGGTCGACATGATCTGCATCCACTTCGATCGCCCGGACACCCCAGGCCTGCGGCGCCTGCTGGAGATCAAGCGAACCGTTCCCACCATCCCCATCACCATGTTCACCGTGCAGCACTCCGAAGAACTGGCGGTATGGGCCATGCGCTCCAGCGTCTGGGAATACATGGTGTTGCCCCTGTCTGTCGCCGAGAGAAAGCGCTACCTGACGGCCGTGATGCAACTGTGCGAGCTGCGCCGCACTGCCAATGGTCGGGGAAAGACCTCGCAGATCGATCACTCCCCAACCCTGCCCGACAGCATCCGCCTGACCGCTGGACACCAGAAGCACCAGGCCCTCAGCCACATCATGCTGTACATCGACCAGCATTTTCGCGAAAGCATCGATCAGCGCGATCTGGCCAAGCGCTGTGGCATGACGACGTTTCGCTTCAGCCGGGTGTTCAAGGAAGCCAATGGGCTCGGCTTCACCGACTACGTGCTGAACAAACGCATGAGCTTTGCCAAGGAACTGCTCGACAACAGCCAGATGCCCATCACCAGTATCGGTTATGAAGCAGGCTTCAAGGACCCATCCTACTTCGCCCGCGCCTTCAAGCAATACGCCAATTGCACCCCCAGCGAATACCGTCTCGCGTACCAGATGCGCAGTGCAAGTCCTGCTGCGCCGCCTCCGGATGAGGCGGCCCTGGAAGCGATTGAAAACCTGGTGCATAGCCTTGAGGGATAAAAGGGGCCCTCACTTCCTTTAGTTCCATTGTGCCCGCGCACTTGTATCCAAATAATAAAATTCGCACCCGCCAGATTAGAAAAAACAATACATCCCCCATATTTACGGCGCCTGGGCCGCCAAGCTGAAACAACATGAATCATCATGTCGTTATCGGTAATTCTTTTTAGACTGAAACCAACTCTGCCAGCCTTGCATAATGCCGGCCGTTTCCAAATGGATTAACAGGTTTCGTCCGTGGACCGCTCCAGGTACAGCGGAGCGAGTTCTCTAGTTGGCATGCTTTATCCAAAAATCAAATAGAGCGCTGATGTATATATGAAGGCAATCAGTTTAGTGAGCGCGCAAAAGTTGAGCTTGGTGAGTCTCGACGAATTCAAAACGCTGCCCGCCGATGGTGTAGAAATAGAAATCGTCCTGTCCGGCATCTGCGGAACAGATTTGGCGGTATTGTCAGGGCGCGAAGAAGGACAGGTGGGAATCGTTCGTGGTCACGAAGCGGTCGGCGTCGTTGTCAATGTAGGAACAGATGTTACCCGCACGCGTAAAGGTATGCGCGTGGTTGTAGACCCCAATGAATATTGCGGCAATTGTGCGTACTGCAACTCAGCCAAAACCCATCTATGCAGTGGTGGTTCAAATGCGGGCCTGAACATCGCCGGGGTCAACAAGCACGGTACATTTGCAGAGCGATTTATCACACACGAGCGTTTTGTACACGGCATCCCGGACGACATGAGCTGGGAAACAGCCGTCTTGATTGAACCCGTAGCGTGCATCTTGAACAACATCGAGCAGGCGTCCATCAAGGCGGGAGATCGGGTGCTGCTTCTGGGATCGGGCCCAATGAGCCTGGTCGCACAAATACTCTTGCGCGGCATGGGCGTCCATACCCGTGCGACCGATTTGAACACCTTTCGAATTGAATTCGGGCACTCCTTGGGTTTGGACATCGTTCATCCCCGGGACCTTGAGTGCCTTGGGCCAAACCAAGAAAAATTTGATGTCGTCATCGATACCGTGGGTAATCAGCTCGAAACCGCCGCCAGTAGAGTCAGCCGAGGCGGCAGGATTGTCCTGTTCGGATTTAACGGGGACTACAAATACTCGCTTCCTGCAAAGCATTTTCTGGTCAATGCCATCAGCATCATTGCCGCGGGCGAATACAACCAGCACTTTCCCCTGGCGCTGCGTATTGCCCATAGGCTTCCAGAACTTGGAAAACTGGTCACCCATCTCTATCCCCTGGAAGCGTATTCAGCAGTCTTTGACAGTTTGTTGAATGATCCTTGCGCCCCCACGATAAAAAGCGTCTTCACACCCAATCCCAAGCACCTGTCACGCTAAAACTCACAAGTACTCCAAGTGGACTCGCCTTATGAAAGTTACTGTATTTAGTCAGATCTCCATTGACGGCAAACTGACGCTCGGCAATGAAGCATCGAGCAAACCGCTTTTCCAGCACTTCGACGATGAGGACATGCGTTTTATTCACAAATTCCGTGGGGAAGTCGATGCGATCATGGTCGGGCGCAACACGATTATCACCGACGATCCCCAATTGACCAATCGCTACGGGAGTGGTCGCAACCCGGTTCGCATCATTCCGACGACATCGCTGAACTTTCCAGCGTCGGCAAAAATTCTAAGTTCTCCCGAGCGAACGATCATCGCGACCACAGAACAGGCTCGTGACCACGAGATGATCGAGCAAATCCGCGCCCATGGTAAAGAGGTACTTTTTGCGGGCAGCGCACGCGTCGATTTCAAACAGCTTTTCCCGATGCTGGAAGCCCGCGGAATAAATCACATCATGGTCGAGGGTGGCGGCCAACTGAATTGGCAGGTATTCAACCTCGACTTGGTCGACGAAATCATGCTCATGCAACTCCCCATCATTATTGGTGGAGCGGACACCACTACGCTAATAGATGGCGAAGGCTTTCAAGATATTGAAATGACCAAATCATTCAAGCTGCATGAATTTGAAGCACGCTCGAACTATAACTTTCTGCATTTCAAGCGCGCCCCTAAACAGCAGAGCGCACATTGATGCGGGCTATTCAAGGCTTCATTTTTGATATGGATGGCGTTCTGGTTGACAGTGAGCCCGTCTATATGAAACAGGAAAGAGACGCTTATTCGCGTCATGGCGTAGTGCTCGATGAGGCAGAACTGTCACGTTTTGTAGGCACTACGCAGCGTCATATGTGGAGTACCATCAAAACCGAATACGGGCTTGCGGATTCCCTGGACTGCCTTATGACGGAGCATCATCGGCAGTTAATGGAGGTGTTACATTCAACCCCCTTGCCTCCCATGCCAGGGGTGACAGAACTTCTCGATGCATTAAAGAAAGCAGGAATACCCTGTGCAGTCGCCTCCTCTTCACCTCGAGAACTCGTTGAACTGATTTTGCGTAACGCCGGGCTACGAACTTTTTTCAATGAAGTCGTTTGTGGCAATGAGGTTAAGCACAGCAAGCCAGCCCCCGAGATTTTTCTCATGGCCGCCAAGCGCTTGGGTATTGCGCCCTCTTCCTGTGTGGTGATTGAAGACTCCGCCCATGGCGTGGCGGCGGCAAAGGCCGCCACCATGTTTTGTATCGGCTTGCTCAACCCCAACTCTGGGCGGCAGAACCTGAGTGCGGCGGATTTATGCGTGCACCAGCACAGTGAAATAAGCCATTGGTTTTCCGGGCGATAAAAAATATGAAAACACTGAACATTTCAGACTGGACCTGGATTAACGTACCCGAGCGATCGACCATCAGCGATCGGGAAATAATTATCCACACTTCGCCCGACACTGACTTCTGGCGAGGCACTTACTATGGCCTGGAGTATGACAATGCACCGGCCATCGTGGTTGCAAGCCAGGAACGCTACTGGACATTGAAAGCCAAGGTATCCTTTTCCTCAGATACCTACTTTGACCAATGCGGCCTTCTTATCTATCAAGATAAAGACAACTGGATGAAAAGCGGCATCGAGTATCAGAAAAACGGTTTTCAACAACTGTTCTCTGTCGTGACCAACAATGGTTTTTCGGACTGGTCCATGGCTGACTTCGATCGTGTCACCCAGACCATGTATTACCGACTGAGCCGAAGAGGCAGTGACTTCCTCCTTGAAAACTCCGTTGACGGGAAACAGTTCTGCATGATGCGGATGTTCCACTTGTTTCATGCAGAAGAACTTGTCCAATTCGGTTTCTTTGCCAGTAGCCCAGGCGATTCATCTTTCGCAGCACATTTCTCAGAGATTGAATGGACTGAAGGCTGTTGGAAAGAGCACGGCGCTCCACGTTTCTAATCTCAAGAGTTCTATACCTGATGCTGTCTGCGCTCACCCCTAGTCGCCACGCGCTCTACGCTTGTTATGCCGCCATGATGTGTCTGGCCATGGCACTCAATTTTCTGCCGGTTTATCTGACCACGTTCAGTGATGCCTTCGGCCCCTCGTCAGGGCTGACAACGGAGCAACTGGGACGAATTCCCGCAGTCATGTTTCTCAGTTTCATAATCGCCATTTTGATCACCGGGCCATTGGCAGACAGAGGGAACGCCAAGCTGATCATTCTCTCTGGACTGATGACCACTGCAGCAGGCCTGGGCCTTATGGCTTTCGCCCCCTCCTATGCCTTCCTGCTACTGGCCGTTGCCATCATGGGTTTCGGTGCGGGTGTGCTGGATATGATCCTCAGCCCCATTGTCGCAGCCCTACAACCCGAACGCCGGAGTGCCGCCATGAACTGGCTGCATTCGTATTTCTGCATCGGCGCGGTAAGTGCCGTGCTGATCGCAAGCATTGCGTTGAAGTGGGATATTTCCTGGCGCATGGTTGCCCTGGGCTTGATCATTGCCCCGCTTGCAACCTTTCTATTGTTCATGCGATTAACCTTGCCGCCCCTGATACAGGAGCACGTGCAGCGTGAATCCATGCCCACGCTTATCAGGCAGCCCTATTTCATTGCCTGCATGATCGCGATCTTCCTGGGTGGGGCTACGGAAACGGGTCTGTCCCAATGGCTACCCGCCTTTGCTGAACAAGGGCTGGGCTATTCGAAAGAAGTGGGTGGCTTTGCGCTTGCCGGTTTTTCAGTGGGCATGGCCCTCGGGCGCATGGCCGCCGCCTTGCTGCACGAGCGAATACCCGCCGTTTCACTGATGCTGGGCTGCTGTGCCGTTACCGTCGTCCTGTTTTTCGTGATCAGTTTTGCCCCCAACCCCGCAATCGCGCTAACCGCCGCCATCGCCGCAGGCTTCTCAGGGAGTTGCCTGTGGCCAACGATGCTCGCCATTTCGGCAGATGCCTACCCTCAAGGTGGCGCAACCATGTTCTCTGTGCTGACTGCTGCGGGTAATGCCGGGTGCAGTCTGATTCCATGGCTCGTGGGGATTGTTTCAGCGCATTCGAATTTGCACATCGGTTTGTTGACGGTCACTCTCTGCCCCGCCGCCATGATGCTCTTACTCGTATGGATGTCTCGCTGGCCGCATAGGCTTGCCCATCCGTCCCGGAATTAGCCATGGCCGGGGAGCGACCTTGTCGATCGACCACTCCCCAACCCTGCCGGACAGGCGCCCCGACTCACGGGGCGAGCTTTCTTCTCTCGATAGGAATGGACAGGACAATGCTGGTACGCGTCTCTCCGTACGCATTGATTTTCGCAATGATGTCCTCGATCTCAGCCATGGATCGGGCGTAGATCCGGATCAGATAGGAATCGTTTCCCGTGATGTGCAGGCACTCGACGACTTCGGGTATGTCGGTGAGTGTCGCGATCAATTTGGCTTTCGCCGGCTTGAGGGTGGTGATGCCGACAACAGCCGATATGCCATACCCCAGCTTGGTTGGATCTAACTGAGCGCAATAGCCCTTGATGACCCCTGAGTCTTCCAGTTTGCGCAACCTGTCATTGGTGGCAGGAATAGAAAGACCCGCGTGCTTGGAAAGCTCTGTGATGGAAATGCGACCACAGTCCTGTACCTTACCCAGGATTTTGACGTCTATACGATCCATGTGCGTTTTCCCCGGTTAAAAGTATAAAATTTAATGAAAAGCCCGCGTTTTTCATTAAAAAAAGCATGCACCAAAATAAAGCATGGCGCTAGTCTATTTCCAGCCTGAAAAACCTGAAAAGAACCGGGCAATCAATAGCCCTGCTCTTTAGCGTGACGCACTCATAATAAAATGTTCTCTCCAGGGATGGTGTTCGCATGGAAGATGAAAAAATAAAGTGTGGAAAAAAGTCATACTCTTTCGCCCATTACATTGGCACGCAAGTCCTAAGTCTTCGCAGCTTCAAGAAGGATCAGGTCCTGATGTACCTGACGGGTGTCTGTTTCTTTTCGCTGGGTGCCAAATGTTTCATCATCAGTCAACTGGGTACCGACCCATTGGACGTCCTGATCATCTCGATCGATAAAATACTTATGCTTGGCATGGGCATCTGCTCGGCGATCGTATCCCTCTTCTTCCTGACATGGTGGATGCTCTGGAACAAAAAATACCCGCCGATAAGTCCCTTCGTTACAACTACGCTGACAGGCCTGTTGATTGACCTCTGGACAGGGTTGGGACTCGGAGAGTATTTGATCGCCAGAATGAATGAGTACACGTTATTGGCGACGGGACTGATCTTGTGCGCCTACTCTTCCGCATTGATCATCATGAGCGGTATTGGCATCAGAATCATGGATCTCGTGGTACTGACCATGGTCTCCAAATGGGGCTGGTCCTTCACCAAAGCCAAAATGATCATTGAAATTGGCATCTTTTCCAGTGGTTGGCTGTTAGGCGGTCCCTTCGGCGTGGGAACGATTGCATTTCTGTTAGTGATCGGCCCGCTTATTCAACCCTTCATGAATATGAATGCCAAGCGCTTTTCACTCAAGAATCATGGATTGATTCGCGCTTCGTCCGCTTACTAATACCTATGAAGATAACTGCCGTCCATGGCGGCTGGATTATTTCGCCTCGACTTTTTTAACCGATGATATCGATAGCAACTTCCGTGATGAGGAGTGAGAGATGGACACTACAAAAAATAAAAACTGGACCTTGGAAAGCAGCCCGGCAAAACTGGAAGAAATCCTTCCAGGGGGCGCCGTCAAGTGTCATCTTTCCCCACGAAACTGTGTCATACAGGAAGGCAAGGTAGGTTTTTGCAAAGTGCGCGGAAACCGAGGCGGCAGACTCGTTACATTGAACTACGGCAAAGGCGTTCACAGCACAGAAGAAACGATTGAAACCGAAGCCGTTTTCCACTTCGCTCCTGGGGAGCGGATCCTGTCCCTGGGCAATATCGGTTGCATGCTCAACTGCGGCTACTGCCACAACTGGAAAACCTCACAAGCCAAGTATGTAACCGACAAGGATGTTTACTACTACACCCCTGAGCAGGTTGTGGAAACCGCACTCAAGCACGGAATACGTGTCATTTCCTGGACGTATAACGATCCCGTTGTCTGGCATGAATTCATCCTCGACACGGCGAAGCTGGCCAAGGAAGCGGGCCTGATCAACCTGTATAAATCGGCGTTTTTTATCAGTGAAGAAGCCATTGATGAGTTATTGCCGGTCATCGATATTTTTTCGATTTCGCTGAAATCCATTTCCCCGGAGTACTACCGCAAGGTCACAACCGGCTGGGTAGAGCCAGTCCTGGCCGGTATCAAGAAAGTCTATGACGCTGGCAAATACGTTGAGGTCAGTACCTTGATGGTGACCGACATCAGCGATGACGAGGAAACGGCCAGGAAAATCAGCCAGTGGGTACTCGATGAACTGGGCCCGAATGTACCGCTGCACTTCGTCAGGTTCCACCCCGACTACAAAATGAGCAACAGCATCCGTACCCCCGTGGACAGGCTGCTCAAGGCACGGGAGGTGGCTCGCAGCATGGGCGTCGAGCATGTCTATCTGGGCAACGTGAATGATGTCGAGGGCACCAATACCAGCTGCAACAACTGTAACGCCCTGCTCGTCACCCGCTACGGTTTGAACGCTGAAATCATCGGGCTGGACAGCAAGGGTTGCTGCTCTCAATGCGGGCACGATGCGCATTTCAAATTACTGGGCGAACACCAAGCCAACATCACTGTCGAGCTGCCAGAGGATGAACTGAGCGCTCACGAGAAGCGAAAGTTCGAGTGGCATGGGGATATCGTGTCGCTGCACGCCCAAGTGCTCAATACCGAAGATTTCGAACAGACCGTCTACCTGCGGCGTAATTATACGGACGGGCACAACAGCGATTGGAAATCACTGACGCTGCGGCCGCATGAAAGCTATCGATTCATTATTGCCAAGGCTCGCATCGATGAAACCGGTCCTGAGGTCTGGCTACCCAAAGGGGTGAATTCGAATCTTCATGAAGTATTCGACAGGGCTCACTTCCCGACAGAGTCGATTGAAGAAATTGGTATTTCGCAAAATGACATTACCCCGACCATTGGTTATGAGGGCAAGCAAAACATGTATGAACAAGTCATCAAACTGGTCAGCCAAGCATGAAAGTGTCGACTGAAATACTTCATATCAAGGTGGATGACCGGGACGCCCGTCCTTCGGTAACGCCCATTTATCAGTGCAGCGCTTTCAGCGCTGACTCGGCCTTCTTCTACTCAAGGAAGGCCAATCCCAATGTGACTGAACTGGAGCAGGTTGTCGCGTCCTTGGAGGGCAGCGAATATGCCCTGGCCTACAGCACCGGGATGAGCGCCATCTACATGGTGTTGGAACTGTTGAAACCGGGTGCTTCGCTGGTCATCAACAAATACATCTATGGCTGCTCTTATAAATTGTTCCAGCGGTATGCGGCCCGCATCGGCGCGCACCTGACGATTCTGGATCTCACCACACAAGAGGGGCTGAAGGCCTTGCCGGCGAACGTCGACATGGTCATTTTCGAAACACCGACCAACCCTTTCCTGAAGGACATTGATATTCATGGGGTCAGCAGGGCCGTCAAGCAAAACAACCCCCAGGCGCTGGTGGTCGTTGACAACACCTGGGCCACGCCGATCTTCCAGAAACCGTTGAACTTTGGCGCCGACATCTCACTGTACAGCGCAACCAAATACTTCTCTGGACACAGCGATGTCATGGGCGGCCTGGTTCTGGTCAACAATCAGACGATCTATAACCGTCTCCTTGAGGGTCGCTTTTATTCGGGCACGATATTAACCCCCAATAGCGCATGGTTGCTGCGCAGAAGCATGCAGACGTTCAACCTGCGCATGGAGAAACACAGCCAGACCACAGCAAGCATGCTCAACTATCTGCGCGAGCTGCCTTTTATTGAGCATGTCTATTACCCACGAATCGATGGCAAACAATTAACCGGTTATGGCGGCATCGTGTTTGTTGATATTCGGCCCGATCTGGTTCCCTTCTACAAAACATTCACCAGCGCGCTCAAATGGTTCGGCACGGGCACGGGAATGGCTTGCGTGACGTCGATGGTCGCCCAGCCCTTCAGTGGCAGCCATGCCTCGATGACGGACCAGGAAAAAGCGGACATGGGCATCGAGAAAGGCCTGGTCCGATTGTGCTTTGGCCTGGAGGACCTGGAAGACCTCAAGGAGGACCTGCTGCAAGCATTCGAAGCCATGGAGCACAAGATCGATCAAGAAAGCTCTGTCGATCCGGCCTAGCGAGTGTTGATCATGAGCAACGGGCCTTCGATGGCTCGTTGCTTTTTTATGGAGAAACGAAAGTGTCCAGCGCATTCGAAAACACGATATTCGAAGACCCCATCCTGAACGTCATCCACCTTCTAAACTCCATCGCCCAAGAAAACCCAGCGGCCATTTCATTGGCCTCCGGTCGCCCTGATGATAAGCAGTGCGACCCTTCGCTCATCGACAGGGGCCTGGCCCGATATAAACACCACGTTGCCGGCACCGAGCATTCGCTGGCGACGCTGCTTTGCCAATATGGAAAAACCTCTGGAATCATCAATGAAATAATCGCCACCTATTTGCGGGTGGATGAAGGGATAACCGTTTCCAACCCTGAAAGCATTGTGGTGTGCATGGGTTTCCAGGAAGCCTGCACCTTGACGCTCCTGTCCATCTTTGAAGGCGGCGGTGTTTTGTTAGTGCCTGACCCGGTGTTTTCCGGGATCACGGGTATCGCAAAACTGCTGGGCATAAAAATAGTCCCCGTCCCCATGGCGACTTTTCTCGATCCGAGCGCCCTGCGCAAGATCGTTGAAAACCTTGAATCCCGAGGGGAAAAAACCAAAGCACTCTATGCCGTCCCAGACTTCAGCAATCCGACCGCCGACAGCCTTTCCTGCCACGCCAGGAGCGCCATGCTTTCCTTGGCCAGTGAAAAGAACTTTTTCATCCTTGAAGACACGGCCTACCGCTACTTCAGGTACGAAGGTGATGCCATTGCGTCCATGAAGTCCATCGACAGCAGTCGGGTGTTCTTGCTGGGCTCCTTTGCCAAGTCGATTTTTCCGGGCTTGCGCATGGGCTATGTGGTCGCCCCAGAGGGCCCTGGGGTCATGTCCTTCAGCGGCCGATTGTGCAAGGCCAAAAGCTTGATCACCGTCAACACCCCTGCCCTGTGCCAAGCGGTCGTTGCTGGCTTGCTGATCGAGAACGACTACTCGTTGAAAGGGCTGAACCACCCCAGGGTGTTGTCTTATACGAAGAAAAGAAACCACATGCTTGAATGCCTTGAGCGGGAATTCCCACTCAAGGTCGGCGCCCAAAGAACGGTCAGCTGGAATCATCCGGCAGGTGGCTTCTTCGTCAATGTGCAACTGCCTTTCGTCTTTGGATACTCTGAAATGCGCGAATGCGCCAAGCTGTTCAAGGTGATTGTATTTCCCACCACCTTGTTTTCGCTGATGAATGAGGCTGCCACCCAGGTCAGGCTGTCGTTCAGCAATGCAACAACCTCAGAAATCACCCAAGCGATAAGCCGTTTCAAGGCATACGTCGAGTTCAGGCTGCAATAAAACGTCCTACGGATACCAAGGCTTATACATCGCTCGGCGAGGGATAAGCCTTGTGACTCTCCCGATTCAGGTTCCTGTGGCCAACATGACGCCGGTGGCCACCTGGTAGGCCCCGAGGATGGTGATGGTTGCCCCTGAAAGATAGTTGATCAACCTTAGCTTTGATTGAGCAATCCGCGCCTTGAAAATGGAGGAGAACCCGCTCAACCCCAACCACCAGGCAGCCGAGCCGAGGAATATACCTGCCACCATCGGCAGCACGGAGTACTGGCTGCCCTGATCACTGGCCATGCCGTCACTCAACGCGGCAAATATCGCGATGAACGACAAGATGGTCATGGGGTTCGACAGGGTCAGGAACAGCGTGGTCGAGTAGGCCTTGAACATATTGGCCCGCTCACCCGCCATGGCGGTCGCGCCACCTTTCGACCGTATTGTTTGATAGCCGATGTAGGCGAGGAACAGCCCACCAACGATACACAACCAAGGTTTAAAACTGATGAGCGTCGCAATGATGGCCGTGATACCCAGGGCGCCGATGAATCCATAGATCGAATCGGCGGTGGCCGCCCCCAATCCCGTCGCGAAACCGGCTCGCCATCCAAGCATGAGACTTCTCTGTATGCACAACAGCCCAATGGGTCCCACGGGGGCTGCAATGCAAAGCCCAATGACCATCGATTTAACAAAAATCAGCATAAGTGCACCTCCAGAATGGGTACTGGAAGGTTAGGAGAAGCGCTTTTTTTTAGGAATGAACTATTAATCTTCCTAAAGGTTTTGCCTTAAGTTTTGTATGAAGTACTCGCGCTTTACCTTCATTATTAAGGAAAAGCACCACAGCCCCCCTCAGACAGCGAAAATCACTGGCTAAAGGCACGTGAGCGCGGAAATGGCTTTTTCACGCGCATAAAAAAACGCCGCTCGATGAGCGGCGTTTTTTTGAATTTGGAGCGGGAAACGAGACTCGAACTCGCGACCCCGACCTTGGCAAGGTCGTGCTCTACCAACTGAGCTATTCCCGCAAATGGCGTCCCCTAGGGGACTCGAACCCCTGTTACCGCCGTGAAAGGGCGGTGTCCTAGGCCACTAGACGAAGGGGACACGCTGCCCGGAACACATGGTGTGTGTTCCAGTGCCCAGATCCGCCTCCGAAGAGTTGGTTCTGGTTTCACTCAGCTTTGCCCGAAAGCAACGCTGTTTAAAATTGGAGCGGGAAACGAGACTCGAACTCGCGACCCCGACCTTGGCAAGGTCGTGCTCTACCAACTGAGCTATTCCCGCATTGGCGTCCCCTAGGGGACTCGAACCCCTGTTACCGCCGTGAAAGGGCGGTGTCCTAGGCCACTAGACGAAGGGGACACACGTACAACATTCACTGCTTACAGCGTTTGGCTGAGTGCTTTACGCTGTAAGTGGCGCGCATTCTATGGATGGATTGAAGGGTCGTCAACCCCCAGATATAAATTTATTTAAATCAATGACTTCGCCCTGTTTAAGGGACGTATCCGGACATTTTGCTTGTCCAGTCTCTGGCGCCTATATTCTGTCACCCGCCGGGGCGCTATAGTCGCGCCCGGCAAATGATGGCAATGTGCACCCACCCGGTTGTGCTTCCTATAAACAGCACGACGCCCGTCTAATCGCGTCGCTCGGGCCTATGCGCTTAAAAGCCAAGCCACTACACTCATGACATGCGTACCCTAATAAAGAGGTCTTACCGGTGACACCACTCATGATCACCCTGCTCGTCGTAGCCGGGATCGCCCTGTTGATCGCCATTGGCTACATGAACCACGTGGTGGAGAACAACAAGCTGGAAAAGGCCCGCACCAAGGTAGAACTCAACGACCGGATGCGTCGCTGCGGCGAACTCACCGAAACCTTCCCCGGGCAGTTGATGACGCCGGCCCTGAAGTTGTTGATGACGCGCCTTGAGATGAATGTCTGCCAGCGCCTGCTGAACCTGGATAAAACCAATTCCGCAGTCAAGGCACGCCTGGACGAGCTGAGTGCACTGGCCGCCCAGGGTGAATCGATCCCGGTGAACAATCCGCCGGCGCCGATCCAGACCGAAGCCAAGGCCAAGGACGTACGTTTCCTGCTCGAGGCCTTGCACGGCCAGATCACCCGCGCCGCCCAGGATGGTTTCCTGCCGCCTAACGAAGCCAAGCGCTGGATTCGCGAAGTCCGACATATCCTGGTGCTGCTGCACATCGAGTTCTTCAACAACCTCGGCCAGCAAGCCCTGCAGCAAGAACAGCCTGGACAGGCCCGCCTGGCCTTCGAGCGCGGCGTGCAGTACCTGCGCAAGCAACAGGAACCCCAGGTCTACGCCGAACAACTGGCCTACCTGGAGAAACTCCTGGCCCGGGCCAATGCCCAGGTCCTGGCCAGCACCCAGCCGGTCGAAGGCGAGGTCAACCAGTTGACCGAAGGTTTGAAGGACGACGAAATAAACGACGAGTGGAAGAAGAAAAAAGTCTACGACTGAGGTTGGAGGGCCGGATCGGGTTCCCTTGTGGCGAGGGAGCTTGCTCCCGCTGGGCCGGTCCGGCGCTTCGGGCGCGCTAGCCCTTTAGTGATGGGGGCTTCGCCCCCAAACGGGAGCAAGCTCCCTCGCCACGGCTTACAACTTGAAATGCCCCACCATCCCCTTGAGCTCAACCCCCAACTGCGCCAGCTCGATGCTGGAAGCGGCATTGCCGCGCATCGCCAGGGAGGATTGATCGGCACTGGCGCGTATGCTGGTGACACTGCGATTGATCTCTTCGGCCACCGAACTCTGCTGCTCGGCCGCCGCCGCGATCTGTTGGTTCATCTGCTGGATCAACGACACCGCTGCCGCAATACTGCCCAAGGCGCTTTCGGTCTGCAGTGCATCACTGACGGCCATTTTCACCAACTCGCCACTGCTCTGGATCTGCTGCACGGAAGCCTGGGCCGCTGAGCGCAAGGCGCTCACCAGTCGCTCGATTTCCTCGGTGGACTGTTGCGTGCGCCTGGCCAATGCCCGCACTTCATCGGCCACGACCGCGAAGCCCCTGCCCTGTTCCCCGGCCCGGGCTGCCTCGATAGCGGCATTGAGCGCCAACAGGTTGGTTTGCTCGGCCACGCTCTTGATCACGCTCAGCACCGTACCGATGTTCTGGATCTCGGCACTGAGGCTTTCGATGCTGGAACTGGCCGACGTGGCCGAATCGGCCAATTGCTCGATGCGCACCATGCTCTGACGCACCACCTGCTGACCGCTTTCGACCTTGTCGTCGGCGGTCTGGGCCGCTTGGGCCGCTTCTTCGGCGTTGCGTGCCACGTCATGCACTGTGGCCGTCATCTGGTTCATCGCCGTAGCGACCTGCTCGGTTTCCTCTTTCTGGCTGCTGACTTCCAGGTTGGTCTGTTCAGTCACGGCCGACAGCGATTGGGCCGAATTGGCCAACTGCTCGATACCGGCCTGCAAGCCGCTGACGATACTGCTCAGCCCCGCGCCCATCTGTTGCATCGCCTGCATCAACTGACCAATTTCGTCCCGGCGCGTCACTTCGACCGTGGCGCTCAAGTCGCCCGCCGCAATCCGCTGGGCAACACGAATGACACTGCGCAACGGCGTCACGATCAGCCGGGTGATGACCCACGCCGCGATCAATCCCACCAGCAACGCCAAGGCCGACGAACCGATGATCAGCAGCGAGTTTTTCTTCAGTTCGGCCTGCATGGCATGGTCTTCGGCACTGAAGGCCTGGTCCACCCGCTCCACCACCTGGGCGGCGCGCTCGTGCAGTTGCTGGTAGACGACTTTTTCCTTTGCCAACAGACCGGTGTATTCGGCCAGTTGATCATTGAAACCGCCAATATGCCCGGCCACTTCATTCAGAACGGTCTGGTAACCCGGGTCCTTGACGGTGGTCTTGAGCGCTTCGGCCAGTTTCATCGCCTGCTCGGCCTGCTCGATGCTGCCTTGCCCGGCGCCCTCGACATTGCCCTTGCGGCTCTGATCCAAGCGGACCCGCGCTTCATTCATGGCTTGCAACATCAACCGCGACACTTCGCTGACCTGGTTGGCCTGCTCGATGAACTCGGCCCCCTCCTTGCCTTCGGTGTCTTTCAAGGTATAGGCGCCGTCATCCGCCAGCCCGGCCTGCAACACGTCCAGGTTATTGGCGACGCTGGACACCGACCAACTGGCCATTTCCAGCGCCAGGTCCTTGCTCTGGCTCAACCCGACAAATTCGTCGAACGCCTTGCGATACGCGGCCAGCGCCTGCTCCACGTCGTTCATCACTGGTACGTTGGCAGCCGACTGCACCTTGAGTTCGTTCGCCTGGGCCACCAGCCCATCGACACCCTGGCGCAGGGCGTCGGCGGTCTTGGGGTCGGAACGCGAGGCGTATTCCTGCTCCAGCAGCCGGACCTTGAGCAATCCGCTGTTGAGGGACGACATCTGTTTCAGGCCGTCGAATCGATAACTGATGGTCTGCAGGGACCAGACACCGATGGCCGCGACCACGGCGGTCAGCAGCAACACCAGGACAAACCCGATACCCAGTTTCTTTGCCATACCCAGGTTGGCAAAACGTCCTTGCACGGCCGAAATCATTGCGCTCAGTCCTCTGCCAGTGTGTGTTGATCGCAGATTCGCAACGAGACGCCCTGCAACACAAGATGCTGGCGTCGGAATAATGGCAAAAAGCTACAGCCGCGTCGTTTTCAGGACACTCGAGGTCGATCCAGAGCCGCGGCCCGAAAGAATGCCTGCGCTCTGGGGTCCCGGGCATAGGCCACGTTGATCCGTAGCCAGTCGCTGTCGGCGCCCGAAGGGCTGAACGCTGTACGCGAAGACAGCTGCACGCCGAACCGCTTGGCCAGGCGTTGCACTCCAGCGTAGTCACACAATGGCGGTCTTGCCCAGATGAAAAGCCCACCGGCCGGTTTGCCAAAGACCTCCCAGTCGGCGTCCTCCAATACCTGCAACAACACCCCCATATCGGCGCCCAGGCGCAGGCGCTGGCGCTGGACCAGCTTGCGATAGGCCCCATTGGCCAGGAGGCAGGCAAGGACCGACTCACAGAACCGCGACCCACCCATGCTGGTAATGCCCTTGACCTCGCTCAGCCGCGCGATGATGGATGGCCCGGCCACCACGAAACCGACGCGCAACGAGCTGCTCAGGGTTTTCGAGAAACTGCCCACGTAGACCACATCGGGATCCAGCGCCGCCAGCCGGGTCCGTGCCGAGCTCTGGAAGTCGCCATAAGCATCGTCTTCGATCACCAGCACGGCGTGTTCCTTCGTTAGTTGCAGCAGCCGTTGAGCGACGGCCGGAGCCAGGCTGCTACCGGTCGGGTTATGGCAGGCACTGTTGACGAACAACGCAGTAGGCCGGTGCATCGCCAGCAGGTCTTGCAGCGCATCGACGTCCGGGCCGCGCGGAGTCCTGGGCAGTTCGATCATGTCGATCTTGTGCAGCTTGAGCAGGTCGAACAGGTTTGAATAGCCGGGACTCTCCACCACCACACAGGAGCCTGGCGGCAACAGTGTCCGTACGATGAGGTCCAACCCATGGGTCGCCCCGGTGGTGGTCAGGATCAGGTTTTTATCGGCCTCGATACTGAATTGTTTCAGACGCCTGGACAGTTGCTCGCGCAGGGCGGGCAGCCCTAACGGCGTGCTGTAGTTGAACAACCCCGCCATGTCGGTACGGGTGACCTGACGGATCGCATAACCCAGGTCATCACTTTCACGCCAGCTCTCGGGCAGCCCGCCACACCCCAACTTCAATTCCCGTTGCGCGCTTTCGCCCCCATCGGCAAGCGCATCTGGCTGTCGATTCTGGTCAGTGGGCTCGTGCACGGGGGAAAGGGGTGGTGCGACAAAGAAGCTGGAACCATGGCGGGACGCCAACAGGCCTTGGGCGACCAGGCGTTCGCACGCTTCATTGACGCTGGACTGGCTGAGCAGGTTCTGCCGCGCCAGTTGGCGGACGGATGGCAGTCGAGTCCCCGGTTGCACCGCATCCTGTCGGATCCAGCCCGCCAGCCCGTCGACAATTTGCTGCACGACGGGCACCAGGGCCTGTCGGTCGATTCTCAATTCCATGAGTAACCAAGCTCCTAAGCGTTTGTTTTATTTCCGGAAACAGTTAAGCACAGGCCGCCGCCAGACGATGTAAGACAACAACATCAAAACCGCTGATTCTCACTCTTTGAAACACATTGATGGTCCCTTCCAAGAACTTTTGCGCCGCCCAAGAAAAAGCCCGCAACCAGTGCGGGCTATTTCCTACAGTCTTGGCAGACCGTCCTCAGAAAGCCGTAACCCCGCCGTCCACCGCCAGGGAATGCCCTGTGGTGAACGCTGCACCATCACTGCACAAATACAACACAGCGCTGGCGATTTCCTCGACTTTGCCAATACGCCCCACCGGGTGCATGGCATTGGCGAACTCGCCTTTTTTCGGGTCCGCCTCATAGGCACGACGGAACATGTCGGTGTCGATCACCGCCGGGCAGACCGCATTCACGCGGATTTTCTTCTTTGCGTACTCGATGGCGGCCGATTTGGTCAGGCCGATCACGGCATGCTTGGACGCTGCATAGATACTCATCTTCGGCGCGGCACCCAGGCCAGCCACCGAGGCCGTATTGACGATCGCGCCGCCGCCCTGGGCGAGCAATAGCGGCAACTGGTACTTCATGCACAGCCAGACGCCCTTCACATTGACCCCCATGATCGCGTCGAACTCATCAAGGGTACCGTCGGCCAACTTGCCCTTCTCGATCTCGATCCCGGCGTTATTGAAGGCATAATCCAGGCGACCGTAGGTATTGATCACCTCGTTCATCAGATGCTGTACGTCGCTTTCCAACGTCACGTTGCAGCGCACGAATACTGCCTCGCCGCCCGCCTCCCGAATCGACTGCGCCGTGCCCTCGCCGCCCGCCACGTCCAGGTCAGCCACCACCACTTTCAGGCCCTCGGCCGCGAACGCCAGGGCAGTGGCGCGGCCAATGCCTGCGGCTGCGCCCGTGACCACGGCGACTTGTCCGGAAAACGTCATGCTCATTGTCTGTTCCTCGAAGAATGCGGGGGATGCCGACAGTCTAGTCACAGGTCTCGAGGACGCGGCAGCACTATCCAATTGCCGTTTGAGCATTCATGGGCGCCAGTGATAAGGCCCTGGGGCGAACTATCACCCGCTTGGATCGAACTGCATTCGCTGGATCAGCAAACCTTGCGGCAAACGCTTCGAAGGTCTATCAACAAGACTCCATTCATCTTGAGTGCCAGCCATGACTGCCCAGACCAATCGCCAGTTCCTGCTCGCCAAACGCCCGGTAGGCGCGGCGACCCGCGAGACTTTCACCTATCGACAAGTCCCGGTCGGCGAGCCGGCAGCCGGCCAGATCCTGGTAAAGAACGAATACCTGTCCCTGGATCCGGCCATGCGCGGCTGGATGAACGAGGGCAAGTCCTACATCCCGCCGGTCGGCATCGGTGAAGTGATGCGGGCATTGGGTGTCGGCCAGGTGATCGCCTCGAACAACCCTGGGTTCGCGGTCGGGGACTACGTCAACGGTGCGTTGGGCGTGCAGGATTATTTCCTCGGCGAGCCAAGAGGTTTCTACAAGGTCGATCCGAAACTGGCGCCGCTGCCACGTTATTTGTCCGCGCTGGGCATGACCGGCATGACCGCCTATTTCGCCCTGCTGGACGTCGGCGCGCCCAAGGCCGGCGAGACCGTGGTGCTGTCGGGTGCCGCCGGTGCGGTGGGGAGCATTGCCGGGCAGATCGCCAAGATCAAAGGCTGTCGTGTGGTGGGCATCGCTGGCGGAGCCGATAAATGCAAGTTCCTGATCGATGAGCTGGGCTTCGACGGCGTCATCGACTACAAGAACGAAGACGTCCACGCCGGCCTCAAACGCGAATGCCCCAAGGGCGTGGATGTGTATTTCGATAACGTCGGGGGCGACATCCTCGACGCCGTGCTCAGCCGTTTGAACCTCAAGGCCCGCGTGGTGATTTGCGGCGCCATCAGCCAGTACAACAACACGGAAGCGGTGAAGGGCCCCGCCAACTACCTGTCGCTGCTGGTCAATCGGGCGCGCATGGAAGGCTTCGTGGTCATGGACTACGCCGCGCAGTTCGCCGCCGCCGGGCAGGAAATGGCCGGCTGGATGGCCAAGGGGCAGCTCAAGAGCAAGGAAGACATCGTCGAAGGGCTGGAAACGTTCCCCGAGACACTGACCAAATTGTTCAGTGGGGAGAATTTCGGGAAACTGGTATTGAAGGTCTAGTCACAAAACACCTGTGGGAGCGGGCTTGCTCGCTCCCACAAGGGATCTTCAGGGTTTGGTCAGGCCAGTTCAGCCACGACCGCCGCCAACGCCTTGGCCGGATCGGCCGCCTGGCTGATCGGACGGCCGATCACCAGGTAATCGGACCCAGCGTCCAATGCCTGGCGCGGAGTCAGGATACGACGCTGGTCGTCCTGGGCGCTGCCCGCCGGGCGAATCCCCGGGGTCACCAGTTGCAGCGACGGATGGGCCGCTTTCAAGGCGCTGGCTTCCAGGGCCGAACAGACCAAGCCGTCCAGGCCGGCCTTCTGCGCCAGCGCCGCCAGCCGCAGCACCTGCTCCTGAGGCTCGATGTCCAGGCCGATCCCGGCCAGGTCCTCGCGCTCCATGCTGGTCAGCACGGTCACGCCGATCAGCAACGGTTTCGGCCCACTGCGCTGGTCCAGCACTTCACGGCAGGCTGCCATCATGCGCAGGCCGCCGGAGCAATGCACGTTGACCATCCACACGCCCATCTCCGCGGCAGCCTTGACGGCCATGGCGGTGGTGTTGGGGATATCGTGGAATTTCAGGTCCAGGAACACTTCGAAACCCTTGTCACGCAAGGTCCCGACGATTTCCGAAGCGCAACTGGTGAACAGTTCCTTGCCGACTTTGACCCGGCAGAGCTTGGGGTCCAACTGGTCGGCCAACTTCAGGGCGGCGTCACGGGTAGGGAAATCCAGGGCGACGATAATGGGCGTCTGGCAGGCGGACATGAGCGGGCTCTCAGGCAAGTCGAAATCGGCGCGCATTGTAGCGGAACCAGCGCCCGTGCGGGACCCGATAATCGGTAAATCATCATCGCGTCCAGAGCAGCATGGACGATACCGGCCTTTGTGTCTAAGCCGATACATTCATGACATGCGCGCAACACGCCGACACGCTACCGTCTGGCGCCGCAACCCGTCCTTTCAGCGCTTCACGCCCTGCGGCGCGAAGCCTATGCTGAAGCCTCAACCTCGCCGCCTTCTTTGCGGTTGGCAGCTTACCTGGCAGATGATGCATCCATGCAGAACACCCCTGTTGCAAATTCTGACGATCAAAAAGTGCCCGACGATGACAAGCGCTGGAGTACCCGCGCGCTGATCGTCGATGACGATGTGCCGATCCGCGAGCTGCTGATCGATTACCTGGCCCGCTTCAGCATACGGGCCAGCGGCGTGAGCGATGGCGCCGCGATGCGCCAGGTGATGCAGGCCGAGCACTTCGACGTGATCGTGCTAGACCTGATGCTACCGGGGGAAGACGGTCTGCAACTGTGCCGCTGGCTGCGTGCAGAATCGGACATCCCGATCCTGATGCTCACCGCTCGCTGCGAGCCCACCGACCGCATCATTGGCCTGGAACTGGGCGCCGATGACTACATGGCCAAGCCGTTCGAACCCAGGGAACTGGTGGCGCGTATCCAGACCATCCTGCGCCGGGTGCGCGACGACCGTACCGAGCAGCGGGCCAATATCCGTTTCGACAACTGGCGGCTCAACAGCGTGCTGCGCCAACTGATCTCCGCCGACGGGCTGGTGGTGCCGCTGTCCAACGCCGAGTTCCGCCTGCTGTGGGTCTTCATCGAACGGCCGCGCCGGGTGCTCAGCCGCGAACAACTGCTGGACGCGGCTCGCGGGCGCTCCATCGAGGCCTTCGACCGCAGCATCGACCTGCTTGTATCGCGCCTGCGCCAGAAGCTGGGCGACGACCCCAAGGCCCCCCAACTGATCAAGACCGTGCGTGGTGAAGGCTACTTGTTCGACGCCCGGGACATCGGTTGATGCGACTGCGCCTGGACTCCCTGTTCGGCCGCCTGTTTGGCGTGCTCCTGCTGGCGATTGTCCTGGCGCACCTGTTGGCCTTTGCCTGGTTTTTCCATTACGACCAGCCACCACCCGGGCCGCCACCTGGCATGAACCAACAAGGCGAAGCCCCTCCGCGATATGGCCCGCCCCCCAACCGTCCACCACGTCCTTGGTTCGGTGGCCCGGTGGTGCCGTTGACCTTTCAATTCGTGTTCCTGATCGTCGCGGCCTGGTACGGCGCCAAACTCCTGACCCGACCAATCCAGCGCCTGAGCGAGGCGGCCGAGCGCCTGAGCGAAAACCTCGACAGCCCGCCGCTGGATGAAAACGGGCCCCGTGAGGCGCGTCAGGCGGCGCATACGTTCAACCTGATGCAGAAGCGGATCCGCGAGCAAGTGCAGCAACGTTCACGCATGCTCGGCGCCGTGTCCCATGATCTGCGCACGCCGCTATCGCGGCTCAAGTTGCGCCTTGAGCAGATCGATGACGTCAAGCTGCAAAGCCAGATGCGCCAGGACCTGGACGACATGATCGGCATGCTCGATGCCACCCTCACCTACTTGCACGAACAGCGCACCAGTGAAGAGCTGCAATGGATGGATGTGCAGGCCTTGGCGGAATCGTTGAGCGAAAACGCCCAGGACCGGGGCGCCGATGTGCACGTCAGCGGCAGCTGCGCCCCCCTGCGAGTACAACCGATGGCGCTGCGCTCGTGCCTCAACAATCTCATCGACAATGCCCTGCGCTACGCCGGCCATGCAGAGATTACCCTGGAGGACCAGCCTCAACGGGTTCTGATCCGGGTCATCGACCACGGTCCCGGTATTGCCGCAGACAAACGCGAAGCCGTGTTCGAGCCCTTCTATCGCCTGGAAGGCTCGCGCAACCGAAATTCCGGCGGTGTTGGCCTGGGCATGACCATCGCCCGGGAAGCCGCCGAACGCCTGGGCGGACAATTGACCCTGGAAGAGACGCCAGGGGGTGGGTTGACGGCGGTGATCAGCCTGCCTCGTACCTGAGAACACACCTATCACCTGTGGGAGCGTCGATCTGAAGGTTTTGTACAGCCACCGGTACAAACTGCACATACCCACGACAACTACCCCGCCGAGGCTGCATAAGCCGGTGCACCCACCGGCTATCCCAGCCCAAGGAGAGCGCCCATGATTGGTAGCGTCAGCAGTTACTCGACCTATACCAGCACCAGCAGTACCGCAACCAGCAGTGCCCGCAGCCAGCAGTTTCAAAAGGAACTGCTGAGCAAGCTCGACAGTGACGGCGACGGTTCGGTCAATCAGGAAGAGTTGAGCACCGCCCTGTCGCAAAAAAGCGACGATGGCATCCTGGTCAGCCTGAGCGACAATTTCGGCGACCTGGACAGTGACGGCAGCGGTGACCTGAGCGGCGAGGAAATGGCCGCAATGGCGCCGCCACCTCCGCCGCCACGAGACCAGGCGCCAAATACCGAACTGGCTGATGCGCTGCTCAGCGTCCTGGACACCGACGGTGATGGTGTGGTCAGCAGCGATGAGTTGAGCAACGGCCTGGCCAGCACGGACAGCGATGCCGACAGCCAGCAAGTGTTCTCGGCCTTGGACAAGAACGAGGACGGCACTGTCAGCCTTGACGAACTCGCCGCCAGCCTTGCGCCACCGCCACCACCGCAACAGACCTCCAGTGAAGAGCTGTTCAGCCAGCTCGATGCCGATGGCGACGCCACCGTCACCGCCAGCGAACTGAGCAGCGCCTTGCAGGCCAGCAACGGTACGTCCACGAGCACCGACACCAGCGCGATGCTGATGGAAGCACTCGACAGCGACAGCAGCGGTGGTGTCAGCAGCGACGAATTCAACAGCGCCTTGCAGGCCGGTCGCCGCAGCGACAGCTCCACCGAACAGGCCAATGTCAGCGAAGCGTTGAACAGAATGATCGCCAACCTCAGCCGGCAATACTCGCTGGATAACGTCGCCACCGTGGGTAAACACCTGAACGTGGCAACCTGATTCACCGGCAAGCCTGGATTGAAACTCACTTGTGGCGAGGGGATTTGTCCCCGCTGGGTTGCGCAGCAGCCCTAAAATCAGACGACCCGGAGTGTCAGGCTGAACGAGCCGGCAGTTTTTGGGGTCGCTTCGCAACCCAGCGGGGATAAATCCCCTCGCCACAAAGGTTTGTGCTTGCCTCTGGGGTGGGCTACCGCGCCTGGCTTTTGCTCCAGTCCGTCAACAGGCTATACGCCACCGCCAGCAAGGTCGGACCAATGAACAGGCCGATGAAGCCGAAGGCGATCAACCCGCCGAACACCCCCAACAGCACGATGACCAAGGGCAGGTTTCCGCCACGGCTGATCAGGTAGGGTTTGAGCACGTTGTCCACGCCACTGATGATGAACGTGCCCCAGATGCCGAGGAACACTGCCATCCCGTACTCCCCCTTCCACGCCAGCCACGCCGTGGCGGGGATCCAGACCAGGGGTGGCCCCATGGGGATCAGGCTCAGCAGGAAGGTGACGATACCCAGTACCAGCGCGCCCGGCACCCCGGCGATCAAGAAGCCGATCAGCGCCAGCACGGCCTGGGCCGCCGCCGTGCCAATCACACCGTTGACCACCCGCTGCACCGTACCGGCCACCAGTTCGATGTAGTAACCGGCACGGTCGCCGATCAGGCGCTCCAGCAAGCCGTGGACAAACACCGCCAGGCGCGGGCCGTCGCGATAGAAGAAGAACACGAACACGATGCTCAGGGTCAGTTCGAGCATGCCGCCGCCAATCTGCGCGCTGCGGGCCAGCAGCCAATTGCCGACCTGGCCCAGGTACGGCTTGATGGACACCATCATCGCCGCACCCTGCTGGTCGATGCTGTTCCAGATGCCTACCAGTCGCCCGCCTACCAACGGCACGCCGGCCAGCCAGTCGGGGGCTTCAGGCAAGCCGTCGACCTGCACGTCCTTGATGAACGCCGTGGCATCGCGTACATGGTCGGCCAGGTTGAACCCCAACCACACCAGCGGCACCGCCACCAGCAGCATCCAGCCCACCGTCAACAACGCCGCCGCCAGGGATTCGCGGCCATTGACCCAGCGGGTCAGCAGGCGCATCAGCGGCCAACTGGCGAAAGCCAGCACCGCGCCCCAGAACAGCGCCGACCAGAACGGCGCCATGACCCAGAGGCTTGCGCCGAACAACACCAGGAGCAGGATCTGCACCAACAGCCGATCGTTATTGAGCATGTAGGGTCTCGAAAAAATGAACAGGACCGAAGCAACGCGGTGAAACCCGCTGCCCCGAGACAGCTTAGCGCAGCAACTCCAGGTGCAATCCCGCCGCTTCGCCGCTAGCGGTCTCCATCCGCGCCGCCCGGACACCCTGGCTCGCCAGAGCCTCGAGCCAGGCCTCGGCCCTGGGGCCGGCAATACTGACCCGCAGGCCCGTGTCCAGGTTCAGCGCCCGGGACAACAGGCGCAACCAGGTGTCGTCGGGTTCACCGGCAAGACGCGGCAAGTCCAGGACTCCAGTATCCTTGAGCTGGCGCAGCAGCGTGGCCGACGTCGGCAGCAGGTCCCCCAGCGCCGCGTTCGCCTCGAACTGCTCGACATGCAGGTAGGCCTTGCGATTGCCGCGGGTGATGGCATACAGCGCAATCAGCGTGTTGTCCGCCGGCGGCGCCAGGCGCAGCAACAAGAAGGCCTGGCCACTGTCGGCGCCATAGAGTTTGGCATTGCCGAAGACGTCGTTGGCCCACAAGCTGCTTTCGCCGCAATCGCGGGCCTGGCACCAGAACAACAGCTCGGCCCCCTGTTTCTGCAGCGCTTCACGCGCCGCGGTAAAGGCCTGGGTGGCGGAATGCTCCGGCGGCAGTTCGTACGTGACCGAGGTGACATTGCCACGGGCATCGACCTGCCCGTCGAAACGCAGCTGACCGCTGATCTTGCGGATCGAGCCCATGGGGTAGACGCGTTCCAGGTCGCTGGTTTGCCGATAATCGACAATCTGCGCGTCGGGCATGCGCGGCACGCGCTCCAGGTCGCGGCTGCCCGGCACATCGACGGCGAACGACGCCGGGCTGAGGCAGGCCAGCACCAGCAGGACGAGTGAATGAACGGATACTTTCATTGGATCGGCTTGGCCTGGGACGCTTGGACGCAACGGGCGTCGTCGATGCAGCGCGAGGCTGCTAAACAGAGGTCTGTCATGGTTGTCTCCCTTTCAACCCGCTCAGCCTCGACAGTTGCCCGGCGCAAGTCAAGGAACGGTGAAGAACCGATTGAAACAGTCTGCTACAAGCGCGGCACCGGCCTCGTCGTTCAGGTGCAAATGATGGCCGCCGGGCAACTGCTCATGACTGAAGGGTAGACGCTCCAGCAACTCCGGGTGCTGGGCCAGCATGCCATCGGCCGCCACCACCAGATGCGCCGGACAAGCGACCCGCGCCACGAATGCCATGGCCTGTTCATCGGTCAGGCGCAGGGGCGATGGCAGGGTCAGGCGGTTGTCGGTACGCCAGGTATAGCCCCCGGGCACCGGCATCAGGCCGCGTTGGGCCAGCAATTCGGCGGCCTCGCGGCTGACCGCCACCAGCCCCTTCATCCGCGCCTCGATGGCCCGGTCGAGGGTTTTGTAGACCGGCTTGCGTTTTTGCTGCAAATCCAGCTGCGCCTGCAGGGCCATGCCCATGCGTTCGGCGGCGTTATCGCCTTTGGCTGTAGGAGGAATCACCCCGTCGATCAAGCCCAGGTGCGTCACCCGTTCCGGCAGGGAACCGGCCAGCACCAGCGACACAATGGCGCCCATGGAATGCCCCAACAGGGCGAAATGCTTCAAACCCAGTTGTTCGGCGACTTGCAGCACATCATGGGCGTAGTCCCAGAGGGCATAGCCGGCACCGGCTGGTCGATGCCCGGAGTGCCCATGGCCGGCCATGTCCAGGGCAATCACTCGCAGGCCCTCGAGCCTGGGCGCCAGGCGGGCGAAGCTGTTGGCGTTGTCCAGCCAACCGTGCAGGGCAATCACCGGCAGCCCGTCTTCCGGGCCGAACAAGTGGGCCGCCAGCTCGATGTGAGGCAGGCTCAGGCGGACTTCCTCGACCACACTCATGCGCTGCGCCCTTCCCAACGCTGGAACAGGTTCTTGAGC
The DNA here is from genome assembly GCF_013347965.1 of Pseudomonas bijieensis. Taxonomy (NCBI): domain Bacteria; kingdom Pseudomonadati; phylum Pseudomonadota; class Gammaproteobacteria; order Pseudomonadales; family Pseudomonadaceae; genus Pseudomonas; species Pseudomonas bijieensis. The sequence continues at coordinate 5,997,938 of NZ_CP048810.1, read as the reverse complement.
AGGTTGGCCGTGTCCTGTGGACGTTCGAGGGGGAACATATGACCGCCGGGCATGCTCAGGGACTCGCCATGGGGCATGCGCCCCACCGAACGGGTGTGATGACGCATCACCACCCGACTCTGCCGGCCGCGCACCACCGCCAGCGGCACCTTGAGCTTGCGGGGTCGCCCGGGACTGGTGTGCGGCACGCCGCGGTAGATACTGATTTCAGTGGCGGGGTCAAAGCGCAACCGCAACCGGTCGCCGACTTGTTGCAACCCGTGTTGCAAGTAGGCGTCGAAGCATTCCGGGTCAAAACCGCGGAACAGGGTCTTGCCGGCAAAATACTCTCGGGCCGACGCCAGGTCAGCAAACTCCTCACGCCGCCCCAGGGTCCGTCCAGCCGGGGTCAGGCGGTCGATGAAACCCAGGCGCTTGGCGGCCAGGATCACCCACTGGTCGGTACGGGTCAGCACCGGCGAATCGAGCATGACCACGCCGCGATACAGCTGTGGGCAACGCAACGCCGCGTGCAGGTGCAGCACACCACCCAGGGAATGCCCGACGCCCCATACCGGCGCCGGTTGCTGTTCCAGGTGATGGATCAGTTCATCCACCAGGTTGTGCCAGTTATCGTCCACCGGGAAACGCGGGTCATGCCCGTGCAACTCCAGATGCGCGACCTGGTACTGCGGCGCCAGGGCAGCGAACAGCTTGCCGTAGGTGGCCGAAGGAAAACCATTGGCGTGGGTGAAAAATATCTGTTGCGACATGACAGCCGATCCATTGGGGGAACTGGGGCAGATTGTCCGCAGAACCCGACGGCACGGCAATGACCGTAACTGACAGGAATGATGACAGTCGGGGTTGGGCTATGGGGCTATCAAGCTGTGAGCACTGCCCCATGTGGCGAGGAGACTTGTGGGAGCAAGGCTTGCCCGCGATGCAGACGCTGGGGTGGATCAGGTGTTGCGCGTCGACTCCATCGCGGGCAAGCCTTGCTCCCACAGAAAATCCCCTCACCACAGGATTGCATCCCACTAGAGCATCAACGCGCCGGCGGTTGCTCGCCCAGCGGCACCACCGCCATGGTCAGGCGCGACACGCAGTTGACCTTGCCCTCGTCATTGACCAGGCGGATGTCCCAGACCTGGGTGGTGCGGCCCAGATGAACCATCCGGGCCGTGGCGGTCACCCGTCCGCTGCGCACGCCGCGCAGATGGTTGGCATTGATTTCCAGGCCCACGCAATAGAACTTGCTGGCATCGACACAGAGATAGGCGGCCATGGACCCGACCGTTTCGGCCAGCACCACCGAAGCACCGCCATGCAGCAGGCCGAACGGCTGGTGGGTGCGCTGATCGACCACCATGCTGGCGGTCAGGGATTCGTCGTCGAAAGACTCGAAACGAATGTCCAGCACTTCGCTGATGGTGTTTCTACCGGCGGCGTTCAGTTGCTCGATGTTGGGGGTGGTGCGCCACAGACTCATCGTTGCCCTTCCTGTGTGATTGTTGTTTTGCCCAGTGCTGCCATCGACCGGTTCAGGGATGCCTGATCCCTTTGAGCCTCATCGTTCCGGCCAGCGGCATGTCGCCTTCCAGCTCAGCCAGCCCGGCGGTTTGCACTTGCTCGGGGTGTTGCAGGTGGCCGTGTTGCAGAAAGCCCAGCAGGCTGCCCACCAAAGGGTTATGGCTGACCAGCAGCACATTGTCCTGGTCCTCGAGGCGCTCCAGGACTTTTTGCGGCCGGGTGTCCGGCGTGAGCCAGTTCACCGTGATCAGCTCAGGCTGAAAACCCAGCGCTTCGCGCACCAGTTGTGCGGTCTGCTGGGCGCGCAAATAGGGGCTGGCGTAAATGGCGGTCAGCGGCTGGCCGATCAAATGCGCGGCACTGCGCAACACTTCCTCGCGACCGTGAGCCGTCAGGGCCCGCTCCGGATCGGGACGGGCACCGTACGGCTCAGCCTCACCATGGCGCAATACCCACAATTTCATAGCTTCGGTTCCTCGTCCCGAACGGGATGCGGAGCCGGTGCCACGGTGTGAGGGGCTTCGCCTTCAGGCGTGCGCGGAGTCGGCCAGTCCGCGAACGGCCAGGGTTTCTGGTCGCTGTGGAAAGTGCCGAAACGGCCGATCTGGGCCAGGAACTGGCTCAGGCTGTCGCCGAAATTCATCAGGCTGGCACTGGGCGCGCCGTAGATCAGCCGATAGATCAATTGCACCAGCACCACGGCACCGAGGATGAATTGCGCCACCTGCCAGACCAGCAGATAAATCACCATCCACAGCACACGCAGCAGGATGGATTCGTATTGGGGTTGCCCTTGCGGATCGTTCATGGCTCGCTCCTGCTTGCGATCAATAGCGGTTCAATTGAAACCGCTGGTGGAAATGAAATCGACGTCGGTCTTCGGTTCGCCACGCATCAACAGCTCGATCACCTGTTCAAGCGTGCGCCCTTCGAACAGAATCGCGTGCAGCCCGGCGACCAGCGGCATGTACACTCCCGCCTCCTGGGATTTTGCCTTGAGCACCTTGAGGGTGTTGACCCCTTCGGCCACTTCACCCAGGCGCGACACGGCCTCATCGAGACTCAAGCCTTGGCCGAGGGCAAAACCGACCTGGTAATTGCGACTCTTGGGCGAGGAACAGGTGACGATCAGGTCGCCCACGCCGGCCAGTCCCAGGAAGGTCATCGGATTGGCGCCCTGGCTGACGGCGAAACGGGTCATTTCCGCCAGCGCACGGGTGATCAGCATGCTCTTGGTGTTCTCGCCCATGCCCAGCGCCACCGCCATGCCGGCAATGATCGCATAGACGTTCTTCAACGCCCCGCCCAGTTCCACACCGAAACGGTCGGCACTGGCGTAGACCCGAAAGGTGCGGCCATGCAAGGCGGCCTGGACCCGTTGGCACAGCTCTTCATCTTCACTGGCGACCACCGTGGCGGTCAGGGCGTGCTCGGCGATTTCCCGTGCCAGGTTCGGCCCGGAGATCACACCGATCCGGGCCTTGGGGGCGATTTCTTCGAGAATCTCGCTCATCAGCTTGAAGGTCTGGGCTTCGATGCCCTTGGTCAGGCTCACCAACAGCTTGCCGCTCAAGCGCTCGGCATAGGGCGCCAGTACCGAACGCAAGGCGCTGGACGGCAAGGCGACGAAGAACAGGTCGCTACCCTCCAGGGTTGCCTGCAAGTCAGTCACCGGTTCCACTTCCGGGCGGATCTTGATGCCCTTCAGGTAACGCGGGTTCTCGCGGTTGACCCGGATGGCCTCGGCCTGCTCCGGGTCACGCATCCACTGGCGCACCGGGTGACCATTCTCGGCCAGCAGGTTAGCCACGGCGGTACCGAAACTTCCGCCCCCCAGGACCGCAATCGGGCGCTGTTCAGTCATATGCAATCCGTTCATCCATACCAAGTGGCAATGCGGGGCATTATACGGAGCGGCCAGGTCGCGACCAGCCCCGGCAACAATTACCGCCAGCTGTAGGAAGCTGACCATCAATTCCTAGGAAAATGCTGTCAACGTGAATGGAAAAGTCGTTCAGCTCGGTTAACATGCCCGCCATCCTCCCATTATCAAAGGTTGTGCCGTGTCCGTTGGCCCCTCCCGTCCAGGTTCGTCCCTGTTATTGGCACTGATCATCAGCCCGCCAGTGCTAGGCGACGACTTGTTCGTGGACAGCCAGCCCCTGCCCCAGGTGCTGACGGCCACGCGCCTGAAGCAATCGCCAGCGGCGGTGCCGGGCAGCATGACCGTGCTCGACAGCGAGTTGATCAAGGCCAGCGGCGCCCGCGATATCAGCGAACTGCTGCGCCTGGTGCCGGGCATGATGGTCGGCAACATCAGCGGCAACCAGGCCACCGTGAACTACCACGGCACCAACGCCAGCGAAGCCCGCCGCATGCAGGTGCTGATCGATGGCCGCTCGGTGTATCGCGCCGGGTTGGCAACGGTAGACTGGAGCGACATCCCGGTGGCCATGGAAGACATCGAGCGGATCGAAGTCTTTCGCGGGCCCAACACCGTCAGCTACGGCGCCAACGCACTGATGGCAGTGGTCAACATCATCACCCGCGCCCCCGCCGACAGCCACGGCACCCGGCTGAAAATCACCCGGGGCCAACGCGGCATCAGCGACTGGTACGCCAGCCAGGGTAGCGGCTGGGAAGGCGGCGACCTTCGGCTGTCGCTGTCCGGCCAGGAAGACGATGGCTTTGACAGCGACCGCAACGGCGCCGATTACCGCGACAGTCGTCGCCTGAACCGCTTCAACTTGTCCGTCAGCCAGACCCTGGACGAACGACAGAGCATCGACTGGCAATTGAACGCCAAGGACGGGACCAACCAGCGGCCCTATACCTACCGCCCCGTGTTTGCCGGGATTACCGCCGCCGGGGATAACTCTGACGTCATCGCCAAGGACTACGCCGGCTCGCTGCGCTGGAACCTCGATCTGGACCCCGACCACAGCGTTTATGTACAAGGCTCGATTCAACACTGGGATCGCCAGCAGACCTGGCGCGCCTGCGATGCCGAGGTGTCCTTCAGCCCGCAACTGACCGACCTGTGGCAACTCAACCCCTACTATGCCGAGAAGCTGGCGCGCAATATCCCCAGCTACATCAACAGCGGCGCGCCAGCCGGCACGCCACAGGAACAGGCGTTGGCCAATCAGGTGCTCGACCAGTGGCGCAACGGCGCCTCGCAAACCCTGTGCGGCGATATCGACCAGAGCGCCCGGGAATCGCGTTACGACCTGGAGATCCAGGACACCCTGAGCCTGTCCGACAGCCTGCGCCTGGTCACTGGGGCCAACTATCGCTACGACCGGGCCGACTCGGAGACGTACTTCAACGGCACCCTGGACGACACCACCTGGCGCCTGTTCGGGCAGCTCGAATGGCGGGCCACCGAGCATTGGCTGTTGCAGGGCGGCGCGATGTTCGAAGACACCCGCCTGACCGGCAGCTCGCTGACTCCACGGGTCGCGGTCAACTACCTGATCACCCCGCGCCACGGCCTGCGGGCGGTGTACTCCGAAGCTGTGCGCTCCCCGGACATGTTCGAGAACAACGTCAACTGGAGCTATCAGGTCACCAACCTGCAACCCGCCGCCTTCGGCCAGAACAGTGCCCGTTACTTCGTCCGGACGCGCGGCCCGGGCAACCTGGAACAAGAGCACATGCGCTCCCGGGAACTGGGCTACAACGGTTATTTCGTGGACCTGGGGCTGGCGGTCGACGTGAAACTGTTTCATGACGAAATCACCGGCATGATCAGCGAGCCGCTGCGCAACAATCAGTACATCGCCAGCAACGCCAACCAATCCCAGTTTTCCGGGGCCGAAACCCAGTTCGACTGGCGTGTGACCAGCGCCGACCGTCTGCGCCTGACCTACGCCTATGTCGATGCCCAGGCCAGCAACCCCCTCGACGAGCAACTGACCGCCCGCAACAGCGGCTCGGCCGGTTGGCTACGGGACTGGGGCCAGGGCTGGAACAGCGCGCTGTTCTATTACGGCGCCGACGCCCTGAACGGCTATCGCTTCGAACGGGTGGACACCCGCCTCGCCCGGCGTATCCCCCTGGGCAAGGCCAGCCTGGAATTGGCGGGGGTCCTGCAACAACGCCTGGACAACCAGCCCACCACCTTCAGCGACAACCGCTACGACTCCCGCCATGTCGTGTACTTCAGCGCGGAGTTGTCGTTCTAGATGTCTCGGCATCCACTCCGCAAGTCGCCATTTCATGGCCGCCTGACGCTGGCGCTATGCCTGGTGTTTGCTGCGTGGCTGGCGCCCATCCAGGCTAGGGCGGCCGAAGTCCTGTTGACCGGTGCCGCGGACAGCCCCGGCGTGCAGTCTTTCACCCAGGCCCTGAAAGCCCTGCGCCCCGAAGACAGCGTGCGGTTTACCCCGCTGGCCAATCTACCGGCACCAGACAAGTTGCCGGGCAATATCCGCCTGGTCCTGCTTGACCTGCCCAGCCTCGACTGGCGCCTGCAAGACGCCCGGGGACCGGCCACCCTGGTATTGCGTATCAGCCGCCAGCAAGCCCGCGACCGCCTGGGCGAGACGACGCCGGCTCACCTGAGCCTGCTGTGGAGCGATCCACCGATGGCGCGGCAATTACGGCTGATCCGCACCATCCTGCCGCAAGTGCGACGCGTCGGCGTGCTTTACGACACCCACAGCGAATTCCTGCTCAAGGACATCCAACAAGCCGCGGCACCACTGGGCCTGGCCATCGTCAGCGAACGCTGGGACGACACCAACGACAGCCGCCCCCTGCACAACCTGCTGGGCCAGAGCGACGTGCTGTTGGGCCTCGACGACCCCGACTTGTACAACCCCAAGACCGTAAAGAACCTGCTGCTCAGCAGCTATGCCCGTCAACGCGCCCTGATCGGGCCCAGCGCCGCCTTCGTCAAGGCCGGCAGCCTGGCCAGTACCTACAGCGACCAACAAGACTGGCTGGCGATTCTCGACGAGTTGCTCGACCGCCCCGCCACGACCTGGCCGCGCACGCTGTATCCAGACCGCTTCAAAGTCCTGGGCAACCGGCAGGTCTCCCGCTCACTGGGGATCGAACCGATTGACGCCGAATCCGTCGCGGCAACGTTGGCCGAAGGAGAACACCGACCATGACCTTGCGTCGCCGTTGGGACATCAACACCCGTACCCAGCTCATCGCCCTCGGCCCGGCGTTGCTGCTGACCGTGCTGCTGATCAGCTTCTTTACCTTCGTGCGGATCCAGGACTTGCGCCAGGAACTCAATCACACCGGGCAACTGATCGCCAACCAACTGGCTCCCGCCACGGAGTACGGGGTGATTTCCGGCAACAACGAAGTCCTGGAAAGCCTGCTCACCGCGACCCTGGCGACCCCACACGTGCGCTTCCTGGAGGTCCAGGACAGTACCGACAAAGTCTTGGTGTACGTCGAACAACCCGAACAAACCCGCAGCCGCGCCCAGCAGATCGAAGTCTTCCAGGCCCCGGTGCGCCTGCAGCGCATTGCCCTGAACAATGATTTCCTGCAGGGCAACAGCACATCCGTCGAGGCGTCCGGCGAAGACTACCTGGGCCGCGTGATCGTCGGCATGTCCAGCGACGCCTTCAGTCAGCGACAGCAGGAGATCCTGTTCAAGGCCGCGATCCTGGCGCTGTTCGCCCTGTTGTTCACCTTCCTGGTGGCGCGTCGGCTGGCAACCAACCTGTCACGGCCGATCCGCGACATCGGCAATGCGGTCAAGGCCATCCAGCAAGGCGACTACAGCACCCCACTGCCCATCGTCGATGACGCCGAACTGGGGGCCTTGTCGCGGCACATCAACAACCTGGCCGGCGGTCTGGAGCAAGCCAGCCGCGAACAGCACCAGGCCATGGCTCAACTGATCAAGACCCGCGAAGAGGCCGAAAAAGCCAACAGCGCAAAGTCCGAGTTCCTGGCGATGATGAGCCATGAACTGCGCACGCCCATGAACGGCGTACTGGGCATGCTGCAGCTGCTGGAAACCACCCGCATGACCGACGAGCAGCACGAGTACACGGCGCTGGCGTCAGAATCCACCGAACACCTGCTGAAGGTGATCAACGACATCCTCGACTTCTCGCGCATCGAACGCTCGGCCCTGGAACTGGAGCACATCCCGTTCAACCTGGCGGAGCTGGTGGGCAGTTGCGCGCAGTCTTTTCAGCACAGCGCCGCGCAGCGCAAGCTGGGCCTGGACTTGCTGGTCCCGGACGACATGCAGGCCCTGCAGGTCCAGGGCGATCCGACGCGGATACGGCAGATTCTGGTGAACCTGATCGGCAACGCCCTGAAATTCACCGAGCAAGGCCGCGTCACCGTGCAATGCCAATGGCAAGCCCTGGACCACGAACTGCTGTGGTTCACCTGCACGGTGCGCGACAGTGGCATCGGTATCCCGGCCGAGAGCCTGGAGCGCATGTTCGATGCCTTCCAGCAGGCCGACAGTTCGATCTCCCGGCGCTACGGCGGCACTGGCCTGGGCCTGCCGATCGCCCGTACCCTGGCCGAACGCATGGGCGGCACACTGCGGGCCCAGAGCGAAGAAGGTCGGGGCTCGGTGTTCACCCTCGAGATCCCGCTGGCCCTGTCGCGCCAGACGCCAACGCCCCTGGCGCCACGACTGGCCGTCGGCAGCGGCGACGGCGAAGGCCGCAACGTGTTGCTGGTGGAGGACAATCCGGTCAATCAGACGGTGATCGAAGCCATGCTGCGCAGCCTGGGCTTCACCGTCAGTGTCGCCACCGACGGCGCCCAGGCGGTACGCAGCGCCGAAAGCCTGATTTTCGAGGCGATCCTCATGGATTGCCGGCTGCCCATCATCGATGGCTACGAAGCCACGCGGCAGATCCGTCAGTTGCCGGGCTGCGGCGAGGTGCCCATCATCGCCCTGACGGCCAACGCGTTGCAGGGCGACCGCGAAGCCTGCCTCGCGGCGGGCATGAACGATTACCTGGCCAAGCCGTTCAAAAGGATCGATCTGCAGCAGATTCTGCAGCGCTGGGTGAACTAGAACAGGCCACTGGACCATCTGTGACTGGCGTGAAAGGCGAAAGTGCGGCAGTCTTAGGCACCCGAACAAGCCTCGATTGGGGCTTGAATAAAAATTTCAGTGCACAGGTGTACATTCATTTCCCGTGTGCTGTGACTTTCACTACAACGCAATAGTCTATGAGTAGGCTGTCGATTCGAGGCATGAACGCTTCGATCGGCCGGGAAGATTTGCCCCACCCTGCCGCACGGGACTATTGAGGAGCTCGCATGACCAAACAAAACGCCTTTACCCGGGAAGATCTGCTGCGCTGCAGTCGCGGTGAGCTGTTCGGCCCAGGTAACGCGCAACTGCCCGCCCCGAACATGCTGATGGTGGATCGCATCACCCATATCAGCGAAGAGGGTGGCAAGTACGGCAAAGGTGAATTGGTCGCCGAGCTGGATATCACTCCGGACCTGTGGTTCTTCGCCTGCCACTTCGAAGGTGATCCGGTCATGCCGGGCTGCCTGGGCCTGGATGCCATGTGGCAATTGGTCGGTTTCTTCCTCGGCTGGCAAGGCCTGCCGGGTCGCGGTCGCGCCCTGGGCTCGGGCGAAGTGAAGTTCTTTGGTCAGGTCCTGCCGACCGCCAAGAAAATCACCTATAACATTCATATCAAACGCGTCCTCAAGGGCAAGCTGAACATGGCCATTGCCGATGGTTCGGTTGCCGTGGACGGTCGCGAGATCTACACCGCCGAAGGCCTCCGGGTCGGCGTTTTCACCTCCACTGACAACTTCTAAGGGTTATCCGCATGCGCCGCGTCGTTATCACTGGTCTGGGCATCGTTTCGTGCCTGGGCAATGACAAAGAGACCGTCTCCGCTAACCTGCGTGCAAGTCGCCCTGGCATCCGGTTCAACCCGGAATATGCTGAAATGGGTCTGCGTAGCCAGGTTTCCGGCTCCATTGACCTTCCCCTCGAAGAGCTGATCGATCGCAAGATCTACCGTTTCGTCGGCCATGCGGCGGCTTACGCCTACCTGGCCATGAAGGACGCCATCGCTGATTCCGGCCTGACCGAAGAGCAGGTTTCCAACCCGCGTACCGGCCTGATCGCCGGCTCCGGTGGCGCCTCCACCTTGAACCAGATGGAAGCGCTGGACATCCTGCGCGAAAAAGGCGTCAAGCGCGTCGGCCCATACCGCGTCACGCGGACCATGAGCAGCACGGTTTCCGCCTGCCTGGCCACGCCGTTCAAGATCAAGGGCCTGAACTACTCCATCGCCTCTGCCTGTGCCACCAGTGCCCATTGCATCGGTACCGCCATGGAACAGATCCAGATGGGCAAGCAGGACATCGTGTTCGCCGGCGGCGGTGAAGAAGAACATTGGAGCCAGTCGTTCCTGTTCGATGCCATGGGTGCCCTGTCCAGCAAGCGCAACGACACGCCGGAAAAAGCTTCCCGTGCCTACGATGCCGACCGTGATGGCTTCGTCATCGCTGGCGGCGGCGGCATGGTCGTGGTCGAGGAGCTGGAACACGCCCTGGCCCGTGGCGCGAAAATCTACGCGGAAATCGTCGGCTACGGCGCCACTTCCGACGGCTACGACATGGTCGCACCAAGCGGTGAAGGCGCCGTGCGTTGCATGCAGATGGCCATGTCCACCGTCGATGCACCGATCGACTACCTCAACACCCATGGCACCTCGACTCCGGTCGGCGACGTCGCGGAAATGAAAGGTGTGCGCGAAGTGTTCGGCGACAAGGCCCCGGCCATCAGCTCCACCAAGAGCCTGTCGGGTCACTCCCTGGGCGCCGCCGGCGTTCACGAAGCGATCTACTGCATGCTGATGATGGAAGGCAACTTCATGGCCGGTTCGGCCAACATCGATGAGCTGGATCCGGAAGTGGCCGACCTGCCGATCCTGACCAAGACTCGCGAAAACGCCACAATCAATACCGTGATGAGCAACAGCTTCGGCTTCGGTGGCACCAACGCCACCCTGGTACTGAAGCGCTGGCAGGGCAAGTAAGCCCCGCCGCTAACGCCACACAGAAAAACGCCCCGACTGGTTCGGGGCGTTTTTTTGCCTGGCAAATACACCTGGGTTCATTTGTGGGAGCGAGCCTGCTCGCGATAGCGGTATGTCAGTCGACATTTCTGAGACTGTCCCACCGCCATCGCGAGCAGGCTCGCTCCCACAGTTTTTGATCTGTGGTGGATGGATTCAGCGCACGACAAATCGCTGCTGCGTCAGCAACCGATCACCCTGGAACACCATGAACCGCCACTCCCCCGGTACCACTTCGTGGCTTTCGGTGAACTCGTAGGCCATCACATCCTGCGGCGCGCCAGGCACCAGTTTCTGGATGACTTCGAATTTATCGTGACGCACGCCATCGGGAGTGCGGATGCCGGGGGTGAAGTACAACAGGGTCAACGGCTGGTCATCGGCGACCTTGCCGGCCAACTGGTAGCGCATGCCGAACTTGGTGCCCAGCTTCGCCGGCACGCTTTCGGTCTGGCGGATCTGTTCGTTGCTGCGCCGCAGGACCCGCTCTCCCGATTGCAGCTCGGCTTGCGGCCCTTCGAAGACGCCGTATTCCACCGGACCTTCGACACGGACTTCGGCCTGTGCCAGACCGCAGGTCAACAACAGCGCGACCAGTGCGCTTGAACGGGTGAGGTGCATAGTGCGCTCCTTGATTGAGATGAGCGCGAGGGTATGACGCGGGCGTGACAGGCTGATGACAAAGCGATGTTGGTCATACCACCAATAGCCCGGGGATAGGATTGACCTGTGGCGAGGGAGCTTGCTCCCGCTCGACTGCGCAGCAGTCGCCAGACGTTGGGGCTACTGCGTAGCCCAGCGGGAGCAAGCTCCCTCGCCACAAAAGCGGACTCAGCGAGCCACTGAACGCGGCAATACCGAAAGGAAGTTATCCCGCGCCACTTTCCTCGCCACGTCTTCCGGCAAGGCATCCAGGAACGGATCGAAGCTGCGCAATTCCTTACCCAGCTTGTCGAAACGCCCGACCACATCCGACCCCACCATGAAGCGCTCGGGAAAGCGCTCCACCAGCTTTACCCATTCGTCCCGGGGCTTGCCCGCCTCGTCCAGCAAGTACGGCGTGAGCACGCTCCAGGACAGGTCTATGTACAAATTGGGGTAGGCCTCGAGCATGCGACTCAGGGTCGGCAACAGAAAATCCAGGCGGGTCTGGTGGCGATGGATTTCCATGCTGGTGCCGGCGTGGGCCCAGATAAAGCGTGTGTGTGGGTGATTGCGCAGCGGCTCCTCGATTTCTGCCAGGTACAACGGGTTTTTCTCGCGCTTGGAAGTGATGTTGGAATGCAGCATCACCGGCAGGTCGTTCTCGGCCGCCAGGTGATAGATCCGCGTCATGGCTTCGTTGTTGGCCCGCGGGGTGTCGCCCGAGGTGAGCGCCGTGAGGTCATCATGGCGAGTGAATACCTCGCCGATGCCTTGCCACAATCCTGGGTAGAGATCGAGCATGCGTTGGATGTGGGCGGCGGAGTTCTTGTCGTTGGGATTGAAGCCCGACAGGAACGGATGAAAGTGCTGGCGTTGCTCGGCGGTCAGCTTGCTCACCGCGGCGGCGACAATCACGTCGGTGGCGCTGTACCAATAGGCATCCGCGTCGTCACCGGCGTAATAACGAGGACGCTTGGGCTCGTCCTCATGCCATTTCTTGGCCACCGGAACACCGGAAATCATCACATGCTCGATACGGTTGTCCGCCATCGCCTGGAGCAGCTTGGGCATGCCGGCGGTTTCCTGAAAGAAATCGACGTAATGCAGATGCGCATCACTGTAGGCATATTCGCGGGCCACGGCACCGCTACTCGAAACGACCAGCAGCCAGGCGAAGATCAAACGGGTCAAGGGCATGGGGGTCTCCAAAAGCCATGAACAGCGTAGACCCCAACCGTCCCGCCGGGGTTCAAGGCGCCTCTGCCGCGTCTGCCGGCGGCGGGTTATGCTTGGTGCAACCGTTGTTCAACCTGGAAGACAACATGACCACGCCCCTGACCGTTCACCCCCGCGCCGAAGACGTCGAAGGCCAGCCGATTCTTCGTCCGCTACCCTCCGCCAAGTGCCGCAGTGTCGGGCCTTTCGTGTTTTTCGACCACATGCTGCAAACCACCTACCCGGCCGGCAAAGGCATGAACATCCGTCAGCACCCCCACATCGGGCTGTCCACCCTCACCTACCTGTTCGAGGGCAAACTCCAGCACAAGGACAGCCTGGGTTCCGACCAGGTGGTGGAGGCAGGCGATGTCAGCTGGATGACCGCCGGCAGTGCCATCGCCCACGTCGAGCGTACGCCCGAATCATTGCTGGGTAGCGCTTTCGTCATGCATGGGTTGCAAGTCTGGCTGGCCTCGCCCAAGTCCCACGAAGAGGGCCCGGGGCACTACAGCCATCACCCGGCACACAGCCTGCCGGTCAGCGATAACCTGGGGGTCAGCATCCGCATGATCGCCGGGTCAGGCTTTTGCCTGGAATCACCGGTACCGGTGCTGTCGCCTACGTTGTATGCCGAATTGAACCTGCAAACTGCGACGTCGCTGCTGATTCCCACCGAACATGAAGAGCGGGCGCTGTATGTACTCAGCGGCGAAGCACGGCTTGAAGGTGAACCGGTGGAACCCCATTCGCTGGTGGTCCTGCCGGTCGGCGAAGAGATGACGCTGTTTGCCGACAGCGACTGCCATGCCGTGCTGTTCGGCGGCGCGCCATTGGATGGGCCGCGACGGATCAACTGGAACTTCGTCTCCAGCGACCCGGCCCGGATCGATGAGGCCCGCCGGCGCTGGGCGGCCGGGGACTGGCCGACTGTGCCGGGGGAAAGCGAGCGGATCGAGTTGCCCTAGAACGGCTCCCACAGGGTTCTGCTTCAACCCAACCTCAGTCTTTGAACACCTCATCCAACAAGTTATGCATCGACCGGAACGCACGCCCGGCGACCTTGGCGTCGTACATCATCTTGCCCGGCACATTGGCCTGCGGGTCGGTGAACGAATGCACCGCGCCACCGTAGCTCAGCAGTTGCCAATCCACACCAGCGGCGTTCATTTCGTCTTCGAAGGCTGGCAGTTGCTCTTTCGGCACCAGCGGGTCGGAGGCGCCATGCATCACTAACACCGCGCCCTTGATGTTCTGCGCATCGGCCGGATTCGGTGTATCGAGGGTACCGTGGAATGAAACCGCAGCTTTGAGCGGCGCACCGCTGCGAGCCAGCTCCAGGGCACAGCAGCCACCGAAGCAGAAACCGAACGTAGCGAGTTTCGACGCATCGACCTCCGCGTCGCCCTGATTCAGCAATTGCTCGAGCGCCGCCTGCATGCGCTGGCGCAACAACGCCCGGTCATTCTTGAGCGGCATCATCGCTGCCCCGGCCTCATCGGCATTGCTCGGGCGTACATCCTGGCCGTACAAATCGGCGATCAACACGACATAGCCGTTAGCGGCTACCGACTTGGCGATCTCCTCGGCCCCCGCCCCTACGCCCATCCAATTGGGCGCCATCAGCAACCCCGGGCGCGAACCCTGCTGGCTGACGTCGAAGGCCAGGCGACCTTCATAATTTTGACCTTCGATCTGATAGACCAGCGAACGAACCGTAACCTGACTCATGACGGACTCCTCTTGAACGGAACACCAGAAATGAAAAAACCCGCCGAAGCGGGTTTTTCCTGCACTTGCTTAAGCTGACAGCTCAACCAACAGCTTGTTCAGGCGACGCACATACGCCGCCGGGTCCTTCAGGCTGTCGCCAGCTGCCAGGGCCGCCTGGTCGAACAGGATGTGCGACAGATCGCCGAAACGCTCTTCGCTCTGCTCGTTGTCGAGTTTTTCCACCAGCGGGTGGGCCGGGTTGAATTCGAAGATCGGCTTGGAGTCCGGGACCTTCTGGCCGCTGGCTTCGAGGATCTGGCGCATCTGCAGACCGAGGTCCTGCTCACCGATAGCCAGGATCGCCGGGGAGTCGGTCAGGCGGTGCGAGACCCGCACTTCGCTGACAGCATCGCCCAGGGCCGTCTTGATTCGCTCGACCAGGCCTTCCTTGCTCTTGGCGACTTCTTCGGCGGCTTTCTTGTCTTCTTCCGAATCCAGGTTGCCGAGGTCCAGGTCACCACGAGCCACGTCGACGAAGCTCTTGCCGTCGAACTCGTTGAGGTAGCTCATCAGCCACTCGTCGATGCGGTCGGTCAGCAGCAGCACTTCGATGCCTTTCTTGCGGAAGACTTCCAGGTGCGGGCTGTTCTTGACCTGTGCATAAGTTTCACCGGTCAGGTAGTAGATCTTGTCCTGGCCTTCCTTGGCGCGGGCCAGGTAATCGGCCAGGCCAACGATCTGCTCGCCATCGTCACCCTGTGTCGAGGCAAAGCGCAGCAGGCCGGCGATCTTCTCTTTGTTGGCGAAGTCCTCGGCCGGGCCTTCCTTCATCACCTGGCCGAAGTTTTTCCAGAAGCTCTTGTACTGCTCGGGCTCGTTCTTCGCCAGCTTTTCCAGCATGTCCAGCACGCGCTTGGTCAGCGCCGACTTCATGGAGTCGATGATCGGGTCTTTCTGCAGGATTTCCCGCGAAACGTTCAGGGACAGGTCGTTGGAATCGACCACACCCTTGATGAAGCGCAGGTACAGCGGCAGGAACGATTCGGCCTGGTCCATCACGAACACACGCTGCACGTACAGCTTCAGCCCGCGTGGCGCTTCGCGCTGGTACAGGTCGAACGGCGCACGGGCCGGCACGTACAACAGCGAGTTGTATTCCAGCTTGCCTTCGACCTTGTTATGGCTCCAGCTCAGCGGGTTCTCGTAGTCGTGGGCGATGTGCTTGTAGAACTCCTGGTATTCCTCGTCCTTCACTTCAGTGCGCGGACGGGTCCACAGGGCACTGGCGCGGTTGACGGTTTCCCACTCCACTTCCGGTTTTTCTTCACCTTCGGCAGCGGCGACTTCCTTCGGCAACTCGATCGGCAGCGCGATGTGGTCGGAGTACTTCTTGATGATGTTGCGCAGGCGCCAGCCATCGGCAAACTCGTCTTCGCCGGACTTGAGGTGCAGCACGATGCGGGTACCGCGATCAGCCTTGTCGATGGTAGCGACTTCGAACTCGCCTTCGCCCTTGGACGACCAGTGCACGCCTTCGCTCGCAGCGAGGCCGGCACGGCGGCTGAACACTTCGACCTGGTCGGCCACGATGAACGCGGAATAGAAACCGACGCCGAACTGACCGATCAGGTGGGAATCTTTCTTCTGGTCGCCGGACAGGTTCTTCATGAAATCGGCGGTGCCGGACTTGGCGATGGTGCCCAGGTGCGTGATCACCTCTTCGCGGCTCATGCCGATGCCGTTGTCTTCGAGGGTGACGGTTTTCGCGTCCTTGTCGAAGCTCACACGGATTTTCAGCTCAGCGCCGCCTTCCAGCAGTTCAGGCTTGGAAAGGGCTTCGAAACGTAATTTGTCGACAGCGTCAGAGGCGTTCGAAATCAGCTCGCGAAGGAAAATTTCCTTATTCGAATACAGCGAGTGAATCATCAGGTGCAGCAGCTGCTTCACCTCGGTCTGGAAGCCCAGGGTTTCCTTTTGAGTTTCCACGCTCATGGTCATCAAACTCCAAGTGGATGGTGGTGTCCGCCTCGCTGAGATTGGCGGCGGGATGTCCACAAGGTGGGGGCAAAGGGGATGATTTCAAGGGCGCGCGGGTTTTGAAGGTTCCTGGATCTTGAAATGCGCCCGGGCGGTGGCGATGGGTTCGGCCTCGACGTCTTGCCAGGCGGTGATCGCGACGTTGGCGACCCGCCGACCCTGGCGCCAGACCTGGCATTTGGCGTAGGTGTCGCGAAACTGCCCGGTGCGTAGGTAATCCAGGGAAAAGTCGATGATTTTCGGCACGCCCGGTGCGCCGGTGGCGATCAACAGATGCACCGCAGCCGCCAGTTCCATGAAACCAGCAATGACCCCACCGTGGATGGCCGGCAGTAAAGGGTTACCAATGTTGTCCTTGTTGGCCGGCAAACGAAATACCAAATCGTCGCCCTGACGCGTGCAGTCGACGCCGATGAGTTGGGCATAGGGGATCGAGGCGAGCAGCAGTGCGTAGTCGCCCTGCTCACAGGCGCGGCGTAGTTGTTCCTGGGTGGTATCGGTCATGGCTGGCCCACGGCGGTCATCGGACTGGCTTTTCCCATGCCCCTGGCATGCTGGCCCAGGCGCATGAACGTGCCCACCACATGGGCGATGGGTTGCTCGGGGTCGTCCTGATAGGCGAAACCGCGGGTGAAGATCACGTCCGGGGTCACCCGATAGCACTGGGCGAAGCCGTAGACGTCCTTGTGGGGTTCGGCGGCGTGCATGTAGTCGATGCGCAGGTCGAGGGTGGGGCAGACTTCGAATTGTGGCAGCACACACAAGGTCGACATGCCGCACGCGCTGTCCATCAATGAAGTCAACGCGCCACCATGGATGATGCCCGTCAGGGGATTGCCAACGATTTGCGGGCTGAACGGCAGGATGAGCGTCAGCCCATCACGACTGGCGCTGTGCAACTTCAAGCCCAACACCTGGCAATGCCGCAGGGCGGATAAAAAGCGCGTGGCACGCTCAAAAATGGGATCTTCAGCCATGTCCATCAATGCCCTTGTTTGTTTATAGGCCTGGCAACAGGCGTGTCCGCTAAAGTTCCGCGACCGTGCAAAGTTATATATCTGTAGCAAAAGAGGAACTTAACCTGAGGGGGGTCGCTCAAAAGGCCAGTAGTTATTTCCATAAGGAGAAACACCCCATGCGTAAGACTTTTGCTATTGCCTTGATGTTGGCCGCCTCCCTCGGTCTCGCTGCCTGCGATAAAAAATCCGAGGACAAGGCTCAAGATGCCGCAAAACACGCCGAGCAAGCTCAGCAAGACATGAACAAAGCACAGGATAAAGTGAACGACGCGGCAAAAGAAAACGCCGATGCCGCCAAAGCTCAGGCTGAATCGAACGAAGCAGCTGCGAAAGAAGCCCCTGCTACCGCGCCTAAAACCAACTAATACGGTTTTAGCAGTAAAAGAAAACCCGCCTGGTGCGGGTTTTCTTTTGCCTGCGATTTGGAGACGCCTGTCACGCCGCGTCCTTGGCGACCTCGGGCGCTGGCGCTTCCGTGGGGGTATAGACCATCACATCCAGCACATCGGAATGAAATTCGCGCTGATACAGCACGAACACCACGCCAGCACTCATCAACATGAATAACCAGGGGCTGACGAACCACGCCAACATGGTCATACCGAAGTAATAGGCACGCAGGCCAAAGTTGAATTGGTTGGCCGCCATGGAGATGACCCGCGCCGCCCTGAGTGCAAACGCCTTGCGCTCCTGCTCCGAGACATGACGCTCGCCGATCATCGGCGCCGACCCCACCAGGACCGCCGCGAAGTTGTATTGGCGCATGCACCAACTGAACGTGAAGAACGCATATACGAACACCAATGCCAGGCAGAGCAACTTGACCTCCGCCATGCCCTGGGAAGCCTGTTGCACCATGGGTATGTCGGCCAACAACGACACCGCCCGATCAGACGCCCCGAGCACCGTCAGGATACCGGCCAGGATGATCAGCGTGCTGGAGGCGAAGAATGAGGCATTGCGTTCGAGATTGCCGATCACGCTGGCATCGGCGATACGATTCTCACGCAACAGCATGCGGCGCATCCAGTCCTCGCGGTACAGGTGCATCACACTGGCCAGGCAGGCCGTGTCGCGCGCCTTCCAGGTGGCGTAACGGGTGTAGCCCGCCCAGCAGATGATGAACCAGGCGGCGGCAAGCAGATGGATCAGGTTGGCTTGGATGAATGACATTCGATTTCCTGTGACGAAACAAACTCTGCGGCAATAATATCAGCGAACCCTGTGTGGGAGCGAGCCTGCTCGCGATAGCGATATAACTTTCACTTCTATATCGACAGTTCCGACGCTATCGCGAGCAGGCTCGCTCCCACAGTCCACGAAAAAAGACACCGCACCCAAAAAAAAATGCCCCGTATCGATTGATACGGGGCATTTCGGTTGTAGCCGGTGAATCTGCCTGAAGCTGCTTAAGCCAGTGCTTCGCTGCGCTTGCCCAGCAGACGATCACACACCACCGCGACCGCCAGGGTCATCACCGAAGGCACCAGCCAGGCCAGGCCTTGTTCGCTCAGCGGCAGGTGGGCCAGTTGCGTCGGCATCCAATCCGCCAGCCCGGCGCCCTTGAGCGCATCGATCAGGCCAAACAGGAACGACACCAGCATCACTGGGCCAACGATGCGCCCCTGCTCGTGCCAGAAGTCCTTGCAGAAGCTCAGGGCCACCAGGGCGATGCACGGCGGGTAGATCGCGGTCAGGACCGGGATCGAGAAAGCAATCAGCTTGGTCAGGCCCAGGTTGGACACCAACAGCGAGAACGCCGCCAGGATCACCACCAGCGTCTTGTAGGACAGCGGCAACACGCGGCTGAAGTACTCGGCGCAGGCGCAGGTCAGGCCGACTGCGGTCACCAGGCACGCCAGGGAGATCAGCACTGCCAGGAAACCGCTGCCCAGGCTGCCGAACGTGTGTTGCACGTAGGCATGCAGCACAGCAGCGCCGTTGGTCGCGCCCACTGCCACTTCATGGCTGCCCGAACCCAGGCGGAACAGGCTGACGTAGACCAGTGCCAGGCCCACCCCGGCGATCAGCCCGGCAATGATGGCGTAGCGGGTGATCAGGGCCGGCGACTCGACGCCCCGGGAGCGGATCGCGTTGACGATAACGATGCCGAACACCAGCGCACCGAGGGTATCCATGGTCAGGTAACCATTGATGAACCCCTGGGAAAATGGCGCCGCAACGTACTCGGGAGTTGCCACGCCGATATCGCCAGCGGGCAAGGCAAACGCCGCGATCCCCAGCACGGCCAGGGCGATGATTTTCAATGGTGCGAGGAAACGGCCAACGGTGTCCAGCAGGCGGCCCGGGTAGAGCGAGATGAAGAACACCAGGAGGAAATACGCTGCACTGTAGAGCAACAGCGCCAGCGGGCTTTCGCCGGTCAACGGTGCGAGGCCGACTTCGAACGAAACGGTGGCGGTACGCGGCGTGGCGAACAGCGGGCCGACTGCCAGGTAGCACACCGCTGCCAATAAGCCGCCGGCGACCTTGCCGATGGGGCTGCTCAAGGCATCCATCGCGCCACCGACCTTGGCCAGTGCGACGACGGTGATAACCGGCAGGCCGACCGCCGTGATCAAAAAGCCCAGCGCCGCCATCCAGACATGAGGCCCGGATTGCAAACCGACGATAGGCGGGAAGATGATGTTGCCGGCCCCGACGAACAGGGCAAATGTCATGAAACCAAGTGCCAGGATGTCCTGGCCTTTCAACACTTTCATTAAGGAAACCACACTACTGAATCGGAATTTAGAGAGGGGATTTCCCTTATGGGTGAGGGAAATGCTGTCGATCCGTATAAGACCGACCCGTTTAGCGCGTCGCTTCCTTGTGGGCAGCAGTCGCAAAAATGGCTGCTAGCCTAACGAATTTGGCGATAAAACGCACTGTAAAGGGGCGAAGTATCCGATGTGCGACGTCCCCGTGTCGCGTTTACGTATCTATTTTTCCGGGTCTCCCCAGTATCTAGAGTGCCCCTGTGGCGAGGGAGCTTGCTCCCGCTGGGCTGCGCAGCAGCCCCAATACAGACAACCGGATCTATTCAGGTAAAGCGGCGCTGTATGGTTTACGACTGCTGCGCAGCCGAGCGGGAGCAAGCTCCCCTCGCCACAAGAGCCCCCTCTACATATTTCCCAGTCACACGGCCAGAAACGACAAAGGCCACCCGAAGGTGGCCTTTGTTGCTGGAACGAAAAAGTCAGCCGAAGCTTACTTCTTCATTTCCCAGCCAGTCAGCTCGGCCAGGGCCTTGCCGATGTCTGCCAGCGAACGCACGGTTTTCACGCCTGCGTCTTGCAGTGCAGCGAACTTCTCGTCTGCAGTGCCTTTGCCGCCAGAGATGATTGCGCCAGCATGGCCCATGCGCTTGCCCGGAGGAGCAGTCACACCAGCGATGTAGGAAACAACCGGCTTGGTCACGTTGGCCTTGATGTAGGCAGCAGCTTCTTCTTCAGCGGAACCGCCGATCTCACCGATCATGACGATCGCTTCGGTCTTCGGGTCTTCCTGGAACAGCTTCAGGATGTCGATGAAGTTCGAACCTGGGATCGGGTCACCACCGATGCCGACGCAAGTCGACTGACCGAAACCGGCGTCAGTGGTCTGCTTCACGGCTTCGTAAGTCAGGGTGCCGGAACGGGAAACGATACCGACCTTGCCTGGCAAGTGAATGTGACCTGGCATGATGCCGATCTTGCATTCGCCTGGAGTGATCACGCCTGGGCAGTTAGGACCGATCAGGGTGATACCCAGCTCGTCGCACTTGACCTTGGCTTCCAGCATGTCGATGGTCGGGATGCCTTCGGTGATGCAAACGATCAGCTTGATGCCGCCGAACGCTGCTTCAAGGATGGAATCCTTGCAGAAAGGAGCTGGAACGTAGATCACGCTGGCGGTGGCGCCAGTGGCAGCTACAGCGTCTTTCACGGTGTTGAACACTGGCAGGCCCAGGTGCTCGGTGCCGCCTTTGCCCGGAGTTACGCCGCCAACCATCTTGGTGCCGTATTCCAGGGCTTGCTGGGTGTGGAAACTACCTTGCGAACCGGTAATACCCTGGCAGATAACCTTGGTGTCTTTATTGATCAGGACGCTCATTATTTGCCCTCCGCAGCTTTGACAACTTGTTGAGCAGCGTCGGTCAGGCTGGTAGCAGCGATGATGTTCAAACCGCTTTCTGCCAGTACTTTAGCGCCCAGCTCAGCGTTGTTGCCTTCGAGGCGAACAACAACCGGGATTTTCACGCCGACTTCTTTCACGGCGCCGATGATGCCTTCGGCAATCATGTCGCAACGAACGATGCCGCCGAAGATGTTGACCAGTACTGCAGCGACGTTGGTGTCGGACAGGATGATCTTGAACGCTTCGGTTACGCGTTCCTTGGTAGCACCACCGCCCACGTCGAGGAAGTTGGCTGGCTTGCCGCCATGCAGGTTGACGATGTCCATGGTACCCATGGCCAGGCCGGCACCGTTGACCATGCAGCCGATGTTACCTTCCAGGGCCACGTAGTTCAGTTCGAACTTGGCAGCGTGCGCTTCGCGCGGATCGTCCTGCGACGGATCGTGGAAAGTCTTCAGCTTAGGCTGACGGTACATGGCGTTGGCGTCGATGTTGATCTTGGCATCGAGGCAGTGCAGGTCGCCGTCGGCCTTGATCACCAGCGGGTTCACTTCCAGCAGCGCCAGGTCGTGGTCCTGGAACAGCTTGGCCAGACCTACGAAGATCTTGGCGAATTGAGTGACCTGCTTGCCTTCCAGGCCCAGCTGGAATGCCAGCTCGCGACCCTGGAATGGCTGTGCGCCAACCAGTGGGTCGATGGTGGCCTTGAGGATTTTCTCAGGGGTGTCGTGAGCGATTTTCTCGATGTCCACGCCACCTTCGGTGGAAGCCATGAACACGATGCGGCGGCTCGAACGGTCAACGACCGCGCCCAGGTACAGCTCTTTAGCGATATCAGTGCACGATTCAACCAGGATCTTGGTGACTGGCTGACCGTTGGCGTCAGTCTGGTAAGTCACCAGACGCTTGCCCAGCCACTGCTGTGCGAAGGCTTTGGCGTCTTCTTTGCTGCGAACCAGCTTTACGCCGCCCGCTTTACCGCGACCACCGGCGTGAACCTGGGCTTTGACAACCCATTCGCTGCCGCCGATTTTGTCGCAAGCTTCTGCTGCCGCTTCCGGGGTGTCTACCGCGTAACCGGTGGAAACTGGCAGGCCGTACTCAGCGAACAGCTGCTTACCCTGATACTCGTGAAGATTCATGCTTATTACCGTCTTCGTTAGGTACTGCGCATTCGGTGCTGCACCGTTCTGGTGCCGCACCACCTGTGACTGCTGCTTGCGTAGCTTTCCGGTCAACCGGTTCGGCTACGCAAGGCTGCGTCCAGCGGATATTCCGCGGTGAGTCTTGCTCGCAAGGCTCACGACGGGCCATACCGCCGTGGTTTCTTATTGTCTATTAACGCTTTTTGCGGTTGGCCACGTGGATGGCGCCGCCATTTACGGCCAGGGCCGCTTCGTGCAAGGCTTCAGACAGGGTCGGATGGGAGAAGACCATCATGCCCAGGTCTTCAGCGCTGGTGCCGAATTCCATACCGATCGCGCCTTGCTGTACCAGTTCGGCAGCGCTTGGGCCAATGACGTGAACGCCCAACACGCGGTCCGTCTTGGCATCGGCGATCACTTTGACGAAACCACCGGTATCGTTGGCTGCCATGGCACGGCCACTGGCGGCGAACGGGAAGGTGCCGACGTTAACTTCAACGCCTTCGGCTTTCAAGGCCTGCTCGGTTTTACCGACCCATGCGATTTCCGGGTGGGTGTAGATGACCGATGGGATCAGGTCGTAGTTCATCTGGGCTTTGTGGCCCTTGATGCGCTCGACGACCATGATGCCTTCTTCGGACGCCTTGTGCGCCAGCATCATGCCGCGTACCACGTCACCGATGGCGAAGACGCCTGGTACAGTGGTGGCGCATTGATCGTCAACCTGGATGAAACCGCGCTCGTCGATTTCCACGCCGCTATCGGCAGCCAGCAGATCGGTGGTCACCGGGCGACGGCCGACCGCAACGATCAGCTTGTCGAAGGTGATGGTCTGTTCGCCGTTGCTGTCGGTGTAGTTCACCAGGACTTCTTCACCGTTGACCTTGGAACCGGTCACGCGAGCGCCCAGTTTGATGTCCAGGCCTTGCTTGGTCAGGGTCTTCAGCGCTTCCTTGGAAACCGCGGTGTCAGCGGCCATCAGGAAGGTGTCGAGGGCTTCGAGCACGGTCACTTGTGCGCCCAGGCGCGACCAGACCGAACCCAGCTCCAGGCCGATCACGCCAGCGCCGATCACGCCCAGGCGTTTTGGCACGGACTGGAATTCCAGGGCGCCGGTGGAGTCGACGATCACGTTCTGATCGACTGGAGCCGGTGGAATGTCGATCGGACGCGAGCCCGGTGCCAGGATCACGTTCTCGGCTTCGATCACTTCAACCGAACCGTCTGGCTTGGTCACTTCGACTTTCTTGCCCAGCAACAGCTTGCCGTGGCCTTGGATCGAGGTCACGCCGTTAGCCTTGAACAGGGTGGCAACACCGCTGGTCAGGTTCTTGACGATGCCAGCCTTGCGGCCAACCATCGCTGCGACGTCCATCTTGACTTCGCCGGTGGAGATACCGTGGACGTTGAAGCTTTCTTTCGCTTCCTTGTACTTCCAGGAGCTGTCCAGCAGCGCCTTGGATGGAATGCAACCGACGTTCAGGCAAGTACCGCCCAGGGCCAGCTTGCCCTCGCCATCGGTGTATTTCTCGATGCAGGCAGTGGTAAGGCCAAGTTGCGCGGCCTTGATGGCCGCTACGTAGCCGCCAGGGCCCGCACCAATCACTACCACGTCGAATTTCTGAGTCATGAGTCATTCCTTTTCGAATCAAACCGGACGGTCACTTGTGGTGACCGTCGTGGGGACGAAACCGGTTGTTTCAGCAAGAGGCCGGTCAACCGACCGGCCCTCGCGGCGAAATCAGATATCCAGCAGCAGACGAGCCGGATCTTCAAGCAGGTTCTTGATGGTTACCAGGAAAGTCACGGCTTCTTTACCGTCGATCAGGCGGTGATCATAGGACAGTGCCAGGTACATCATCGGACGAATCACGACCTGACCGTTGATCGCCATCGGACGTTGCAGAATGTTGTGCATGCCCAGGATAGCCGCTTGCGGCGGGTTGACGATCGGGGTCGACATCATCGAACCGAATGTACCACCGTTGGTGATGGTGAACGTACCGCCGGTCATCTCTTCGATGGACAGCTTGCCGTCACGGGCCTTCTTGCCGAAGGTGGCGATGCCGCCTTCGATTTCGGCCAGGCTCATCAGCTCGGCGTTACGCAGTACCGGGACCACCAGGCCACGGTCGCTGGAAACCGCAACACCGATGTCGGCGTAGCCGTGGTAGACGATGTCGGAACCGTCGATCGACGCGTTGACGGCCGGGAAACGTTTCAGCGCTTCGGTGGCAGCCTTGACGAAGAACGACATGAAGCCCAGGCGTACGCCGTTGTGGGACTTCTCGAACAGATCCTTGTACTTCGAACGCAGGGCCATGACTTCGGTCATGTCGACTTCGTTGAAAGTGGTCAGCATCGCCATGTTCGACTGGGCTTCGACCAGACGCTCGGCAACCTTGGCCCGCAGGCGGGTCATCGGAACGCGTTTTTCAACACGATCACCGGCAGCGAACACCGGCGCGGCAGCAGAAGGCGCGGCTGGCTTGGCGGGTGCGGCGGCTGGAGCGGCTTTCTTGGCGGCAACGGCGGCAACCACGTCTTCCTTGGTCACACGACCACCCTTGCCAGTACCGGCAACGGAAGCGATGTTGATGCCGTTCTCTTCGGCGATCTTGCGCGCAGCAGGCGCAGCGACTGGATCGTCTTCGCCGTCGGCAGCTGGAGCAGCGGCCTGGGCGGCAGCCGGTGCAGCGGCGGCGGCAGGAGCAGCGGCGGCAGCGCCGCCTTCTTCGATCGAGCCCAGGACCTGGTTCGACAGAACGGTAGCGCCCTCCTCGGCAACGATTGCGCCCAGCACGCCGTCAGCTTCGGCCAATACTTCCAGCACGACCTTGTCGGTCTCGATGTCGACGATCAGGTCGTCACGCTTGACGGCCTCGCCTGGTTTCTTGTGCCAGGTGGCAACGGTGCCATCGGCAACCGATTCCGGGAATGACGGGGCTTTGATTTCGATAGCCATTATCTGTGGGTCCTTAAAATTCGGTTTCAGTCAGCGCGAAGGCGTTAAACAGTGAAAGCATCTTGCAGCAGTTTTTCCTGCTGCTCGGCGTGCATCGACGCATAACCACACGCAGGTGCAGCGGAAGCATCACGGCCAGCATATTCAAGGCCCAGGGCCTTGTTATGGTTGCCAATGCTGCGACGCAGATGATGCTGGCTGCTGTACCACGCGCCCTGGTTCATCGGTTCTTCCTGACACCACACCACGTGGGTGAGGTTGGTGTAAGGCGCGATGGCCTCCATCAGGTCTTCTTCCGGGAACGGGTAAAGCTGCTCGATACGCACGATGGCGATGTCTTCGCGGCCTTCGGCACGACGTTTTTCCAGCAGGTCGTAGTAGACCTTGCCGCTGCACAGGATCAGGCGAGTCACCTTCGCCGCGTCCAGGGTGTCGATTTCCGAAATGACGGTCTGGAAGGAGCCTTCGGCCAGATCTTCGAGCGTGGAGATCGCCAGTTTGTGACGCAGCAGCGACTTCGGTGTCAGCACGATCAACGGCTTGCGCAGCGGACGGATGACCTGACGACGCAGCAGGTGGTAGATCTGTGCCGGGGTGGTCGGTACGCAGACCTGGACGTTGTGCTCGGCGCACAGTTGCAGGTAACGCTCCAGACGTGCCGAAGAGTGCTCCGGCCCCTGCCCTTCATAACCGTGTGGCAACAGCATGGTCAGACCGCAGAGACGGCCCCACTTGTGCTCGCCGCTGGTGATGAACTGGTCGACAACCACCTGGGCGCCGTTGGCGAAGTCGCCGAACTGGGCTTCCCAGATCACCAGCGCATTCGGCTCGGTGGTGGAATAGCCATATTCGAACGCCAGGACGGCTTCTTCGGACAGCAGCGAATCGTACAGGTCGAAACGGGGCTGGCCTTTGTACAGGTGTTGCAGCGGGATGTAGGTGCTGGCGTCTTTCTGGTTGTGCAGCGCCGCGTGGCGGTGCGAGAAAGTACCGCGACCTACATCCTGGCCGGTGATGCGAATCGGGTGACCTTCGAACGCCAGGGTCGCGTACGCCATGGTTTCAGCGTAACCCCAGTTGATCGGCAGGCCGCCGGCTTGCATCTTCTGCCGGTCTTCGTAGATTTTCGCGACCTGGCGCTGAACCACGAAGCCTTCCGGGATTTCCAGCAGCTTGGCGGACAGTTCCTGCAGGGTCTTGAGGTCGAAACGGGTGTCGTGACGCGCGGTCCAGGCATGGCCCAGATAAGGACGCCAGTCCACGAACAGCTCTTTGTTCGGCTCTTTGACCAGGCTTTTTACAACGTGCAGGCCGTTATCCAGGGCATTGCGATATTCATCGACTTTTTCCTGGACGCGCTCGGCATCCAACACGCCGCCTTGGGTCAGGCGCTCGGCATACAGTTCACGGGTGGTGCGCTGCTTGGCGATCTGCTGGTACATCAACGGCTGGGTGCCGCTTGGCTCGTCGGCCTCGTTGTGGCCGCGACGACGGTAGCAGACCAGGTCGATCACCACGTCGCGCTTGTACTGCATGCGGTAGTCGATGGCCAACTGAGTCACGAACAGCACGGCTTCCGGGTCATCGCCATTCACATGGAGAATCGGCGCCTGGATCATTTTCGCGACGTCGGTTGCGTACTCGGTGGAACGCGAGTCCAGCGGGTTGCTGATGGTGAAGCCGACCTGGTTGTTGATCACGATGTGCACGGTGCCGCCGGTCTTGAAACCGCGGGTCTGCGACATCTGGAAGGTTTCCATGACCACGCCTTGACCGGCGAATGCCGCGTCACCGTGGATGGAGATCGGCAGCACCTTCTCGCCAGTCGGGTCGTTGCGACGATCCTGACGGGCACGGACCGACCCCTCGACCACCGGGGAAACGATTTCCAGGTGGGACGGGTTGAATGCCATGGCCAGGTGGACTTCACCGCCGGTGGTCATCACGTTGGACGAGAAGCCCTGGTGGTACTTGACGTCACCGGAGCCCAGCTCGACCTTCTTCTTGCCTTCGAACTCGTCGAACAGCTCGCGCGGGTTCTTGCCGAAGGTGTTGACCAGCACGTTCAGACGGCCACGGTGGGCCATGCCGATGACGACTTCCTTGGTGCCGTAGGAACCGGAACGCTGGATCAGCTCGTCGAGCATCGGAATCAGGCTTTCGCCGCCTTCCAGGCCGAAACGCTTGGTGCCCGGGTATTTGGTGCCCAGGTATTTCTCCAGGCCTTCACCGGCAGTGACGCGCTCGAGCAAGTGGCTCTTGATCTCGGCGGAGTACGTCGGACGGCCACGAACGCTTTCCAGACGCTGCTGGAACCACTGGCGCTGCTCGGAATCGGTGATGTGCGTAAATTCAGCGCCGATGGTGCGGCAATATGTCTGCTGCAACGCTTCGTGAATTTCGCGTAGGCTCGCTTCCTCTTTGCCGATGAACAGGTCGCCGGCACGGAAGGTCGTATCAAGGTCGGCATTGGTCAAGCCGTAGTGAGTGATCGACAGGTCTGCAGGTGCAGGACGCTGCCACAGCCCCAGCGGGTCGAGCTGGGCTGCCTGGTGGCCTCGCATCCGGTAGGCCTGGATCAGTCGCAGCACTTCAACTTGCTTCTTCTCGTGCTCGGAGCTCACGCTGCCGGCAGACACCGGTTGAGCGCGGCGCTGGTTCTTTGCCAGCAGCACGAAATGATCGCGAATCGTCGAGTGCGAAACATCAGTGGCAGAGTTACCGTCAGCCGGCAACTTCTGAAAGTAGGTGCGCCATTCTTCTGGCACAGCGTTAGGGTCGTGCAGGTAGAGCTCGTAGAGCTCTTCCACATAGGCAGCGTTACCACCGGAGAGGTGGGCACTGTTCCACATGCGCTGCATCACGCTTTCTTGCATGCTTGGTCACCCTCGATTAGGGGAACACCACCGGCGAAAACACCGAGCAAACTTGCAGAAGTCCGAGTGCAGCGACTAAAACAAGCCACTTAGGATCACGCTGATAGTCCGGGTACCAGCCCGGATGCCCCTGCTTGTCTCATTTCTTCAAAATAAGAACCGCCGCTTTGTGAGCGGCTGTTCTGGTTATAGCCAAGACGCGGGTTGAAGCCCACGCCCTGGCCTTTACGGGTACAGCGGTTCTACGGGTACAGCAGCTGAATCACACGCCGCTTTGCAGCAACATGTTACGTACGTGACCGATGGCCTTAGTCGGGTTCAGGCCTTTCGGGCAGACGTTGACGCAGTTCATGATCCCGCGGCAGCGGAATACGCTGAACGGGTCATCCAGTGCAGCCAAACGCTCGGACGTCTTGGTGTCACGGCTGTCTGCCAGGAAGCGGTACGCTTGCAGCAGGGCGGCCGGGCCCAGGAACTTGTCCGGGTTCCACCAGAAGGATGGGCACGAGGTCGAGCAGCAAGCGCACAGGATGCACTCGTACAGACCGTCGAGCTTCTCACGCTCTTCCGGAGACTGCAGACGCTCGATGGCCGGAGCCGGCGTGTCATTCTGCAGGTATGGCTTCACCTTCTCGTATTGCTTGTAGAAGATGCTCATATCGACGACCAGGTCACGGATAACCGGCAAACCTGGCAGCGGACGAACGATCAGCTTGTTGCCCTTGACCACGGCGGACAGCGGCGTGATGCAGGCCAGGCCGTTCTTGCCGTTGATGTTCATGCCGTCGGAGCCGCAAACGCCCTCGCGGCAAGAGCGACGATAGGAAAAACCTTCGTCCTGTTCCTTGATCAGGGCCAGCACGTCCAGCACCATCAGGTCCTTACCACCGGTATCGACCTGGAAATCCTGCATGAACGGCGCAGCGTCCTGATCAGGGTTGTAGCGATAAACACTGACTTGCAACATGGCGGCCACCCTTAATAAGTCCGAATCTTAGGTTCAAAAGTCGGAACAGTCTTCGGCGAGAAGTTCACGGCACGCTTGGAGACGCGTTTTTCACCCGGGAAGTACAAGGTGTGGCACAGCCAGTTTTCGTCGTCACGATCTTCGAAGTCTTCACGGGCGTGAGCGCCGCGGGACTCTTTACGTACTTCGGCAGCGATGGCGGTAGCTTCAGCCACTTCCAGCAGGTTCTGCAGTTCCAGCGCTTCGATACGGGCAGTGTTGAACGCCTGCGACTTATCGTTGATCTTCACGTTGGCGATTCGTTCACGCAATTGTGCCAGCTGGGCAATACCCTTCTGCATGTATTCGCCGGTACGGAATACACCGAAGTAGTTCTGCATGCAGTTTTGCAACTCGCGACGCAGGGTCGCCACGTCTTCGCCTTCGGTACGCTCGTTCAGGGCGGACAAACGCGCCAGGGCCGCTTCGATGTTGGCGTCGGTGGCGTCGTCGTACTCGATACCGTCGGACAGCGCCTTCTCCAGGTGCAGGCCGGCAGCGCGGCCGAAGACCACCAGGTCGAGCAGCGAGTTGCCGCCCAGGCGGTTGGCACCGTGAACCGATACGCACGCCACTTCACCCACTGCGAACAGGCCAGGGATGATTTCGTCGACGCCTTCGGCGTTCTGGGTGATCGCCTGGCCGTGGATGTTGGTGGCAACGCCGCCCATCATATAGTGGCAGGTTGGAACCACTGGAACCGGCGCAACGACTGGGTCGACGTGAGCGAAGGTCTTGGACAGCTCGCAGATACCTGGCAGGCGGCTGTGCAGCACTTCCTCGCCCAGGTGGTCGAGCTTGAGCATCACGTGGTCGCCGTTCGGGCCACAGCCGTTGCCGGCGATGATCTCTTTAACCATCGAACGAGCCACGACGTCGCGACCGGCAAGGTCCTTGGCGTTCGGAGCATAACGCTCCATGAAACGCTCGCCGTGCTTGTTGATCAGGTAACCACCTTCACCACGGCAACCTTCGGTCACCAGTACACCGGCGCCGGCGATGCCGGTCGGGTGGAACTGCCACATTTCGATGTCTTGCACCGGAACGCCAGCACGCAAGGCCATGCCGACGCCGTCACCGGTGTTGATCAGGGCGTTGGTGGTGGAAGCGTAGATACGGCCAGCACCGCCGGTCGCCAGCACGGTGGCCTTGGCGCGGATGTAGGTGGTTTCGCCGGTTTCAATGCAGATCGCAATCACGCCGACGAAGGCGCCGTCCTGGTTTTTCACCAGGTCAACGGCGTAGTACTCGTTCAGGAACGTGGTACCGGCCTTCAGGTTGCCCTGATAAAGGGTGTGCAGCAGTGCGTGACCGGTACGGTCGGACGCCGCGCAAGTACGCGCAGCCTGGCCGCCCTTGCCGTAGTCCTTGGACTGACCACCGAACGGACGCTGGTAGATGCGGCCGGTTTCGGTACGTGAGAACGGCAGGCCCATGTGGTCCAGCTCGAACACCGCGGCCGGGCCTTCCTGACACATGTATTCGATAGCGTCCTGGTCACCGATGTAGTCGGAACCCTTGACGGTATCGTACATGTGCCAGCGCCAGTCATCGTTCGGATCGGCCGAAGCAATGGCGCAGGTAATGCCGCCCTGGGCGGATACAGTGTGCGAACGGGTCGGGAAAACCTTGGTGATCACGGCAGTCTTGTGACCGCCCTGTGCCAGTTGCAGCGCTGCGCGCATGCCGGCACCGCCACCACCAATGATGATGGCGTCGAAAGAAATCGTTGGAATGTTAGCCATGGATCAGATACCCCAGAGAATCTGCACACCCCAGACGAAGTAAGCGAACATCGCAACGCCGCATACTGCCTGGAAGAGGAAACGTACGGCAGTCGCCGATTTGCCGAACGCCATTGGCGTCAGGTAGTCGGTCGCGATGGTCCACATGCCGACCCAGGCGTGAGCGCCCAGTGCGACGAGTGCCAGCAGACTGAAGATACGCATCCAGTTGTTTGCGAACAGTTCATGCCATTGGGCATAGCCCAGGCCAGGGTTTGCCACGACATATCCGATCAGGAAAATGAAGTAAGCCGCGAGAACGACCGCAGACACACGCTGGGCCATCCAGTCATAGAGGCCCGAACGCGAAAGGTTCGTGACGTTGGTTACCATATCCAGACTCCTGCCAGAACGATCAGCACCGCAGACACGGCGATAATGATTTTCGAGCCCAGCTTGCCGCCTTCCAGCGTCTCACCGATGCCCATGTCCATGATCAAGTGGCGCACACCGGCGACCAAGTGATACAGCAAGGCGGACAGGATGCCCCAAATCACTAGCTTGGCTAGCGGACTGGTCAGACACGCTTTCACCTGACCGAAGCCTTCTTCCGAATCGAGCGACTTGTCCAATGCATAAAGCATGATGGCCAGGCTGACGAAGAGGATGACACCGGAAATACGGTGAAGAATGGACGTGTAAGCAGTGACTGGGAGTTTGATGGTCCTTAGGTCTAGGTTTACAGGTCGTTGGCTTTTCACGGCTTTTTTTTCACACTGAAGAGCCCCTAACAATCAGGGCAAAGTTGTTGGGGCGCGCACTGGTCAGGTACTCACCACCCAGGGAGTGACGACCCCCAAGAAAGCAGGCCCAAAAGCCCCTGGCGGTCGGTGGCCGAGTATAGACAGTTAGGCTACTAATGACAACGCGTTCACCTTCCCCTAATAGCGCATTGCACATATGCGGCAAAAGGCGTAAACGGCAGGCAATTTCGCGGAAAAAGTCCGGTTAAAGCCTTCTGGAGCAAGACTTTAGGCAAATTGACATTCGGATTTATCTCACTATAGTGGTGCGGGCCCTGCGTGGGGGGTCTGTCTGATGATTTCAAGCATTAATAGGAGGCCACATGGCTGACAAAAAAGCGCAGTTGATCATCGAGGGCGCAGCCCCCGTCGAGCTGCCCATTTTAACCGGCACCGTTGGTCCCGATGTAATCGACGTACGGGGCCTGACGGCCACGGGCCGTTTCACCTTTGACCCAGGTTTCATGTCGACCGCCTCGTGCGAGTCGAAAATCACCTACATCGACGGCGACAACGGCATCCTGCTGCACCGCGGCTACCCGATCGAGCAACTGGCTGAAAAATCGGACTACCTGGAAACCTGCTACCTGCTGCTCAACGGCGAGCTGCCAACCGCAGAGCAAAAGGCCCAGTTCGTCAGCACCGTGAAGAACCACACCATGGTTCACGAGCAGTTGAAGACCTTCTTCAACGGCTTCCGTCGCGATGCCCACCCGATGGCCGTCATGTGCGGCGTTGTCGGCGCCCTCTCGGCCTTCTACCACGACTCCCTGGACATCAATAACCCCCAGCATCGCGAAATCTCCGCGATCCGCCTGGTGGCGAAGATGCCAACCCTGGCAGCCATGGTCTACAAGTACTCCATGGGCCAACCCATGATGTACCCGCGCAACGACCTGACCTATGCAGAGAACTTCCTGCATATGATGTTCAACACCCCGTGCGAGATCAAACCGATCAGCCCGGTACTCGCCAAGGCCATGGACCGAATCTTCATCCTCCATGCCGACCACGAGCAGAACGCCTCCACGTCCACCGTGCGCCTGGCCGGCTCCTCGGGTGCCAACCCGTTCGCCTGTATCGCCGCCGGTATCGCCGCACTCTGGGGCCCTGCCCACGGCGGTGCCAACGAAGCGGTACTGACCATGCTCGATGAAATCGGCGATGTCTCGAACATCGACAAGTTCATCGCCAAGGCCAAGGACAAGAACGATCCGTTCAAGCTGATGGGCTTCGGTCACCGGGTCTACAAGAACCGCGACCCGCGCGCCACCGTCATGAAGCAGACCTGCGACGAAGTGCTCAAGGAACTGGGGATCACCAACGATCCGCAACTCGAACTGGCCATGCGCCTGGAAGAGATCGCCCTGACCGACCCGTACTTCATCGAGCGCTCGCTGTACCCGAACGTCGACTTCTACTCGGGGATCATCCTCAAGGCGATCGGCATTCCAACCAGCATGTTCACCGTGATCTTCGCCCTGGCGCGGACCGTGGGCTGGATCTCCCACTGGAAGGAAATGCTCTCCAGCCCGTACAAGATCGGCCGCCCACGCCAGTTGTACACCGGCTACGAGTCGCGTGACATCACCAAGCTGGAAGACCGCAAGTAAGACCTGCCTTGCAATAAGGTCCCAAGCTGCACCAAAACAGCCCCTGCCTCTTATATAAGAGCAGGGGCTGTTTTGTTTGTGCCCTCCTTATCTGATCCAGAATCTGCTGTGACAGACCCGGCGCATCGCGAGCAGGCTCGCTCCCACACTGGAATGCACTCCTTGTGGGAGCGAGCCTGCTCGCGATGGCGTCATCACTCACACCACTGTTATCGCACACAAAAAAATACCCCAGCCTCTCGACCGGGGTATTTCTTCAAGCACTTACCACTACATCAATGGTTAACCGCCCCGCTCGCCCCCAAACCAGTCTGCGAACGCACGAACTGCGGGAAGAACAGCGCCCGCTCGTTTGCGCCTTCAGCCGATTTGTCGGTGATGGAGAAGAACCAGATGCCGACGAAGGCAATCGCCATGGAGAACAGCGCCGGGTATTCATACGGGAAGATCGCCTTCTCGTGACCCATGATCTGCACCCAGATGGTCGGACCGAGCACCATCAGGCCCACGGCACTGACCAGGCCCAGCCAGCCACCAATCATGGCGCCACGGGTGGTCAGTTTCTTCCAGTACATCGAAAGCAGCAGTACCGGGAAGTTGCAGCTCGCCGCGATGGAGAACGCCAGGCCCACCATGAACGCGATGTTCTGCTTCTCGAACAGGATACCCAGGCCGATCGCCAGCACCGCCAGGGCGATGGTGGTGATTTTCGACACACGAATCTCTTCTTTCTCGTTGGCCTTGCCTTTCTTGATCACGCTGGCATACAGGTCATGGGACACCGCCGAGGCACCGGCCAGGGTCAGGCCTGCTACCACCGCCAGGATGGTGGCGAACGCTACGGCCGAAATGAAGCCCAGGAAGATACTGCCGCCCACGGCGTTGGCCAGGTGCACCGCCGCCATGTTATTACCACCGAGCAAGGCACCTGCCGCGTCCTTGAAGGCCGGGTTGGTGCTGACCAGCAGGATCGCGCCGAAGCCGATGATGAAGGTCAGGATGTAGAAGTAGCCGATGAAACCAGTGGCATACAGTACGCTCTTGCGCGCTTCCTTGGCATCGCTCACGGTGAAGAAGCGCATCAGGATGTGTGGCAGGCCGGCGGTACCGAACATCAGTGCCAGGCCCAGGGAGAAGGCCGAGATCGGATCCTTCACCAAACCGCCAGGGCTCATGATCGCCTCGCCTTTAGGGTGCACCTTGACCGCTTCGGCAAACAGCATGTTGAAGTCGAAGTTGACGTGCTTCATGACCATCAACGCCATGAACGAAGCACCCGACAGCAACAGCACCGCCTTGATGATCTGTACCCAGGTGGTGGCCAGCATGCCGCCGAACAGCACGTAGAGGCACATCAGGACACCCACCAGGATCACCGCGACGTGGTAGTCCAGGCCGAACAGCAGCTGGATCAGCTTGCCGGCACCGACCATTTGCGCGATCAGGTAGAACGCCACCACCACCAGCGAGCCGCAGGCGGACAGACTGCGGATCTGGGTTTGCCCCAGGCGATAGGACGCCACGTCGGCAAAGGTGTACTTGCCCAGGTTACGCAGGCGCTCGGCGATCAGGAACAGAATGATCGGCCAGCCCACCAAAAAGCCGATGGAGTAGATCAGGCCATCGTAGCCAGAGGTAAACACCAGGGCGGAAATACCCAGGAAGGACGCTGCCGACATGTAGTCGCCCGCGATTGCCAGGCCGTTCTGGAAGCCGGTGATCTTGCCGCCGGCCGCATAGTAGTCGGCCGCCGAGTTGTTTTTCTTGGATGCCCAGTAGGTGATGTATAAAGTCGCGCCGACGAAGGCCACGAACATCAGGATAGCCGCGACGTTGAGGGGTTGTTTCTGCACGGCACCGGTCAGGGCTTCAGCCGCCCAGGCGCCCGGAGCGAACGCTGCGATGCTCAATAGAGCCAGTAGACGCCGGATCATTGCTGAGCCTCCTTGAGAATCGCATTGTTCAGGTCGTCGAACTCGCCGTTGGCGCGCCGCACGTAAATACCGGTCAGGATGAAGGCCGAGACAATCAGACCGACACCGATGGGAATGCCCCAGGTAATGGTGGACTCAGGCGTGATCTTGGCCCCGAGAATGTGTGGCCCGTAGGCGATCAGAAGAATGAAGCCGGAATACAGCCCAAGCATGATCGCCGAGAGAATCCAGGCGAACTTTTCCCTTTTTCTCACCAGCTCCTTGAAGCGCGGGCTGTTTTGAATCGAGAGGTAAATGCTGTCGTTCATTGTTTTTATCCTCGCAGCACAGATTTAATTGGAACGACTCTACTCTATGCGGCTCAAGGCGAGGTTCCAGACGACCTTAGTATTAGAACGACATGACGGTTTTGCCAGTTTTCCGCAAACTTTAGCTACGCCCTCCTCAAGTGGGAGCGAGCCTGCTGGCGATTGCAGTAGCACATTCAGCATAGATGCAAGCAGATGCACCGCTATCGCGAGCAGGCTCGCTCCCACAAGGGATTTGCATGCACTTGAGAATTTCGGGCACAAAAAAACCGCATGACACACGCTCATGCGGTTTTCGGAACAGTCAGACCAGGTCGATTACTTGATCCACTCCGCCACGCGATCCGGGTGCTTGGCGACCCAGTCCTTGGCAGCGGCTTCCGGCTTGGCGCCTTCCTGGATTGCCAGCATGACTTCGCCGATTTCGTCTTTCGACGACCACTGGAAGTTCTTCAGGAACTTGGCCACTTCCGGGGCCTTGGTGTCCAGCTCCTTGCTGCCGATGCTGTTTACAGTCTCAGCCGCGCCGTAGACGCCTTTCGGGTCTTCCAGGAAGCGCAGTTTCCACTTGGCGAACATCCAGTGCGGCACCCAACCGGTGACGGCGATGGATTCGTTTTTCTTCTCGGCACGGGTCAGCTCGGCGATCATGCCGGCGCCGGAACTGGCCTTGAGTTGATAACCGGTCAGGTCGTAATCCTTGATCGCCTGTTCGGTCTTGAGCATCACGCCTGAACCGGCGTCGATGCCGACGATGCGCTTCTTGAAGGAATCGTCGGTCTTGAGATCCTCGAGCGACTTGGCCTTGACGTACTCCGGC
The DNA here is from genome assembly GCF_013347965.1 of Pseudomonas bijieensis. Classification (NCBI taxonomy): domain Bacteria; kingdom Pseudomonadati; phylum Pseudomonadota; class Gammaproteobacteria; order Pseudomonadales; family Pseudomonadaceae; genus Pseudomonas; species Pseudomonas bijieensis. The sequence continues at coordinate 5,961,431 of NZ_CP048810.1, read as the reverse complement.
ACGATCAGGCCGATTTTCGCGTCCTTGAAGTTGGGGCCGTAATCGACCACGTTGTCTTTGTTCTTGGTCCAATAGTCGCCGTGAGTCACCGGCAGCCAGGCCGAGAGCATCGCGTCGAGCTTGCCGGTGGCCACGCCTTGCCACATGATCCCGGTCGCGACCGCTTGCAGTTTCACGTCATAACCAAGTTTCTGCTTGATCACTTCGGCGGCCACGTGGGTGGTCGCGACGCTGTCGGACCAGCCGTCAACGTAACCGATGCTCAGGGTTTTGGTTTCGGCGCTGGCCAGGGTGGAGCTGATCGCCAGTACCAGTGCGGCACCTGCGCCCAAGAGTCGTCGCATCTTCATCGTTACTTCCCCGAAAGTGCTGCGCCCGGCGGATGCCGAGCGACGTCAACGTATTGTTATGGTGCTCAGCGCCCCCATCACGCTCACCTGCAAACCGGCCCGCACGCCAGTGGAGTACTGACTCGTTGATCATCAACCTGCGCCGATCCGGAACCTGCTCTGCCTGCGACGTCGAAGCAACGAGAAACGACATCAGAACGCCACCCCCCCTTTTGTTCCAGGCATTAGTACCAGCGCCACACGAAAGATTTTGCGGTCAAATCCGGCAAACGCCAGATAACTAGCCGCCACCACGCCCGACCGTGTATCGTCCCGCTACTATCGCACCCCGTCCGCGCCTGTTTTGTGCCCGTCATGGCACTTGGCTCTGCTTCGGTGGTCATAGCCTGCGAACCTCATTCGGCACCTTCCTCTAAGGGATTCAGTCATGCTCCGTTCCTTGCGCTTCGCTGCCCTTCTCGGCGGCCTTATCCTGAGTGCGTCCGCGCTGGCGGCAGATATTGACGCCGCCAGCTATGGCTACCCCTTGACCAACCCGTTCGAGGCGACCATCGCCACCACGCCGCCGGACCTGCGTCCGGAGCTGCCGCTGATCGAAGACATCAACCAGGCCGACCACAGCCTGACCCTGCGCCCGGAACGCGAGTTCATCCTGCCGGACAACTTCTGGCCGGTGAAAAGCCTCACCTACCGCATGGCCACCCAGGACAAGCCCGCGCCGCTGATTTTCCTGATCGCCGGCACCGGTGCGCGCTTTGACAGTAGCATCAATGAATACCTCAAGCGCCTCTACTACAAGGCCGGCTACCACGTCGTGCAGTTGTCATCGCCCACCAGCTTCGACTTCATGAGTGCCGCTTCGCGCTTCGCCACGCCAGGCATTTCCAAGGAAGACGCCGAGGACATGTACCGGGTGATGCAAGCCGTGCGCGCGCAAAACCCCAAGCTGCCCGTGACCGAGTATTACCTCACCGGCTACAGCCTCGGCGGCCTGGATGCGGCCTTCGTCGCCCACCTGGACGAAACCCGGCGCAGCTTCAATTTCAAGAAAGTGCTGTTGCTCAACCCACCGGTGAACCTCTACACCTCGATCACCAACCTGGACAAACTGGTCCAGACCGAGGTCAAGGGCATCAACAGCACCACGACCTTCTATGAACTGGTGCTGAACAAGCTGACCCGCTACTTCCAGCAAAAGGGCTACATCGACCTCAACGACGCCCTGCTTTATGACTTCCAGCAGTCCAAGCAGCACCTGAGCAACGAACAGATGGCGATGTTGATTGGCACCTCGTTCCGTTTCTCGGCGGCCGACATCGCGTTCACCTCGGACCTGATCAATCGTCGCGGCCTGATCATCCCGCCCAAGTTCCCGATTACCGAAAGCACCAGCCTGACGCCGTTCCTCAAGCGCGCGCTGCAATGCGATTTCGACTGTTACCTCACCGAGCAGGTGATCCCCATGTGGCGCGCGCGCACCGACGGCGGCAGCCTGCTGCAACTGGTCGACCAGGTCAGCCTGTACGCGCTGAAGGATTACCTGCACGACAGCCCGAAGATTTCCGTCATGCACAATGCCGACGACGTCATTCTTGGCCCGGGCGACCTGGGCTTCCTACGCAAGACCTTTGGCGATCGCCTGACGGTTTATCCACTGGGCGGCCACTGCGGCAACCTTAACTACCGCGTCAACAGCGACGCCATGCTGGAGTTTTTCCGTGGCTAAATACCTGCTGCTTATCGCCGCGTTAATGAGTGCGGGCATGGTCCATGCCGACAACAGCAAGGCCAATGCGCCTGTGGTGGTGGATTCGGACGGTTTCAAGGAACCGCTGACCAAGCTCAAGTTCAACCCGGGACTGGACCAGCGCGAGTTCGAGCGCTCCACGCTCAACGCCCTGAACGTCTATGACCCGCTGGAGTCCTGGAACCGTCGGGTCTATCACTTCAACTACCGCTTCGACCAGTGGGTATTCCTGCCCGTGGTCGACGGCTACCGCTACGTCACGCCCAGCTTCGTGCGCACCGGGGTGAGCAACTTCTTCAATAACCTGGGGGACGTGCCGAACCTGATGAACAGCCTGCTGCAATTCAAGGGCAAGCGTTCGATGGAAACCACCGCGCGACTGTTGCTCAACACCACCGTCGGCATTGCCGGCCTGTGGGACCCGGCCACCGCCATGGGCCTGCCGCGCCAGAGCGAAGACTTCGGCCAGACCCTGGGCTTCTACGGTGTGCCCGGCGGCGCGTACTTCGTGCTGCCGATCTTCGGCCCTTCGAACCTGCGCGACACCTCGGGCCTGCTGGTGGACTATACGGCTGAATCTGCGATCAACTTCCTGAACGTCTCCGAAGTCAGCGGCAACCACCCGGAACTCCTGCTCCTGCGTGGCGTGGACAAGCGCTACCAGACCAGCTTCCGCTATGGGCAACTGAACTCGCCGTTCGAGTATGAAAAGGTGCGCTACGTGTACACCGAATCGCGCAAACTGCAGATTGCCGAATAACTTCTGGCTACCCCAAAACCCACTGTGGGAGCGAGCCTGCTCGCGATAGCGATCTGTCAGCCGACATGAAGCTGACTGTCAGGCCCTCATCGCGAGCAGGCTCGCTCCCACAATGGTTATGTATTGCCCGATTCAGCCTTTCAGCGCCTTCCAGACTTTGCCAACCGCCAGCACACCCACCAACACGGCTGCCCCCGCGACAATCCCCGCCACCGCATTCAACAACATCGGCACGATAAACCCGGCACCACCAGCACTGGCCGTCACGCCTTCGATCCAGTGATGCACCACCGGCACGCCATGGGTGAGGATGCCGCCGCCCACCAGGAACATCGCCGCCGTGCCGATCACCGACAGGCTTTTCATCATGTAGGGCGCGGCGCGCAGGATGGCGCCGCCGATGCTTTTGGCGACTTGTCCGGGCTTCTGCGTCAGCCAGAGCCCCAGGTCATCGAGCTTGACGATCCCGGCCACCAGGCCATAGACGCCAACGGTCATGACGATGGCGATGCCCGATAGCACGATCACCTGCTGGGTCAGTGCGGCATCGGCAACGGTGCCGAGGGTGATGGCGATGATTTCCGCCGACAGGATGAAGTCGGTGCGTACCGCGCCCTTGATCTTGTCCTTTTCAAAAGCCACCAGATCGACCGCCGGATCCGCCACCGCCTCGACCAGTTGCGCGTGTTCGGCCTGGTCTTCGGCCGGGCTGTGGAGGAACTTGTGGGCCAGCTTTTCGAACCCTTCGAAACACAGGTAGGCGCCGCCCACCATCAACAGTGGCGTCACCAACCAAGGGACGAAGGCACTGATCGCCAGCGCCGACGGCACCAGGATCAACTTGTTGATGAACGATCCCTTGGCCACCGCCCAGACCACCGGCAGCTCCCGCTCGGCACGCACACCAGAGACTTGCTGGGCATTGAGCGCCAGGTCATCGCCCAGCACGCCGGCGGTTTTCTTGGCGGCCATCTTGGTCATCAACGCTACGTCGTCGAGCACGGTGGCGATATCGTCGATCAGTACCAGCAAACTGCTTCCGGCCATGGAGGGGCTCCTTGAACAATAATGCTGCGCAGCATACCGCGAGCAGCGCCCCCATAGGGCATTCTTGAGCGCCGCGCGAGGCCGGTGCTACCATGCGCCACCGCCAGAATAGGCAAGGAACCCCTGGGTTTATGAGCACGATCCGCGAGCGCAACAAAGAATTGATCCTGCGTGCCGCCAGCGAAGAATTTGCCGACAAGGGCTTCGCCGCGACCAAGACCAGCGACATCGCGGCCAAGGCAGGCCTGCCCAAACCCAACGTCTACTACTACTTCAAATCCAAGGAAAACCTCTACCGCGAGGTCCTGGAAAGCATCATCGAGCCGATTCTCCAGGCTTCGACACCATTCAATGCCGACGGCGTGCCCGGTGAAGTGCTGAGCCATTACATCCGCTCCAAGATCCGCATCTCCCGCGACCTGCCCTTCGCCTCGAAAGTCTTCGCCAGCGAAATCATGCACGGCGCCCCGCACCTGAGCCCCGACCTGGTGGAACAACTCAACGCCCAGGCCCGGCACAACATCGATTGCATCCAGACCTGGATCGACCGCGGCCAGATCGCCCCCATCGACCCCAACCACCTGATGTTCAGCATCTGGGCCGCCACCCAGACCTATGCCGATTTCGACTGGCAGATCAGCGCCGTGACCGGCAAGGCCAAGCTCGATGAAGCGGATTACGAAGCGGCGGCGCAGACGATTATCCGGTTGGTGTTGAAGGGGTGTGAGGTGGATCGCTAGGCTCAGGACCGAGTAGCCGCCATCGCGAGCAGGCTCGCTCCCACAGGGTTCTGCTGTGAATGTAGATTCTGCGAGCAACCTAAATCCCTTGTGGGAGCGAGCCTGCTCGCGATAGCGGTAACTCGATTTCATGTCAAAGCCAAATGGCATCCCACAGCGGATAATCGCCAAGTCGCTTCACCAGGCCAGCCCGCAATGGGTTAGCGACGACATAGCGAGCCATTATTATCAACTCGTCCTCCCGCCGCAGGGCCCGGTCATGAAATCCTTGCTGCCAAAGGCTGACTTTATTACCCAGGCGCAGATTTACAGCTTTGGTACTCAATGATTTGGTCCTTTGCATCAACTCACTCAAAGATCCCCTGCGCAATTCGATCAACCAATGGAAATGATCAGGCATGACCACCCAGGCCAATGAGTCGGCCCAGCCTTGTTCCTGAGCTTTTCGAAATTGCTCAACGACCAATCTACCCAGGACAACGTCCTTAAAAACTGGTACGCGGCCAGATGTGTTGGTGGTCAGTAAATAAACCCGACTGGATTCGGCGTAGCGACCGAGGCGCAGTTTATGTGAAGCAGGTGAACCAGGCATTCCTTGCCCCTTTAATGATTGACTCATGAAGAAGGCTAGATCTGTGAATGCCTGGATAGGAGGCAAACTTTTTAGCTTGATGTGTCTGCTAGATGGCCATCGCGAGCAGGCTCGCTCCCACAGTGTGGATTTGCGGCGTTTGCAGAATCTGTGCCCAACTCCACCCTCTGTGGGAGCGAGCCTGCTCACGATAGCGAACGATCAACCACCGCAAATCAAATAGTAACCCCCACATCCGCCCTCAACAGCACCGCCTCCACGGCCCTGACCGCCACCTGCTCATCCACATCCGAAACATCCCCACTGACACCAATCGCCCCCAGCACCCTCCCATCCTGATCCCTGATCAACACCCCACCCGGGGCCGGTACGACGCTGCCCTGCCCCAACCCATTCAACGCGGCAAAGAACGCCGGGCGTTGCTGGGCGTCCTGGGCGAGCAGGCGCGAGCCTTTGCCCAGGGCGATGGCGCCCCAGGCCTTGCCGATGGCTATTTGTGGGCGCAGCAGGCTGGCGCCGTCTTCGCGTTGCAAGGCAACCAGGTGCCCGCCGCTGTCCAGGACCGCGACGGTCAAGGGTGCGGCGCTGATTTCACGACCCGCGGCAAGGGCCTGCCCCGCCAGGTTGACGGCAATTTCCAAGGTTAGAACGCTCATGGGTGCTGTCCTTCTTTTGTTATGGGAGAGCCTTGCGGGCTTCACTTTCAGCAAAAACAAACACGGCAAATAGAACACAACTACACATATTTTTGTATACAATAATTTTCTCAATTTCCATCAAGTGATGAAATACCGCAGCAAAACCTAGGTTCAGACGAATGAAACAGGCGCTTGATGAAATGAATTGACCTGCGCCGTTTGCCATGAATACACTCTGCGCAAAGCCACTTGTATACAATTACAAAACGTAAGAGGCACAAAACCATGAGCAAAATGAGAGCAATCGAAGCCGCCGTCCTGGTGATGCGCCGTGAAGGCGTGGACACCGCCTTCGGCATCCCGGGTGCTGCAATCAACCCGCTGTACTCGGCCTTGCAGAAGGTGGGTGGCATCGATCACGTCCTCGCTCGCCACGTTGAAGGCGCCTCGCACATGGCCGAGGGTTACACCCGGACCAAGGCTGGCAACATCGGCGTATGCATTGGCACCTCGGGGCCGGCCGGCACCGACATGGTGACCGGGCTCTACAGCGCTTCGGCCGATTCGATCCCGATCCTGTGCATCACCGGGCAAGCACCCCGCGCCCGCATGCACAAGGAAGACTTCCAGGCCGTGGATATCACCAGCATCGTCAAGCCGGTGACCAAGTGGGCGACCACCGTGCTGGAGCCGGGCCAAGTGCCGTACGCGTTTCAGAAAGCCTTCTATGAAATGCGTTCCGGCCGGCCGGGCCCGGTGCTGATCGACCTGCCGTTCGATGTGCAGATGGCCGAGATCGAATTCGACATCGACGCCTACCAACCGCTGCCCCTGGCCAAACCCGCGGCCAACCGCGTGCAGATCGAGAAAGCCCTGGCGATGCTCAACCAGGCCGAGCGTCCATTGCTGGTGGCCGGCGGCGGCATCATCAATGCCGATGCCAGCGAGCTGCTGGTGGAGTTCGCCGAGCTGACCGGCATCCCCGTCATCCCTACCTTGATGGGCTGGGGCACCATTCCCGACGATCATCCGCAGATGGTCGGCATGGTCGGCCTGCAAACCTCCCACCGCTACGGCAACGCCACCTTGCTCAAATCGGACGTGGTGCTGGGCGTCGGCAACCGCTGGGCCAACCGTCATACCGGTTCGGTGGACGTCTACACCGAAGGCCGCACGTTCATTCACGTGGACATCGAGCCGACCCAGATCGGCCGCGTATTCACGCCCGATCTGGGCATCGTTTCCGACGCCGCCTCGGCCCTGACGGTGTTCATCGAAGTGGCCCGCGAATGGCAAGCCGCCGGCAAGCTGAAAAACCGCAGCGAATGGCTGCAAGACTGCCAGCAACGCAAGGCCAGCTTGCAGCGCAAGACCCACTTCGACAACGTGCCGGTCAAGCCACAGCGTGTGTATGAAGAAATGAACCAGGTGTTCGGCAAGGACACCTGCTACGTCAGCACCATCGGCCTGTCACAGATCGCCGGGGCGCAATTCCTCCATGTCTATAAGCCACGGCACTGGATCAACTGCGGCCAGGCCGGCCCGTTGGGCTGGACCATTCCGGCCGCGCTGGGGGTGGTCAAGGCCGACCCCAGTCGCAAGGTCGTCGCGCTGTCGGGTGACTATGATTTCCAGTTCATGATCGAAGAGCTGGCGGTGGGAGCGCAGTTCAAGCTGCCTTACATCCACGTCGTGGTAAATAACTCCTACCTGGGCCTGATTCGCCAGGCCCAACGCGGGTTCGACATGGACTACTGTGTGCAACTGTCCTTCGACAACCTCAACGCCCCGGAACTCAACGGCTATGGCGTGGACCACATCGCCGTGGCCGAAGGCCTGGGGTGCAAGGCGCTGCGGGTGTTCGAACCGGCCGGTATCCAACCGGCCCTGCGCCAGGCCCAGGCGATGATCGAGGAGTTCAAGGTGCCGGTGATCGTCGAGATCATCCTGGAGCGGGTCACCAATATTTCCATGGGCACCGAGATCAACGCTGTCAATGAGTTTGAAGACCTGGCGCTGGTGGGTAACGATGCGCCGACGGCCATTTCGTTGCTCGATTGAGCGCAGATGCCCTCCTGTGGGAGCGAGCTTGCTCGCGATAGCGGTGGGTCAGTGCCGGTGATGTTGGCTGTACCGCCGTCATCGCGAGCAGGCTCGCTCCCACAAAGGGCCTTGAAAATATTTAAAGGAGATCACCATGCCGCGTTTCGCCGCCAACCTGTCCATGCTGTTCACCGAGCAGGATTTCCTCGCCCGTTTCGAAGCCGCCGCCAAGGCCGGTTTCACGGGCGTCGAATACCTGTTCCCTTACGACTACAGCTCGGCCGAACTCAAGGCCTTGCTCGATGCCAACGGCCTGGCCCAAGTACTGTTCAACCTGCCAGCCGGCGACTGGGCCAAGGGCGAGCGCGGCATCGCCTGCCTGCCGGACCGGGTCGAGGAATTCCGCGCCGGTGTCGACCTGGCGATTGCCTACGCCCAGGTGCTGGGCAACACCCAAGTCAACTGCTTGTCGGGAATTCGTCCGCAGAACTGCTCTGAAACCCTGGTGGAGAAAACCTTCGTCGCCAACTTGAAGTACGCCGCCGAGAAGCTGCAAGCCAAAGGCATCAAGCTGGTCATGGAAGCCATCAACACCCGCGACATTCCCGGCTTCTATCTGAACAACACCGCCCAGGCCCTGGCGATTCGCGAGCAAGTGGGCAGCGCCAACCTGTTCCTGCAATACGACATCTACCACATGCAAATCATGGAGGGAGACCTGGCCCGTACCCTGGAAAGCAACCTGGCGGCGATCAACCACGTGCAACTGGCGGATAACCCCGGTCGCAACGAGCCGGGCACGGGCGAGATCAACTACCGCTTCCTGTTCGAACACCTGGACCGCATCGGCTACCAGGGTTGGGTCGGCTGCGAATACAAGCCGCTGACCAGCACCGAAGCGGGATTGGGCTGGTTGAAAACCTTGTGAGAGCGAGCCTGCTCGCGATAGCGGTAGTCCAGCCAGCATCTTTGTTGAATGTAGAACCGCCATCGCGAGCAGGCTCGCTCCCACAAAAAAACTGTCTCCCATTTGCTTGAAGCAATACAAAAACAAGAGGATTTCCCCATGGCTAAAATCGGATTCATCGGCACCGGCATCATGGGCCACCCCATGGCCTTGAACCTGCAAAAGGCCGGGCACAGCCTGTTCCTGTCCCAGCACCACGACGCGGCCCCGGCCGATCTGCTGGCCGGCGGCGCGGTGGCGTTGGCCAACCCGAAGGAAGTGGCCCAGGAAGCCGAGTTCATCATCGTCATGGTCCCGGACACCCCGCAGGTCGATGACGTGCTGTTCCGCGCCGATGGCGTGGCGGCTGGCGTGGGAGCGGGCAAGATCGTGATCGACATGAGTTCGATCTCCCCCACCGCCACCAAGGCATTCGCGGCGAAGATCAATGAAAAAGGCGCCCAGTACCTCGACGCCCCGGTGTCCGGCGGTGAAGTCGGGGCCAAGGCTGCGACCCTGAGCATCATGGTCGGTGGCGACAGCGCCGCTTTCGAGCGCGCTCTGCCGCTGTTCCAGGCCATGGGCAAGAACATCACCCTGGTGGGCGGTAACGGCGACGGCCAGACCGCCAAAGTGGCGAATCAGATCATCGTCGCCCTGAACATCCAGGCCGTGGCCGAAGCCCTGTTGTTCGCCGCGAAAAACGGCGCCGACCCCGCCAAGGTCCGTGAAGCCCTGATGGGCGGCTTCGCTTCGTCGAAGATCCTCGAAGTGCATGGCGAGCGCATGATCAAGGGTACCTTCGACCCGGGCTTCCGCATCAGCCTGCACCAGAAGGACCTGAACCTGGCCCTGCAAGGCGCCAGGGAACTGAACATCAACCTGCCCAACACCGCCAATGCCCAGCAAGTGTTCAGCACCTGCGCGGCCATCGGTGGGAGCAACTGGGATCACTCGGCGTTGATCAAGGGGCTGGAACATATGGCCAGTTTCTCCATTCGCGATAACTGACATACCCCATAACCCTGTGGGAGCGAGCCTGCTCGCGATAGCGGACTTTCAGTCGACATCGATGTTGGATGTCAGATCCTCATCGCGAGCAGGCTCGCTCCCACAGGTCATGCGTCACTCAGCCAATAATAAGAATCGGGAGCCCGCCATGTCGGTCGATCCGCAACAATTGCTGCGCGAGCTGTTTGCCACAGCCATCGACGCGGCCCATCCGCAGCACGTCCTTGAACGCTATCTGCCAACCGATCGCAGCGGTCGGGTGATCGTCATCGGCGCCGGCAAGGCGGCCGCCGCCATGGCCCAAGTGGTCGAGCGCTGCTGGCAGGGTGAAGTCTCTGGCCTGGTGGTGACCCGCTACGGCCATGGCGCGCCCTGCCAGAAAATCGAAGTCGTGGAGGCCGCCCACCCGGTGCCTGATGCCGCTGGCCTGGCCGTGGCCCAGCGGGTACTGGACATGGTGAGCAACCTCAGCGAAAACGATCGCGTCATCTTCCTGCTGTCTGGCGGCGGTTCTGCCCTGCTCGCCTTGCCCGCCGAAGGCATCACCCTGGCCGACAAACAATCGATCAATAAAGCCTTGCTCAAGTCCGGTGCGACCATCGGCGAGATGAATTGCGTGCGCAAGCATCTCTCGGCGATCAAGGGCGGACGCCTGGGCAAGGCTTGCTGGCCGGCGACGGTCTACACCTACGCAATCTCCGACGTACCGGGGGACCTCGCCACGGTCATCGCCTCCGGCCCCACCGTGGCCGATCCGAGCACATCGGCCGAAGCCCTGGCGATCCTCAAGCGCTACCACATCGATGTGCCGGCCTCGGTGCGCCACTGGTTGCATAGCCCCGAATCGGAAACCGTCAAGCCCGGCGACCCAAGCCTGGCCCGCAGCCACTTCCAATTGATCGCCCGTCCCCAGCAATCGCTGGAAGCGGCGGCGGTAAAAGCGCGCCAGGCTGGTTTCAGCCCATTGATCCTCGGCGACCTGGAAGGTGAATCCCGGGAAGTGGCGAAAGTCCACGCTGGCATCGCCCGGCAGATCGCCTTGCATGGCCAGCCACTGGCGGCGCCGTGCGTGATCCTCTCCGGTGGCGAAACCACCGTCACCGTACGCGGCAATGGCCGTGGCGGACGCAACGCCGAATTCCTGCTGAGCCTGACCGACAGCCTCAAGGGCCACCCCGGCATCTACGCGTTGGCCGGTGACACGGACGGCATCGACGGTTCCGAAGACAACGCCGGCGCCCTCATGACCCCGGACAGCTATCGCCGCGCCGCCGAACTGGGCCTGAGCGCCAGCGACGAGCTGGATAACAACAATGGCTACGGCTACTTCGCCGCCCTGGATGGGCTGATCGTCACTGAGCCGACCCGCACCAACGTCAACGACTTTCGCGCCATCCTGATCCTCGAGGAGCCCAACCATGACGCCTGATAAAAAGGTCAAGATCCTCGCGACCCTCGGCCCCGCCACCCGTGGCATCGATGACATCCGCAAGCTGGTACAGGCTGGCGTGAACATCTTCCGTCTGAACTTCAGCCACGGCGAGCATACCGACCACGCCCAGCGCTACCAGTGGATTCGTGAGGTCGAGCAGCAGCTCAATTACCCGCTGGGCATCCTCATGGACCTGCAAGGCCCGAAGCTGCGGGTTGGCCGATTCGCCGACGGCAAGGTCCTGCTGCAACGCGGCCAGGCCCTGCGCCTGGACCTGGACCCGACGCCCGGTGATCAACACCGGGTCAACCTGCCCCACCCGGAAATCATCGCGGCCCTGGAGCCCGGCATGGATCTGCTGTTGGACGACGGTAAGTTGCGCCTGCGCGTGACCGCCAGGCACGCCGACGCCATCGATACCGAAGTGCTCAATGGCGGTGAGTTGTCCGACCGCAAAGGTGTGAACGTGCCCCAGGCCGTGCTCGACCTGAGCCCGCTGACGGCCAAGGACCGGCGTGACTTGAATTTCGGTCTGGAACTGGGCGTGGACTGGGTAGCGCTGTCGTTCGTGCAGCGCCCCGAGGACATCCGCGAAGCCCGGGCGCTGATCGGCGACAAGGCGTTCCTGATGGCGAAGATCGAGAAGCCATCGGCGGTGACCCAACTGCGGGAAATCGCCGAATTGAGCGACGCAATCATGGTGGCTCGCGGAGACTTGGGCGTCGAGGTGCCGGCCGAGAGCGTGCCGCAGATCCAGAAGAACATCATCGGCACCTGTCGCGCCCTCGGCAAACCGGTAGTGGTGGCGACCCAGATGCTCGAATCGATGCGTTTCTCCCCGGCACCGACCCGTGCGGAAGTCACCGACGTAGCCAACGCCGTGGCCGAAGGGGCCGATGCGGTGATGCTATCGGCGGAAACCGCTTCAGGCGATTACCCACTCGAAGCCGTGCAGATGATGAGCAAGATCATCCGCCAGGTGGAAAGCGGTCCCGACTACCAGTCTCAACTGGACGTCAGCCGGCCAAAAGCCGAAGCCACGGTGTCGGATGCCATCAGCTGCGCGATCCGGCGCATCAGCAGCATCCTGCCGGTGGCGGTGCTGGTGAACTACAGCGAATCGGGCAGCTCCAGTTTGCGAGCGGCGCGGGAACGGCCGACGGTGCCGATCCTCAACCTCACGCCGAACCTGCTGGCCGCCCGCCGCCTGACCGTGGCCTGGGGCGTGCACTCGGTGGTCAATGATCGGCTGCGGCAGGTCGATGAGGTGTGTTCCACCGCTCTGGAAATTGCCCAGGCCCAGGGCATGGCCCAGCGTGGCGATACCTTGCTGATCACCGCAGGCGTTCCGTTCGGGCAGCCGGGGTCGACCAATTCGTTGCGCATTGAGACGTTGCTCTAGCGCCTGTACTGGCCGCATCGCGAGCAGGCTCGCTCCCACAGGAGGTTTTGTGATCGCCGCAAATCCAGTGCGTGGGAGCGAGCCTGCTCGCGATGAGGGCAACTCGGTCCATCAGACATATCCGCCATGCCCCATACCCACTGCCCCGACTGGGCCACCGCCCTGCTCAACGGTTTCAGCCAGATCTTCCTCCAGCGCCATCCGCTGTGCGGCCTGCTGTGCCTGCTGGCGATTCTGCTCACTGCACCCGCCCTGGTCGGTGGCGCGTTGCTGGGTGGGGTGGCCGGGTTGCTCACGGCCCAGCGACGCGGTTACGCCAAGGCTGACCGGCAAGCCGGCCTGTTCAGCTACAACGGCATCCTGCTGGGCTTGTTGCTGAGTCTTGTATTGCCCTGGTCCGTGCTGTTACCACCGCTGATCATTGCCGCAGGCGGTCTCGGCGCAATGCTGACCCAGCAATGGCTCAAGCGCACCCGAGGCCCTCAGTGCCTGCCCGCCTACACCGCGCCCTTTGTAGGGTTGGCTTGGCTGCTGATGGGCTTCACCCTGCCGCCGTCCCCCGGCACCTCGATTGAAATGACGATACCCAACCTGCTGGCCGCTCATTTGAGCGGGCTGGGCCAAGTCATGTTTCTCGGCCACCCTGCCGCCGGTGCGCTGATTGTGGTGGGCCTGCTACTGGCCGACCGTCGCGCCGCCGGTTGGGCATTGTTCGGTTCCGCCGCCGGCCTTGCCTGCGCATTGTTACAGCATGAGAACCCAACCGCCCTTTCCGGCCTGGGCGGTTACAACCCGGCGTTGGTGGCGCTGGCCCTCAGCCAACAACGCCGCCCATGGCTGCCGCTGATGGGCATCCTCCTGGCGGTTTTGCTCACGCCAGGCTTTATCGCCCTCGGTCTGCCGCCCCTGACCGCACCGTTCATCCTCGCCTGCTGGTTGATCCAGGCCACCGGCCGAGCGTGGCGCCAGGCCAGCCTCGACAGCGCGCCTTGCGCTCTGCGGGGCAATCGCCCTAGGCTTCGCTGATTCCGATTCAGGCGAAGATTATGCAAAGCAGCGACAACTGGCGTGAACGCCTCTACGTGATCATCTTCCAGACCGACACCGTGGCCGGCCGACGCTTCGACAGCACCCTGCTGTTGATCATCCTCGCCAGCCTGGTGATCGTGATGCTCGACAGCATCGACAGCGTGCACAAAAACTATGCGGCCCTGCTGGCCGGTATCGAGTGGGGCTTCACCTTCATCTTCATCGTCGAATACGGCCTGCGCCTGTACTGCTCGCCCAAGCCGTTGCGCTATGCCTTCAGTTTCTATGGCCTGGTGGATCTGCTGGCGATCGTGCCGGGGATCCTGGCGCTGTACTACAGCGATGCCCAATACCTGCTGATCATTCGGATCATCCGCATGCTGCGGATTTTCCGCGTGCTCAAGCTCAGTCCTTACCTCAAGCAAGCCAACTACCTGATGGCGGCGCTGCGGGGCAGCAAACAGAAAATCATTGTATTCCTGGTCAGCGTCTCGACCCTGGTGACCGTCTTCGGCACGCTGATGTATGTGATCGAAGGCCCTGAGCACGGTTTCACCAGCATTCCCAAGGGCATCTATTGGGCTATCGTGACACTGACCACGGTGGGCTTCGGCGATATCGTGCCCAAGACGCCACTGGGCCAGGTGGTGTCATCCCTGGTGATGATCACCGGTTACTCGATCATCGCCGTGCCTACGGGTATTTTCACGGCAGAGCTGGCCACGGCCATGCGCGGTGACCAGCTCAAGCACGATTGCCCGGTGTGCAGCAAAAACAACCACGAACACGGTGCCGCTTTCTGCTCCCGCTGTGGCAATGCGTTGTTTAAGAAATTGGAATAAGCAAAGCACTTTTTAATGCTTGATGGCCTATTAGCTTGCCGCTAGTGTGCTGGCTAATTGCCCGGAACCCCTTTCAAATAAAAAGGAATTCGCAGTGAAGAACTTCTTTGGCGCCTCCCTTCTCGCCGCTGGCCTGGCCTTTGGCAACCTGGCTCACGCCGCCCCGACCCTGCTCAACGTTTCCTACGACGTGATGCGTGATTTCTACAAGGACTACAACACCGCCTTCCAGAAACATTGGCAAGCCGAGCACAACGAAAACATCACCGTGCAGATGTCATTCGGCGGTTCCAGCAAGCAGGCGCGCTCGGTGATCGACGGGCTGCCGGCGGACGTCATCACCATGAACATGGCCACCGACATCAACGCCCTGGCGGACAACGGCAAACTGGTGCCCGAAAACTGGGTCACCCGCCTGCCAAACAACAGCGCGCCGTTCACCTCGGCCACCGTATTCATCGTGCGCAAAGGCAACCCGAAAGCGCTGAAAGATTGGCCTGACCTGCTCAAGGACGGTGTGCAGGTGATCGTGCCCAACCCGAAAACCTCCGGCAACGGTCGCTACACCTACCTGTCGGCCTGGGGCTACGTGCTCAAGAATGGCGGTGACGAGAACAAGGCCAAGGCCTTCGTCGGTAAGCTGTTCAAGCAGGCGCCGGTGCTCGACACCGGCGGTCGCGCCGCCACCACCACCTTCATGACCAACCAGATCGGCGATGTGCTGGTGACCTTTGAAAACGAAGCCGAGATGATCGCCCGCGAATTTGGCCGCGATCAGTTCGAAGTAATCTATCCGAGCGTTTCTGCCGAAGCCGAGCCACCGGTGAGCGTGGTCGATAAAGTGGTCGAGAAGAAAGGTTCTCGCGAGGCCGCCGAGGCCTACCTCAAGTACCTGTGGTCGCCCGAAGGCCAGGAAATCGCCGCCGCCAACTACCTGCGTCCACGGGACCCGGCGGTACTGGCCAAGTACACCGACCGTTTCCCGAAAGTGGACTTCCTGTCCGTGGAAAAAACCTTCGGCGACTGGCGCACGGTGCAGAAGACTCACTTCAATGACGGTGGGATTTTCGACCAGATCTACAGCGGGCAGTGAGGCACTGATCGCATAGGGTTGCCAGAGAGCTTTTGTGGCGAGGGAGCTTGCTCCCGCTGGGTGGCGAAGCCGCCCTGAAAAACGATGAGCGCTTCGCACTCAAGCGGGAGCAAGCTCCCTCGCCACATAAAGCACTCATCACAGCAACCATCATCAACCACAGGCATGTCTGATATCAGCCACAAAGCTCTGTTCCAGAGCGGCACAACTCTTTAGCCTCACGCCATCTTTCCTGTTCTGACGAGATTGCCATGAGTGCCCACCCCGCCACCCTGACCCGAGGCATGGTCCTGCTGTTCGCCTTCTGCTGCGGAGCCATCGTCGCCAACATCTACTACGCCCAACCGATCATCGAACTGATCGCGCCGGATGTCGGCCTGAGCAGCACCATGGCCAGCCTGATCGTCTCGTTGACCCAGATCGGTTATGCCTTGGGCCTGTTTTTCCTGGTGCCGCTGGGGGACTTGCTGGAGAACCGCCGGCTGATGATCCTCACCACGCTGGTGGCGATTGCCAGCCTGTTGGGGGCGGCGTTCACTGACCAGCCGAATGTATTCTTGCTGGTCTCCCTGCTGGTGGGGTTCAGTTCAGTGTCGGTGCAAGTCCTGATTCCGTTGGCCGCGCACCTGGCGCCGGAAGAATCCCGGGGCCGGGTCGTCGGTGGGATCATGGGCGGCCTGCTGCTGGGGATCCTGTTGGCGCGGCCGATCTCCAGCGTCGTGGCCGATCACTTCGGCTGGCGGACCATGTTCATCATCGCCGCCGCGTTGATGGCCGCGATCAGCATCGTCCTGGCACTGACCGTGCCCAAGCGCCAACCCGACCATAGCGCCACTTATGGCCAACTGCTGGGCTCGCTCGGCACCCTGCTGCGCCAACAACCGTTGTTGCGGCAACGGGCTTTCTACCAAGCCTGCATGTTCGCCACGTTTAGCCTGTTCTGGACCGCCGTGCCGCTGGAACTGTCACGCGTCCATGGCCTGTCCCAGACTGAAATCGCCCTGTTCGCCCTGGTCGGTGCCATAGGCGCCATCGCCGCGCCCATCGCCGGTCGCCTGGCGGATGCCGGCCATACCCGCATTGCCTCGCTACTGGCGATGCTGTTCGCCAGCCTGAGCTTCCTGCCAGCGTTCATCCATCCGCTCTACAGCGTGATTGGCCTGGCGGTGACCGGGGTGGTCCTGGATTTTTGTGTGCAGATGAACATGGTCCTGGGCCAGCGCACCATCTACGCACTCGATGCCAAGAGCCGCAGCCGCCTGAATGCGCTGTACATGACCAGTATCTTCGTCGGTGGCGCCTTCGGCTCATCGATTGCCAGTGCGGTGTACGAACACGGCGGCTGGTTGTGGGTGGTGATCGTCGGCAGCGCCTTCCCGCTGTTGGCCTTGCTACGTTTCTTGAGCGCCTCGCAGAAACCTTCCCTGGCAACGGCCTGAATACCCACGCATAAAAAATGCCCGGTCGTTCGAAGCGACCGGGCATTGTTGTGGAGCGGTCAAATCCGCACGTTGCCACGCGGCCCGGCAATCGCCCAGATGATCAGGCCCAGCACTGGCAACAGCAGGATCAGCAGCACCCAGAGGATTTTCATCCCGGTTTCCGCGCCGCTCTTGAGTACATTGATGATCGCCCAGATATCGAGCGCCAGGATAATCAGGCCGACCAGGCCGTTGAAGGTGGAACCCATGGTGTCGCTCCCAAATGGTGATAGGCACCCTTAGGATAGCGGGCCCCAGGCAAGGGTTCCGTTTTATTGCTTCAGACGTGGACCGCGATCTTGAGGGCTTCCAGGGACGGCGCGGCGGCGATGCCGACTTCGGCACACAGTTGCAGTACCCGCGGCACGTCGTTGCCGTAGACCAGCACCATTTGCAATTCATCGTCGAGCAACTGGCTGAAGTTCATCAGCACGTAGCCGCCGTTTTCCTTGTTCAGGCTGCTCATCTGGATCTGGATACGGTTGAGCGCGACCAGGGCTTCGGTTTTCGCCAGTTGCTTTGGCTTGAGATTGAACGCCACGCCGGGGCCGAACGAGGCGACGATCTGTTCGAACAGGTCCACGTAAGTGTCGGCCTGGAACAGCACGGTGTCCGGCAGGCTGCCCACTACCACCCACTCACCCAACGGGATAGGGAAGGTGTCGTCGTAGTTGATATCGGGGTTGGCCGCCAGGAAAGCTGTCGGATCGGCGTAGGCCTGGGCCGCTTCGTCGGCGATTCGCTCGATGTCAGCCTCGCCAAGGCAGCCGGAGCTGATTTTAGCGATGAGTTCGATGAGGGCGGCTTTCATGGGGTGAATCCTGTGGCGAAGGGTGTTTTGAGGGCGGGCAGGATAACGCATTCGCATGCGAATTAGGATTGGAGAAGGACCTGTGGCGAACGAGCATTTTGTGGGAGCAAGGCTTGCCCGCGATGAAAACAACACGGTCTCTCTGGAACCCAGGTGCCTGTATCGCGAGCAAGCTTTGCTCCCACAGCCTATCAGCCCAACAACTTTTCCAACTGCGCCGTGGTGTCCACCGCCCCCATGGTCCTGGCCGCATCCAGGGCCGAGACGCCGTTGGCGTCCTTGGCTTTCGGGTCAGCGCCTTTGCCGATCAGGTAGTCGACGATTTCCACCCGGTTGAACATCGCCGCCATCATCAGTGCGGTACGGCCATCGAAGGAGGCGCCTTCCACCTGCGCGCCGCCGTCCACCAGCGCCGAAACCACTGCCAGGTCGCCCTTGAACGCCGCACCGGCAATCGGGCTCTGGCCGTTGTCGTTGCGGATTTCCGGATCGGCCTTGTGCTCCAGCAGCACCTTCACCGTTTCCACATGCCCGTGGTAAGCGGCCAGCATCAACAGGGTGTCACCCTTGTGGTTACGCAGGTTGGGCGGCAGGCCCTTGCTTAGCAGCGCGGCCATCATGGCTGCATCGCCCTGGCGTGCGACGTTGAACACCTGTTCGGCAAACTCCGCAGCCTCTTCCGGGGTCATCTGGCGGCTTGTATCGGACATGGGAAACTCCACTCGGGTCTTCGCAAAACGGCTAGTTTCCCGAGGGACCCGGGCGCTGTCATCCCTTTTTTCACTGTGCCCGCCATAGCCAGAATCAATAACGCAGTTGTCCGTCCTGGATCCGGGTCGCCAGTTGCCGATCCACCCGCACATAAGTATCGGTGCCCGGCAGCCAGGCATAGACCGGTTCATCCCCGGTGACGCATGGGTCGAACGCTTCGGCCTTGAGGCGGGTCTTCTGGTACTTGAAGGTGCCGGTGGTGTCCATTTTCACCTTGATGCGCAGGAACAGCGGCACGGCATAGGCGGGCAACTTGCATTGCAAGAACTGCAACAGCTCGCTGAAATCCAGGGTCGCCAGGGATTCGGACGGAGTGATCGCCGCCATGCCGGCACGGCCATTGGTGCCGTTGATCTCCACGCCGTAGGCCACCGCCTCGGCTACCTGGGGATGTTGCAGCAACACATTTTCGACTTCCGTGGTGGAGACGTTTTCGCCCTTCCAACGATAGGTATCACCGAGGCGATCAACGAACTGCCCATGCCCGAAGCCAATGTTACGCAACAGGTCGCCTGTGTTGAAATAACGGTCGCCCGGCGCAAAGACATCCCGGCAGATGGTTTTTTCGGTCAAGGCCTGCTCGGTGTAGCCGTCCAGCGGCGCCTTTTCGTCGATCCGCGCCAGCAGCAGGCCCGGTTGGCCCCTGGGCACTTTTTGCATACGCCCCTGCAGATTGCGCAACGGCAGGCCACTGTCATGGTCGTACTGCACCAGTTCCCAGCCCATCAGGGAAAAACCGACGGTGTTGTCGAAATTCAGGATGTTGGTAAAGCCGATATTGCCGTCGCTGGCCGCATACAGCTCGCAGATGTGGTCGATGCCGAAACGTGTCTTGAAGGTCGACCAGGCCCCGGGCCGCAGGCCGTTGCCGATCATTTTCTTCACACCGTGATGGCGGTCATCGGCAGCGACAGGCTGATCGATCAGGTAGCGGCACAACTCACCGACATAACCCAGCGTGGTCGCCCGGTAACGACGTACGTCGCTCCAGAACCGGCTGGCGCTGAACTTGCGCCGGATCGCAAATCCCGATGCACCACAGATCGCCGCGCCCCAGCACACGCACAGGCCCGTGGCGTGATACAGCGGCAAAGTGCAATACACGACATCGGCGGGTTGCATGTCCAGGGCGATCAGGCCGAAGCTGGTGGCCGTGCGCATCCAGCGGCCATGGCGAAACACCCCGGCCTTGGGCAGCCCGGTGGTGCCCGAGGTGTAGAGATAAAAGCACGGGTCGTTACAGAAAACCTGCCGGCTGCACGCGGGGTTAGCACCTGGGTAACCCTCGCAGCCAGCCATCAGGTCGATAAAACCAGACGGGACGTCGGCACTGTCCTGATCCGCGACCCACCAGGTCCTGGCGCTCGATAACGCCGTTCGCTCTCGCACATCGTTGAAAGCCGCAACCCGTTCATCCCCGACCACTATCGCGACCGGATTGACCAAGGCCAGGCTGTGCACCAGCGCATCGCCGGTTTGCGAGGTATTGAGCATGGCACTGACCGCACCCACCTTCGCCATCGCCAACACGCTGATCAACAGCTGTGGCCGGTTCTCGATGAATATCGCCACGCAGTCGCCCTTGCCGATGCCCTGGGCCAACAGGTAATGGGCGATGCGATTGGCCTGGGCATTGACCTGTGCATAACTCAACACTGTATCGCCGCACAGCAGCGCCGGGCCGTGGGGATTGCGTTGGGTGGCCTGTTCGAAACACCAGCCCAGGCCACAAGGCTGGGTCGGGTCCTGGACGTTGGCCTGCTTCATGCCTTTGACGATCCGGGGGACGGCTTTGGCAATGACTGGCAGCTTGCGCAGCATCATGCCCCAGGTAATAGCGTCGCTGGGTGTACGACTCATGGTGATCTTCCCCGTTCGACCTCGTGGGTCTCGGTTCTTGTTATGGGCTGGCGGTGATTTTGGCTCGAAAGTACGCCCGCGATTGCGGCGCTGTACACGCGGTTTTTGCAATGTTTTGTATCCGCTGACCGAGACAGGCGAAGCGTGAGCGCCGGAAAACGATTTGGTTCCAAAAATCCTTGCCCGACCACGCAAAATGCAGGATGCACGATGGCTATTCATGCAAGTTGCACGAAAGCAAAAATCCAACAAAAACTTAACTTATTGTTTTTAAATGGTTTTTTAGAGAAGAAAATGCTGGCATAGACAGTGCAACCATCCCTCCACGGTTTGCCATACCATGGAGCAGTCAACTATGAACATGATTCAAGAAAAGTTTGCATCCCTGTTTTCCAACTACGAAGTGACCACTCAGCCCCGCCCGGATGGCGGCATTCTGCTGACCTTGCGTAATAGCGACGGCAAGCTGTTCAAACGCACGATTTCCTATGCTCAATTGCATGCCGGGGATCAGTTGTCCTGGGCGATCAGCGCGATTCGTCGTGACCTGGCTGAACAGGCCAGCGAGTTGCCACAGATCACGCTGTTGCAGAGCCAGCATCGGTTTGCGCTGCCGACTTACCACAGCGCTTGAGTCTGCTGGAAAATCCGCTTTGCTGTTCACATAGAAAAACGGCGCTTCTCTCAGAAATAGGAAGCGCCGTTTTTTTGGGGGGTTTCTTTTGGGGCCAAACGCGGATCAATCCTCCAATCGAGGAAACCGGCGAGCAATATCATCCCCGGTGAGCTCAGCAACCACCCCCTGCGGATCACCAGACAAACGGATCGTAACGAAATGCGGCCGCTCCCCCCCGTCAAACCAATGCCGCGTACCAGCAGGCACCGTTATCAGGTCGTTCCTCTCACACAAAACCGCGTAGACATAATCGCCGATGTGCAGGTTAAACAAACCACGACCGGTGACGAAAAACCGTACTTCGTCCTGGCTATGGCGGTACTCATCAAGCCCCCCGTCCGATTCCGGATGATCGCTGCTGACACTGACTACATCGACCGCTACGTACCCCCGCTCAGTCATCAACCCATCGATCTGAATCTGGTAAGCCGCAATGAGGTCTTCCTCGCGGGCACCAGGCTGGATTTTCGCCGCCGCTTCCCAACGGGCAAAGTGAATGCCTTGTTCGATCAGTGTCGCAGTGATGTCTTCGAAGTGGGTCAACACCTTGTTCGGGATATCGGGGCTCGAAACGTGATAGACGGCGAGGCTGCTCATGACAATGGCTCCAGCAAATTAACGGTTCGAAGGCTCATGGCCGATCCTCTTGCATACGTGTCGCAATGATAACGGCTGCGGCGAAGGCGGCGAGGCTGGCGAGGCTGAAGGTCCAACTGGCGCCCAGGGCGTTCCAACTGTAGCCGGAGTACAACGCGCCCAAGGCCCCGCCCGTGCCCGCCAGCGCCGCGTACAGCGCCTGCCCCTGGCCTTGCTGGCGAGGGCCAAAGCTGCGTTGCACGAAATGGATGGCGGCGGCGTGAAAGCTGCCGAAGGTCGCCGCGTGCAGCACTTGCGCGAATAACAACACCCAGAGGAATTCGGCCAGCGAGCCCAACAACAGCCAGCGCAACGCCGCCAGCAGGAAACTCGCCAGCAATACCCTGCGCACGGAAAATCGCGCCAGGATCCGACTCATCAGCAGGAAGACCAGAACTTCCGCCACCACACCGACCGCCCACAGCATGCCGATCAAGCCGCGACTGTAGCCCAGGCGTTCGAGGTGCAACGTCAGAAAGGTGTAATACGGCCCGTGGCTCACCTGCATCAGGCCCACACAGATGTAGAACGCCAGTACGCCAGGGTTGCGCAGTTGGCGCAGGAAGCCTTCCCCCGCGACTCGCGCCCCCTGCAATGGCTGGGCGTTGGGCACCCAGAAGCTGGCGAGGATGATGCCGGCCATGATCAACACCAGCGCCACCGGGTAGATGTCCAGGCTCAGCCATTCGAACAACCGACCAAGCAGAACCACGGTGATGATGAAACCGATGGAGCCCCACAGGCGGATCTGGCTGTAGCGCGACGCCTGGCCGCTCAAATGGGCCAGGGTAATGACTTCGAACTGCGGCAACACCGCGTGCCAGAAAAACGCATGCAGCGCCATGACCATCGCCAGCCAAGCGTAGCTTTTATCGATGAAGATCAGCGAGAAGGTCAACAGCGTACAGATCGCACCAAAGCGCACGATCGCCAGGCGTCGGCCAGTGTAATCCCCCAGCCAGCCCCAGATGTTCGGCGCCACGCAACGCATCAGCATCGGGATGGCCACCAGCTCGCCGATGCGCGCTGCGTTGAACCCCAGGTGATCGAAATACAGCGCCAGGAATGGCGCCGTCGAACCGAGCAGGGCGAAATAGAACAGATAAAAACTGGAGAGCCGCCAGTACGGCAGTGCCGCCATGGTCGTCAGGCCACGGCGGTCGGCAGGCCAGCCATCAAAGCTGACCCAGCACCGGGGTGCCGACCCGCACATCGGCGTTCTGGCCGCGATGACGCAGCAGGTGATCCATCAGCACGATCGCCATCATCGCCTCGGCGATGGGCGTGGCACGGATGCCGACGCACGGGTCGTGACGGCCCTTGGTGATGACGTCCACCGGGTTGCCATGAATATCGATGGAGCGGCCCGGCGTGGTGATGCTGGAGGTCGGCTTCAGGGCCAGGTGAGCAACGATTGGCTGGCCCGAGGAAATGCCACCGAGGATGCCGCCGGCATTGTTGCTCAGGAAACCTTGCGGAGTCAGTTCGTCACGGTGCTCGGTGCCGCGCTGGGCGACACAGGCGAAACCGGCGCCGATCTCCACGCCCTTCACCGCGTTGATGCTCATCAGCGCATGGGCCAGTTCGGCGTCGAGACGGTCGAAGATCGGCTCGCCGAGGCCAGGCATCACGCCTTCGGCGACCACGGAGATCTTCGCGCCGACCGAGTCCTGGTCCCGGCGCAACTGGTCCATGTAGGCCTCGAGCTCCGGGACCTTGTCTGGATCAGGGCAGAAAAAGGCGTTCTGTTCTACCGAGTCCCAGGTCTTGAACGGGATTTCGATGGGCCCCAACTGGCTCATGTAGCCACGAATGACGATGCCCTGGCTGGCCAGGTACTTCTTGGCAATCGCCCCGGCCGCCACGCGCATGGCGGTTTCCCGGGCCGAGCTGCGACCGCCGCCACGGTAGTCGCGCTCACCGTATTTGTGGTGGTAGGTGTAGTCGGCGTGGGCCGGGCGGAACAGGTCCTTGATGGCCGAGTAGTCCTTGGACTTCTGGTCGGTGTTGCGGATCAACAGGCCGATGGCGCAGCCGGTGGTGCGCCCTTCGAACACACCAGACAGGATTTCGACTTCATCGGCTTCCTGGCGCTGGGTGGTATGGCGACTGGTGCCGGGCTTGCGCCGGTCCAGGTCGCGTTGCAGGTCGTCCAGGGAAATCTCCAGGCCCGGCGGGCAGCCGTCGACAATGGCGACCAACGCCGGGCCATGGCTTTCGCCCGCGGTGGTGACAGTGAACAGCTTGCCGTAGGTATTGCCGGACATGCAGGGTGCTCCGTGAAAAACGCTGAGAGACTCAACCTTGGATTCGTAGTGGGCGCCAGTATACGCAGGCTCCCCGCGTAGTTCATCCTCGAACCTTATCGGCGGCCGCCAGTCCAACCGGCACCTTCGCAACTAATGGCGTGATGATGTTAAAGCTGCTTGCCTTAAGCCTTACCTTGTTAACCGGCCTGTTTTGCGGCCTGGCCCAGGCCACGGTGCTGCAACGCCCGATCAGCCTCGACACGGGCAGTGGTGAACTTTTCGGCTCGTTGTTGCTGCCAAAGTCCGACACGCCAGTGCCGGTCGTGCTGATCATTTCGGGGTCCGGCCCTACGGATCGCGACGGCAACAACCCCGAGGGCGGGCGCAACGACAGCCTCAAGCGCCTGGCCTGGGTCCTGGCCAGGCATAACATTGCCAGTGTGCGCTACGACAAACGCGGTGTGGCCGCCAGCCTCGCGGCGACACCGGACGAGCGCAACCTGAGCGTCGAGGCCTATGTGGCCGACGCCGTAGCCTGGAGCCACAAGCTCGCCGCCGATCCGCGCCTGGGCCCGGTGATTTTGCTGGGCCACAGTGAAGGCGCGTTGATCGCCAGCCTCGCCGCGCCCCAGGCCAACGCAGCGGCGGTGATTTCGCTGTCCGGCAGCGCCCGTCCGATCGATCAGGTGCTGCGCCAGCAACTGAGCAACCGCCTGCCACCGCCCCTGATGCTGCGCAGCAACGAGCTGCTCGACAGCCTCAAGGCCGGTCGAGTCGACGACAACGTGCCGGCGCAACTTCAGGTCATTTTCCGCCCCAGTGTGCAGCCGTACCTGATCTCGCTGTTCCGCCAGGACCCGGCCCGGGCCTTCGCGGCGCTGAAGATGCCGGCCCTGATCATCCAGGGCAGCAACGACATCCAGGTCAGCATCGATGACGCCAAGCAGTTGAAAGCCGCCAAGCCCGACGCCGAACTGGCACTGATCGAGGGCATGAACCACGTGATGCGCATCGTGCCCAACGACGTGAAGCGGCAACTGGCTTCCTACAAGGACCCGAACCTGCCCCTGGCGGCCGAGCTCGGTGCACGGATTCTGCGTTTTATTGACGCGTTAGCCGCCCGTTGAGCGGTTTTAGTGGCAACTAGCCCTCCAGTCCTTTAAAAAACGGCCGATAGCACTGTGTCGGATAGCGCAATGGCTACCGACCAGCCGGCCTGGACAGGACTTTGCCGTTATGACTGAAACTCAAACTTCCCCCGACACCGCCGCCGAAGCCCCCGCCTCGTCTGCGGTGGAGTTGCCGTGGGCCGACGTGCACACCGAGCATCACAAGATGCTCCGCCTGGCCCCGCTCAAGACCGACCGCGCCACCGGTGTGCGGCCGCTGCGGTTTGTCGAGTTCAGCTATGTCGAGCGCCACAGCAAGGAGCGCAGCCTGCTGCGCATGAGCATCCAGCTGCCGAACCAGCGCGTGCGCAAGGAACAGAATCACCTGGACGTCTGGGCCGACCACGTTGAAAAACGTTTGTTTTTTTCCCCGGACAACCTGCAAATCGAGCCGTTGAACCGTGGCATCGGCCGTTTCCTGGCGGCCCAGGGCATTACCTGGGCCAAGAAACGCTGGTCGGCCTACCAGGTAGACGGTACCGACCTGGATAACAAGGACGCCCTGAACGAAGACACTCGCCTGCGCCGCGACCGTTTTCTCAAGGCCCAAGGCTTCGAAGTGGCCTACGCCGACGCCCAGCACCTCAAGGGCAGCGTCAAGCCAACCCACGTTGGCGATCTGCTGGGGGACTGGAACACCGAGAAGCTGCAGTTCGTGGAAATCCTTGAAGCCGCGCAGATGCTGCAACAAGCCGAGCAGAACCTGGCGGAACAGGAAGTCAAACTCAAGCAGCAAGAAGAAAAGGTCAACAAGTTCAAGCGTGAAGACACCGGCCTGCGCTTCACCATCACCTGCCTGGTGGCTTTCGCCATGTTCCAGGCGGGGTTGCTGATCTGGATTGCGACGCGGCACTAAGACTGCACACTGCAAGTGAGCTCTGTGGGAGCGAGCCTGCTCGCGATAGCGTGGTGTCAGCGGCACTTAAGTGACTGACACACCGTCATCGCGAGCAGGCTCGCTCCCACAGGTTGGCTCCCCGAAATCAATCGGATCACACTCGCGAAGCAAACACCGCCTGGTGCTGACGGCACTGCTCGGCGCTGAGCATGAACACACCATGACCACCGCGCTCGAAGTCGAGCCAGGCGAAATCGACTTCCGGGTACAACGCCTCGACGTGCACCTGGCTGTTGCCCACCTCGACGATCAACAGCCCCTTCTCGGTCAGATGATCGGCCGCCTCGGCCAGCATCCGGCGAACCAGGTTCAGGCCGTCATCGCCACAGGCCAGGCCCAGCTCCGGCTCATGCTGGTACTCCGGCGGCATGTCGGCGAAATCTTCCGCGTCGACGTAGGGCGGGTTCGACACGATCAGGTCGAAACGTTGCCCCGGCAATCCCTCGAAACCATCGCCCTGGACGGTGAACACGCGCTCGTCGACACCATGCCGCTCGATGTTCTGGTTGGCCACTTCCAGCGCTTCGAACGACAGGTCGGCCAGCACCACTTCGGCCTCCGGGAACTCATAGGCACAGGCAATGCCGATGCAACCGGAACCGGTGCACAGGTCGAGAATCCGTGCAGGCTCCTGGCCCAACCAAGGCTCGAAACGCTTTTCGATCAGTTCGCCGATAGGCGAGCGCGGAATCAGCACCCGTTCGTCGACGATAAAAGACATCCCGCAGAACCAGGCCTCACCCAGCAGGTAGGCCGCCGGGATGCGCTCGGCAATGCGTCGGCGCAACAGACGCTGCACATGGACCAGCTCTTCGTCTTCAAGGCGGCAGTCCAGGTAGCTGTCGGCAATTTCCCATGGCAGGTGCAATGCGCCCAACACCAGTTGCCGGGCTTCGTCCCACGCGTTATCGGTGCCATGACCGAAAAACAGATCCTCCCCATGGAAACGACTGACGGCCCAACGGATATGGTCGCGCAGGGTACGGAGACGGGAAGTGATCACGGCGGCAAACTCCAGAAAAATCGACGGGCGAGTCTATCAGCCAAACGCGGTGCTGCCCAAACACGCGCCGATGACGAACGAAAATACCCGAAGCAATCGTAGGAATTATCCGTTTTTTGATTCACCTATTGAACAAGACGGGCATCTTGACAAGGCTGTAGGCCAGCAACGGCGGCCCTTGCGATGGAAGCGATTCACAGAACCGCTCAGCCAGAGGACAATGTCGCAAAAGCCCCACTCGAAGGAGCCCCAGAATGTCCGTTCCAAAAACGATGTTTCAACTCAGCGGCCGTGGTTATGCGGCGGCCAATCTGAGTCAAGCGACCCTGATCATCATCGATGCCCAGAAAGAATACCTCGCAGGTCCCCTGGCCCTGAGCGGCATGGATGCAGCCGTCGCGAACATCAAGCAATTGCTCGGTGCGGCCCGTGCAGCCGGTCGACCGATCGTGCATGTGCGCCACCTGGGCACCCATGGCGGGCTGTTCGATCCACAAGGCGAACGCGGGGAGTTCATTCCCGGCCTCGAACCCCAGGGTGACGAAACCGTGGTCGAAAAGTTGCTGCCCAGCGCCTTCCACGGCACCGAACTGAAAAAGCGCCTGGAAGACTTCGGCCCCCTGGACCTGATCGTGTGCGGGTTCATGAGCCATTCCAGCGTCAGCACCACTGTGCGCGCCGCCAAGAACCTGGGCTTTCGCTGCACCCTGGTGGAAGACGCCTGCGCCACCCGCGACCTGCCATACAAGGGCGGCGTCCTCAGCGCCGAGCACGTACAACAGACCGAAATGGCGATCATGGCCGACAACTTCGCCACCCTGGCCCTGACCCGCGACTTCATCTGATGCGCCTTGATGAGCGGCCCGCCCTGCCGCTCATCCGCAAAAGCCTCTCATTTGCCGCAATTGCCCTACCTTCAGGAACAACCCGAATATCTTCCGGTCGAAGGGCCGATACCCATTGAGGAAGGTCGGAATGAAGTTATCCGATGGTTTTGACGCACGTCGCTTGCGGCCCAAGGGCCCGAGCAACTGGCGGTTTCGTTTCGGCGCGGCGATCGCTGCGCTCCTGGCAACACTCGGTGTATTACTGGCCATGGCCGGTGCGGCCAGCCTGCTGGGCCGTCCCCCCGCACTGGGCGAGTTGAATGCCACCCCGCTGGGTTCGGCGATCATCCTGGCTGTCGGTCTTGTCGTATTGCTGTTGGGCGTCTGGCTCTGGCGCCGTTGCCGCCGTCGCGCCCGCCAATCCCTGGAGCTGGCCATGGCTCCGCACCTGATGAAAAAGCACGACTGACCCACCATCCGACGTTTTGTCGCGCCTGATCCCGCCAGAGTTGGGTAAACTGGCCGGCCTTCGCGGAGGCTGACATGCAAGACGACGACTTTTCCCTGTTCAAAAGTGCGATCCAGGGCGTAAAACCGATCAAGCACGACCGTGCCGAGACCGGCAAGCCCAAGGCTGATCGCGCACAGATCGCCAAGCTGCGCCAGGCCGCCACCGTACGCACCGACGCCACGACCGTGGACGGTTTGTCCGATCAGTTCGTGATCGACGTCGGCCCGGAAGACGAGTTGATGTGGGCGCGCGACGGCGTCCAGGAAAGCCAGATGCGCAAGCTGAAGGTCGGCCAGATCCCCTTCGAAGGCAGCCTCGACCTGCACGGCATGAGCGTCGAAAAAGCCCGGGAAACCCTCTGGGCATTCCTGGCCGAAGCCACCAGATTCGAAATCCGCTGCGTGCGCGTCACCCACGGCAAAGCCGTGCGCCTGGACGGCAAGCGGCCGATGATCAAGAGCCACGTCAATACCTGGTTGCGCCAGCACCCGCAAGTGCTGGGCTTCACCTCCTGCCAGGCGAAACACGGCGGTGCCGGGGCGGTGTACGTGATGCTCAAGCGCACCATGATGGAAGGTCGCGACGAGTAGCCCGCGATTGCCGAGCTTGCAGCGCCGTGTCCGCCACCGTACCCTTGCCCTTTGCGTAAAATCCCACAGGTAGTTTCATGTCTCTGGAACAGAATTACACCGCGATTCTCGGCCAACTGGGCGAGGACGTTTCCCGCGAGGGCCTGCTCGACACGCCCAAGCGTGCTGCCAAGGCCATGCAGTACCTCTGCCGCGGTTATGAACAGACCCTGGAAGAAGTCACCAACGGTGCCTTGTTCAGCTCCGACAACAGCGAGATGGTGCTGGTCAAGGACATCGAGTTGTACTCGTTGTGCGAACACCACCTGCTGCCTTTCATCGGCAAGGCACACGTGGCCTACATCCCGAGTGGCAAGGTGCTGGGGCTGTCGAAAGTCGCGCGCATCGTCGATATGTATGCCCGTCGCCTGCAGATCCAGGAAAACCTCAGCCGCCAGATCGCCGACGCGGTCCAGCAAGTGACCGGCGCCCTGGGCGTGGCGGTGGTGATCGAGGCCAAGCACATGTGCATGATGATGCGCGGTGTGGAAAAGCAGAATTCCTCGATGATCACCTCGGTGATGCTCGGCGAGTTCCGGGAAAATGCCGCCACTCGCAGCGAATTCCTCAGCCTCATCAAGTAACCCGACGCTTGAAGAAAACCGGCATCGATCGCCGGTTTTTTTTCGCCTGCGAAAAATCAGGTAAGCTGCGCGCCCTCTTCTTCCCTGCCGCGAGGCTTAATACCGTGATTGTCAAAGCGCTTCGAGTTGGCCTGGGCCAGCTCATCATCTTCATCGACTTCATCACCCGCCCCGGCAAGAAACAGCGCCCGGCCGAGGCCCAGGCGCAGGTCGACCAGGCCGCCCGCAGCCTGACGCTCTATCAATTCCACGCCTGCCCGTTCTGCGTGAAGACCCGCCGCACCCTGCGCCGCCTCAACGTGCCGGTGGCCCTGCGCGATGCGAAGAACAACGAGCAGGATCGTCAGACACTGCTGGAACAAGGCGGCAGGATCAAGGTGCCGTGCCTGCGTATCGAAGAGAATGGCCAGACCTCCTGGATGTATGAGTCCAAGGCGATCATTGATTATCTGGATAAGCGGTTTTCTGCGGTCTGATAATTTTGTGGTGTGTTTGCGGACCCCTATCGCGAGCAGGCTCGCTCCCACAATGAAACTGTAGGTAACTGGAGAGCCCTGTGGGAGCGAGCCTGCTCGCGATGGGGCCCGCCCAGTCACCGCATGACTCAAGCTGCTTTCACCGCCAAAGCCCCCCGCACTACCCCCGCCAACCGCTTGAGCCCTTCATCCAACCGCGCCGGATCAATGTGGCTGAAATTCAAGCGCAAGTGCCCCGGATGCTTGTCCGGCTCCGGAAAGAACGGCTCCCCCGGCATGAACGCAACATCGGCCGCCAGCGCGGCGGCGAGCAAGGTGCGGGTGTCCAGCGGTTGTTTGAGAGTCAGCCAGAAAAACAATCCGCCCTGGGGCACGTTCCAATCCGCGATCTCGGAAAAATGCTTTTGCAGCGCAGCCTGGAAGCGGTCGCGACGGTCGCGGTAGAAGTCCCGCAGCTCACTCAAATGAAGACGGTACTGCTCGGTGCCGATCCACTGCAGCGCCTGCCATTGACCGATGCGATTGGTGTGCAGGTCCGCCGACTGCTTGAGCCGCAACAGGTGCGGGAACAGATCCGCACTGGCGATCAAATAACCCACCCGCAGCCCCGGCAACAGGGTTTTCGACACGGTGCCGGTGTAGATCCAACTGGCCTTCTTCAAGCGACTGGCAATAGGCGTGGCGCTGCCGCCGTCGAAGGTCAGTTCGCGGTAGGGTTCGTCCTCGATCAGGGTCACGCCAAACTCATCCAGCAAGGCCGCCACCGCGTCGCGCTTGGCCTCGCTATAGCGCACCGCCGAGGGGTTCTGGAAGGTCGGAATCAGGTAGATGAACGCCGGCCGATGCCGCTCCAGGCGAGCCCGCAATTGCTTCAGGTCTGGGCCGTCGGCTTCCAGAGGCACGGTGATGCAGTCAGCGCCGAACAGCTGGAAAATCTGCAACGCCGCCAGATAAGTCGGCGCTTCGAGCATCACTTCGGTACCCACGTCGATGTGCAGCTTGGCCGCCAGGTCGAGGGTTTGCTGGGAACCGCTGACCACCAGCACCTGGCTTGCCTCGCAGGCCAGGCCCAAGGAACGTGCCTGAGCCGCCAAGGCTTCGCGCAGGGCCGGTTCACCTTCACTCATGCCGTACTGGCCTATGGACAATGGCATGGCCGCCCACTCCACTTTCGGCAGCATGGCCTCGGCCGGCAGGCCGCCAGCGAACGACATCACTTCCGGGCGCTGCGCCGCAGCGAGGATTTCTCGAATCAAAGAACTTTTGAGGCGCGAGACACGTTCGGAAAAAGCCATGGGATCACCTGTAGCGGGTCACTGGAAAAATGAGTCAAACTTGTTGACCGAAATTACTCCGACCTCTCTGGATACGTCAACATGATTGACCTTAAAAACCCGACTTCCCAACAAATGGCCATGGAAGCGTTTTTCTTCGGTTACCAGGCGTTCACCGCCAAGGCCGATGAAATGCTCGAGCGTCGTGGGTTGAGCCGGGTCCACCAGCGCATCGTTTTTTTCATCGCCCGCTATCCCTCGTTGAGCGTAAAGGAGTTGCTGGCCCTGCTCGGAGTGAGCAAACAGGCGCTGAACATGCCGTTGCGCCAGTTGATGGAAATGCACCTGGTGAACAGCGTCGCGTCCGAGACTGACAAGCGTAAGCGCCTGTTGGAACTGACGGCCGAAGGCGAGCGCTTCGAGCAGGCGTTGCGGCGTGAGCAGGTGAAATTGCTGGAGCGGGTGTTTGCCGAGGCTGGGGAGGCGGCGGTGGATGGGTGGTTGGCGGTGAACCTGGCTCTGGGGAAGAGTCCTGTGCCTATTGACTGAGTTTTCCGCAAGATTTGTGGCGCCAGGGCTATTGCTATCGCGGGCAAGCCTTGCTCCCACAATCGAACTCATTGGGCACCGCATCCCTCTGTGGGAGCAAAGCTTACTCGCGATAGCGTCCGCATGGGCGATATATCCCTATCGCCAGACATTTCGTCGACAACACAGAAAACATTATTTGCTTTATTTGTATACAAAAGCATAATTCGCTTCGTGCGAGTTCCTGACCAAAAGGTCAACATACTTCGCCAGCCTTACCTGCCTCAGCGCATCGCAGCCACCCCAGGGTGTGTGCGGTGCTGGAAATAACAATAAGACTCTTGAGGAGTACTCGCTGTGGAAAGCCGCAAACCCGAAGCCCAGACGCTGGACCTTTCGCCGCCACTACGCAGTGGCTGGCTGGAACGCCTCTTCAAACTCAGCTTGCACGGCACCACGGTGAAGACCGAGCTGATTGCCGGCCTGACGACCTTCATCACCATGGCCTACATCATCTTCGTCAACCCCAACATCATGGCCGACGCCGGCATCGATCACGGCGCGGCATTCGTCGCCACTTGCATCGCCGCCGCCCTGGGTTGCCTGTTGATGGGCCTGTACGCCAACTGGCCGGTGGGCCTGGCGCCGGGCATGGGCCTGAACGCCTTCTTCACCTACACCGTGGTCGGCACCATGGGCTACAACTGGGAAACCGCATTGGGTGCAGTGTTTATTTCCGGTGTGCTGTTCATGATCCTGACCTTGTCCCGGGTGCGGGAGTGGCTGCTCAACAGCATTCCGGTGAGCCTGCGGTTCGCCATGGGCGCAGGGGTCGGGTTGTTCCTCGGGCTGATCGGCCTGAAAACCGCCGGGATCATCGTCGACAGCCCCGCCACGCTGATCAAGCTCGGCTCGTTGCGCGAACCCGGTCCGCTGCTCGCCGCCGTGTGCTTCCTGATGATCGCCGTGCTCAGTTATCACCGGGTATTCGGCGCGATCCTCATCAGCATCATCGCCGTGACCCTGGCCGGTTGGGGCCTGGGGCTGGTGCAGTACAACGGCATCATGTCCACACCGCCGAGCCTGGCACCGACCTGGATGGCGATGGACGTCGTTGGCGTGTTCAACGTCAGCATGATCAGCGTGGTGCTGGCCTTCCTGTTCGTGCACATGTTCGACACCGCCGGCACGCTGATGGGCGTCGCCCAGCGCGCGGGCCTGGTGAAAGCCGATGGCAGGATCGAGAATCTCTCCCGTGCCTTGAAAGCCGACAGCGCCTCCAGCGTATTCGGTGCCATGGTTGGCGTGCCGCCAGTGACCAGCTACGTGGAAAGCGCCGCCGGTGTGGCCGCCGGTGGCCGCACGGGGCTTACCGCCGTGACGGTTGGTGTGCTATTTATTGCCGCGATGTTCTTCGCGCCACTGGCCGGGATGATCCCGGCCTACGCCACCGCCGGGGCCTTGATCTACGTCGCCATGCTGATGATGGGCGGCATGGCCCACATCGAATGGGACGAGGCGACCGACAGCATCCCGGCCATCGTCACGGCCATCATGATGCCCCTGACGTTCTCGGTCGCCGACGGCATTGCCCTGGGTTTCATCACCTATGTGGTGCTCAAGGCCGGCACTGGCAAACGCAAGGAAATCTCCGTCAGCCTGTGGGTGCTCTGCGCGATCTTCATCGCCAAGTTCATCTTCTTGTAAGCGATACCGTAACCCCCGCCTCACCCATTGGGTGAGGCTTTTGTCCATCAGGAGCAAAGCAATGAATCTGGAAACCTGGCTGTTGTTCAGCGGCGCCGCCTTGGTGGTGATCCTTATCCCCGGCCCGTTGTCGCTGTTGATGATCGGCAACAGCCTGAACTACGGCCTGCGCCGCTCGTACCCGGCGTTCCTCGGCGGAGTGATCGCCTCGATTTGCCTGCTGAGTGCCTCGGCGCTGGGGCTCGGTGCGTTGTTGCTGGCGTCGGAGCAGTTGTTCAGCGCCCTGAAGATCGTCGGTGCGCTGTACCTGTTCTACCTGGCCTGGCAGAGCTGGCAGCAATCGCGCCAACCTGCCCAAGGCGCTGAAGTGCCCCAGGCCGCCGCCGTTCCACGTTTTCGCGCCTTGTTCGGCCGGGCATTCGTGCTGGGCGCCAGCAACCCGAAGGACATCCTGTTCTTCGCCGCTTTCCTGCCGCAGTTCTTGAGCGCCGAGCAAGCGTTCCTGCCACAACTGTTGATCATGATCGCCACCTGGACTGTACTCGACCTGTTCTGCAAGCTGGCCTACGGCCTCGGCGCCCACGGTGCGGCGCGGTATTTGCGTACGGGCAAAGGCCAGAGTTGGTTCAACCGCATCAGTGCAGGATTATTTGGCGGTGCTGGCGCAGCCTCCTTACTGTCGACCCATTGAGGCGCGTTATTTTTTTAATCACTTCATCTCTTAAGGTTCAAGGCCCTCGCAAAACGTCGCAACAACCAATTGATATACACCTCTCAGAAAAATACTTTACATAGAAGGCCATTCATTATCGTTGAACAAGGAAGTTCACAATGGCCAAGGTGTTTCACCTCGACTCCGTTTCTCACGACACTGGCGTAGTTATTACCGATCTAGGCTTGCAGGCCAATGAACATGACGTCGAGACGCTCGACTTCCGGGCCGGCGATGAAACGCCGATCGACCCGCAACACAGACAAAGACAGGCCCAACTCGAAGTTGTAGATAAACTTTATGGCCCGCTACACATCGGTTCCGTGACAGTGACCCGTTCAGCCTTGGACGCCTTGGGTGCAATCACCGATGGACAGCCTCTGAATGGCGACAATACTTTTTTCCGCAGCCCCCATCGCGTTTTCGTGGACACCTTGCAGTTCAACCCGGTTGATATCCAAGCCTGTATAAACCGCACCGTTGACGCGAACGACTATCGGCTGCCAACGCTACTGTTCGAAATCGCCAGCCAGCGCCCACCCACCGCGCGCCCTTTGTTGCGGGAGATTCCAGATATACCGGCTGAACCCGGCGATTATCGAGGCTCGCTTGAAAGGCTTTTAAACGCCGCTCAAAAACTGAATACCTCTGTGCTCACACAACGAACCTTGAGTTGGGTGAATAAAACCAAGAGTAATCTCCTCATCCCAACGGGCCTCGGACTCCAGGCCTTCGGCATCTACAGCGGCTTACGCGGTTTGCAAGACGCCATCCGGAACAAGGACGCCTATCAGTCCGTCTTCAACGGGGCCAGCGTAACGGCCGAGCTGGCTTCAATTGGCCTCGAGGCCGCGATAACCAGGCAAGCCATGCAGATGCTCACGGCCGGCCAGAGCGCCCTCGGGAGTTTCGCCAAGACCTCATTCGCCTTGAGGCTAGGGCGCGCAAGTGGCTTGATCGCCAGCGTGCTGACGCTTCCCTTCGATATCATCGCCGCCGTTGATTCGCTCAAGGCCGCCGCCAATGGCCGTGACGCCACGGACCATTACGTCAACGCGGCATTGAGTATGACCAGCGCGGCCATGACCGTGACCATCGGCGTAGCGGCGCTGGCAGGGTTTACTTCAGCCGGTCCGGTGGGCCTTGCCGCAGGACTCATCCTGGCGGTGGGTTCGCAGATCTGGGGCGCGATTCGTGAAGTCGACGAGATCGACGACTACATAGAACTCACCGTCCATGAGCGCCTGCGTACAGGGTGGTTCGCCTTCTGGATGATCAGCCCTGATGACGATATTCAGCAGCGCTACACCACCGCCAAGACCACCGCTGAACATACCCGGCAACTTCGGGCCACTGCCTTGAAATTACTGCAAGGCACATTAAGAGACAGCACCGAAGCCATCGTAAACGGCAAGTTCAATGTCGAACTGGAAGCGGTGACGTACAACACCTGGAATTGGTGGACCGGTGAACGATACCAAGCGACTCGAGTCCGTCCCACGATCAAAGACAGCGACGACACTATTGACGCGCGCGACGGTGTCACTGTCGATACGCCCGGTGCAGTCCTTGGCACCTCGGCGGAACACAAGGGTATCCATTGGCATATCGGTGGCGGAAACGACACCATCTCGGGCGTTGAAAAAAAACCGAACGTCTTCCATTACGGCGCAGGCGTTAAGAAACTGACTGGAGGTGAGAAAGATGATGTTTTCATTTTCGAAGGTTCGCCGCAGACGCTCCGCACAAACCCGCCCTTGCCACCCAATCGGTTAGTGGGCGGAAAAGGCAATGACACGATTATTTTATCAGGCCGAACCAAAGGTCCCCAGGAACAACTCGGCTACCACGTCGATCTGGAAGCCGGGCACCTGTCCATCATCATTCAAGAGCAAGCGAAGGTGCACTATCCCCATGCAGTCCTGGAAAGCATCGAGCATGTAGAGATACAGGAGGGCAGGACCAACGTCATCAGGGGCACCGCCGGCTCGAACATCATTAAATCCCGCGGCAATGATTCAATCGAGGCCGGGGCAGGCGATGACCAGATTTTCCTTCTAGGTGCCGACAACCGCGACGCAGACGGTGGGCCGGGCAATGATGTCTATGCCATCGCCCATAAACCGGGCAGCGTATCGATCAGCGAGGACGGCATCGGCAATAGCGTGATTGCGCTGGACTGGAGGGCCGACCTGATCGAAGGCTGGAAGATCGAAGGGGACAGCCTCGTCGTGACCTCGGGCTTTGACGCAGATGACTGGCAACTGCGGGAAGTGATCATCAAGAAGGCCTACCGACCCGTCGACAACAAACGGCACATTCGAAACAACAAACTTACCTTCGTGACAAA
This sequence comes from Pseudomonas bijieensis, assembly GCF_013347965.1. Taxonomy (NCBI): domain Bacteria; kingdom Pseudomonadati; phylum Pseudomonadota; class Gammaproteobacteria; order Pseudomonadales; family Pseudomonadaceae; genus Pseudomonas; species Pseudomonas bijieensis. The sequence continues at coordinate 5,924,607 of NZ_CP048810.1, read as the reverse complement.
GGATGGCTATCACTTGGTGCCCGACCTGCCCGATACGATCGAACAGAGCCTGCCCCTCGACATCGAAGCGGTCATCACCCAGCAAGGAACACCGCGCAGCCCGGTTATCTTGAACAACCAGAAAACGCACCGGGTCGCACATGACAAGGACACCAGTTATTACCTGTCACGCCTTACCGCGTCGACGACGCTTCAGGTCATACAACGCAGCGACTTCACCACCACGGTGCATCTGGATTATGCCAGCGCCGAACTGACGCGGATCGAAGCCCATTACAATGTCCAAGTCACCCACGACGATGATGATTGGAACACCGTAAAGTATGGGGAATGCGGCCTGACCTTATACTTCGGCGCGCATCAAGTTGCCCTGAAGAACCTGGCCAGCTCCGATGAGCGTTACACCGCACAGAATACCCGCACCAAGCGACGTGCATTTTCCGCCCTGGGTTCGAACCACCTCGTTACGCTCATCATGAATGACGGTGTGTCCTACCGCCTCGTCCAACCGACACCCGACTATGGCCTTCTACTGGACGAGACATTCATTGGCCAATCGTCGGTGGGCTGGAAAACCGACGTGTCATTGCCCCTCACGGCGACCAGAAAGAAATATATGCATCTTGCCCCCTCGGACAAGAGCCCTTATTACATGCGCAATCGAGCCACCTGCGCGCAGCTCACCTCCCCCTCGGAACAAACCGGTATTGAAGTTTTGATCGGCGAAGGCGCGACCTACCTCGTGCATCTAAGCCCGGACATGACGCTACGACTATCCACACCCGGTGCCCTGGCCGGGGCCAAGCCCCGATTGCCGAATGCCTCGATATGGGAGCTCGACGCCACGCACTTGGGGACGGTCGAGATCAATCTTTCTGCCAACCTGTTGCAGATAGGCACAACGATTATTCATCTCCCCACCTATGAGGTTGAAGACCTTGTCGACAAGATACGGGTCATCACTGCCCAAGGCATCGTGTATGCGGTCGATACCTTATTCGAACGGGTTTATGTAGAGGCGCTCGACGCTCGGTATTTCACTTTCCCCCTCGATCCCTCGGCGGCATGGCCCAGCGAACTGTCCGCTCTTGCCACCAGAGATTTGCAAGTACTGAATATCGCGCTCAAGGATGGCGCTCGCGGCGGTCTGAGGTACAGCCTTGAAACACGCAAATGGACCCTGGAGACCGATAAGACTCGCCTCATCGAAAGCCAGGATCTTCGAAAAACAAACCTTTGCGATCACCACCTCAACTTCTACCGGGATCTGGCGAGCGAAGGCCTTGGTCAAAACCCACCGACGGACGATGGCGCACTTCGCGTGCTGCGGGAAAAGTGCGTGGCACTGGCGGAAAGCCTCACGCTGGGCAATTCGAAATTCCTCTCGCAAACCCTGACGCTCAGCCTGGCGTTCGGGATGACCGCCCCTCAATTAAGCAGACTTCTTTCGTTGTATGGGTCCCTCCCAACCCTGTTTACAAGCCCCCCTATACATATGTAGTGCACGGGCTTGAGCAGTTTCAAGGAACATCCTCAAGCCGGTGACCTGTCGATGCGTAGAACGCAAGGCAGGGCATTGCTTCACGATGAATGAATGAGTCATTCATCACTCTCCAAACCTGAAGGAACAGGAATCCCAATGAGCCCAAGACGAAACACCCGCCCCAACCTTCCAACTTCGTCTCCCGACACGCCCCACAGCAGTCGCGATGCGTCACTGGAAACAGTGCCCAGAAGCCCGTCCCGAGGAGAAGGAACCGACCAGGCGCCCGTCACGTCGCCCGGACGACAACCTGAAGCCACCGAACCCCAGTCTCCCACCATCCAGTTCGCCGAAATCACCTCGCAGACGCCCATCCAGGAGTTCACCACGGCAGTGTCGCTGGACCATTATCATCTTTCACCCGAACTGGTCCCCCTGTTATCGGAGCCCGACGCAACCTCCGGCATCCGCACGTTCAGGACACGCACCTATGTGCAATTGTCGGAAGGCGGCACGGTGCTATTGGGTCGCGATGCCGACCAGAATTACCGGGCCCGGCTAGGCACTGAACTCATCGCCTCCGGACCACGCCTCGAACAAGTGGAAGGCAGTCTCCTGTGGCGACGCGTTCCGGACGATGCCACGGCGCAAGGCAACGATCCCCAACCCACCTCTTCGCGCCGAAGGCCGTCGGACGATGAGCCTGCGCAGGAGGTTGCCCCCAAGCGCGCGAACACCGCAACCGCCCCCTTCAAGCAACACTGGGAACTGCTGCCGTATCCACCGGCAGGGACCGCCTTCATCACGGTAGACGGTACCCACTACAAGGTGCTGACACGCAGCGACGCACGGGAATATCCGATCACCTATATCCAGGCCCCGGACCATCCACACTATGAATTCGAGACGCTGGAGATAGTGCTCAAGAGTACCCCCGACGAGCAACCCCGAGGCGCCATGCGCCTGTCGCCCGACAATCGCTGGGAAATCGATCCCAGGCTTCCCTTCGACAAACCATTGACGGATTACGTCAAGGCAGCCTTTCCTGAATTATCTGCCAGGACGGCGGAGAACATCGCCAGGAAGCAATTCGAACTCGCGAACGATTCGTCGGTTGCCGACGCCGCGGGGTTGACTGCGCTCCGGCAGATTTATAGCAGTTGGCAAACGGGCACGCCGTCATTGCATCCACAATGGTCCGATCCGTTGTTGATGCTACCCATTACCCCGACATTACCTCCCACCACAGGCAACTCCCGCTCGATCCAACTGCCGAGTACGGTGTCGATGAGATCCCTGGATCGCCTGGACTTCGATCCCCAGCAGTTCCAGCAGCAATGGGACTACGTAGCCTCGTCTTACTCGCCCACAGACATCAAGCGTTTCATGGCCGACGTCCTGACTCGTAATGGCTATACCGTCCTCGAACCCAGCACCTTCAACAGTTTTGCCGCCCTGGTATTCAGTCGAAGAGGCCATGATTATCTGTTTTTCATTAGCCTGCATCGCACCAAGGGTCAGAAGATTTATCTGCCATCGCACACCGATCCGAACACGGCCAGCGTCAGCCTGGACCTGCAGGTCGGAGCAACTGCCGCGAAAGCCGTCAGGAGGGCCCATGAAAGGGGCGAGATCATCTGGCTCAAAGGCGGCTGCCAGATCCGGGCCGGCTACCCGGACACGGTTTTCATCATCCGGGATAACAATTCCAGGCTGTGAGCGGCGAGATAAAAAAGCCCGCAGTGTGAGCGGGCGAAAAACCAAAGAAGCGCCATGCGCAGTCGCTTCCAGGACAAGGCAGCTGCTTGGGGGTCAACTGCCTCGATAGGTGGAATAGGCGTAAGGCGAAATCAACAAGGGCACATGGTAGTGCTCCTGCTCGGCTGAAATGCCGAAGCGCAGCACCACCACGTCCAGGAACGCCGGATCGGGCAGTTGCACGCCACGGGCGCGGTAGTAATCGCCGGCGTGGAATTGCAATTGATAGACTCCCGAACGGTAGTCATCCCCTTGCAACAGCGGCGCGTCGCAACGGCCGTCGCTGTTGGTCAGCGCGCTGGCGACCAGTTGCAGTTGCGAACCTTCCACACGGTACAACTCGACCTTGATCGAGCTGCCCGGGCAGCCATGTGCGGCATCCAAAACGTGAGTAGTCAAACGTCCCATTGATTGTGCGCGCCTCGCTGCAGTGCAGTCCGACACGACGCCTCCTGAATCAGTTGAAAGACAGGCCGCACCGTTTCGGAGCACGAAACGCCACGGCGATGAACGAATTAAGACACTTTAAAAGAAAATTGTACACAATAAAAAACCGATATTTTGCCTATACCTGTTCCGACCCTGGTTCCTGCCCAATCTCAAGCCGAACCAACGAATACGCTATTCTTACCCCTATTAATTGACCAAATGGGCAGGTTTCTTGCAGTGTAGACAAACCAGGGACAGCAGTGAAAAATGCAAAAAACCGGGCTTACAAATCGCACATAAAGTTGTATACAATCACCCCATCGTCGTGACGCCAGCCTGTGCCCCATCGCCAGGAGCGCCACCCACATGGTTCGAACAAGAAGGAAGACTGCAGTGAGCGCTGACTACCCACGCGACCTGATCGGTTACGGCAGTAACCCTCCCCATCCCCAGTGGCCGGGCAATGCCCGCATCGCCCTGTCCTTCGTGCTCAACTATGAAGAAGGCGGCGAGCGCAACATCCTGCATGGCGACAAGGAGTCCGAAGCATTCCTTTCGGAGATGGTCGCGGCGCAACCGTTGCAAGGCGAGCGCAACATGAGCATGGAATCGCTGTATGAGTATGGCAGCCGCGCCGGGGTCTGGCGGATCCTCAAGCTGTTCAAGGAGTTCGACATTCCGCTGACCATTTTCGCCGTGGCCATGGCCGCCCAGCGCCATCCGGACGTGATTCGCGCCATGGTCGCCGCCGGTCACGAAATCTGCAGTCACGGCTATCGCTGGATCGACTATCAATACATGGATGAGGCCCAGGAACGCGAGCACATGCTCGAAGCGATCCGCATCCTCACCGAGATCAGCGGCGAACGTCCGCTGGGCTGGTACACCGGCCGCACCGGCCCCAACACCCGTCGGCTGGTGATGGAGGAAGGCGGTTTTCTCTATGACAGCGACACCTACGACGACGACCTGCCCTACTGGGAACCGAACACCCCCAACGGCAAGCCGCACCTGGTGATTCCCTACACCCTGGACACCAACGACATGCGCTTCACCCAGGTGCAGGGTTTCAACAAGGGCGACGACTTCTTCCAATACCTCAAGGATGCCTTCGACGTACTGTATGCCGAAGGTACCGAGGCGCCGAAGATGCTCTCCATCGGCCTGCACTGCCGCCTGATCGGCCGTCCTGCGCGCCTTGCCGCCCTCAAGCGTTTCCTCGAATACGCCAAGAGCCATGAGCAGGTCTGGTTCAGTCGTCGCGTCGACATCGCCCGACACTGGCAAAAGACCCATCCGTATCCGGGAGCTTCAAACCCAGGAGCTTCGAAATGACCGCCTTCCAGACCCTCAAGCCGTCCACCTTGAGCCGCGAAGCGTTCGTCAAAGCCTTCGCCGATATCTACGAACATTCGCCATGGGTGGCCGAAAAGGCCTTCGACCTGGGCCAGGACTCGTCCATTGACCAGATCGAAACCCTGCACCAGCGCATGAGCGACATCCTGTTGAGCGCCGATCACGCCAGCCAACTGGCGCTGATCAACGCTCACCCGGACCTGGCCGGCAAAGCCGCCGTCCAGGGCCAACTGACCGAAGCCAGCACGAACGAACAGGCTGGCGCCGGTATCCACCAATGCTCGAGCGATGAGTTTCAACGCTTCACCGAGCTGAACGAGGCCTATAAGGCCAAGTTCAAGTTTCCCTTCATCATGGCGGTAAAAGGCAGCAACCGGCATCAGATCCTCGCGGCGTTCGAAACGCGCATCCATCACTCGGTAGACACCGAATTCAAATGCGCGCTGGCAGAGATCAACAAGATCGCGTTGTTCCGACTACTGACCCTTTAGCGAGCAGCCCTGAGACCCAGGTCCTGCAAGCATCCCCAGCCACTCATTAAAGGCAGACAAGAAGAATGAAAGCTTACGCCGTACCTTTCGAGAAGTTCGTCAACCTGGCCGACGCCCGCCTCGGCACCAAGATCATTTCGGTCACCGATGACTGGTTCGCCGACGCCAACCGTTTGTTCCAACCGACCCCGGCCGTATGGAAGGAGGGCGTGTTCGATGACAACGGCAAATGGATGGACGGCTGGGAGTCGCGCCGCAAGCGCTTCGAAGGCTACGACAGCGCGGTGATCCGCCTGGGCGTGGCGGGGTCGATCAAAGGCGTGGACATCGACACCTCATTCTTCACCGGCAACTACCCACCGTCGGCCTCCCTGGAAGCCTGCTTCCTGACCGAGGGCGAGCCGGACGAAAACACCCAGTGGACTGAAGTGCTGTCGGCGGTAGAGCTGCAAGGCAACAGCCACCACTACCATGAGATCAGCAACGACCAGGCCTTCAGTCACCTGCGCTTCAACATCTACCCCGATGGCGGCGTGGCCCGGCTGCGGGTCTACGGCATTCCGTACCGCGACTGGTCGGCCGTGGGCGACAACGAACAGATCGACCTGGCTGCGGCCCTTAACGGTGGTCGTGCACTGGCCTGCTCCGACGAGCACTTCGGCCGCATGAGCAACATCCTCAACCCGGGTCGTGGCGTGAACATGGGCGACGGCTGGGAAACCGCCCGGCGTCGCACCCCGGGCAATGATTGGGTGATCGTCGCCCTGGGTCATGCCGGCGAGGTCGAGAAAGTCATCGTCGACACCCTGCACTTCAAGGGCAACTACCCCGACAGCTGCTCGATCCAGGGCGCGTTCGTCAAGGGCGGCACCGACAGCCAGATCGAAACCCAGTCGCTGTTCTGGCGCGAACTGCTGCCGAGCCAGAAACTGGAGATGCACGCCGAACACACCTTCGCCGAACAGATCAAAGCCCTGGGGCCGATCACCCACATCCGCTTGAATGTGTTTCCGGATGGCGGGGTGAGTCGCCTGCGGGTGCTCGGCAAGGTCTCAAAATAAGCAGTGAGGCCAATCGCGAGCAGGCTCGCTCCCACAGGAGTACGCGGTCAAATGTGGGAGCGAGCCTGCTCGCGATAGCAATCGAACAAACAACTCAGAATTTTGGATAAGAAGACCAGCATGCGCACACTCAAGATCGAACCGTTGACCAAAGAAGCCTTCGCCCCGTTCGGTGACGTGATCGAAACCGACGGCAGCGATCACTTCATGATCAACAACGGTTCGACCATGCGTTTCCATCGCCTGGCGACGGTGGAAACCGCCACGCCGGACGACAAGGCGATCATCAGCATCTTCCGCGCCGACGCGCTGGACATGCCGCTGACCGTGCGCATGCTGGAGCGCCATCCGCTGGGCAGCCAGGCCTTCATTCCGCTGCTCGGCAACCCCTTTCTGATCGTGGTCGCGCCACTTGGCGATGCACCTGTATCAGGCTTGGTCCGCGCCTTCGTCACCAACGGCAGGCAGGGCATTAATTACCATCGCGGCGTCTGGCACCACCCGGTGCTGACGATCGAAAAGCGGGATGACTTCCTGGTGGTTGATCGCAGTGGCACAGGCAATAACTGCGATGAGCATTTCTTCAAAGAGGATGAGCTATTGATCCTCGCCCCCCACCAATAAGAGAAGGTCCGATCACGCGAATACAAGCGTGACGGGCGAGAGGTAAAGACTGTGGAAGCACATATGCTGGAATGGCTGAACCTGAGCGTGCGCTGGGTTCATATGATCACTGGCGTGGCCTGGATCGGCGCGTCGTTCTACTTCGTCTGGCTGGAAAACAACCTCAATCGCGTCAATCCCAGGAGCGGCCTGGCCGGCGACCTGTGGGCCATCCACGGTGGCGGTATCTACCACCTGGAAAAATACAAACTCGCACCACCGTCCATGCCGGACAACCTGCACTGGTTCAAGTGGGAAGCCTACTTCACCTGGATGTCGGGCATCGCGCTGCTGTGCGTGGTGTTCTACTGGAACCCGACCGTCTATCTGCTGGCCCCCGGCAGCGGCTTGAGCGGCCCCGAGGGCGTTGCCCTGGGCATCGGCTCGTTGTTCGTCGGCTGGTTCGTCTATTCCTTTCTCTGCGACTCGGCCCTGGGCAAGCGCCCTGCCCTGCTCGGCCTGATCCTGTTCGTGCTGCTGGTCGCCGCGGCCTATGGGTTCAGCAAAGTGTTCAGCGGTCGCGGTGCCTACCTGCACGTGGGTGCGGTCATCGGCACAATCATGGTCGGCAACGTGTTCCGCATCATCATGCCGGCCCAGCGCGCACTGGTAGCCGCCATCGCCGAGAACCGCACGCCCGATCCTGCATTGCCGGCCAAGGGCTTGTTGCGTTCGCGCCACAACAACTACTTCACCTTGCCGGTGCTGTTCATCATGATCAGCAACCACTTCCCGAGCACCTACGGCAGCCAGTACAACTGGCTGATCCTGGCCGGGATCGCCGTGGCGGCGGTGTTGGTGCGCCATTACTTCAACACCCGCCATGACAGCAACCGGTTTGCCTGGACGCTGCCGGTCGGTGCCCTGGCGATGATCTGCCTGGCGTATGTCACCGGTCCCAAGCCCATGCCCAGCACACCGGAGGTGGCCAAGGCACCCGGCGTGATCGAGTACCAACCGCCACCGGAAACGGCAGTGGGTGGCGGCACTAAACCGGCGACGGCACCCGCCGCACCGGTATCGGCGCCCGCTCAGGCCGCCAACGCCCAGGGCCCTTCGTTCGAGAAGGTCCACAGTGTGATCCAGGAACGCTGTTCGGTCTGCCACTCGGCCAAGCCCACCAGCCCGTTGTTCAGTGCGGCGCCGGGTGGGGTGATGTTCGATACCCCGCAGCAGATCCAGCAGCAAGCCGCGCGCATCCAGGCCCAGGCCGTGACCAGCCAGATCATGCCGCTGGGTAACATCACCCAGATGACCCAGCAGGAACGCGATCTGATCGGCGCGTGGATCAACCAAGGCGCGCGGACCAACTGAGCCGCGCCCCAAATTCGCCGCGAATGCGCCGTTGCAGGGCACTTGAGCCCATCAGGGCAAGCCCGTATCCTGCGCGGCCGTTCGCATCCGGGTGCCGTAGAAAAATCATCGGATCCTGACCGACACGCCAACTTATCCCGGCATCGCGGGGGATATCGGGCGTCCCTGGAAAACACCTTTTCGACTTTTCCAAATAGCTGGACGAGCTTTTTACGGCCTTGGCTCAGCTCTTGCTATCAGCACCTGCCACAAGCGAAAAGCTGACCGAACGGATGTTTTTATCCGTGGAAAAAAGCGCCACACCAGAGCGCTGACCTGAAAAAAAAGCGGTATCACTTACCTTTGGGAGCAACCGAATGAACCACACGTGTACCAGCCTGATACTCGCAGGATCCTTGTTGGTCGCGGGCCAAGCGATGGCCGACGACCTGTTCCAGTGGCAGAACAACAGCCTGACCTACCTGTATGGCAAGGATTTCCAGGTCAACCCGCGCATCCAGCAGACCGTGACCTTCGAACACGCCGACGCCTGGAAGTACGGGGACAATTTCTTCTTCCTCGATCGGATCTTCTACAACGGCCAGGACGACAGCCAGTCCGGTCCGAACACCTACTACGGTGAGTTCAGCCCGCGCCTGTCGTTCGGCAAGATCTTCGACCAGAAGCTGGAACTGGGCCCGATCAAGGATGTGCTGCTGGCCATGACTTATGAGTTCGGCGAAGGCGACAACGAGTCCTACCTGATCGGCCCGGGCTTCGACCTGGCGATCCCCGGCTTCGACTACTTCCAGCTGAACTTCTACAACCGCCAGACCGAAGGCCCACGCGCCGGCGACAACGTCTGGCAGATCACCCCGGTCTGGGCCTACACCGTACCGGTGGGTTCATCGGACATCCTGATCGACGGTTTCATCGACTGGGTGGTGGACAACGACAGCAACTCCAAAGGCACCTACCACGCCAACCTGCACATCAACCCGCAGATCAAGTATGACCTGGGCAAGGCGTTGAAGCTCGGCGCCAAGCAGTTGTATGTGGGCGTGGAGTATGACTATTGGAAGAACAAGTACGGGATCGAAGACAGCGATGGCTTCAAGACCAACCAGAGCAATACCAGCTTCTTGCTGAAGTATCACTTCTGATCTGTTTCATTGGGATTTAAAAGCGTCCGCACAGCTTTTGTGGGAGCGGGCTTGCTCGCGAAAGCGGACTGTCAGCCAACATCGATGTTGAATGTTCAGTCGCCTTCGCGAGCAAGCCCGCTCCCACACACTGGTTTGTGTGTTGGGCTCAGTTCAGCGTCCACCGCAAGCCCCCCTGTGGGAGCGAGCCTGCTCGCGATAGCGGCGGACCTGCTTGCATCGCTTCAGGACAACCCCAAGAACCGACTCAGTTCCTCACGCTGCGCCAACGCATCCTGACGCCCCAGCTCGATCAGCTCGCTGCAATACCCCGCCTCGAACAACAGATAACTCAGCACTCCCGCGCCGCTGGTCTTGGTCGCGCCCGGCCCGCGCAAGAATACCCGCAACGCGCGGGGCAGCTCCTGACGATGGCGAGCAGCGATTTCATCGATCGGCTGGCTGGGTGAAATCACCAGCACCTCCACCGGTGTCGCGCCGAGGGCATGGGCCGGCACATCATCGGGCAGCAGGTGACTGAACCCGTTCAGGCGCTCGAGCAACTCGATGTCGCTTTCCAGGCTATCAATGAACGTGCTGTTGAGCATATGGCCACCGATCTGCGCCAGGGTCGGTTGCAGGCCGGTGTAGCTGCGCTCTGTGGGATCCTGCCCGCCGGCACCACGGGGGTTGCCACTGACACCGATCACCAGCACGCGATTGGCCCCCAGGTGCAAGGCCGGGCTGATGGGCGCCGATTGCCGCACCGCGCCATCACCGAAGTATTGCGGGCCGATCCTGACCGGCGCGAACAACAAAGGGATCGCCGAGCTGGCCAGCAGGTGCTCCACCGACAACTGCGTCGGCACACCGATACGCCGGTGGCGTAGCCAGGCATCGATGGTCCCGCGCCCCTGGTAGAACGTGACGGCCTGGCCGGACTCATAACCGAACGCCGTCACCGCCACCGCTCGCAATTGCCGTTCGACGATGGCCTGCTCGATGCCCGAGGCGTGGAATTGGGCCTGGAGCAGTTCGCGCAGCGGCGAACTGTCGATCAGCGCCACCGGCAACTTGGCCCCCAGGCCCAGCAGGCTGTGGGTGATGAAACGCATTGACTGGGCCAGCACGCCGCGCCAGTCGCTGCGCATCACCTGATGGCTGCGCACCGCTTGCCAGAACGCCGTCAGTCGCTCGATGGCGCTCTTGAAGTCCATCGCCCCGCTCGCCAGGCTGACTGCGTTGATCGCCCCGGCCGAGGTACCGACGATCACCGGGAATGGGTTGTCCGCACCGTCTGGCAACAACTCGGCAATCGCCGCCAACACGCCCACTTGATATGCCGCCCGAGCCCCGCCGCCGGAAAGAATCAAACCTGTAACCGGTTCAGCTGGGGTCATCGCAATGCTCCGTGCTCAAGGTGCTGCAAAAAAATGGCGGACTGCCGGGTCAACCGCGCTTGTCGTACAGCTTCGGCTCACCCGGCGGACGGCTCTTGAAGCGCCGGTGGGCCCAGAGGTATTGCTCGGGGCAATCACTCACCGAGCGCTCCACCCATTGATTGATGCGGATGCAATCGGCTTCCTCGGTCTCGCCCGGGAAATTGTCCAGCGGTGCCTGGATCACCAGACGATAACCGCTGCCATCGGCCAGGCGCTCCTGAACGAAGGGCACCACCAGCGCCTTGCCCAGGCGGGCGAACTTGCTGGTGGCGGTGACCGTTGCGGCCTGGATGCCGAACAGCGGCACGAACACGCTTTGCTTGGCGCCGTAATCCTGGTCCGGCGCATACCAGATCGCCCGGCCGGCCCGCAGCAGCTTGAGCATACCGCGCACGTCGTCACGCTCCACCGCCAGGGAATCGAGGTTGTGCCGCTCGCGGCCCCGGCGCTGAATGTAGTCGAACAGTGGGTTCTTGTGCTCGCGGTACATGCCATCGATGGTGTGCTGCTGGCCGAGCAAGGCCGCGCCGATTTCCAGCGTGGTGAAATGCAGCGCCATCAGGATCACGCCCGAGCCCTCGCGCTGGGCCTGCTTGAGATGCTCCAACCCCTCGACATGGGCCAGTTTCGCCAGGCGCGAACGCGACCACCACCAGCTCATGGCCATTTCGAAAAAGGCGATGCCGGTGGAGGCAAAGTTTTCCTTGAGCAGACGCTTGCGCTCGGCGGCGGACTTTTGCGGGAAACACAGTTCCAGGTTGCGACGGGCGATGCGCCGTCGGTCGCCGGCCACCCGGTACATCAGTGCGCCCAGCGCACGACCAATGCGCAGCAGCAACGGATAAGGCAACTGAACGATCAACCACAATAGCCCCAGGCCGCACCACAGCAGCCAGAAACGTGGATGAAAAAAAGCAGCTCGAAAACGCGGGCGATCCATTACAGCTTCCATTAGGACATGGGCCGCGCATTCTACATTGTTCGACCCGGGTTGCGGCTGGCGGACGATCTCGTTATAAGTCTCGGCACTTTTAGTGACAAGCCGTTGTACGCCGACCATGAGCCAAACCGAACCGCTAGACCAAGATCCCGTGTTCCAGCTGAAGGGCAGCATGCTCGCCATTACGGTGCTGGAGCTGGCCCGCAACGACCTGGAAAGCCTTGACCGGCAACTGGCGGCGAAAGTCGCCCAGGCCCCGAATTTCTTCAGCAACGCCCCGCTGGTACTGGCCCTGGACAAGTTGCCGGCTGGCGAAGGCTCGGTGGACCTGCCGGGCCTGATGCGCGTTTGCCGCCAGCACGGCCTGCGTACCCTGGCGATCCGCGCCAGTCGCATCGAAGACATTGCCGCCGCCATCGCCGTGGACATTCCGGTGCTGCCGCCGTCCGGCGCCAGGGAGCGTGTCCTGGAACTGAACCCGGTCGAAGCGAAGAAAACCCCGGAAAAACCACCCGAGCCCACCATCAAGCCAACGCGTGTCATCACCTCGCCAGTGCGCGGCGGGCAGCAGATTTATGCCCAGGGTGGCGATCTGGTCGTAGTGTCCTCGGTCAGCCCGGGGGCGGAACTTCTGGCCGATGGCAACATCCATGTATACGGCCCGATGCGCGGTCGTGCGCTGGCCGGCGTCAAGGGTGATACCAAAGCCAGGATTTTCTGTCAGCAATTGAGCGCTGAGCTGGTTTCCATCGCCGGGCAGTACAAGGTTTCCGAGGATTTGCGTCGCGACCCGTTGTGGGGAGCCGGCGTGCAGATCAGCCTGTCGGGCGACGTGTTGAACATCATTCGGCTTTAACGGATACTGCCGCATTTTCCAAGCATCTCTAAAACGAGCGAAAACGGCTTAAACGACGTAGGAAAAAGGATCAGGCAGTGTTTACCGGAGGTAGACCCCGCCCAGCATCCGATTCCAGCCAAGCCTGTCCAATTGCAGCAGTTTTCCAGAGATGTTTTTCAGGGGCTGACAAAGTCCTTTTTCCTTAGGGGTGAAACACCTTGGCCAAGATTCTCGTGGTTACATCCGGCAAGGGTGGTGTGGGTAAGACCACCACCAGCGCCGCTATCGGTACCGGCCTCGCTCTGCGCGGCCACAAGACAGTCATCGTCGACTTCGACGTCGGCTTGCGTAACCTCGACCTGATCATGGGTTGCGAGCGTCGCGTGGTCTATGACTTCGTCAACGTGGTCAACGGTGAAGCGAACCTGCAGCAAGCCCTGATCAAGGACAAGCGCCTTGAGAACCTCTACGTGCTGGCCGCCAGTCAGACCCGCGACAAAGACGCGCTGACCCAGGAAGGCGTGGAAAAGGTGCTGATGCAGCTCAAGGAAGACTTCGAGTTCGTGGTCTGCGACTCCCCGGCCGGTATCGAGAAAGGTGCCCACCTGGCCATGTACTTCGCAGACGAAGCGATTGTCGTGACCAACCCGGAAGTCTCGTCGGTCCGTGACTCCGACCGCATGCTGGGCCTGCTGGCGAGCAAATCCCGGCGCGCCGAGAAGGGCGAAGAGCCGATCAAGGAACACTTGCTGTTGACCCGCTACAACCCGCAACGGGTCAGCGATGGCGAAATGCTCGGCGTCGAAGACGTCAAGGAAATCCTCGCCGTTACCCTGCTGGGTGTCATTCCTGAATCCCAAGCGGTACTCAAGGCTTCCAACTCCGGCGTGCCGGTGATTCTCGACGACCAGAGCGATGCCGGCCAGGCGTACAGCGATGCCGTCGATCGCCTGCTGGGCAAGACCGTGGAGCATCGTTTCCTCGATGTAACGAAGAAAGGTTTCTTCGAGCGCCTGTTTGGAGGTAGGTAATGAACCTTTTTGACTTCTTTCGTGCCAACAAAAAGCCCAGTACCGCCTCGGTCGCGAAAGAGCGTCTACAGATCATCGTGGCGCACGAGCGCGGCCAACGCAGTACCCCTGACTACCTGCCGGCCTTGCAGAAGGAACTGGTGGAAGTGATCCGCAAGTACGTCAACATCGGCAGCGATGACGTGCATGTGGCACTGGAAAGCCAGGGCAGCTGCTCGATCCTGGAACTCAACATCACCCTGCCGGATCGCTGATCGCTCCGGCTGGAGCCACGGCGGCTCGGGTCCCCACAGCCCTTTTTGTGGGAGCGGGCTTGCTCGCGAAGACGGTGGCACATTCAATATCAATGTGTCTGAGACACCGCTTTCGTGAGCAAGCCCGCTCCCACAAGGGCAGGGCCCGAGCCGCCGTTGGCGTTTGTAACGAGACTGTTTTCAATGCCCCTGTCCAACATCCGCATCATTCATCAGGACGCCGCTGTCCTGGTGGTCGACAAGCCGACCCTGCTCCTCTCCGTGCCCGGCCGGGCCGACGACAACAAAGACTGCCTGATCACCCGCCTGCAGGAAAACGGCTATCCGGAAGCGCGAATAGTGCACCGACTGGACTGGGAAACCTCCGGCATCATCCTGTTGGCTCGTGACCCGGATACTCATCGCGAACTGTCCCGGCAGTTTCATGATCGCGAAACCGAAAAGGCCTACACGGCGCTGTGCTGGGGCCAACCGGAACTGGACAGCGGCACCATCGACCTGCCCTTGCGCTACGACCCGCCGACCAAACCGCGGCATGTGGTGGACCATGAGCACGGCAAACACGCCCTGACCTTCTGGCGCGTGCTGGAACGTTGTGGCGACTGGTGCCGGGTCGAACTCACGCCGATTACCGGACGCTCGCACCAATTGCGCGTGCACATGCTGTCCATCGGTCACCCGCTGCTGGGTGACGGGCTCTACGCCCACCCGCAGGCCCTCGCCGCCTGGCCACGCCTGTGCCTGCACGCCAGCATGCTGAGCTTCACCCATCCGCAAAGCGGCGAGCGCCTGCGCTTCGAGTGCCCGGCACCGTTCTAATTCCGATAAAGGCTTGGCATGCAGGTTATTGATTTTCAGGAAACACCCGTCAAAAAAGTTCGTCACCAACTGCTGTACCTGATCTACGGCGACAAGGACGCTTATCGCCACGAGGCTAAATTCAGCATCCTGACCGCCCTGGCCCGCGGCAATCCGTCGACCCTGCCCAGCATCAGGATCCTGACCGACCGGCCTGAGGATTATCAGGGCTGGCCGGTCGAGACCCTCGCGCTGAGCCCGCAATTGCTGACCGAGTGGCAAGGCAATAATGGTTACATTCACCGGCGCAAGGCCTGCGCCATCGCGGCCGGCCTGACGCTGGCGGAAAAAACCCTGTTCGTCGACACCGACACGCTGTTCCTCGCCGATCCCGAACTGCTGTTCAAGCAAATCCAGCCAGGGCAGTACCTGATGGACAGCTTCGAATACAACTGGGACTACGTGTGTGAGCGCGAGGATTACCGCAGGCTGGGGGCTTGCCTGGGCGCCCACGGCGTGACTCGGGAAAACAGTTTCAAGCTCTATAACAGCGGGCTGTGCGGGGTGACTGATCGCGATGCTTCGTTGCTGGCCGAGGCCATCGGGCTGATCGATGAATGGACCGAAGGCGGCTTCGACATCCACACTATCGAACAGATCGCGATTTCGTTCGCCATGCGCAACCAGACCATTAACAAAACCAACCAACACGTCTATCACTACTTCGCCGAGAAACGCTTCTTCCACACCATGCAGGCACATTTCTTTGCCCAGCACGGCGAGGCGTTCAGCGCGCAGTTGCTCGAGCGCTGCCATGACGTTCCGCGTACCCGGCCTTTTCCGTCGGCCTGGCGGCGGCTGAAGATCAAATGGAAATTGCGCCACCAGCGCGGCGCCTTGCACAGGATCGGTCGCGACCTGCTGTATGGCAGCGCGGCGCCGGAACATCCTTACTACAAGCTGTGTCGACACCATTGGTGGGACTCGGCCTCGCGGGAGATTCTTCGCCTGGACCCGCAGAGCCGGCAACAACTGTTCGGCCAACTGGAACACTGGCCGCAGCACCTGCCAGAACCGTCCAAGGCGCAGGATAAGTCCCTGATCATGGCGCATTTGCGCAAGCGGATCATGGTCTCGGGATGATCGATACCGAGGTCGTAGAACGATCCGCGACGGGGGATTGGGTCTGCAATGCAGGCTGGCGATGGGGTAAACTGCCGCCCATTGCTGTCTGGAGTTACTTATGCGCGCAGAGTTGAACCAGGGCCTGATCGACTTCCTCAAGGCCTCCCCCACCCCGTTCCATGCCACTGCCACCCTTGCCCAGCGCCTGGAAGCGGCGGGTTATCAGCGTCTTGACGAGCGCGAGACCTGGGCCACCGAAGCCAACGGTCGTTATTACGTCACCCGCAACGACTCCTCTATCATCGCCTTCAAGCTGGGCCGCCATTCACCGCTGCACGACGGTATCCGTCTGGTCGGCGCTCACACCGACAGCCCCTGCCTGCGGGTCAAGCCCCAGCCGGAACTGCAACGCCACGGGTTCTGGCAACTGGGCGTGGAGGTCTACGGCGGTGCACTGCTGGCGCCATGGTTCGACCGCGACCTGTCCCTGGCCGGGCGCGTGACCTTCCGCCGCGACGGCAAGGTCGAAAGCCAGTTGATCGATTTCAAGGCACCGATCGCCACGATTCCGAACCTGGCCATCCACCTCAATCGCGAAGCCAACCAGGGCTGGGCGATCAACCCGCAGAATGAGTTGCCACCGATCCTCGCCCAATTCGCCGGGGACGAGCGCGTTGATTTCCGTGCCGTGCTCACCGACCAACTGGCCCGCGAGCACGGCCTGAACGCCGATGTGGTACTCGATTACGAGTTGAGCTTCTACGACACGCAAAGCGCTGCGGTCATTGGCCTGCACGGCGATTTCATTGCCGGTGCGCGCCTGGACAACCTGCTGTCGTGCTACGCCGGCCTGCAAGCCTTGCTGAACGCCGAAACCGAAGAAACCTGCGTACTGGTGTGCAACGATCACGAGGAGGTCGGCTCGTGCTCGGCCTGTGGCGCCGATGGCCCGATGCTGGAGCAGACCTTGCGTCGCCTGCTGCCGGAAGGTGAAGAGTTCGTACGGGCCATTCAGAAATCCCTGCTGGTTTCGGCGGACAACGCCCACGGCGTGCACCCCAACTATGCCGACAAGCACGACGCCAACCACGGCCCCAAACTCAACGCCGGGCCGGTGATCAAGGTCAACAGCAACCAGCGCTACGCCACCAACAGCGAAACCGCCGGGTTCTTCCGCCACCTGTGCATGGCCGAAGAAGTGCCGGTGCAGAGCTTCGTGGTGCGCAGCGACATGGGCTGCGGCTCGACCATCGGCCCGATCACCGCCAGCCAGCTGGGCGTGCGCACCGTGGACATCGGCCTGCCGACCTTCGCCATGCATTCGATCCGCGAACTGTGCGGCAGCCATGACCTGGCGCACCTGGTGAAGGTGCTGAGCGCGTTCTACGCGTCTCGCGAGCTGCCGTAACCGCCATAGTTACAGCTAACCCCCCGTGGCGAGGGAGCTTGCTCCCGCTGGGCTGCACAGCAGCCCCAAAAATCTGCAACTGAATGCACATTTGCCAGTGCTGCGCACTGGAGCGGGAGCAAGCTCCCCTCGCCACAATGATGTCCGCCTCAAAACTCGAGGAGACCGTGACATACATCATCACACCCCGGCCAAACCCCAACTAGACTGACCTTATCCTCCCCGACAAGGCTGTCGCCATGATCTCGATGTCTTCGTTCAACGCCATGCTGGTGCCCATCATTGCCGGCATGATCCTGCTGGCCATTGGCTTCAACTTCCGTGACAAGGGCGTCGGGGTCTTTGCCATGTGGATCGGCATGTTGCTGATCCTCGCCACGGTGGTGATCAAGATCCTGAGCAAGCTCAACGAGTCACTCTGAGCCTGCCTCAGGCGCCCGGCGATTGCTCCGGCACAGATTGCTCCGGCACATCCACACCGACATGGATCGCATCGTGTCGCCAGAACTCCAGGTCACAATCGATCAGCCGCTGGTGCTGGTCATAGTTGACCCGTGCAATCCGAAGCCCGGGGCTGCCCACCGAAACCTTCAACGCCGCAGCCGCTTCCGGCTGTAGAGAGGTGGGCACGATTTCAAACTTCACCCGGCCGTAATGCAGGTCGTAATGACGGGCATACAGCTCGGTGATGGACTGGTTGAGATCGAACCCGAGGATGTCCGGAAAGTACTGCGGGTTGAGGTAGTGCTCGACGTACAGCACCAGCCGCTCGTCGATACGCCGCACGCGGCAGATCTGGATCACACTGGACAGCGCCGGCAACTGCAACCAGGCACACACCGCCGCCGAGGCCGGTTGCAGACGCGCAGAAATCACTTGGGTAGAAGGCACACGCCCCTGGGCCGCGACCATGGCGTGGAAATGGCTGCGCTGCATCAGGTTGTAGGCCAGGCGGGGTGGTGAGACGAACCAGCCGCGGCGCTCCTCCCGATAAATCTGTCCCTGGGCTTCGAGCTGCAACAAAGCCTCGCGCACGGTAATCCGTGTGGTCCCGAACAATTCACTGAGCTTGCGCTCGGCCGGCAACTTGCTGCCGGGCGCCAGCAACCCGTGGTCGAGCTGCTCCTGCAGGACCTGTCCGATGGCTGTCACCGCTTTGGTTGCATCGATGCGCATCAACGTTACCTATCTGGACTAGACCAGCACTGTTTCGGGGCGAGATCGCTTGTCCATCGATCCGCTTCTTGGTCCAGCAAGCCTAGGCACTGCATATGACTGACAGATGACAGAGCCGCCGAACGGTCGTCCTGCAAGCGTGCAAATTAACGGCCAAGTCCTTGCAGATCAGCTGTTTATCCATGGTCTACGCTTAATTCGCAGCCAACCTCCACGAGCCTGGCCTTTCCCGGGACATCCGGCACCGACATCAAAATGTCACAGGGCTCGCCTACATTGGCTCAGGTATTGCTGACCTAGACCAACACAACCGCAATCGCAGCGTTGAAAACGCCCATAGGAGCTTCGGATGAAACAGCTTTTCCTGGCATCACTGTTAGGCTCGACCATTGCCATGTGCACCGCCGCCATGGCCGCTGACACCGATCTGAAAACGTTGGAAGCCGCTGCGAAAGCGGAAGGCGCCGTGAACAGCGTCGGCATGCCCGATGACTGGGCAAACTGGAAAGGCACCTGGGACGACCTGGCCAAGATCTATGGCTTGAAACACATCGACACCGACATGAGCTCGGCCCAGGAAATCGCCAAGTTCGCCGCCGAGAAAGACAACGCCAGCGCCGACATCGGCGACGTCGGCGCGGCTTTCGGCCCGATCGCAGTCAAGCAAGGCGTGGTCCAGCCCTACAAGCCAAGCACCTGGGAACAGGTTCCAGCCTGGGCCAAGGACAAGGATGGCAACTGGGCATTGGCCTACACCGGCACCATCGCTTTCATCATCAACAAGAAACTGCTGCACGGTTCCGAAGCACCGACCAAATGGGCTGACCTGAAAACCGGCAAGTACAAAGTCTCCATCGGTGACGTGAGCACCGCCGCCCAGGCCGCCAACGGCGTACTGGCCGCGGCCCTGGCCAACGGCGGCGATGAGAAGAACCTCCAGCCGGCGCTGTTGATGTTTGCCGAGATCGCCAAGCAAGGGCGCCTGTCCATGGCCAACCCGACCATCGCCACCATGGAAAAAGGTGAAGTGGAAGTCGGCGTGGTCTGGGACTTCAACGGCCTGAGCTACAAGGCCAAGATGGCCAACCCGGATGATTACGTCGTGTTGATCCCGTCCGACGGCTCGGTCATCTCCGGCTACACCACCATCATCAACAAATACGCCAAGCACCCGAACGCCGCGAAGCTGGCCCGCGAATACATCTTCAGCGACGCCGGCCAGATCAACCTGGCCAAGGGCAACGCCCGTCCGATCCGCGCCGAGCACCTGAAACTGCCGGAAGAGGTCCAGGCCAAGCTGCTGCCGAACGAGCAGTACAAGGGCGTGACCCCGATCAAGGATGCGGATGCGTGGGAGAAGACCTCCAAGGCTCTGCCGCAGAAATGGCAGGAAGAAGTGATCATCAATATGCAGTGAGGCACTAGCTCCCGCTCGGATATCCACAGAGGATCCAAATAGTGGGAGCAAGCACTGTGGGAGCAAAGCTTGCTCGCGATAAACGATGACACGGTCTCACAGTTGCACCGTGTCGCCAGCATCGCGAGCAAGCTTTGCTCCCACAGGCCTGCTCCCGCATTGACCGAGGGGAATCCGAGTTTCCTGGTATCTGTCCGGAGTCCCGCTACCCATGAAGCACAACGTCATCCTGGTGATGCTCGACGGCCTCAACTACGAAGTCGCCCGGCATGCCATGGGGCATTTGCAGGCTTACGTCGGCGCAGGACGCGCGGCCCTCTACAAACTGGAATGTGAGTTGCCCGCCCTGTCCCGCCCGCTCTACGAATGCATCCTCACCGGCGTCGTGCCCATCGACAGCGGAATCGTGCACAACAACGTCTCGCGCCTGTCGAACCAGCGCAGCATTTTCCACTACGCCACCCAGGCCGGCCTGAGCACGGCGGCCGCGGCGTATCACTGGGTCAGCGAGCTCTACAACGTTTCGCCCTTCGTGGCCGGACGTGATCGTCACACCGACAATCCCGACTTGCCGATTCAATACGGACATTTCTATTGGAATGACCACTACCCCGATTCCCACTTGTTCGCCGATGCTGATCACCTGCGCCAGCGCTACCTGCCGAACTTTTTGCTGGTGCACCCGATGAACATCGACGATGCCGGCCACAAGCACGGCCTCGACACCCCGCAATACCGCAACAGCGCGCGCTCGGCCGACATCAACCTGGCGGTCTACCTGCAGGCCTGGCTCGACGCCGGCTACCAGGTGCTGGTGACCTCCGACCACGGCATGAACAACGACCGCTCCCACAACGGCCTGCTGGCCGAAGAACGGGAAGTGCCGCTGTTTGTCCTCGGTGACGGCTTCAGCCTCGACCTCGCAGCCGCGCCCCGGCAGACCGAACTGTGCGGCACCATCTGCCAGTTGCTCGGCGTTGCCCACGACAAACCCTATTGCCAGGAGTTACTCAAGTGAACGCCATGACGCGCGGCAAATGGCTGGCAGCGTTGTGCCTGGTGCCCTTCGCGATTTTCTTCATCGTATTCCAGATCGCTCCGTTGCTCTGGGTGCTGGTCAACAGCCTGGAATCGGAAGAGTTCGGTTGGGGGCTGGCCAACTTCAGCAAGATCTTCAGTTCCAAGTTCTACCTGCAGGCGATCCAGCACAGCCTGGAGATCAGCTTCTGGTCCAGCGTGTTCGGTATCGTCATCGCGGTGCTCGGCAGCTATTCCCTGCGCCGGGTGGATTCGCGGTTGCGCAACTTCGTCAACGCCTTCGCCAACATGACCAGCAACTTCGCCGGCGTGCCCCTGGCCTTCGCCTTCATCATCTTGCTGGGCTTCAACGGCAGCATCACCATCATGCTCAAGCAGGCGGGAATCATCGAGGATTTCAACCTGTACTCGAAAACCGGGCTGATCATTCTCTACACCTACTTCCAGATCCCCCTGGGCGTGCTGTTGCTCTATCCGGCCTTCGACGCATTGCGCGAAGACTGGCGCGAATCCGCCGAACTGCTGGGTGCCAGCGGCTGGCAGTTCTGGCGGCACATCGGCTTGCCGGTGCTGACCCCGGCGCTGCTGGGCACATTCGTGATCCTGCTGGCCAACGCCCTCGGCGCCTATGCCACGGTCTATGCGCTGACCACGGGTAACTTCAACGTCTTGCCGATTCGCATCGCCGCCATGGTCTCCGGTGACATCTCCCTCGACCCGAACCTGGCCAGTGCCCTGGCCGTGGTGCTGGTGGCGCTGATGACCCTGGTGACCATCGTCCATCAGTTGCTGCTCAAGAGGAGCTACCATGTCTCGCGCTGAACCGGGCTCCGTCGGGCTCTATCATCGAGTGGTGGTGTACCTGCTGTTCGCCATCCTGCTGCTGCCCCTGGCCGGCACGCTCGTCTACTCCATCGCCAGCAGTTGGTCGGCCACTGTGCTGCCCAGCGGTTTCACCTTCAAATGGTATGTGCAGTTGTGGAGCGATCCGCGCTTTCTCCACGCCTTCGGTCAATCGCTGATCGTCTGCGTCGGTGCGCTGGTGCTCTCAGTGGTGTTGATCCTGCCGCTGCTGTTCGTGGTGCATTACCACTTCCCCAAACTCGACGCGCTGATGAACATCCTCATCCTGCTGCCCTTCGCAGTGCCGCCGGTGGTGTCGTCGGTGGGGCTGCTGCAACTCTATGGCTCCGGGCCATTGGCGATGGTGGGCACGCCGTGGATCCTGATCGGCTGCTACTTCACCGTCGCCCTGCCGTTCATGTACCGAGCGATCACCAACAACCTGCAAGCGATCAACCTGCGCGACCTGATGGACGCCGCCCAACTGCTTGGCGCCAGCACCTTCCAGGCGGCATTCCTGGTGGTGCTGCCCAACCTGCGCAAGGGCCTGATGGTGGCGTTGCTGCTGTCCTTCTCGTTCCTGTTCGGTGAGTTCGTGTTTGCCAACATCCTCGTCGGCACCCGCTATGAAACCCTGCAGGTGTACCTGAACAACATGCGCAACAGCAGCGGCCACTTCACCAGTGCCCTGGTGATTTCCTACTTCTTCTTCGTACTGGTCCTGACCTGGGCGGCCAACATCTTGAACAAGGACAAAAGCCAATGAGCTACGTCAGCGTCCAACACCTGCAAAAAAGCTACGCCGGCACCCCGGTGTTCAGCGACATCAACTGCGAAATCGGCAAGGGCGAATTCGTCACCCTCCTCGGCCCTTCCGGTTGCGGCAAGTCCACGCTGTTGCGCTGCATTGCCGGCCTGACTGCGGTGGATGCCGGCCAGATCATCCTGGACGGGCAAGACATCGTCCCATTGAGCCCGCAGAAACGCGGGATCGGCATGGTCTTCCAGAGCTATGCCTTGTTCCCCAACATGACCGTGGAGCAGAACGTCGCCTTCGGCCTGCGCATGCAAAAAGTCGACGCCTCGGACAGCCACAAACGGGTGCTGGAGATCCTGCGCCTGGTGGAGCTGCATGATTTTGCCGCCCGCTATCCCCATCAGCTCTCCGGCGGCCAATGCCAGCGCGTGGCCCTGGCCCGCTCCCTGGTCACCCGTCCGCGTCTGTTGCTGCTGGACGAGCCGCTGTCGGCCCTGGATGCGCGGATTCGCAAGCACCTGCGCGAACAGATCCGACAGATCCAGCGTGAGTTGGGCCTGACCACGATCTTCGTCACGCACGACCAAGAAGAAGCCCTGACCATGTCTGACCGGATTTTCCTGATGAACCAGGGAAAGATCGTACAGAGCGGCGATGCCGAAACCCTTTACACTGCGCCAGTCGATGTCTTTGCCGCCGGCTTCATCGGCAACTACAACCTGCTGGACGCCGACAGCGCCAGCCGGTTGCTGCAGCGCCCGGTGAACAGTCGGATCGCCATCCGCCCGGAAGCCATCGAGCTGAGCCGCGACGGCCAGGCCGATGCGCTGATCCGCAGCCACAGCCTGCTGGGCAACGTGATTCGCTACCGGGTCGAGGCCCGTGGCGTGGAGCTGGTGGTGGATGTGCTCAATCGCTCGGCCGCCGACCTGCACCCCGATGGCGCACGCCTGTCACTTTCCATCGATCCGTCAGCGTTGTGTGAGGTAGCCTGATGGCTTCGTTGATTTTGAAGAGAGAAACATTCTGATGGCCCTGGCAATTTTTGATCTGGACGAAACCCTGATCCACGGCGACTGCGCCACCCTCTGGAGCGAACAGATGGGACGCCTGGGCTGGGTCGATCCCGAGTCGTTCATGCAGCGCAACAACGCACTGATGGACGCCTACAGCCACGGCAAGCTGAGCATGGAAGAGTACATGGACTTCAGCCTGGAACCGATGATCGGCCGTACCCCGGAGGAAATCGAACACCTGGTGGCGCCGTGGGTGGAAGACTTCATCGAACCGATCATCTTCAGCGACGCCACCAAGACCATCGCCGAACACCGCAAGGCCGGCGACCGGATCCTGGTGATCTCGGCCTCGGGCACGCACCTGGTCAAGCCGATTGCCGAACGCCTGGGCATCGACGAAATCCTGGCGATCAACCTCGAAGTGACCCATGGGGTGTACAGCGGCAAGACCGTCGGCACCCTGACCTACCGCGAAGGCAAGATCGCGCGGCTGCTGGATTGGCTGGATGCCGAGGAAGAGAACCTGGAAGGCGCGAGTTTCTATTCCGACTCACGCAATGACCTGCCGCTGTTGCAACGGGTGGACTTCCCCCACGTGGTCAACCCGGACCCGGTGTTGAAGGCCCATGCCGAACTGGCCGGGTGGCCAATCCATACCTGGAAATAAAACCCGACCCTGTGGGAGCGACCCTGCTCGCGATGGCGGTGGATCAACCGGCATTGATCTAGCTGACACACCGCAATCGCGAGCAAGCTCAGCTCCCACAGGCTCAGCCCCTAGCCCAGCAACAGCCACAGACTCCAGCCAAGCAACAACAAACCGCAGATACGGCTGAGCCAGAGTCCCTGCGGCAGGTTTTTCTCCAGCAGGATGAAGGCACCGATCACGGCAACCCAGAGCAGATTCATCACGCCGACCACGAACAACAGGCCCATCAGGGCCCAGCAGCAGCCCAGGCAGTAAGCGCCATGGGCCAGGCCCATGCGCCAGCCGCCACGTACGTCGGGGCGCCAGTAGCTGAGAAGAAAATGCAGCGGCCCGCGACAATGCTCAAGGCAGACCGCCTTGCTCGGCAGCCACTGATAGACGCCTGCGACCAGCAGCAGGCCGGCGCCCAACGCGGTACTGCTGACGCGCATCCCCGGACTGAGCAGAGTGAGCTGCTCAAGCGCCCATTGCAGCGCCGTGGCGCCCAGGGCGAAGCCAGCCCAGACCAAGCCATAAGCGCCGCAGAACAGCAGCAGAGCCAGGTGTCGCTGTGGTGCCGGCATGCGCTTGCGCAGCATCTGCTGGTAGATCAGCAGCATGGGCAGGGCACTGGGCAGCATCATGCCGATCATCATCACCAACCACATGGCGAACATCAGCAGCGCATCGGTCAGGCTCCAGGGCATGAGCATGCCGGCCATTGCCGCATCGGCCATGCCGCCCGGCGCACTCATGTCACGGGCCATGTGCAGCAGTACCAGCCAAGCCAGGGCGATCAGCCCAAGCAGGCAGAACAGAAACAGCCACTGCTCGCCTGTCAGTCGCCTGCTCTGGGCCGCCACCTGAGGGGCTGCCATCTTTACGGCTCTATGCCATGGCCGGTGAAGTGCACGTGGGCGAGGTGGCTATGACTGTCCTGGGATTGCAGCTTGAGGGCTGAATGCGTCTGGTAACTGCCGCTGGCGACTTCAGCCTCAAGGAACTCGAAGCCATTGGGCAGGGACAGGCGTACTCGATGAGGTGAACCGTCGATCGGGCTGCGGATCGGCTCGCCGCTGGCCTGCAGCACGCCAGGAATGTCCAGGTGCGCCAAGCGCTGGTCGACATCGATGGATAAAGTGATGGGCACGAACAGCGGCTCGAATGCTTCAGTCATGGTGCTGCTGAACACCTGGAACACGTTGGCCCCGGGGTCGCTTTCCAAACCAGAGAGAATGGTCAGCAGGGCCTGGCGTTGCGCCTCGTCGGCGCGTTCATCGATGAACACCTGACAACTGCCGTTACCCTCATGGATAGCGCCCGGCCAAGCGAAAGTGGCGGCCCAGCACAAGCCTCCCAGTGTCACCTTATTGAAATACCCGTGTTCCACTCGCATCGACGCCACCGCCTGGCAGTGGCCATGGGTCGGCGGCGCATCGAATTGACAGGGGCAGCCCCAATTGCAGTTGCAGGCAACGAATTCGACGCCCTGCATGCGCCATTCGGCGATGGCCATGATCGACCTCTTCACCTGGCTGGTGAAATGAAAGTTGCGGTTACCCCATCCCCTCCATTAATTAACGCTAGCAGGGCGCGCGCATCGGATACGGGATGCCGACCGAAGGTCAGCTTGCCCGCGGGCGCCGGTCAAAGGTTCAAGCCACCGTCGTAGGATGAGGGGACCAGTCATGTCGGCGCCGACATGCAAGTATTCCTGCAAATAAACAAACCTGTGGGAGCGAACTTGCTCGCGATGGCGGTATGTCAGCCAACATCAATGCTGACCGCATCCGACGCCATCGCGAACAGGCTCGCTCCCACAGATTCGGCGTTTCCGAGATCGTCAACGCCTCTCACTAGAACCCGCAATACACCTGCATCGCGTTCAGGGCCGTATCATCCCCACTGCCTTGATCGGGCTCCACCCGGGTCCGAAATCCCTTCACTTTCTTGGCCCCGGTGCCATCGAGGCAGCTATAGAACCCGGTCCATTCCTCCCCCCACGCATTGGGTGGGTCGCCAACCAAAATCTGCGAACCGCAATTCATTTTGATATTGCCGGCCGCGGTATCGTCCTTCGAGCCCTTTTCCTTGTCCCTACCTTGAAACCGTTCCACCTGGATGGCAAATCCTATGACGGGATGCTCGCGACAAACATGGTCCTTACCCCAGCTTCCCCACTTCCCTTCAAGGCTTTGAATGTACGTTGCCTGTCCCGTGGCGCCGCTCTTGCAGATAAGCTGGATCGCATTCAAGGCAGTATCGTCACCATTGCCCTGATAGGGCTCACTTTTGAGCCGAAAGCCCCAGACATACTGGCCCGCAGGGCAGGAAGCAGCCGCCCCCCAAATACCCCATTGTCCCTGTTCGGAAGTGTCTGAAGGTACTTGTGCTTGAGCAGCCTCAACAACTGTTAATAAAAGTGCAAAAACCAGCGCATGCAGGATGACGTGATCAAACATAACAGCGCCCTACTTGAATTTTGAAAAGGCTTTTGCCAGATCCAGAATGGCCTTTTCGTCTTGCCTGTCCATATCACCGTCACCATCGACGTCGGTTTTGACATTGACGGTATCGTAGGGGCCGTTCTTTTTTGAAGCAGAGACAAAGGTCGCAAACTGCAGTTTTTTGCCCTTATAGATTTCCAAGACCACTTCGGGCGATCGATCGCCGTCAATGTACTCTTGGGACATGCGCAGTTCTTTCGTAGCCATCACAACACCTCTTCTGTTAGCGGACACTAATCAGAGAGACATCTATTACTCTCGAACCCACTCTAGGGTGCCTTTCTTCGTGGTGTCTACTGTCAGACTTGACAGGGTGTATGCCTATCTAGCCCTTTGAAAATTGACGCAGGGTGCGGGCCAGGAGACACCACACCCCCTGTGGGAGCGAGCTTGCTCGCGATAGCGTTGGAGCAGCCAGCATTGATTTAGCTGACACACTGCCAACGCGAGCAAGCTCGCACACAGGTTCTTGCGCGACGCCCGGATTAGTTCAGGCTCTCATCGATCACCAGTACCAACTTCCCCGATACCTTGTTGGTCGCCAGTTCCGCGAACGCCGCTTCGGCATCCTTGATCGCGAAGACCTTCGCCAGTTGCGGGCTCAGGCGTTTGTCGGCAAACAACGGCCACACCTGTTGCCCCAGCTCGCTGATCAGGTCGGCCTTGAACTGATCGTTACGACTGCGCAAGGTCGAGCCGAGCAATTGGATACGTTTGCCCAGCACCTGCGCCAGATCCAGTTGTGCCTCGCGCCCGCCCATCAGGCCAATGAGAACCCAGCGCCCGTCAACTGACAAAAGTTTCACGTTGAGTGGGGCGTAGTTGGCGCCCACAGGATCGAGGATCACGTCGAAGGGGCCGAGGTCGTTCAAACTCTCCAGGCCATCGGTGCGCACCACGCCGCCCTGGGCCCCCAGCGCTTGGCAATAACTCAGGCGATCAGCTGAGCCGACACTGACCCAACATGGGTTACCGAACGCCTTGCATAGCTGGATGGCAGCCGAGCCGACGCCGCTGGCCCCGGCGTGCAGCAGCACTTTCTCACCCGGCTTGAGCGCAGCCAGCTGGAACAGGTTCAACCACGCGGTGCTGTAGACCTCAGGCAGCGCGGCGGCTTCAGCCAATGACAGGCCCTCCGGGACTGGCAGCACATGCCGGCCATCGACCACCACTTCCTCAGCCATCCCACCGCCAGCGAGCAAGGCGCAAACGCGGTCGCCCACCTGCCAGGACGAACCCGGCCCAACCTCGCTGATCACCCCGGAACATTCCAGCCCCAGCACCTGGCTGGCACCGGGTGGCGGCGGATAAAGCCCGGCTTTTTGCAACAAATCGGCCCGATTCAGGCCGGCGGCCGCCACACGAATGCGAACTTGCCCGACATCACACGCCGGACTTGGCTCATCTGCCCATACCACTTGGCCTTCAACGCCTTGCAATGCTTTCACGGTGCCTCCATAGTGAGTCTCGACTGGGCCCGCTGCTTCAACGCCGGGCTTTCTTGCATTATGCGCCCGGGCCACATGGAACCGGCGACTTCAAAGACGGCCTAATATGCGTTATCAATTGTCCCTGCGTCGAATCAGCATGAAGCACCTGTTCCCCAGCACCGCCCTCGCGCTTGTCATTGGCCTTGGCCTGTTGCCGCTGTCGAGCGATACGTTCGCAGCCAACAGCTGGGACAAGCTTCAGCCCGATCGGGACGAGGTGATTGCCAGCCTTAACGTCGTCGAGTTGCTCAAGCGCCATCACTACAGCAAGCCGCCGCTCGATGACGCGCGTTCGGTCATCATCTATGACAGCTACCTGAAGCTGCTCGATCCGTCGCGCAGTTACTTCCTGGCCAGCGACATCGCTGAATTCGACAAGTGGAAGACCCAGTTCGACGACTTCCTCAAGAGCGGCGACCTCAACGCCGGGTTCACCATCTACAAGCGCTACCTGGACCGCGTGAAGGCGCGTCTGGACTACGCCATTGCCGAGCTGAACAAAGGCGTCGACAAAATCGACTTCAATACCAAGGAAACCTTGCTGGTCGATCGCAAGGACGCCCCTTGGCTCAAAAGCACCGCCGAACTCGATGACCTGTGGCGCAAACGCGTCAAGGACGAGGTGCTGCGCATGAAGATCGCCGGCAAGGATCCCAAGCAGATCCAGGAAACCCTGACCAAGCGCTACAAGAACCAATTGGCGCGCCTGGACCAGACCCGCGCCGAAGACATCTTCCAGGCGTACATCAACACCTTCGCCATGTCCTACGACCCGCACACCAATTATCTGTCGCCGGATAACGCGGAAAACTTCGACATCAACATGAGCCTGTCCCTGGAAGGCATCGGTGCGGTGCTGCAGAGCGACAACGACCAGGTGAAGATCGTGCGCCTGGTCCCGGCGGGCCCTGCGGACAAGACCAAACAGGTCAGCCCGGCGGACAAGATCATCGGCGTCGCCCAAGGCAACAAGGAGATGGTCGATGTGGTCGGCTGGCGCCTGGACGAAGTGGTCAAGCTGATCCGTGGCCCGAAAGGCTCGGTGGTGCGCCTGGAAGTCATCCCGGCCAGCAATGCGCCGAACGACCAGACCAGCAAGGTCGTGTCCATCACCCGTGAAGCGGTGAAGCTGGAAGAACAGGCGGCGAAGAAATCGGTCCTCAACCTCAAGCAGGACGGCAAGGACTACAAGCTCGGCATCATTGAGATCCCGGCTTTCTACCTGGACTTCAAGGCCTTCCGCGCTGGCGATCCGGACTACAAGAGCACCACCCGCGACGTCAAGAAACTGCTGACCGAACTGCAGAAGGAAAAGGTCGACGGCGTGGTCATCGACTTGCGCAACAACGGCGGCGGCTCCCTGCAGGAAGCCACCGAGCTGACCAGCCTGTTCATCGACAAGGGCCCGACCGTGCTCGTGCGTAACGCCGATGGCCGGGTGGATGTGCTGGAAGATGAAAACCCGGGCGCGTTCTACAAGGGGCCGATGGCCTTGCTGGTCAATCGCCTCTCGGCTTCGGCCTCGGAGATTTTCGCCGGCGCCATGCAGGACTACCACCGTGCGTTGATCATCGGCGGCCAGACCTTCGGCAAAGGCACCGTGCAGACCATCCAGCCGCTCAACCATGGCGAGCTGAAATTGACCCTGGCGAAGTTCTACCGGGTTTCCGGCCAGAGCACCCAGCACCAGGGCGTGCTGCCTGATATCGATTACCCGTCGATCATCGACACCAAGGAAATCGGTGAAAGCGCCCTGCCCGAAGCCATGCCGTGGGACACCATCCGGCCGGCGATCAAACCAGCCGTAGACCCGTTCAAACCGTTCCTGGCGCAACTCAAGTCCGACCATGACGCGCGCTCGTCCCAGGACGCGGAATTCGTGTTCATCCGCGACAAGCTGGCCCTGGCGCAAAAGTTGATGATGGAGAAAACCGTCACCCTCAACGAAGCCGACCGTCGCGCGCAGCATGCCGACATCGAAGCCAAGCAACTGGCGATGGAAAACCTGCGTCGCAAGGCCAAGGGCGAAGAACCGCTCAAAGAGCTGAAGAAAGAGGACGAAGACCTGATCACCGAGCCGGAGAAAACCAAGCCGGAAGACGATGCCTACCTGAGCGAGACCGGGCGGATCCTGCTGGATTACCTGAAACTCAACACGGCGATCGCCAAACACTAGGATGATGGCCATTTAATGGTGATGCTCGTCGGAGCGTCATCAAACTGACATCAGTCTGTCGTGAAATACAGGACTGGGTGCCGCGCACCCGGTCCTTTTTTTATCGCCAGAGATTGCCATGACCACGACAGAACAGCTGAGTGCCTTGAGTTCAATCCTGGCTCAAAGCGGTTTGCACAGCCTGTTCCAACCGATCATCTGCCTTTCCGAACGGCGCATCGTGGGCTATGAAGCCTTGACCCGCGGCCCCTCCAACAGCCCATTGCACTCCCCCATCGCACTGCTCTCGGTGGCGCGTCAGGCCGGTCGCCTCAGCGAACTGGAACTGGCCTGCCGTCGCAGTGCTTGCCAGCGCTTCAATGAACAAAAGCTGCCGGGCAAGCTGTTCCTCAACGTCTCGCCCGAGTCCCTGCTGGAGTCCGCGCACCAAACGGGGCGTACGCTGCAACTGCTGCAGGACTTTGGCATTGCGCCCAATCAGGTCGTGATCGAACTGACCGAACAAACCCCCATCGATGACTTCCAACTCCTGCAAACCGCCCTGCACCACTACCGGGCCATGGGCTTCTCGATTGCCCTGGACGACCTTGGCGCCGGTTATTCGAGCCTGCGGCTATGGTCTGAATTGCGGCCCGATTATGTGAAGATCGACCGGCATTTCATCGACGGCATCCATCAGGATGCCCTCAAGCGCGAATTCGTGGGCTCGATCCTGAAAATCGCCCGGGCCTCCCGGGCCCAGGTGATCGCCGAGGGCATAGAACTGCCGGAGGAACTGACGGTGCTGATCGAAATGGGCGTCGACCTGGTCCAGGGGTATCTACTGGCCCGCCCCCAGGAACACCCCTCGCGCGATGCCAGGGCGCTGATGCCCAAGCAGGACAGCGGTGTGGCGTCGCTGAACGATGAGCTCAACGACCTCAGCGCGCTGCTCAACGAACAGCCCGCAGTGGCCCATAACACGCCGACAGCCACCGTGCTGGAGGCGTTCCGTCGCCAGGCCAACCTCAACTCTCTGGCGGTGCTGGACAATCAGAACCAGCCCTGCGGCATCGTCCATCGCCATTCACTCTCGGACGCCTTGCTCAAGCCCTTCGCCACCGACCTGTTCGCCCGCAAACCCATCAGTCGGCTGATGAGCGATGACTTCCTGGCGGTGGAACTGAACCAGTCGCTGCAACAAGTCAGCCGCCTGATCACCAGCCGCGCCCGACAACGCATCGAAGAAGACTTCATCATCACCCTCAACGGCGGCTACCTGGGCCTGGGCCGGGTAATCGATGTGCTAAAGCTCATCACCGAACTGAAAATCCAACAAGCCCGCTACGCCAACCCACTGACCCTGCTGCCGGGCAACGTCCCGATCCAGCAATGCCTCACGCGGCTGCTGCAACAACGGCAGGAATCGGTGATCTGCTACGTGGACATCGACAGCTTCAAACCCTTCAACGACATCTACGGCTATGGCCGCGGCGACGAAGTCCTGCTGTGCCTGGCCCAATGCCTGAACGAACGCATCGACCCCAGCCGCGACTTCGTCGGCCACATCGGCGGCGACGACTTCCTCCTGGTCCTCGGCCCGGAAGACTGGCGCAAGCGCCTGGACCAGCTACTCAGCGACTTCCAGACCCACTGCCGCCGCTTCTACCGCCCCGAGCATCTGGAGGCGGGGTGCTTCACGGCGTTGAATCGACAGGGCATTCGGCAGGAATTTGCGTTGTTGTCGCTGTCGATTGGGGTGGTGCATCTGCGTTCCGAGGCCTGTGGTGAGTTGGATGCCAGTCAGTTGGCGGAACTGGCTTCGCAGGCCAAGCATCATGCCAAGGATATTTTGGGGGGGAGTGTGTATTTGGTGGATGGGGTGGCTGAGCAGGAGGTTGTGGTGGAGTTGGGGGTGTCGGTGTGAGTCGGTTCGCGTTAGCGCCTCGCCACGGCCCGAATGCCTGGCGCTAACCCTGTGGCGAGGGAGCTTGCTCCCGCTGGGCTGCGCAGCAGCCCCCTCTTCTGACCAACGCCTCGGTGTGTCTGACTGAACGAGTTAGTTGTTTTTAGGGCTGCTTCGCAGCCCAGCGGGAGCAAACTCCCTCGCCACGAAAAGCGGTTTGGTGATGTATTGATCAGCCATAGGTCAGCAAAGACTATCAATTCTAGAGCTCAGCCTGCTAGCAATATGCCGTAACCACACCTCGCCGACTTCCCATGTATTCCAATAACTGTAATAGCAACTTAACTCTTTCAATAAATACTCTCTCAACTCCAATTCATTTTTATTTTTGCCAAGTACACTAAGTTCTTGCTGAACGACTTTCAGCATCTCGACGTCCGACTCTGCTAGAAAGGCCTCGAGGACTTGCTCGGCGGACTCATGCTCGGCTGACCAATCTTGGTGGAAATAAGCCCCAAAAAAATCATGTAGTTCAGGAAATTCTTTATTCATGTTTCCGGGAATTCTGTTAGCAAAAAACCTCTATTGAATTTGTTGATCGCTCCCACGCTCCTGCGTGGGAATGTCGCCAGGGACGCTCCGCTTCTGGAGGATGACGCAGAGCGTCACGGGATGATTCCACGCAGAGTGTGGGAATGATAAACCTGAACTACCAGGTTGTTGGGTCTTCCTGGTTGGCCTTATGAAGATCCTCGCCCCACGCTTCTGCTAAATACTTATAGACATCCTCAAAGAAAACTCTGAAATCCTCCATTTCATCCCACTCCGGCGGAAGGGCTGAATGCGAGACCACTTCGTGATCGAACATCTCATTAAAATCATACTCCGGATCGTCGATCGCAATTGCAAGCACACAAAAAAATAAGAACTTGTGTCGATAGCTCAGCTTTCTAAAGCGATGAACTATGTACTTATAGATCAACTTTTTCCGATCTTCAGCACTATTAAGGTCGAACTGCGACAGTTCCTCACCCAGAGTCTCTTCACAACCATATATCTCGAAGCCACCGAGAAAATGACTAATTTGAGGATCATAAGGACGATCAAGAAACGGATGCATCAGCATCAAAACCTCCTACAGGATAAGCAGTGACCGGACGTAGCGTTTCATAATCGAATCTGACTTCGAATACATTAATTTCGCTTTGAAATATTGGATTCTCCTTGTCATTTACGTTGGGTATGTATCCCTGCCCCACCTTGGGCATATACATGCGCACGACTGGATTCCCTCTTTTGTCTTCGCCGGTAAAACGAGGAAGACCTCTTGCTTCTCGGGTCAGCGCTTCATTTATGGCTTGATGCTGTATTCGAAAACTATTGAACTTGGTGCTACAGTTAGCGTACCACTGCCTCGGTTTGGGGGACTTTACATTTCCGGCGTGGATTTCTGTTGAACTTCCATTAGGTGTATACGAGCCGTATCTTCTGGACTTTCTCAAATGCAATTTCTCTATGAGTTTAGGATTCTGGAGCATTCTCTGACTGATAGCACTTGAGGCAGCTCAGCAATACTTCCATAAAGTGTCGCTGATCATGAATGCTTTGATCAAAATATGTATCCATACCTTCAAACAAATCATCAAAACTACCGCCAACCTTCAGATAATAGTTGATTATTTCAATATATTTATCCTGCGCACCGGGCGGATAACGCAAAAATTCCGACTTAAGCAAAACATCAAACAACTCAGAGAGTTCAGAATCGATATTTATTTTTTTTGAAACTATCACCTCTTCCCGTTTCTCGTCGCAAACATTCTCAATATTAAACACAAACAACAACCCGATCAGCGGCATCATGTTTGGTTTGGGTTTCATTTTTTCGACCCTGTATAAACAGCTATTGGATCATCATTTTGATTCAATATTACTGAGAGCGCCGCCAGGGACGCTCCGCGTTCTGCTTCTGAAAGGTGACGCAGAGCGTAACGGGATGCGTTCCCACGCAGAGCGTATAATTCCGTCTTTTGTGACAGATCTCCTTTTCGGTAATTCAGCTATACATAATCCCAAGTAGACTTATCCTCAGACTCAGCCCTCCGGAGATCATCCGCCCATAGCTCACTCGCCAGTCTGTATATATCTTCAAAAAAAGTTCTTGGATTGTCCATTGTGTCCCACCCGTTGGGTAGCGATGAGCACTCCTGACAATCATGTTCTAGTAAAGCCTGAAAATCATAACCGCTGTCTCGCAGCGCTTCTTCTAAACTTTTATGCAATGCAAATTTTTGCCTGTACGTTATTTTCCAATTTTTAGATAGCGAGTATTTTAAGATTAGCGCCTCTCGATCTGTTGGGCTGTTGGGGTCATATTTTTCAAGCTCCTCCCCCAGCGTTTCTTCTCGATCATATATGTCAAAACAACCCAAAAAATACGCAGGTGTGGGTACATACGGTTGACCGGTGCTTGGATCGATCATTTTATAGCTTCCTATTTTATTGGATACAATGTAAATGGAACTTCGGTATCCCGATCAAACTTCATTTCTATGCGATTCATGTTGATCAATTTTGGATCGCTTGGATTTCTAGAATTTGGAATATATCCTTTCCCCGCGCCCGGCAAATCTGCCCGTAGATATTTGTTTCCGCTCTTGTCCACCAGTAGTTCATGCCCGCTATTCTTCTTCGCAATTGCTAATTCATAGGCCTTTAGCTGTAGTTCCCAACTATTAAACCTTGAACTTGGATTCCCCTTCCTATGCGAGGGGGTTCTACCAGTTAAGGGATCTGTACCGTCAATTGCCCGCCGCTTCCACACCTGATCTGAAACCGCAAGGCTATGTTTACTGACCATATGCATACCTTGCTCCCGATCTAGACGCCTGACTTCTTTTTCGGCCAACTCAGCGGCGGTCGGCTTGGGCAGCGCAGGCTCCCCCTCATCCACCCCAACCTTAGCCGCCGGATCCTGATCCCCAACCGTCGGCCGACACCCACCCGTCCCCGGACAATCCACCAACCCCAACGGATCCACCCACCCCGTTGGGTTCAGGGTGTACCGATACCCATTGAGCCCTCCCGCCAGTTTGCTCGGGTCGGGTGTGAGGTAGCGGCCGGTCTCGGGATTGTAGTAGCGGTGGCGGTTGTAGTGCAGGCCGCTTTCCAGGTCGAAGTACTGGCCCTGGAAACGCAAAGGTTGCTCAAGCTGTTCGCCGCCGCCGTGCTTGAGTTCAGTGAGTTTGCCGTAGCCGTTGTAGCGCGCCGACCAGACGATCTGTCCGCTGTAACTGGTCAGTTCCTGGGGCGTGCCCAGGTGGTCGAGGTGGTAGTAGAACGGGCAGGCGTTCAGGCCTTCGCCGTCGAGCATCGCCAGCGGGCGGAAGGTGCCCGGTTCGTAGACGTAGCTGCGGTGGTGGCGCGGGCTGTTTTCGGCGACCAACTGATCGCCCTGCCAGAAAAACTCCGTGGTCAGGCCGTCCACGGTTTTGCTGATGCGTCGGCCGAAGGCGTCGTAGCGGTAGGACGTTTCGCGGCCGTCCGCCGTGGTGACGCCGATCAGGCGGTGCTGGCTGTCGTAGCGGTAGGCGCTGACCAGGGCCTGGCCGCGGCGCTCGCGAATCAGGTTGCCGAAGGCGTCGTAGTCGTAGTGGCGGTCGCCTTCCTTGAGCAGGCGGTTGCCCTTGAGGGTGGTCGGGCCGGGGCGGTCCTGCATCATCAGGTTGCCCGCCGGGTCGTGGCAGAAGTGTTCCGGCGGCTCGCTGTGGGAAAAGTCGATGCGGGTCAGGCGATCCAGCGGGTCGTACTGGTAGCGGCGCCG
Source organism: Pseudomonas bijieensis (assembly GCF_013347965.1). NCBI lineage: Bacteria > Pseudomonadati > Pseudomonadota > Gammaproteobacteria > Pseudomonadales > Pseudomonadaceae > Pseudomonas > Pseudomonas bijieensis. The sequence continues at coordinate 5,888,279 of NZ_CP048810.1, read as the reverse complement.
GCTGCGGTTGTCGGAAAGGGTTTGCAGGTTGCCCCGGGGGCTGTAGGCATAATCGCGCCAGAACAGTTGCTGCTGTGGGTTCTGCCACACGGTCTGGGCCTTGAGGCGGCCCTGTTCGTCGTACGCGTAGTCGCTGAGCAGCCGGCCCTGCTGGCGTTGCCGTTCGCGACCGCCGTCAAATCGGTGTTCGGTCAAGCGCGAACCGTTGAGGTCGATGGCGGTCAGCGCGCCACCGGGGGCATGGTGGTAGTCGAGCTGGCTGTCGTCCGGCAGGCGCAGGTGATTGAGGCGCCCGCAAGCGTCGTAGCGATAACGCAGGGTGCCCCAGCCCTGGTGCTCGCCGACCAGCCGGTCCTGGGCGTCATACTCGAAGGCCAGCGGACGATCGCTGCCGTCGTTGACGTGGACCAACCGGCCCAGTTCGTCGTAGCGGTACTCGATGGCCTGGCCGTCGGGCAAGGTCTTGACCCGCAACCGCCCGGCCGCGTCACGCTGGTAGCGGGTGACCCACTGCGAACCGTCCTCGCCGTGTTCGGTTTTCTCCCGCAAGTGGCCGTTGAGGTCGTAGGCGTAGGTGGTGCGTTGGCCGTCGAAGCCGACTTGTTGTCGGATCAAGCCGTTGGGCGTGTAGTCCAGCTGATATTTTTCGCCGGATTCGTTTTCGATCTCGGTCAGCAGCAGCCGCGCCGAGTCGTAGCGGTATTTCAGTTCGCTGCCATCGGGGTTCAGGCGACGGCTGACCAGGTGCAGGTCGTCGGCGTATTCGTAGCGAGTGAGGCGGCCCTGTTCATCGCGCTCGGCGGTGACCTTGCCGTAGGCGTTGTAGCTCCAGGTCCGGGTGGCGCCGCTGGGCAAGGTCACTTGCAGCAGTCGGCCGACGGCGTCCCATCGGTAGTGCGTGAGGGCGCCGTGTTCGTCCTTGCGGCTGAGCAAACGCCCCAGGGCGTCGTAGGAAAAACACCGACGCCCGCCATCGGGCAGGATCTCTTCGGTCAGTTGGCCCAGGCGACTCCAGGCGAACCGATGTTCGCCGCCGTCCGGGTCATACCTCGCCAGCAATTGCCCGTGGGCGTCGTAGGCATATTCCGTACGCCGGCCATCCGGATCGATGCTCACGATCACATCGCCTCGGGCATTGCGCCGGTAGGTCCACACGGCCTGGCCACGGGAACGGGTATGCAGGAAACCGTTGCGGTATTCGTAGGACGTTGGCGCCTCGTCTGGAGGAATCAGCGCCACCAGCCGTCCGACGTCGTCGTAGCGGTACTCGCAGACCGCCCCCAGCGGATCCTGCTCGGCGATCAGCCGGCCCTGTTCGTCATAGGCCTTGAGGTGCTCGCCGCCGTCGGGCTCGACCTTGCGCACCAGCCGCGCCCGCTCGTCGTGGACGTACACTTCCTGGCTGCCATCCAGGTGCCGGACCGTGACGCTGCCGTCCTCGCCCCAGGTGTAGCGGCTGTCCATCTGCGCAAACGAGGCCCAATGCCGGACGCAGCGGGCGGCCGGCCCGAGGCCTTGCCATTCCCAGTAGAAACTCGCCCCGCCGGCCAGTTGCCGCTGGAGGATGACGTGTCGGTCGTCGTAGTCGTAGCGTTCGCTTTCGCCGGCGGCATTGGTCGCTTCGATCAGTCGGAAACGTCCGTCGTAGCGGTAGGACACCAGCGTCTGCTCGGTCCGCCAGGCTTCGTCGAGGGTGATGGCCGGGTGGAAGCTCTGGTAGTCGACGGCGATCAGGTGGCGCTGCTCGTAGCGCAGGCGCAGGGCGCGGCCGGCGCCGTTGTCCAGGCGGCTGATGTCGCCATGGATGTTGCGCTGGACCGTCAGGCGGTTGTCGTGGCGATCGCTGAGGGCCACCAGGTGGCCGTCGCGAAAGTGCAGGAACGCGGCGTCCGCACCGGCTTGGGCAACGATCAGTTCGTCCGACTCGGTACCGAGGTAGATCGCCGCCCGGGCCAGGCTGTTGTGGATCGCCGGACGCTGGGCGTTGGGCAGTGGAAAGGTGGTGCGCCGGTTCTCCTGGTCGACCCAGATGACCTGCTCGCCGTCGAGCTCCAGGCGATGGGCCAGGGCATGGCTCCAGCCGCGCCCGAGCCCGACGTCCAGGTCGGCGGCGCTGGTGCGGTACAAACGGGTGAAGACGAACGGCAAGCGGCCATCGAGGGTACCGTCGTCGAGGGTCAGCAGTTCTTCGCCGGTGACCATCGACACCGGGCAGCCGCTGGTCTGGGTCTGGGCCGCGGTATCGGCGCTGTCGCCATTGGGGTTTTTCGATTGGGTTGGGGCGTCGTCGTGGGGTTCGTGTTTTTTCAAAGTGGTGTTGCGTTGTGCATCCCAGCGCAACTGCATCCGACCTTTCTTGATCCCCGCCGCAATACCTCGGGCCGCCACCGTTTTGTAGCGATCCACGTAGGTCATGAAGCCGTTGACCACCGCGAAGATCCCACGGATGAAACGCTGCATGGCACCCAGCAGGTGCACGCCCACATTTCCCAGGCGCATCGACAGATAAGCGATACCAGCCCCCGCCCCAGTGAAGGTCAGGACTACGCCGATCAACAGATCGATCAACAACTGCACCGTCACCCTCGACAAGGCTTCGGCCGTTTCGCCTGCGACCTCACTGGGCGGCAGCATGTCCAGCCAGAGACTGGCGGTACGCACCAACAGGCATAAAGCCGCTTCGTCGCTGGCCAGCAGTTGCAGCTTGGCCATCACCTGCGGCGTTTTTTCCGCCAGCTCTTCTAGCTGCCTGGCGCTTTCGCCCAACCGCTCAACGAACTGACCAGGGTCCTTGAGGATGTCCGAGAGCAAGCTGATGCTGTCCCACACACTTTCAATCGCCGCCCAACTACCGGCGAGCAACCCGTTCCCCACCGCAGCCGCCGACGTTGCCAAGGACTGCTGTGCCCATCGCGGCTTGAAGCCTTGCCATTCGCCGCGCAGCCAGTCCGTCAGATCGCGGGTCACGCCATCGTAGGAAGAAAACAGTTGCTCGATGTGCTGGGGAGATACCTCGCCCTGAACGTGTACCCGATAGGACTTACCCGCCTCGCCCTGGAAGGTCCCCAGCCCCTGGGCATCGAGGGTGACTGGCGTGACCTTGCCGCTGTCCACGTCCACCACATCCACCACGATGTCGCCCAGCGGGATGTCGTACACCGACTCGAACTTGCTTTCGATCGTCATCGTCCCGCCGTGGGGACACTGAACAACCGTGGAGAGGAAATCATCGTCACCGGTGCTGACAGCGGTGGTGCTGTCGCCGAAGCGGATCACCCGCTCCATGCCCATCAGCGAGGGCAAGTCGGCGGCATGACTGGCCCGGTCCGCCGCTCGGCTGTACCAGCGTGCGAGTTGTTCGCGATAGACCGACAGAGTGTCGTTGAAGCTGTCGAGTTCCTGCTCGATACGGCTCACCTGATCCATCAGGACGGGGCTCGCTCAAGGGCCGGCAGGAAAAAACGGTCGAACATGGGCAAACGTCTCGCAGCGCTCAAGGAGCGCGAGATTTTGCCGGGGATGAGTGGAGAGTTAAGTCAGGGGAAGGAGATAGAGCGCGTAGGGCGATTCGCTAAATTAGTCTGATTTGCACACGAATAGCCTGTGGATAACTCTAGAGATCCTGATCTTCAAGTGATTTGAGCTTGATCTCGGCCAATGGATGCCCGGCTTTCGCCGCCAAGGTCCACCAACGTGCCGCTTCAACCGGGTCTGGCGTCTTGCTGGCTGTACCGGCCAGGCTGATCACGCCAACCTGGTAGGCCGCCTTGCCATCCCCAGCCAATGCCGCCAGCCGCAGCAGGCGAATCCCTTCTTCACGGGCACCCAGCCCTTGGCCGCGAAACGTGAGGATGTGCCCATAGAAGCTTTGCGCACCGACGTCGCCCAGGTTCGCCATGCGGGAAAACTGGCCCTCGAGCCAGGCCCAGCCACGCGGCTGGCGGACGAACCAGGACCAATGAAACAACCGACGCGCCAGCCAGTAACCGCCCCGCGCCTTGAGTCGCCAGAGCATTCAGGCCTCCGCCGACTCGGGGTACTCGTATTCAAAAACCCGAACCACTTCCGAAGCGTGCCAGGAGGCTGCGGCCACGCCATCGGAAGGCCCGGAAAAGCGGCCCAGGCGCTCAACGCACTCAAAGAACCCGGTTCGCGGCAAACGACTGGCGCCCTGGCTGATCACCAATGAACTGCGCAACGGCTGTTCCGCCCGGGCGTCCAGCGCAGCCAGGTGTTCAAGGGCCGCAGTCAAGGTCTGCATGGCCGGGCTGGGCAGTTGCAAGCGCTCCAGCAACGCTCGGTAAGTCAACAAATGGCGCTGGCGACGCGCCTGGTCCAATTCACCCAACAACCCATCCCAATGCTGCCGACTGATGCGTACGCTCACGATTCTTCCCTCCAACCCGGCACCGTCAACTCCCAGGCCAGACTGCGCCGAATCGCGGCATCGGGCTGACGCTCGCCGCTCTCGATCAAGGCCAGATAAGACGGGCTGATACCTACCGTGCGGGCCAGCGCCTCAATGGCGATGCCCTTCCCTTCGCGCAAACTGCGTAATTGATCCAGGCCAGGGAGAACCTGGCCGGGTGCCGCCGCGTGACGGACTGTCGCCTCGCGCGGCGGTGCTTGATCGATGCCTGCTGCCTTCAACAAAGACTGGTACTGATCCCACGGCAAAACCGCGTACTCGGGCTCTCCGTCACGTGTGATTATTTGAATATCCATGTCTACCCCGTAGGACAACAACACTTAGCGAGTCAGCCTTTTTCCTTGGAAGTGTAATCCTAATACCGGCTAAGGTCGCGGTGCGATGAATTCTCAGGGGCAATTGCTAGCGAATCAGGTCTTTTTCTGGCTTTGGAGTTGTTCCGGGGTATCGGGAAGCCTTTCGACCTGGGCCAGCTTCTCGGGGGATTGTCGATAGCGCCAGGCGCGGAAAGCCTCGAGTTCAACGTCGAGGGTTTTCATGACCCATGCCAGCACCGCGATATCGTCGAACATGCCAAACATCGGCAAGATATCCGGAATCGCGTCCAGGGGACTGAGGAAGTACATGAGCCCTGCCACCACCGACAACATCGACTTGGCACTGACAGCGCGGTATTCGCCCCGCCAGTAGGCCAGGCACAGGGCCTGCAGCAGACGCAGGTCCTCCTTGAGTTTGCCCAACCGCCCGCCCTCCCGGGCACCTTTGCTGGCGACGGCAAACAGCAATGTCGGCAATCGACCGCGGGCCAGCAGGCGGCCTGCCAAGGGCAGAAATCGCGCAAAATTCCACGGGGCCTTCATTTTTTCTCCCACTGAAATGTTATCCACACAAATTGTGGATAACCTTGTGAACAGAGCTGCATTTCCGCGCTGAAGCCCCCGTTTCATAAGGCCCCGGCTTAGATCGGGCGTTTTTTACTCACATAAAAAAACCCAATATTTCATTGACTTGACCGGCTGACTGCGTCTAGCCCAGCGCCTGTATTGCCTATGACTGCAGCCTGCATCGTGCGTTCGGTTTTTTTGCCATTTGCCGCAGCCCAGATGCGACAACGCCCCGCATAAGCGAGGCGTTGTCGTTATAGCAGACGCGATTACTTGGCTGCGTCTTCTTTTGCCGGATCCTTGATCGCCAGCAGTTCCAGGTCGAACACCAGGACCGAATTGGCCGGAATAGCCGGGCTCGGGCTCTGGGCGCCGTAGGCCAGGTCGCTCGGGATGTACAGCTTGTACTTCTCGCCGACGTGCATCAGTTGCAGGCCTTCGACCCAACCCGGGATCACGCCGCTGACCGGCAGGTCAATCGGGCTGCCACGTTCAACGGAGCTGTCGAATACGGTGCCGTTGGTCAGCTTGCCGGTGTAGTGAACAGTCACGACGTCAGTCGGCTTAGGCTGTGGACCGTCGGCTTTCTTGACCACTTCGTACTGCAGGCCGGAAGCGGTGGTGGTGACACCGGCTTTCTTGCCGTTTTCTTCAAGGAACTTCTTGCCGGCAGCAGCCGACTCTTCGCTCATCTTGGCCATGCGCTCTTCGGCACGCTTTTGCAGTGCGGCAAAGGCTTCGACCAGTTCTTCGTCCTTGAGCTTCTGTTCTTTCTTGCCGACGGCATCTTCGATGCCCTGGGCGACCGCTTTGGAGTCCAGGTCGTCCATACCTTCCTGAGCCAGGCTCTTGCCCATGTTCAGGCCAATACCGTAGGAAGCTTTCTGCGCCGGGGTCTTCAGCTCTACGCTGGTCTGCGAGTCGCAACCCGCGAGTACCAGGCCAACCAGGGCCACCGCCGCCGCCAACCGATGCTGTTTCATGCTATTTCCTTGTTCATGCGCCTAAAGGGCAATCGAATAAAGCCGCGAGCTTATCAGGCGGCCACGACCAATGGCTACCGGCATGTGAGCCGCAAAGTAACGATAAGTTCAGGCCTGCAAACGCTTTTTAACCCTGTACGAATGAAGCATCTGTCATCTGCGACGTACAGGGACAAATTGCCGCTCCCCTACAGGCCAGGGGTAATGGCCACTTGCCCGCCGCGCGGCACTGAGGCATAAGGACATATCAAAAAAACAAGGACGTTACCGTGCGCCTTCTCTCTCGCATTCTCTTGCTGCTTCTCGCGCTACTGATCGTCGTCGTGGCCGTGGTGCTTTATTACGTCGCCAATCCTCGCTTGCCGTTCTATACGCCCGTCGAACAGGTGCATTACCTGGATCAATGGAGCGCCGCCGAGCGCCAGACGTATTACTTCACCCCCCAGGGCACCCAGGTCAAAGGCCTACGCTACGACTGGTTCACCGCCCTCGAATTGCCATTCTCGCAACAACGCTTCGCTTCGCCCGAGTACCTGGCGCGCTTTGGCTTCCTGGTCGATCCGGCGCAGAAAGCCTCGCCTGACAATCCCGGCAATTTGCCGGTAGGGTTTGCACGGCACCAGAATCCGGGCAGCAGCGAGCAGTTCCTGGATATCACCTGCGCGGCGTGTCATACCGGCGAATTGCGCTTCAAAGGCCAGGCGATACGGATCGATGGCGGCTCGGCTCAGCATGTGCTGCCTTCCAGTGTTCCTACATTACGCGGTGGCAGTTTCGGACAGGCATTGGTCGCCAGTCTGGCATCTACCTACTACAACCCATGGAAATTCGAGCGCTTCGCCCGCCAGGTGCTGGGCAAGGACTACGATGCCCGCCACGAGGAATTGCGCAAGGCGTTCAAGGTCTCCCTGGACACGTTCCTGCGGGTGGCCTGGAACGATACCCATCGCGGCCTCTACCCCACCGAAGAGGGCCCGGGCCGTACCGACGCCTTCGGCCGCATCGCCAATGCCAGCTTCGGCGATGCCATTTCGGCAGAGAACTACCGTGTCGCCAACGCACCGGTGGATTACCCGCAACTATGGGACATATGGACGTTCGACTGGGTGCAGTGGAACGGATCAGCCCAGCAACCGATGGCCCGCAACGTCGGTGAAGCGCTGGGGGTTGGCGCCACGCTGAGTTTCTTCGACGCCCAAGGCAAACCGCTGCAAGGCGATGCGCGCTACCCCTCCAGCGTGCGTGTGCGCGACTTGAACAAGATCGAGGAAACCCTGCAACTGCTCAAGCCCCCGGTGTGGCCGGAAGCGCTGCTGGGTGCAATCGATAAACCGTTGGCGGCCAAGGGCCGGGCCCTGTTCAGCGAAAACTGCGCCGGCTGCCATGTGCCTAAAGTGGTCCAGGGGCCCGACAGGCCGGTGCAACAACTGCATATGCTGCCGATACAGGTGATCGGTACCGACCCGGGCACCGCCAACAACATCGCTGACCACCGCTTCGACCTGACCAGCCTGCAATGGGATCCGGCCGAGTTGGCGAAGCTGGAAGTGCAACTGCACCCGACCCCGACGGAGCCACTGGACCTGAGCCAACTCTCGGTCGCCAAAGGCCTGGCCTACGTCACGGCATTCGTGGAAAACCGCGCCTACCGCGATGCCGGCGTCACCCCCGCCGAGCGCCCGGCCCTGGACGGTTTCGGCCTGCCCATCGGTGTACGCGAATTGCGCGCCTACAAGGCCCGGCCGTTGGCGGGTGTCTGGGCCACGCCACCGTTCCTGCACAACGGCTCGGTGCCGACGATCTATCAATTGCTGTCGCCTCAGGACGAACGCGCAATCACTTTCTATAAAGGCAACTTCGAATACGACCCACGCCACCTGGGCTATCGCACCGAAGCCTTTACCAACGGTTTCCTCTTCGATACCCGGATTACCGGCAATCACAACAGCGGCCATGAATTCCGCGCGGGCGAGCGAGGCAATGGCGTCATTGGCCGCTTGCTGCAACCGCAGGAACGCTGGGCCTTGCTGGAGTATTTGAAGGTGCTGGGCGGGCCGTTGGAGTCGCAACTGTAATGATGAACCCCACAGGTAAAAGGATGTTGGCATGTTGATCACCCTCTGGCTGCGCCTCGGCGCCTTTTTGGGCAAGACGCTCCTGTGGCTGCTGGGCATCGGGTTGCTCTGCTGGGCCTTGTCCTCGGCCTGGTTCGCCTGGCAACACCGCGGGCCGGTCTCGGACAAGGAGCAGATTGCACCCGGCGAAACCGCCATGACCCAGGACATCATTCAGACCGCTATTCGCATCGTCGACCAGCACCGTGAAGGCACGCGCTACCTGCGTGACGCCCATGCCAAGGCCCACGGCTGTGTCATGGCCGAAGTCCAGGTGCCGAACGACCTGCCGGCCCCCTTGCGCCAGGGAGTCTTTGCCGAACCGGGGAAGACCTGGCAAGCGACGATTCGCCTGTCCAACGGCAACGCCTATCCGCAGTTCGACAGCCTGCGCGATGCCCGTGGGATGGCGATCAAGCTGCTGGATGTGCCCGGCAAACAGCTGCTGGCGGATCGGCAACCACACGGCGAGCAGGACTTCGTGATGTTCAATCATCCGAACTTCTTCGTCAGTGACGTCGCTGAATATCGCCAGAATGTGGCCGCCCAGGCTGACGGGAAGAAGGCGATGGCTTTCTTTCCGAGCCTGGACCCGCGCACCTGGCAGATCCGCCATCTGTTCATCGCCCTGGCGACACTCTCGCCGCCTCCGGCCAGCCCGACCCAGACCACTTACTTCTCGGTGTCGCCCTACAAGTTTGGTGAGGCCAATGCCAAGTTTCGCGTAGCACCGGACCCGGATAGCTGCCCGGCCTATACGCTGCCCGCACAAAACCAGGACCTGCCGAATTTCTTGCGGAGCGCGCTGAACCAGCAGTTATCCACAGACCGGGTGCCGGCATGTTTTGTCTTGCAGATCCAGCGCCAGGATCCGAGCAAGTACATGCCGATCGAAGACACCAGTATTGAATGGCAGGAAAGTGACGCACCGTTCGAGACCGTGGCCCACATCAAGGTGCCGGCCCAGGATTTCGACACACCCAAGCTGAACCTGGCCTGCGACAACCAGTCGTTCAACCCCTGGTTCGGCATCGAGGCCCATCGCCCCATTGGCGGTATCAACCGCTTGCGTAAAGCGGTGTATGAGGCAGTCAGCGATTACCGTCACAGCCGTAACGCTGAGCAATAGAGGCAGGCAAATGCCAGACAGCAAAAAGCCCGCTCAATGAGCGGGCTTTTTGTGGGTACCTGGCGTTCAGCGTTCCAGGTGACCGAATATGGCGCAGCGGACGGGACTCGAACCCGCGACCCCCGGCGTGACAGGCCGGTATTCTAACCGACTGAACTACCGCTGCGCGTAACATTGAAAGTTTGGTGGGTGATGACGGGATCGAACCGCCGACATTCTGCTTGTAAGGCAGACGCTCTCCCAGCTGAGCTAATCACCCTTCACTTTCGATGCGGGGCGCATTCTCTCACATTTTTTTGTAACGTGCTGATTTAATTAGCAAATTCAGCAAAAAACATGAGCAACGCACACCGCAGGAACTGCAAACAGCAAAAAGCCCGCGTTAGCGGGCTTTCTGTGGTGACCTGGCGTTCAGTGTTCCAGATAACCGAATATGGCGCAGCGGACGGGACTCGAACCCGCGACCCCCGGCGTGACAGGCCGGTATTCTAACCGACTGAACTACCGCTGCGCGTAACACGTTGCACGAATGGTGGGTGATGACGGGATCGAACCGCCGACATTCTGCTTGTAAGGCAGACGCTCTCCCAGCTGAGCTAATCACCCTTCGCTTTCGGTGTGGCGCGCATTCTACGGAGCACTCTTTAAGCTGGCAAGCACTTTTTAAATTAATTTTTTCAGGCCTTCCAAAGGCTTAGCGAAGGGTTGGCCTATGGCGCCGCGAAGAGAATAATGCCCCCCTTTGTATAAAGGAGAGACTCACCCCATGTGGTTCAAAAACCTGCTTATCTATCGCCTGACCCAAGATCTGCCTTTTGATGCCGAGGCGTTGGAAACTGCACTGGCCAGCAAACTGGCGCGTCCATGTGCAAGCCAGGAGTTGACCACTTACGGTTTCGTCGCGCCGTTTGGCAAAGGCGAAGACGCGCCGCTGGTGCACGTCAGCCAGGATTTCCTGCTGATCGCCGCGCGCAAGGAAGAACGCATCTTGCCAGGCAGCGTCGTACGCGATGCCTTGAAGGAAAAGGTCGAAGAGATCGAAGCCGAGCAAATGCGCAAGGTCTATAAAAAGGAACGGGACCAGCTCAAGGATGAAATCATCCAGGCGTTCCTGCCGCGTGCGTTCATCCGTCGCTCGTCCACCTTCGCCGCCATCGCGCCGAAACAGGGCCTGATCCTGGTGAACTCGGCCAGCCCGAAACGCGCCGAAGACCTGCTCTCGACCCTGCGCGAAGTCATCGGCTCGCTGCCGGTCCGCCCGCTGACGGTCAAGATGGCCCCCACCGCGACCATGACCGACTGGGTCAAGACCCAGAAAGCCGCAGATGATTTCTTCGTGCTGGATGAATGCGAACTGCGCGACACCCACGAAGACGGTGGCATCGTGCGCTGCAAGCGCCAGGACCTGACCAGCGACGAAATCCAGCTGCACTTGAACACCGGCAAAGTGGTGACACAACTGTCGCTGGCCTGGCAGGACAAGCTGTCCTTCGTGCTCGACGACAAAATGGTGGTCAAGCGCCTGAAGTTCGAAGACCTGCTGCAAGACCAGGCGGAGCAGGACGGTGGCGACGAGGCCCTTGGCCAACTGGACGCCAGTTTCACCCTGATGATGCTGACGTTCGGCGAGTTCCTGCCGGCGCTGGTTGAAGCACTGGGTGGGGAAGAGATTCCGCAGGGGATCTAAAGGTAACGGGTTGCCCTTGTGGGAGCGAGCCTGCTCGCGATAGCGGCATGACAGTCACAGAAATGCTGACTGATCCTCTGCTATCGCGAGCAGGCTCGCTCCCACACTAGTATTCGGTGTTCTTAACAATAAAGGATCAGGTCATGCGCGCACTGGCTGCATTGAGTCGCTTCGTCGGCAACACCTTCGCTTACTGGGTACTGATTTTCGCCGTCGTGGCATTTGTGCAGCCGACCTGGTTCATCGGTCTGAAAGGCGCGATTGTGCCGCTGCTGGGACTGGTGATGTTCGGCATGGGCCTGACCCTCAAGCTCGATGACTTCGCCGAAGTCGCGCGTCATCCCTGGCGCGTGGCCCTGGGCGTCGTCGCGCATTTCGTGATCATGCCCGGTGTGGCGTGGTTGCTCTGCCAGGTGTTCCACCTGCCGCCGGAAATCGCCGTCGGCGTCATTCTCGTGGGTTGCTGCCCAAGCGGCACCTCGTCGAATGTCATGACCTGGCTGGCTCGGGGTGACTTGGCTCTGTCGGTGGCCATCGCCGCCGTCACCACCCTGCTCGCTCCACTGCTGACCCCGGCGCTGATCTGGTTGCTCGCCTCGGCTTGGTTGCCAGTGTCGTTCATGGAGCTGTTCTGGTCGATCCTGCAAGTGGTGCTGCTGCCGATCGTATTGGGCGTGGTGGCGCAACGGCTGCTAGGGGACAAGGTACGGCATGCGGTGGAGGTGTTGCCGCTGGTGTCGGTGGTGAGCATCGTCATCATCGTCACCGCCGTAGTGGCCGCCAGCCAGGCGAAAATTGCCGAATCGGGCCTGCTGATCATGGCCGTGGTGATGCTGCACAACAGCTTCGGCTTTTTGCTCGGTTATTTCACCGGGCACTTGTTCAAGCTGCCGCTGGCCCAACGTAAATCCCTGGCCCTGGAAGTGGGCATGCAGAACTCCGGCCTCGGCGCGGCGTTGGCCAGTGCGCACTTTTCGCCGCTGGCGGCGGTACCCAGCGCGCTGTTCAGCGTCTGGCACAATATATCCGGGGCGCTGCTCTCGACGTATTTCCGGCGCATGAGTGAAAAACAGGACCGCGAAACCCTCGCCGCCCGGCAGGCAGCCGACTGAAGCAGACTTGATCGAGTGGTCAGTAATTGGCACTATCCATCCAGCGCGGGGACGACCCCGCCACTCGATCAGGCTCCCGATCGAGTGCCTAATCCGGGGACGACCCCATCCATCGATGGAGGTATGTGATGTCCTGGATCATTCTGTTTTTTGCCGGCCTGTTCGAAGTCGGCTGGGCGGTCGGCCTGAAGTACACCGACGGTTTCAGCCGCCCTCTTCCCACTGCACTGACAATCACCGCCATGGCGATCAGCCTCGGCCTACTGGGCCTGGCGATGAAGGAATTGCCATTGGGTACGGCCTATGCGATCTGGACCGGGGTCGGTGCCGTGGGTACGGTGATCGCCGGGATCATTTTGTTTGGTGAGTCGATGGCGCTGGTTCGCCTGGCCAGCGTGGCGTTGATCATTACCGGGTTGATCGGCCTCAAGGTCAGCGCCTGAGTTCTCCTTCTGGAGCAAAAACCTGTGGGGGCAAAGCTTGCTCCCACAGGCCTTCTCCTCCAGCCTTTCGTCCTAGCGGACAGTCCCGCGCAATTGCCCCACCATCGCCTGCAGTTTCGCCGGTTCCGCCTCTTCAACGGCTACTGCCGAACCCGCCACCAACGTCACCCGCGACCAGAACCGGCGAAACAGCCCCTTGGCCGGGTCGCGACTGAAGAAACTGCCCCACAAGCCCTGCAGCGCCAGGGGGATCACCGGCACCGGGGTTTCCTGGAGGATGCGTGTCAGTCCGCTCTTGAACTCATTGATCTCACCGTCACCGGTCAATTTTCCTTCAGGGAAAATGCAGACCAACTCACCGTCCTTCAAGTATTGGGCGATTCGCTTGAAGGCTTTTTCGTAGATATGAATGTCTTCCTGACGCCCGGCAATCGGAATCGTCCCGGCTGTGCGGAAGATGAAATTCAACACCGGCAGGTTGTAGATCTTGTAGTACATCACGAAACGAATCGGCCGACGCACTGCACCACCAATCAGCAAGGCATCGACGAAGGACACGTGGTTGCAGACCAGCAACGCAGCGCCTTCATCGGGAATCGCCTCCAGGTTGCGATGCTCCACGCGGTACATGGAATGGCTCAGCAGCCAGATCATGAAGCGCATGCTGAACTCGGGGACGATCTTGAAGATGTAGGCGTTGACGCCGATGTTGAGCAACGACACCACCAGGAACAACTGGGGGATCGACAACTTCGCCAGGCTCAGCAACACGATGGAGACGATGGCCGAGATCACCATGAACAACGCGTTGAGAATGTTATTGGCGGCGATCACTCGCGCCCGCTCGTTCTCGACAGTGCGCGACTGGATCAGCGCGTACAGCGGCACGATATAGAAACCGCCGAAGACACCCAGGCCAAGAATGTCGATCAACACCAGCCAGGCGTGACCGAAGCCGAGCACTTCAAGCCAGCCGTGGCCCTCGACGCTGTCGGGAATCCCGCCGGAGTGCCACCACAACAACAGGCCGAACACCGTCAGCCCGAACGAGCCGAACGGCACCAGGCCGATCTCGACTTTGCGCCCGGAAAGCTTCTCGCAGAGCATCGAACCCAAGGCGATCCCCACCGAAAACACGGTCAGGATCAAGGTCACCACGGTTTCATCACCGTGCATCCACTCTTTGGCATAGGCCGGAATCTGCGTCAGGTAGATCGCGCCGACGAACCAGAACCAGGAGTTGCCGACAATCGAACGGGATACCGCAGGGGTCTGTCCCAAGCCCAGTTTCAGGGTGGCCCAGGATTGGCTGAAGATGTTCCAGTTCAGGCGCATTTGCGGCGAAGCCGCCGCCGCGCGCGGAATACCGCGACTGGCCAGATAACCGAGCACGGCGATGCCGACGATCGCGGCGGACACCACGGGAGCGTAATGTGCCGAGGACATCATGATCCCCGCGCCGATGGTGCCCGCGAGGATCGCCAGGAACGTGCCCATCTCCACCAGGCCGTTGCCGCCGACCAGTTCATCCTCGCGCAAGGCCTGCGGCAGGATCGAATATTTCACCGGGCCGAACAGCGCCGAATGCGTGCCCATGGCAAACAGCGCCACCAGCATCAACGACAAATGGTCGAACAGAAAACCCACCGCGCCCACCGCCATGATGACGATTTCGCCGAGCTTGATCAGACGAATCAATGCGTCCTTGGCGAATTTTTCCCCGAACTGCCCCGCCAGCGCCGAGAACAGAAAGAACGGCAGGATGAACAGCAATGCGCAGAGGTTGACCCAGATCGAACGGTCGCCGTCGATGGTCAACTTGTAGAGGATGGCGAGAATCAACGACTGCTTGAAAATGTTGTCGTTGAACGCGCCCAAGGACTGCGTGATGAAGAACGGCAGGAAACGCCGCGTGCGAAGCAAGGTGAACTGCGAAGGGTGACTCATCTTCCATGTTCCTGAGTGGCGTGGACGCTTATTGGAATGAACGTTTTTCGATCCAGGCCACACATTACCTGTCTTTAGCGATTATTTCGCCAGCCCCGCAATGCACGGCGATACAAACAACTCGCCGTGCCAGGCGCCCAAGACCGTACGCCGCCCAACGATCAGCCACATCACCACCAGCATCGCCACCAGTACGCAACCGAGCACGCGGAAAAACGCCAGGCCGAGCAAGTCCGCCAGCTTCAGCGTGGTCAGCGCATACACACCCAAGGGAAAGGTAAAGCCCCACCAGCCAAGGTTGAAGGGAATGCCGGTCCGTAGATAACGCGCAGTAATCAACAGCGCCATCAACATCCACCACAACCCCAGGCCCCACAGCGTAATGCCAGCCACCAAGCCTAGCCCGGCGGCAATTTCGCCCACGCCGGGAAAGCCATTGGCGGCAAAAATCAGCGGAGCGTCGCTGCCTAACAGCAACATGCCCAGGGCGCCGGTGCCAATCGGGCCTAGGGCCAGCCAACTCGAGGCGGCCATGTTTTCGTGGGGCAGTTTGTGCAGGGCCATGCGCAACAGCAAGATCGTCAGAATGCTGAATGCTACCGGTAGGGAAAAGGCCCAGAGCACGTAGCTGGTCACCAACATGACCAGTTGCCCATGAGTATCGGCCAGGTGCGGGGCCAACAGCCCACCGCTGGCGGCGGCGACTTCGGCGGCCACCACTGGCAACAGCCACACGGCGGTCATCTGGTCGATGCGGTGTTCCTGGCGGGTAAACATCAGGAACGGAATCAGCACACCGCAGGCCAGGGACATGGCCACGTCGAGCCACCATAACGCCTCGGCCAACGGCAGCACACCGTCGCCCCAACGCGGCAGCCCAAATACCAGAAAGCCATTGATGATCGTCGCCAGCCCCATGGGAATGGTGCCGAAAAACATCGAAACCGTTGAGTGGCCGAAAACCCGTCGCGCCTCGTCGAAGAACAACACCCAACGGGCCGCATACAAACCGGTGAACACCACGAACAACAGGATATTGAACAACCACAAACCTTCACCCAACAGGCGCAGGCCCGATACATTTCCGGGCCACTGCGCCAAGGCCAACGCCAGCACACCGGTACCCATGACCACGGCGAACCAGTTGGGTGTGAATTGGCGAATGGCATCCAGCGGCCTGGGCAAATGGCTCAAGGGACGAAACCGGCGCTTGGCGGTGCAACATGTCATGGCGAACTCCTGTCCTCGGATGAGGTGGAGCCATGCTAGAGCCGAATCGAATATCTATATAACGGGTAATTTCTGTATGTGTTATCTGTTTTACAGATAACACTCAAACACTGCCCTCGGCCTCGATCACCAGGATTCGCGCCTCTCCCAGCGGCTTGGCGACGTGCTCGGTGCCCACCGATGCGTAGAAAATATCCCCAGCGTCCAGCAAGGTATCTTTTTCCACACCGTCCTCCCGATAGCACATCTGCACTTGCCCATCGAGCACCACGAAGACTTCCTGGCCGTCATTGATGTGCCATTTGTAGGGCTGATCGGTCCAGTGCAGGCGCGTGGTGATGCCGTTCATGTTGGCGATATCCAGCGCTGCCCAGGCGCGCTCGCCGGTGAAGGATTTGCTGCGGATAATTTTCAAAGGGATCGCCCGGAAAAATGCTGAGACGCCAAGACTAACCCACTGCCAGCGGCGCCTGCACTCACGGCTTCAAGGCCGAACACCCTCGCCTGCCGGCTTTACCGACTGACGCGATAACCCCAGCAACGCAGCGGCCGACAGCACGATCAGCACCGCGCCATAACCATCGGTCGTCGGGATCAACCCGAACACCCGCGTCAGATTCCCGGCCAGCAACGATGGCAGGCTGAACGCCAGGTAGCTGAGGACATAAAACGCCGACATCAAACCGGCCCGCTCGTGGGGCAAGGCCAGCGGCATGATGCTGCGCAACGCCCCCAGGAACCCGGCGCCGAAACCGCTGCCGGTCACCAGCGTGCCAATGAAGAACAACGGCAAACTGCCGCCGTGTACCGCGACCAGCACCAGCGCCAGGCCGATCACCAACAGGCTCGCGGACAGGCGCAGCAACTTGTCGGCTTCCTGGTTGCGCAGCGTATAGATGGACAACGCGCCGGTGAGCGTCAACACCGCCACCAGTGCACCGCCGATCAGGTTGGATGTCGACCCGGTCGCGGCCCGCACCAGGGAAGGCGCCAAGGACAAATAGAAACCGCCCACCGCCCAGGCCGCCAGGTTCAGCGGCAGTATCAGCCACAAGGCCCGCCGCGCCTGGACCGGCACATGCAAGGTCGGACGCAGCGACTGCCAGGCACCGGGTTGCGGGCTGACGCTCTCCGCCAGACGCCAGATATAAAGGGCCTGAATCAGGAACAGCCCCAGCAGAATCCAGTAAGTCAGTTGCAGCGGCAGCGGCGCGAACTCCGCCAACAGGCCGCAGCCCAACGCCCCGCACGCCATGCCCAACAAGGGCGCGACGCTGGTAATCAGCGGGCCTTGTCGGCGGTCGAAGTCCAGCAACGCAGCGCCCAGCACGCTGGTGGCCATGCCCGTGGCGAAGCCCTGGATCAAGCGGGCGCCGATCAGCCAGGAGACACTGTCCGCATTGATGAACAGCAACATCGCCAGCATATTGAGCAACAGCGCCACGAAGATCACCGGCTTGCGCCCCAGGTAATCCGACAGCGAGCCCACGGTCAGCAAGGCCGCCAACAAACTGAATGCGTAGACACCGAAAATCAGCGTCAGGATCGCCGGGGAAAATTGCAACTGTTCCTGATAGAGGTGATACAACGGCGTCGGCGCGCTGGACGCGGCGAGAAAACCGAGCAAGGTGAGCGCCAGGAAGATCAGGCTGGCGCGGGTCGAAGCTGGACGGGACATGGGCACGCTCCACAAGAACATTCGCAAAAGCTAATTTTTTGCTTTTGCGGAGTGTGCTACCGACGTGTGCTTAAAGCAAATTCTTTGTGTTAAGGTCCGATGCATGGCTATTAAAGAAGGTTTACGCCCCGGCGGTCGAAGCGCCCGGGTCCAGGAATCGATTCATTCGGCGGTCCGCGCCCTGCTGCAAGAGCAGGACCGCGCCACCCTGACCGTGCCGCAAATCGCTGCACGCGCCGGGGTGACGCCGTCCACCATCTATCGGCGCTGGGGCGATTTGCCGGCGCTGCTCGCCGACGTCGCCATCGCCCGCATGCGCCCCGACAGCGAACCGGTCAACACCGGCAGCCTGCGCGGCGACCTGCGCGCCTGGGCCGAGCAGTACCTGGACGAAATGAGTTCCGAGCCCGGTCGCAACATGATGCGCGACATCCAGGCCTGCGCCACCCCGGGGCATTGCGTGGGCATCCTCAGTACCCAGTTGCAGATCATCCTGGATCGCTACCCAGATGCGCCGAACCCTGGCGTCGAGCGGTTGATCAATGTGGTAGTGGCGCCGACGGTGTTTCGCATCCTCTTCGCCACCGCGCCGTTGGCGGTCGAGGAGTTGTATCGGTTGGTGGATATCGCGTTGGGTCAGTAAAGCCGCCTTCGCGAGCAGGCTCGCTCCCACAAGGGACCTGAGGTGAATACAAATCCATGGTTCACCCCCAATCAAATGTGGGAGCGAGCCTGCTCGCGATGAGGCCCGCCAGAACACCCTATAACCCAATGCTGATCGCAACCCGCGACTCCCCGCCACGCCTCGACCTTGGTCGACACTGACGAACCCGGGCCGGCGTGCGAGACTGTCCTGCCGGGCCCAGGTCCCGGTGTCTTTGTCCGGGAGTTTCCATGTCGTTGTCCAGCGGGCTGATCGCCGTTGTCGCCCTGGCCTATATGGCCATCATGTTCGCCATCGCCTTCTACGGTGACCGGCGCAGCACGCCGCTGCCGCCACGCATGCGCGCCTGGGTCTACAGCCTGTCGCTGGCGGTGTACTGCACCAGCTGGACGTTCTTCGGTGCAGTCGGCCAGGCCGCCGAACAGCTCTGGTCCTTCCTGCCGATCTACCTCGGGCCGATCCTGCTATTGGTGCTGGCGCCGTGGGTCCTGCAGAAGATGGTGATGATCAGCAAGCAGGAGAACATCACCTCCATTGCCGACTTCATCGCCGCCCGCTATGGCAAGTCCCAGTCCCTGGCAGTAGTGGTCGCGCTGATCTGTCTGGTCGGTGTGTTGCCGTACATTGCCTTGCAGCTCAAGGGCATCGTGCTCGGGGTGAACCTGCTGATCGGTGCCGGCGCCGACGCCATGGGCACCCGCGCCCAGGACACCGCGCTGATCGTCTCGCTGATCCTGGCGCTGTTCACCATCGTGTTCGGTACGCGCAACCTCGATGCCACCGAGCACCACCGCGGCATGGTGCTGGCGATTGCCTTCGAATCCCTGGTCAAGCTGTTCGCCTTCCTGGCGGTCGGCGCGTTCGTGACGTTCGGTCTTTACGACGGCTTCGACGACCTGTTCAACCAGGCGATGCTCGCCCCACGCCTGGAGCAATACTGGAAAGAAACCATCAACTGGCCGTCCATGGTGGTGCAGACCGGGGTGGCGATGATGGCAATCATCTGCTTGCCACGGCAGTTCCATGTGACCGTGGTAGAGAACATCGAGCCCCAGGACCTGCGCCTGGCCAAATGGGTATTCCCTGCCTACCTGGCCCTGGCCGCGCTGTTCGTGGTGCCCATCGCCCTCGCCGGGCAAATGATGCTGCCCAGTTCCGTGCTACCGGACTCGTTCGTCATCAGCCTGCCGCTGGCCCAGGCCCATCCGGCCCTGGCAGTGCTGGCGTTCATTGGTGGCGCCTCGGCGGCGACCGGCATGGTGATCGTCGCCAGCGTGGCCCTGTCCACCATGGTTTCCAACGACATGCTGTTGCCCTGGCTGCTGCGCCACAACAACGCCGAACGGCCTTTCGAAGTGTTCCGCCAATGGATGCTCTCGGTGCGACGGGTGAGCATCGTGGTGATCCTGTTACTGGCCTATGTCAGCTACCGCCTGCTGGGTTCGACGGCGAGCCTGGCGACCATCGGCCAGATCGCCTTCGCCGCCGTGACCCAACTGGCCCCTGCCATGCTCGGCGCGCTGTACTGGAAACAGGCCAACCGCCGCGGCGTGTTCGCCGGCCTCGCCACAGGGATTTTCCTGTGGTTCTACACCTTGGTGCTGCCGATCGCCGCCCACAGCCTGGGCTGGTCGCTGAGCAGCTTCCCGGGCCTGGCCTGGTTGCACGGCAACCCATTGAACTTGCCGATTACGCCACTGACCCAAGGGGTGGTCCTGTCCCTGGCCGGCAACTTCACCGTGTTTGCCTGGATCTCCGTGCTGTCGCGCACACGCGTTTCGGAACATTGGCAGGCCGGACGCTTCATCGGCCAGGAAATCAGCGCCCGTCCCAACCCCCGTTCAATGCTGGCGGTACACATCGAAGACCTGTTGCAACTGGCCGCGCGCTTCGTCGGCGAAGAACGGGCGCGGCAGAGTTTCATCCGTTTTGCCTACCGCCAGGGCAAAGGCTTCAACCCGACCCAGAACGCCGACAGCGAATGGATCGCCCACACCGAACGCCTGCTGGCCGGTGTACTTGGGGCTTCTTCGACAAGAGCTGTGGTAAAAGCCGCCATTGAAGGTCGGGAGATGCAGCTCGAAGACGTCGTCCGGATCGCCGACGAAGCGTCGGAAGTGCTGCAGTTCAACCGCGCCTTGCTGCAAGGTGCCATCGAGAACATCACCCAGGGCATCAGCGTGGTCGATCAGTCCCTCAGACTGGTGGCGTGGAACCGTCGCTACCTGGAGCTGTTCAAGTATCCGGACGGCTTGATCAGTGTTGGCCGGCCCATTGCCGACATCATTCGCTACAACGCCGAGCGCGGCCTCTGCGGCCCTGGCGAAGCGGAAGTCCACGTCGCCCGACGCCTGCACTGGATGCGCCAGGGCCGCGCCCACACCTCTGAGCGGCTGTTCCCCAATGGCCGAGTCATCGAGCTGATCGGGAACCCGATGCCTGGCGGCGGTTTCGTCATGAGCTTCACCGACATCACCGCTTTCCGTGAGGCCGCGCAAGCGCTGACCGAAGCTAACGAGGGGCTGGAGCAACGGGTGGCCGAACGCACCCGGGAATTGTCCCAACTGAACCTGGCCCTGACCGAAGCCAAGAGCACCGCCGAAGCGGCCTATCAATCCAAGACGCGGTTCCTGGCAGCGGTCAGCCACGACCTGATGCAACCGCTCAACGCCGCGCGGCTGTTCTCCGCCGCGCTGTCCCACCAGTGCAACGACTTGCCGGACGAAGCGCGACAACTGGTGCAGCACCTGGACAGCTCACTGCGCTCCGCCGAAGACCTGATCAGCGACCTGCTGGACATTTCCCGCCTGGAAAACGGCAAGATCAACCCGGACCGCAAGCCCTTCGTCCTCAACGAACTGTTCGATATCCTCGGCGCCGAATTCACCGCCCTGGCCCAGGAACAGGGCCTGAAATTCCGCGTGCGCGGTTCGCACCTGCGGGTGGACAGCGACATCAAACTGCTGCGCCGGGTCTTGCAGAACTTCCTCACCAACGCCTTCCGCTACGCCAAGGGGCCGGTGCTGCTGGGGGTACGTCGGCGCAACGGCGAATTGTGCCTGGAAGTCTGGGATCGCGGGCCGGGCATCGCCGAGGACAAGCTGCAGGTGATTTTCGAAGAGTTCAAGCGCCTGGACAGCCACCAGACCCGTGCCGAAAAAGGCCTGGGCCTGGGTCTGGCAATCGCCGACGGGCTATGCCGCGTGCTGGGCCATACCTTGCGCGTACGCTCCTGGCCAGGGCGCGGCAGCGTGTTCAGCGTCAGCGTTCCCCTGGCCCATACGCAGGCCGCCGTACCCAGCGTGGTCGCCGAACCCAACGGCCATTTGCCAAGCGGCGCGCAGGTACTGTGCGTCGATAACGAAGACAGCATCCTGATCGGCATGAACAGCCTGCTGACACGCTGGGGTTGCCAGGTGTGGACGGCGCGCAACCGGGAAGAATGCGAGCGTTGGCTGGCCCAGGGTGGCCGGCCACAACTGGCACTGGTGGATTTTCATCTGGACGATGGCGAGACCGGCACCGAGCTGATGGCCTGGTTGCGCACGCGCATGGGGGAGCCGGTGCCGGGGGTGGTGATCAGTGCCGATGGCCGGCCGGAAACGGTGGCCCGGGTGCATGCGGCGGGCCTGGATTACCTGGCCAAGCCGGTGAAGCCAGCGGCGTTGCGGGCGTTGCTGAGTCGGCATTTGCCGTTGTAGGCACCACACCGTGATCCTGGGAACATAGTGGCCTCTGTGGCGAGGGAGCTTGCTCCCGCTGGGCTGCGCAGCGGCCCCCTTTTTCGTGAGTGCTGCGCACTCAAGCGGGAGCAAGCTCCCTCGCCACAGGGGTTTGCTTCAGCCTTGGGCTTTGCTTCAGCCTTGGGCTTTGCTTCAGCCTTGGGCTTTGCTTCAGCCTTGGGTTTTGCTTCAGCCTTAGGGCTTGCTTCAGTCTTGAGAAGGTTCGGCTTCTTCGGACAACTCGGGCAAGCCATCCGCCCCCGTCATCGCTCGCTCGAGCAACTCCGCCGGCAAGCTCTTGCTGGCCCGGGCGCCGAGCAGTTTGAGCTGTTCACTACGGCTGATCAGGTTGCCGCGCCCTTCTGTCAGTTTATTGCGTGCCGCGCTGTAGGCTTTGTCCAACTGCTGCAAACGACTGCCGATCTCGTCCAGGTCCTGAATAAACAAGACGAATTTGTCATACAGCCACCCGGCCCGCTCGGCAATTTCCCGGGCGTTCTGGCTCTGGCGCTCCTGTTTCCACAAGCTGTCGATCACCCGCAAGGTCGCCAGCAAAGTGGTCGGGCTGACAATCACGATATTGCGGTCGAAGGCTTCCTGGAACAGGTTCGGCTCGGCTTGCAGGGCGGCGGAAAACGCCGCTTCGATGGGCACGAACAACAGCACGAAATCCAGGCTGTGCAGGCCATCCAGGCGTTTATAGTCTTTGCCGGCCAGGCCTTTGACATGGGCGCGCAATGACGCCACATGTTGCTTGAGGGCGTGTTGACCGATGGCGTCGTCCTCGGCGGCCACGTACTGCTGATAGGCCGTGAGACTGACCTTGGAATCGACCACCACTTGCTTGTCGCCCGGCAGATAAATCAACACGTCCGGCTGGAAACGCTCGCCGTCCGGGCCCTTGAGGCTGACCTGGGTCTGATACTCGCGGCCCTTCTCCAGGCCTGCATGTTCGAGTACCCGCTCCAGGATCAGCTCGCCCCAGTTGCCTTGGGTCTTCTGGCCCTTGAGCGCCCGAGTGAGGTTGGTCGCCTCGTCGCTCAAGCGCAGGTTCAGTTGTTGCAAGCGCTCCAGCTCCTTGCCCAG
Source organism: Pseudomonas bijieensis (assembly GCF_013347965.1). Classification (NCBI taxonomy): domain Bacteria; kingdom Pseudomonadati; phylum Pseudomonadota; class Gammaproteobacteria; order Pseudomonadales; family Pseudomonadaceae; genus Pseudomonas; species Pseudomonas bijieensis. Next base: position 5,865,171 of record NZ_CP048810.1, on the reverse strand, counting down.
GGAGAAACGTTCCCGGGCCTCGGCCTGATAACTTTCTTCGACGCGCTTTTCGAAGGACTGGATGCGCTCCTTCAACGGATCGAGCAACTGGCCCAGGCGCTGCTGGCTGGTTTCGGCGAAGCGCTGTTCACGTTCGTCGAAGATCTTCCCGGCAAGCTCGGCGAACTGTGCCCGCAACTCGTCTCGCGAACCTTGCAGGTCATCCAGGCGTTGCTGGTGGCTTTCCTGCTGCTCGCGCAGTTCGGCATGCAACGACGCCGCCTGGGCATCGAGCCGCCGCAGTTCCGCTTCCTTGTTGGCGCGTTCGAGGTTCCAGGCGTGGGCCGCATCCCGGGCATTGTCGCGTTCGATCTGCAACAACTCGACTTCACGACAGGCCGCGGCAAGCTCGGCTTGCTTGGCGGCGTTGGCCTGGCTCAGGTCACTGATCTCGTCGCGACAGGCATCGAGCTGGGCGTTGAGGCCATCGTGAGCCATGTGGGCAGTAGCCAGGCGCTCTTCCAGCAGGGCCAGCTCGGTCTGCGCGACACTGGCCTGACGTTGCAGGTGCCAGGCCAGTGCCAGCAACGGCAGCGCAGCGCCTGCCAGGCCAAGCAACAGGCTGGTCAAATCCATAGCCATGACAATTCCTGCCGATCAAATAAAGCCCGAAGGTTAACCAAGCGGCTGGGGGTTGCCCAGCGCAGTCTGCGTTTTCAGTCTTGGATTTCACCGAGGGCCCGCCGAGCACGATCATCACCGGCCCGCGCGGCCTGGCGCAGCAGGTCGTGGCCGATGCGTCGATCCCGGGCGTTGCCGCACTCACGGCACATCAACTGCCCGAGGCGACTTTGCGCAGCCACCACGCCTTCACGGGCCGGTTGCTTGAGTAGACGGCCGGCCAAGTGCTTCACGCTGGGGCTGTCCCCCAGTCGCGGGCTGTCGAGTAGCCACTCAGCCAGCCGCATCGAAATTCGCTTGGGTGGGGTAACACGAGGGGGTACGGAGGTAACAGGATTTGATACTGAGCGAAACTTCATAAAACACTGTGGGACAGATCGGAAGGCGCGCCACTCTACTCCTTTTTTCGTACGGGTAAAGCCGAAAAAAACCAGCACGCCCGTGCTAGAGCAAGCGCTTGGGACAATCCACAGAAGCTGTGGATAACTCAGTGGACAACCCACCCTGAACCCGCGCAAAGCCCTGTGGAACGGGGCCTGCGCTCAAACTGACGATTTTTTCACCAGTAAAAAAAAGCGATGTTTTTCATTGACTTAAATTTTGGATACAGGCACCCACCCCGGATTGTTTCGACATGACAGTACGGTGACAAGTGGTGTAGCGAGTGTGCACAAGTAACAGCCGAACTGGTTATAACGCTGCAATTTTTTGGCGCATCTGGCGGTAAAACCTGGGGATAACCTGAGGCCTCGCGCGCGGCGTCGCTGGCACGGGCGCATCTGCGCGCACTTGAATCCTGTGATATAGATCGCTCACTCCCCCTGGTTTATCGCGTTATTTGAATATTTTTTAACCAACGCCCTTCCCTTCATGGGTTCAATCCGTTAGTATCCGCAGCGTTAGTACCAAGCTGAAAGTCAATTCCGGGTCGAACACATCTCCACGGTCAGCCATCCTTCAAAGGACGCCTCACCGAAAAAAGAGACCGACCCCCTCGATGGTTTCCAGGTAAATCTTGCGCCAACACAGCCTTTGATCGAACGCAAAGGGTGTTGCCAGGCTCATTACTCTGACCGAACCAACCTGCAAAATTGATCAGGATCTTCACCCCGGGCCCAGAACCTTTGCCCTCGCTGTGTTGCCTGCCCTCCTAAGTACCTACCTGCCAGCCCAAGCGCGCACTCTATATAGCGCTCAAACTGGCTGCTTTGTTCCAGTCGGGTTCTTCGTTCGACCAATGGTGGTCGACGTTACTGGAACGTTTTAACGTTGCACGGTTCTTAACCGTGTCATTTGTAGGAACACCCATAACATGTCCAATCAAATCCATGCACAGGATGCTATCCGCACCCTAACCAACGCTTTTGCCCCGATGAACTGCCTGATCATGGCCGCTCGCAAAGGCTGCTTCAGCTTCACCCTGGTCAACGAACACGGCATCGCCCGTCACAGCGAACGCCTCTACCCCGATCAGTACTCCAGCGCTGAACCGCTGCAGGCCGTGATCGAGCGTACTCGCCAGGCACTGGTTGCCTGAGACGCCAGAAAGGCTGAAACCCCAAAGGCCCCGCCCAGAAAGCGGGGCTTTTTATTGCCCGGAATTTCTCGATCGAGCGAAACGGCGTAAGCACCAAGGGATATAACAGTTATAACCGTTCGTTGAAGATGTTTTAAAAACAGTCCTTTACAGCGCAAATATGACACTACACTTCAAGTCAAGCGGCATGATCCGCTTCCGGCGGGGCCTGGACCGATCCACCGCTGCCAAGGCCACACTCTTCAGGCTCCGCCCCTTTCACGCTTCGAGGGTTTTATGGGTATCGCAGCCAGCGAACTGTGTCGATATGTGATCCGCCCGACGCTCCTCTACCTTGAGCGCCACAGCGCAACGGCGGAATCCTTGTTACTGGGCATTGCCGCCAGCCAGTCTGCCCTGGGCTCAGCCCTGCATGATCGACGCGGGCATGGCCTGTATCGCATTACCGAACCCCGACACCAGGCACTCTGGGACCATTACCTGGCGCTGGACCCGGAACGTGCCAGCCTGGTACGTGGCCTGGCCAGCCAGCACGCCTTTCTCAGCGGCCCGCACCTGGAACTGACCGTCAACCTGCGCTACGCCACCGCCATTGCCTGGCTGTTGGTGGAGGAACAGAACACCCCGCTTCCCGAAACCGATGACCTGCTGGGCATGGCCCGCATCTGGCGCCAGACCTTTCACCCCCAAGGGCGCCTGCGAGATTTCACCTGCGCCTGGCAAAGCTGTGTTTCGCCTCTGAACCAAGTCGCTTGCTGACGGGAAATTTGGAAAGTTCCTACAACGGTCGCGAATCTGGTCGGATTGTCCTACAAAACCGCTCTAAATCAAGCCATCCAGGCTATAGCGCTTGAACGAAAATGTTGGTAATTTTCGCCCCGGTGATCACCAGGAGTTCTAACAATGAAAAAAATGATGCTCAAAACCACCCTTGGCCTTGCCGTTACCTTGGCATCCACTCAACTTTTCGCCAGTGGCTTTGCCTTGAACGAACAAAGCATCAGTGGCATGGGCACTGGTTTCGCTGGTCGTTCTTCTGTTGCCGATGATGCAAGCACCGTATTTGGCAACCCTGCCGGCATGTCGCGCCTCAAGCGCCAGCAAGTCACCGGTGGCTTCGCCGCCATTGATGCCTCCACCGATATCGACGATGCCAGCGGCACCCAGTCCGGCACCAACAAGGGCGACATGGTCCCGCTCACTGGCGTTCCGATGGGTTATTACGTCAAGCCCATCGATGATCAATGGGCATTCGGCCTGGGTGTCTACGCACCGTTTGGCTTGATCACCGATTATGAAAACGGCTTCCAGGGACGGAGTTTCGGCAGCAAGAGCGAAGTGAAAGTCGTCACGTTCCAGCCAACCGTCAGCTATGCCTTCAACGACAAGGTATCGATCGGTTTCGGCCCGACCATCAACCGTCTTTCCGGCTCCCTGGAATCGGATCTGGGCGTACCAGGCCTGCCTGAGGCCGGCGTGGAGATCAAGGGTGACGACATTGGATACGGCTACAACATTGGTGTGCTAGTCCAGGCAACCGACACCACTCGTGTCGGCCTGACCTACCATTCCAAGGTCAAGTACAAACTTGAAGGCCACACCGAAGTCAACCCAGGTGCAGGCACTCCTCCTGCCGTACTGAGTGGCGCACGCTACGACGCTTCGCTGGACATCACCACGCCTGAGTCGGTGGACTTTTCGGTCACCCAGCAAATCAATGATGCCTGGACCGTCTACGCCGGCAGCACCTGGACTCGCTGGAGCCGTCTGAAAGAAATCACCGTGGAAAACGAAGGCACCAGCACTGGCGGCGGTTTTGTGAACCCAGCTCTCGGCACCATCACCGAAGAGCAAAACTGGCACGACACCTGGGCCTACGCCATCGGTACCTCCTACCAGTTGAACAAGCAGTGGGTGCTGCGTACCGGCCTGTCCTTCGACCAGGCGCCGACCAACAACCAGGACCGTTCGCCACGCATCCCGACCGGCGACCGGACCATCTTCAGCCTGGGCGCTGGCTGGAGCCCGACCGACGACCTGACCATCGACGTGGCTTATTCCTACCTCAAGGAAGAAAAAGTTAACGTCAGTGGCAGCAATGCCCTCGGCCAGTCCTACAACGCCAAATACGAAAACAGCGCCAACGGTTTCGGTGTCGGCGCAACCTACCGCTTCTGATGTTTTCCGGCGAACCTGAACCAATCGCCACCTGAAGCGAAAAAAAGCCCCGCTCTCTGCGAAGAGGCGGGGCTTATTCATGGCTGGCGATCAGGGTTTGGAAGCGATGGCTGTTTCCACAGCCTTGATGAAATCGGGATCGTCAGGCTTGATCCGGCTGGAAAAACTGCCAACGACCTTGCCCTGGCGGTCCACCACGTACTTGTAGAAATTCCATTTCGGCGCGCCGGCTTGTTCAGCCAGGTGCTTGAACAGCGGTATCGCATCCGCACCGCGCACCGGCTGAGGTTCGGTCATGGTGAAGGTCACGCCGTAATTGACGTAGCAGACCTTGGCCGTTTCAGCGCCATCCTTGGACTCCTGTTTGAAATCGTTGGACGGTACGCCGAGCACTTGCAAGCCTTCGCCCTTGTAGCGCTGGTTCAACGCTTCGAGGCCTTTGAACTGCGGGGCAAATCCACAAAAGCTGGCGGTGTTGACCACCACCAACGGCTTGCCGGCGAAGCGCTGGCACAGATCGACGGTTTCCTTGGCCCGCAGCTTGGGCAGCGAGCCCTCCAGCAACGGCGGGCAACCGGCGGCCCAGACTTGCCCGGTCACAGCGAGCAACAGGGCGGAAGCAGCAAACCAGCGCATCAACATGTCGGATTTCCTTAAAAGCATGTCAAACCATCCATTGCAGTTCACTTAAGAAAAACACTGAACCCGTGGCGAGAGAGCTTGCTCCCGCTTGACCGGGCAGGCGCTCCAGCGCGAAGCGCTCACAACAAGGGGGCTGCTGCGCAGCCCAGCGGGAGCAAGCTCCCTCGCCACGGATTTTGACTGCCTTAGGTGATCAGCGTTGCCGTCAGGCCACGACGTTACTCTGCCACGCCCGCCGCCGTCCATTGTTCAACACGTGCCCATGCCCAGTTGCATCACGGCCAACCCGCCCTGGTGCCAGCCCCACCAGGCGAGTGCCAGCAACAGGCCGGCGCCGGCAGCGATCAGCCATGGACCGACGCGACTCATGCCGCACCGACCTGGACTTGCAGGCGCGCCACCGGCCGCTCACGCACCGGCCAGTTCAACGCCGCCGCCAACAGGCTGAGCAGGATCGATACCTGCCAGATCAAGTCATAGCTGCCAGTGCGGTCGTACACCACCCCACCCAACCACCCACCGAGGAACGAGCCCAACTGGTGGAACAGGAACACGATCCCACCCAGCATCGACAGATTTCGTACGCCGAACAAGGTCGCTACCGTGCCATTGGTCAACGGCACCGTCGACAACCACAGCAAGCCCATCGCCATCCCGAACGCATAGGCCGTGGTGGTGGTCACCGGCAACCACAGGAACAGACCGATCACCACCGCCCGCACCAGGTACAACCCGGTCAACAGGCGCGGCTTGGACATGCGCCCGCCCAGCCAGCCGGCGGTGTAGGTGCCGAAGATGTTGAACAACCCGACCAGGGCCAGCACCGTGGTACCGACGCTGGCGGGCAGGTGTTGGTCCACCAGGTACGCTGGCAAATGCACGCCAATGAACACCACCTGGAAACCGCAGACAAAAAAACCAATCGCCAGCAGCCAGAACCCGGAATGGCTGCACGCCTCGCGCAAGGCTTCGGCCAGGGTCTGTTCGTGGCCGACCACCGGCAACGGCGCGTCCTTGAGCATGCTCACCAGCGGCACGATCAACGCCACCAGCAGCCCCAGCGCCAGCAGCGCCGCCGACCAACCGAGCCAGCCGATCAGCCCCAGCGTACCGGGCAGCATGGCGAACTGGCCGAAGGAACCGGCGGCACTGGCGATGCCCATGCCCATGCTGCGTTTTTCCGGCGGCACGGCTCGTCCGACCACCCCCAGAATCACCGAGAAGGACGTGCCCGACAAGCCGATACCGATCAACAGACCCGCGCTCAGCGACAACGACCACGGCGAGTCGGCCATGCCCATGAACACCAGGCCAAGCGCGTAGAGCACACCGCCGATCAGCACCACTTTCGCCGCACCGAAGCGGTCGGCCAGCGCGCCGGTGAAAGGCTGCGCCAGGCCCCAGATCAGGTTCTGCAAGGCAATGGCGAAGGCGAATACCTCACGGCCCCAGCCGAACTCGGCACTCATGGGCGCCAGGAACAGGCCGAAGCCGTGCCGCACGCCCAGGGACAACGCCAGGATCAGTGCGCTGCCCACCAGGACCCAACCACAGGTACGCCACATCGATGTCATTTTTATTCTCCAGTCGCGGGTATATACCCACTTATCATCGAACGAACCGGCTTCACGCCAGTTCATCCAGCAAGGCCAGCAAGGTCGCGCGTTTTTCGGCGCCCAGCTTATCGATCAGTTTCTGTTGCGCCGCTTCCCACGCCGGCAACGCCGCCGCCAACCGGGCGTGCCCCGCGTCAGTGAGCACGACGATGCGGTTGCGCAGGTCGTCGCCCTCGGCCAGTGCCACCAGTCCCTCGCCTTCGAGCACCCGCAGGTTGCGCCCCAGGGTGCTGCGATCCAGGCCCATGGCCTCGGCCAGGGAGGAAATGCTCGGTTGATCCAGGCGCGCCAGGTTGTTCAGCAAAGAATACTGGGCAACGTTGATCCCGAAGCCGTCGAGGGCGCCGTCGTAATACCTGCTGACGCCACGTGCGGCACGACGCAGATTGATGCACAGACATTGGGAAGGAAGCATGATGCGTGTATATACCCGCGATTAAGTGAATGCAAATTTAAATGAACGCTACCTCGCCGACAAGCTCCGGCTTCAACGCAACGCCAACGCGACCAGAACGGCGGTTTCCAGCAGTTCCAGCAAGGCGCCTGCCGTATCTCCGGTGCAGCCTTGCAGCCTGCGCAGCATCATCCGTCGCAACCCGACGAAGACCAGCGTGGCCACCCCCAACGCCCACAACCCGGCCCAGCCCAACAGCAGCAGGCAAGCTAGCGCACAGGCCGACAACACCTGCCAGCCCGAGCGGCGCGGCAAGTGATCGGCGAGCGCCTGGCCTAACCCACCGGCACGTACATACGGCGTCGTCAGGAACAACCCCAGCAATGCGCCACGCCCCAGCATCGGCACGATGAGCAACGCCAAGGCCTGCTCCTGTTCGATCAACGCCACCAGCGCTGCCCATTTGAGCAGCAACACCAACACCAACGTCACGACGGCAATCGGCCCGCTGCGCGGATCCTTCATGATCAGCAACGTCCGTTCGCGATCGCCGAAACCGCCGAGCCACGCATCGGCGCTGTCGGCCAGGCCATCCAGATGCAGCCCACCGCTAAGCAACACCCACGCCGCCAGCAACAACGCGGCATGAAGCAGCAACGGCGCACCCATCAGCAACGAATCCAAAACCCATAACAGCCCGCCGAACACCAGCCCTACCAGCGGATAGAACAGCAGCGAACGACCCAGTTGCTCGGGTTCGGGCATGCCAGGCAGGCGAACCGGCAGGCTGCTGAGAAATTGCAGGGCGATCCAGAAGGGCAACATGTTCAAAGCGCCTCTTTAAGCACTAAACCTGCCGACACTGCCAGGGAAAACAGCGCGCCATGACCGACTTCGACATTGAGCAACTGCTCCCGAGGCAGGCCGCGGGCCTGGGCCAGCAGCAGGCGCATCACGCCGCCATGGCTGACCAGCAAGACCCGCTGACCGGCATAGGCCGCGTGCAGGCGTTCGACCGCCGCCAGGACGCGGCTGGAAAACGCCAGCACCGGCTCGCCTTCGGGGGGCGTGAAGGCATAGGGATCGGCCCAGAACCGGCCCAATGCCTCGGCGTCGGTGTCCATCAACGCCGCCGCGCTGCGACCTTCCCAGGCGCCGAAATGCAACTCTTGCAGGTCTTTGTCCAGGTGCACCGGCACGTTGAGCCGGGCGCCGAGTTGCTCGGCGAAACGGGCGCAGCGCTGCAAGGGTGAGCTGACCAGGCGATCCCAGGGCCCGCCCTGGGCGACAGCCGTGTGCATCTGCTCCCAGCCCCTGGCCGTCAAGGCGTCGTCGAGGCTGCCGCGCAAGCCGCCGCCCAGTTCGGTTTCGCCGTGACGCAGCAGGTCCAGGCGCAAGGTCATGCCGGGCGATCCGCCACGGCCGCTTCGGCAAACGTCGCCATCTGCCCGTGCAGGTCACACGCCAGGCGCAGCAGCGGCACCGCCAGCGCCGCGCCACTGCCCTCACCCAGGCGCAGGCCGAGATCCAGCAGCGGTTCGGCGCCGAGGGTTTCCAGCACGTGGCGATGGCCCGGTTCGGCGCCGCGATGGGCGAACAGCAACCACGACCGGCACGCCGGATTGAGGCGTACCGCCACCAGGGCCGCGACGCTGCAGATGAAACCATCCACCAGCACGACGACGCCCTGCTGGGCACAGGCCAGGTACGCACCGACCAACGCGGCGATTTCAAAACCGCCGAGGTTGAACAGGATCTGCAGCGGGTCGTTGCCCTGGGCAGCGTGCAACGCCAGGGCCCGTTCGATTACCAGGGCCTTGCGGCCGACGCCCGCCGCGTCCAATCCCGTGCCCGGCCCCACCAGATGCGCCACCGGGCATTCGAGCAAGGCGCAGGCCAGGGCGCTGGCGGCGGTGGTGTTGCCGATGCCCATCTCGCCGCCGATGAACAGTTGCGCCCCGATGGCGACGGCACGGGCCACGCTGTCGCGGCCGGCGTGCAAGGCTTGTTCGCCCTGGGACGCGGTCATGGCTGGGCCCTGGAGGAAATTCGCCGTGCCAGGGCCGACATTCAGATGGCGCACACCGGGCAGGTCGAGCGAAGGCGTCACGGTGCCCAGGTCCACCACTTCCAGGGACGCGCCCAGTTGCCGCGCCAGAACGCTGATGGCCGCGCCGCCGCTGACGAAGTTGAGCAGCATCTGCCCAGTGACTTCCTGGGGATAGGCCGATACGCCTTCAGCCACCACGCCGTGGTCACCGGCAAAAATCGCGATCCACAGCCGATCCAGGCTCGGCTTGACCTGCCCTTGCAGGCCCGCCAGTTGCACCGCCACCGATTCCAGTCGGCCCAATGAACCGGCGGGTTTGGTCAGCTGTTGCTGACGGGCCGTGGCCTGCTCCAAAGCCTGGGTATCGAGGGGCTTGCATGGGTCCAGCCACCAGCGGTGATTCATAACGCAGTACCTTTGAGGGTCAGGGGCAGGCCGGCGACGGTCAGCACGACGCGCTGACAACGTTCGGCCAAGGCTTGATGCAGCCAACCGGCTTCATCGACGTAACGGCGAGTCAACTCGCCCAGCGGCACGACACCCATGCCGGTCTCGTTGCTGACAAAAATGATTTCACCGGGCAGCGCGGCCAGGCAGTCCAGCAGCGCTTCGCGCTCGGTATTGAGTTGCTCGGGATCGTCGAGCATCAGCAGGTTGGTCAGCCACAGGGTCAGGCAATCCACCAGCAGGCATTGCCCTGAAGCGGCGTTTTCCCGCAGCACTCGGGCCAGGGCCAAGGGCTCCTCCAGCAGCGCCCATTCGGCCGGACGGCGGGCGCGGTGTTGGGCGACCCGTGCGTTCATCTCGCCGTCCAGGGGTTGGCTGGTGGCGATGTAGGTCACGGGGAATCGGGTGTCCGTGGCGAGCTTTTCCGCCAGGCGACTCTTGCCGGAGCGGGCGCCGCCGAGGATGAGTTGCAGCATGTTTTTTACCTTTCAAATAGGCGGTGTCGCTGCCGGCCCCATCGCGAGCAGGCTCGCTCCCACAGTTGATCTAGGGTGTACATGAATTCTGTGGTCATCCGAGATCCAATGTGGGAGCGAGCCTGCTCGCGATGACGGCGGTACAGCCACCTCAAATCCCACAAAGTTCACGCAGCAGCCCAGTATCCAAATGCCGCTCCACCAGATCCGCCAACCGCTCGATGTCCCGCTCGCGCAAGCCGTGGTAGTCCACCGTTTGCACATCCTGCAACCCGGCCCAACGCAACAACGCGCTGCTGGCCTGGGGCGACTCGAACAGCCCGTGCAGGTAGGTGCCGAAAATCTGCCCGTCGAGGCTCTGGGCGCCGTCGCAACGACCGTCCTCTAGGTGCACCGCCGCATGTTCCAAGGCCGGGCCGCTGGTTACGCCGGCATGAATCTCATAGCCACTGACTTCGGCCTCTTCCAACGCCAACCGCCCGCGCACATTGCGCAATTGCTTCTCGTGTTCCAGGGTCGTTTCGAAAGCCAGCAAACCCAACCCGGCACTGGAACCCGCCGCCCCTTCCAGCCCCAGCGGGTCGTGGACGTGCTGGCCGAGCATCTGCAAGCCGCCGCAGATGCCCAGCAACTTGCCGCCGTAGCGTAGGTGACGCTGGATCGCCGTGTCCCAACCGTTGGCGCGCAGATAGGCCAGGTCGCTGCGCACGCTTTTTGAACCGGGCAGGATGATCAGGTCGGCCGGCGGGATGGTTTGGCCGGGGCCGATGAATTGCAGGTCGACCTGGGGGTGCAGGCGCAGCGGATCGAAATCGGTGTGGTTGCTGATGCGCGGCAACACCGGCACCACCACCTTGAGCACTTGCTCGGCCTTGTCGGCCTGGCGTTGGTCGAGGCCGTCCTCGGCTTCCAGGTGCAGGTCCATCACGTACGGCAACACGCCGATCACCGGTTTGCCGGTGCGCGCCTCCAACCAGTCCAGGCCCGGTTGCAGCAAGGCGATGTCGCCGCGAAAACGGTTGATGATGAAGCCCTTGACCCGCGCCTGCTCGCTGGGGGAAAGCAACTCCAGCGTACCGACCAGATGGGCGAACACGCCGCCACGGTTGATATCGGCGATCAGCAGCACCGGGCAGTCCACCGCCTCGGCAAAACCCATGTTGGCGATATCACCGGCGCGCAGATTGATCTCCGCCGGGGAGCCGGCGCCCTCCACCATCACCACCGGATAGGCCGCGCTCAAGCGCGCGTGGGAGGCGAGCACGGCTTGCATCGCGATGGCTTTGTAATCGTGATAGGCCACGGCATTCATGGTGGTGACGGCGCGGCCATGGATGATCACCTGGGCGCCGGTGTCGCTGTTGGGCTTGAGCAGCACCGGGTTCATGTCGGTATGCGGTTCGAGCCCGGCGGCCTGGGCCTGCACGGCTTGGGCGCGGCCAATTTCGCCGCCGTCGGCGGTCACGGCGCTGTTGAGGGCCATGTTCTGCGGCTTGAACGGCACCACGCTCACACCCTGGCGCCTGACCCAGCGGCACAGCGCCGTAACCAAGGTACTTTTGCCAGCATCGGAGGTGGTGCCCTGCACCATCACTGTGGTCATTGAACGTCCTTGGCGTAGGCCTCGAAGGCCTGTTCGAGGCGCAGGAATTCGCCGTCGTCAGCCGGCAGTCCGAAGCGCAGGCTGCCGGTACTGGTGAACAACCGCAGGAGAATGCCGCGATGGGCCATGAAATCGTGAAGCCCCTCGGCGTGCTCGGTGACCAGCCACTGGAACAATCCGCAGCCGCCCTGAGGCTTGAAACCGTGATGCTCGAGCACCAGCGCCAGGCGTTGGCTGGTGGCTTCGCAGCGTTGGCGTTGACGGGCGTGGGCGTCGCTGTCCAGCAAGCACGCCTGGCCCAAGACCCGGGTCGGCCCGCTGACGGCCCATGGCCCGACCTGTTCGGCGAGCAACTTGAGCAAGCGGCGCTCGGCCAAGACAAAACCCAGGCGCACCCCGGCCAGGCCAAAGAACTTGCCAAACGAACGCAGCACGATCAACCCGACCAGATGGGTGTGCGCCGCCAGGCTCAGCGCCGGTGTGATGTCCATGAAGGCTTCATCCACCACCAGCCAGCCACCGCGCTGGGCCAGGCGGGCATGCCAGTCCAGCAAGCGCTCGGGCGCAAGGCTCAGGCCCGTGGGATTGTTCGGATTGACCACCACCAGCACATCGAGGCTGTCGATGAAGAAATCCACCTCCGACGCCAACACTTCGCGCACGATGTAGCCACTGCGGCGCCAGGCTTCGGCATGTTCGGCATAACACGGCGAAAGCACGCCGACCTTGCCGGCCCGACGCAAACGCGGCAACAACTGAATAGCCATCTGCGAACCGGCCACCGGCAGCACATCCAACGCACCGTAGTAATCGCAGGCGGCCTGCTCCAAACCATCATCGGTTTCCGGCAGGCGTGCCCAGGCCCGCTGGGGAATAACCGGGACGTCGAATGGCCAGGGCGCCAGGCCGCTGGACAGGTCGAGCCAATCCGCCTCGGCAATGCCGTATTGCCGGGCCGCGTTGCGCAGGCGTCCACCGTGTTCAAGCATAAAACTCAGCTCCCAGGCAGAGAATCAGCAACCACAACCATACCCCGCGCTGGACCAATTGCCAGCCGCGATCGATGGAGTCGGCACTCGCCGACAAGCCTTCGCCCAAGGGCGGACGTTGGTGCAGTTCGCCGTGATAAACCGCCGCCCCGCCCAGCTCGACGCCCAGCGCGCCGGCACCCGCGGCCATCACCGGCCCGGCGTTGGGGCTGTCCCAGGTTGGGCCTTGGGTGCGCCAGCACTTGAGCGCCAGGCGGGTCTTGCCGAGCAGCGCGTAGGTCAACGCCACCAGGCGCGCCGGGATGTAGTTGAGCACGTCGTCGATCTTCGCCGCCGCCCAGCCAAAGCGTTCGAAGCGTTCATTGCGATAGCCCCACATGGCGTCGAGGGTATTGCTCAAGCGGTACAGCACCACGCCGGGCGCGCCAGCCACGGCGAACCAGAACAGCGCGGCGAACACCGCGTCGCTGCCGTTTTCCAGCACCGATTCGGTGGCGGCGCGGGCCACGGCGGTCTCGTCCAGTTCTGCCGTCTCGCGGCTGACCAGATAGCCGACTCGCAGGCGCGCCTCGTCCAGATCACCACTGCGCAGCGCCCGCGCCACCGGCTCGACATGTTCGCCAAGGCTGCGCAGGCCGAGGGCACAGTACAACGCCAGGATCTCCACCAGCCAACCCACCACAGGCGCCCAGGACAGAGCCGTGGCCAGCAGGGTCAGCGGCACCACGGCGATGATCCACGCCGTCACCCCGTGGCTGCGCCAGCCGCGCCCGCCGGAATTGAAGCGTTGTTCGATGCGATCGGCAAAGCCACCGAACGCCACCAACGGATGCCAGCGCCGGGGCTCGCCCAACAGCGCATCCAGCGCCACCGCAGCGGCACTGAGCAACGCCACACTCATGGGCTCACACCCCAATGGTTTTCATACAGCAGTTCACTGAGCGGACGCGGCTGCGCCCAACCTTCCAGGGCGAGCATTGGCGCCGGATAAAATCCCTCGACCGGGCCCAGACAGAGTACCGCCAGCGGCTTGGCCCCGACGGGCAGGCCCAGCAGGTCGGCCAGGGCCTGGGGTTCGAACAGCGATACCCAGCCCATCCCCAACCCTTCAGCGCGAGAGGCCAGCCACAGATTCTGGATTGCGCAGGACAGCGAGGCCAGGTCCATTTCCGGCAAGGTCCGGCGACCGAAGATGTGCCGCTCGCGATCATCCATCAACGCCGCCACCAGCACTTCGGCGCAATCGTCGATGCCTTCGACCTTGAGCTTCATGAACTCATCGCTGCGCTCGCCCAGGGCCTCGGCGGTGCGGACGCGTTCCTGCTCCACCAGTTGGCGGATCTGCCCACGCAAGGCGCGGTCGCTGATGCGAATGAATCGCCATGGTTGCATCAGGCCGACGCTGGGGGCCTGGTGCGCGGCTTCCAGCAGACGGCGCAGCAGGGCCGGTTCGACCGTGCCGCCGGTGAAGTGACGCATGTCACGACGTTCGGCGATGGCGCGGTAGACCGCTTCGCGTTCGGTCTGGGAGAAAGCGGTATCTGTCATGGCCTCTTCGCGAGCAAGCTCGCTCCCACACTGGCTAGCGCAGCACTTGAGATCACACAATCCCCTGTGGGAGCGAGCCTGCTCGCGATAGCGGTCTCAGGATCAGGCGCAAACAACCCGGCAATCGCCCGCGGATTCGACGGAAAATAAAAATGCACATAGGAAGCCGTCATCCGCCCCTGCCGGAATACCGCCTCCGCTCCTCTCCCGCCATTGGGGCTATGCCCACGGGCAATCGGTTCAACCTCGGTGCTGGTCAGGGAGTGATGATAGGTGTGCCCACGCAGGTTGCCTTCCGGCAAATCCACCGATTGCAGCGCCAGGGCCGCCAGGCGCTTCTGCATCTGCGCATCGCCGGCCAGCAAACCCAGCAGTTCGGCGCGCACGCCGTCGACATCGGTCAATGAATCGAGCAGGTACAACATGCCGCCGCATTCGGCGAGCAACGGTTTGTCGGCGGCATGATGGGCACGGATCGCCGCCAGCATCGCCGTGTTCCGGGCCAGCGCGACGTGGTGCAGTTCCGGATAACCGCCGGGCAGATACAGGCTGTCCGCCTCGGGTAGCTCGCTGTCATGGATCGGCGAAAAGAAGCTCAATTGCGCGCCCATGGCCCGCAGCAGATCAAGGCTTGCGCCATAGGTGAAGGCGAACGCTTCGTCACGGGCCACGGCGATGCGTACCCCAGCGAGCCACGGCTCAACAGCGATCACCTCGGGCGCGGCGAATGCCACCGCTGGCGGCAGCTCTACTTCGCAACTGCCGGCCAAGGCCTCGGCCGCCGCGTCGAGGCGCAGGTCGAGGTCATTCAATTCACGGGCCTGGACCAGGCCGAGATGACGGCTGGGCAATTCGATGCCGGTTTCCCGGGACAACGCGCCGTACCAGCGCAGGCCTTCGGTCAGGCTGCCTTCGAGCAATTGTGCGTGGCGCAGGGTGCCGACGCGGTTGGCCAATACTCCGGCGAATGGCAAGTCCGGCTGATAACGCGCCAGGCCAAGGGCCAGGGCGCCGAAAGTCTGGGCCATGGCCGTGCCGTCGATCACCGCCAGCACCGGCACGCCAAAATGCCGCGCCAGGTCAGCGCTGGACGGGGTACCGTCGAACAGCCCCATCACCCCTTCGATCAGGATCAGGTCTGCTTCAGCGGCGGCCTCCCACAACAGCCGACGGCTCTCCTGCTCGCCGACCATCCACATGTCCAATTGATAGACCGGCGCGCCGCTGGCCCGCTCCAGGATCATCGGGTCGAGGAAGTCCGGGCCGCACTTGAAGACGCGCACCTTGCGTCCCTGGTTGCGATGCAACCGGGCCAGCGCCGCGGTGACGGTGGTCTTGCCTTGTCCCGAGGCCGGAGCGGCGATCAGCACTGCCGGGCAGTGGCGAGCATCACTCACAGTTCGACGCCTTTCTGCGCCTTGATGCCCGCCTGGAACGCATGCTTGATCATGCCCATTTCAGTCACGGTGTCGGCCAGCTCGATCATCTCCGGCTTGGCGCCGCGACCGGTCACCACCACATGCTGCATCGGCGGACGGGCCTGCAGATCGCTCAACACCTGATCGAGGTCGAGGTAACCGTGCTTGAGGGCGATATTGAGCTCATCAAGCACCACCAGGCCAATGGACGGATCGCTGAGCAATTGCCGCGATACGGCCCAGGCAGTTTCAGCGGCGGCGATGTCGCGCTGGCGGTCCTGGGTTTCCCAGGTAAACCCTTCGCCCATCACATGAAAACGTACCTGCTCCGGGAACCGGCGGAAAAACAGCTCTTCACCGGTGCTGTTGCGCCCCTTGATGAACTGCACCACCCCACATTGCATGCCGTGCCCCATGGACCGGGCCAGCATGCCGAACGCCGAGCTGCTCTTGCCTTTGCCGTTACCGGTCAGCACCAGCAGCAAGCCACATTCGTTCGGCGAATTGGCGATGCGCTCGTCGATCACGGCTTTCTTGCGCAGCATGCGCGCCAGGTGGCGTTCGTCGCGATCAGGGGTGTCGGTCATGGGAGCTCTCCGTTGGGATTGGATAACGGCGGGCGGGCACAAAAAAAGACGGCAACAAGCCTGGCATCGCCCACCGTGATGCCGTTGGATGAATCAGGCCGGTCTCCGGGCTCATGAGCGGCGCAATGCCTGGCTGCGCGCCTTCCCATGTCGACGACACAGTGGCATAGGCACAGCGTTGACTCATTTACCGTTGCGGGGGCAGCGCCGGGTTCGTGTGCACTCACCGGCTTCCCTGTTTCACTCTATCGACCGGGGTCATAGAGCACCTGAAACAAGCGGCGAAGGTTAGAGGGTTGGGGGTGGAGCGTCAATTAAAGCCGCCATGGGCCATGCACCAAACATTGGCCCCGATCAATAAAATGACGCCAATCTTGTGCCACGCTACGGCAAGTGATATCAAATAGGCATCATGACCCGATATCACAAGAACAAGAGGGCAAAAACATGCAAGGCATGCTCATCAGCAATCCAAAGCTGGAATTCCTGCGCCCGGTGCTGGAACGCTGGTTTGATTGTATCGACCGCTACAACGCCGTGCGCGGCGATAACGACACCCCGTACTGGTTCGATGAACGGGCCAACCTTGGCCTGTTGTCGGCTGCCGCCTGGATGGCCGAGATGGTCACGCTGCAGAGCGCGCCGACCCGCAAGCAGAATGAAGAAGGCGAACGCAACGTCAGCGCCGATCTGTTCATCGCCGGCGCCGATGAGCGCGCCTTTATCCAAGCCACCCAACGCTGGCCCAAGGTCACCAACCTGAACCTGACCCAACCGCTGTCGGAAGCCACCAGCGACGCCAAACGCATCAGCTACGCCAGCGACCTGAAGCTGGGCTGCCTGTTCGTCTCACCACAAAAGGCCCAGCAAAGCGCCACGCCCGAAGAATTGCAGGACATGGTCGACGACCTGCAGAAGGAGAACACCTGCGCCGTGGCCTGGTACTTCCCTTACGCCTATCGCAAGTTGCGCAACGAAGCCGGGCATTATCACCCAGGCATCGCGGTACTGTTCAAACAGGCCCACGGTTGATTCCTTCAGGAACGATCTGTGGGAGCGAGCAAGCTCGCTCCCACATTGGATTTTCAGCAGATACAACATCCATAGACACCACAGCAATGCCTGACTGACTGCCATATCCACAGTTGAACCATCGCGCGTCTACGCTCCTCTATGAATAACTACATGCATTCATAGGGAAGCCAGCATGCTCAAGCCACCCCATCTCCTGATCGTCGCCCTCGCCGCCGGGCTTGTCGCTTGCGGCGAGTCTTCCACCTTGCAAGTGTCCGATGGCACCGGGCCTGCGCCGAAGCTGCCCGAACCGAACAAGACTCTCGTCCCGACCGTCAACATCGCCGAAGCCATCGGCTGGCCCGAAGGCGCCAAGCCAACCCCAGCCCAGGGCCTGCAAGTGGGCGCGTTCGCTGAAGGGCTGGACCATCCGCGCTGGCTGTATGTGTTGCCCAACGGTGATGTGCTGGTGGCCGAAACCAACGCTCCGCCCAAGCCGGACGACGCCAAGGGCATCCGTGGCTGGGTGATGAAAAAGGTCATGGGCCGCGCCGGCGCCGGAGTGCCAAGCCCCAATCGCATCACACTGTTGCGCGACGCCAATCACGACGGCATCGCCGAAACCCGCACGGTGTTCCTGGAAAACCTCAACTCGCCGTTCGGCATGACCCTGGTGGGCAATGACCTGTACGTGGCCGATACCGACCGACTGATCCGCTTCCCCTACAAGGACGGCGACACGCAAATCAAGGCGCAACCGACCAAGGTTGTCGATCTGCCCGGGGGCACGCTCAACCACCACTGGACCAAGAACGTGATTGCCAGCCGCGATGGCAGCAAGTTGTACGTCACCACGGGCTCGAACAGCAACGTCGCGGAAAATGGCATGGAGGCCGAAGAGGGTCGCGCGGCCATTTGGGAAGTGGACCGTGCCAGCGGCAATCACCGGATCTTCGCCTCGGGCCTGCGCAACCCCAACGGCCTGGCCTGGGAGCCCCGCAGCGGCGCGCTGTGGACGGCGGTGAACGAGCGGGATGAGATCGGCAGCGACCTGGTGCCGGACTACATCACGTCGGTCAAGGACGGCGCATTCTATGGCTGGCCCTACAGCTACTACGGGCAGCACGTCGATACCCGGGTCGAACCGCAGAACCCGACGCTGGTGGCCAAGGCCATCGCCCCGGACTACGCCGTCGGCCCCCACACCGCTTCATTGGGCCTGAGCTTCGCCGAGGGCAGCACCTTGCCCGCACCGTTTACCGAAGGGGCTTTCGTCGGCCAGCATGGCTCCTGGAACCGTAAGCCCCACAGTGGTTACAAAGTGATTTTCGTACCGTTCAACGGCGGCAAGCCAGTAGGGCAACCGGTGGATGTGTTGACCGGTTTCCTGAATGCCGACGAAAAAGCCCAGGGCCGGCCAGTGGGCGTGGTGATCGATAAGCAGGGCGGGTTGTTGGTGGCGGATGATGTGGGGAACAAGATTTGGCGGGTGTCAGGCAAATAAGGCCGACACACCCTTGTGAGCGCCGCCCGAACTGTGGGAGCAAGGCTTGCCCGCGATGGAAGCGATGCGGTCTGTCAGAGATCGAGGCGCCTGTTTCGCGAGCAAGCTTTGCTCCCACAGATCAGGGCAACAACAACTCAGGGATTACGCGCCAGATGCTCCGGCTGCAACACCCGCTTGGCGCTCAGGTAGGCCTTCTGCCAATAAGCCTTGGACAGGCTATCGAGCTTGACCGTACCGCCAGTGGCCGGCGCATGAACAAAACGCCCCTCGCCCACATAGATCCCGGCGTGGCTGACCTGGGAGCCGCCGTTGGTGGCAAAGAAAATCAGGTCGCCAGTCTGCAAGGCTTCCTTGCCGACATCGGGAGCACGCATGCCGATCATTTCGCGGGTTGAGCGCGGCAAGGAAATGCCAGCGGCGTCGCGGTAGACATAACCAATCAGGCCACTGCAATCAAAACCCGAATCCGGTGTGTTACCCCCCCAACGGTACGGCGTCCCCACCAGGCCCAGCGCTCGGAAGAGCACATCTTCGGCGGCCGGGGAAAAGGATTGCGAGGGGGCAAAGACCACCGGTGCCGGCGGCGGTGTACGGCTGGCACACGCACTGAGCAGCGCGGCGAGGAACATGAGAGCGAGGCGGGCCGACGTCGACATATGCAGAACAATCCTGATCTGGATGCGGCTTTTCTGCCGTGGGCATGAAAACGAATCCGCCTGCGTAGTACGCAGGCGGATTGCCATCAATCAATGATCAAGGATTCTAGCGACTATGTGGCAAACTTCAAGTAAGACTTTAAGTTTGCCTTACAAACTGTGTGCTTACTTGCGAGCAGTCATCACAGTCGGTGCCATGGCGAGGGCGCGCTTGGCTTCGATGAAGGTCTTGCTCCAGTAGCTGTCGCCCAGGCTGTCGATCCGCACGCCACCGCTGCGGCGGCTGCTGGAATGGATGAACTGGTTGTCACCCAGGTAGATACCGGCGTGACTGACGCGACCACGACGACCGTTGGTGCTGAAGAACAGCAGGTCACCGGGCTCCAACTGGTTGCGTGCTACCAGTGGGGCGTTCACGTTGATCATTTCACGGGTGGAGCGCGGCAGGTTCATGCCGGCTTCTTCGCGGAACAGGTAACCGATGAAACCGCTGCAATCGAAGCCGGCTTCAGAGGTCCCGCCAAAACGGTAGCGAGTACCGATCAACGACATGCCGCGTTCCAGGATGCTGTCGGCCAGTACTGGAAGCTGGTAAGGCTTGCTGCCGGCGAAGGCTGCGAGCTCTTTGTCGGAGGCCATTTCTTCCTGGAACGCAACGGAGGAAGACTGGGCGGTAACGGAGTTCTTGACCTGTGGTTGTTGCTCTTGCTGGGACACTGGAGAGTGGGCAGCGCAACCGAACAACAGGGTAACGAGTGCGAGAGGCACGAGGGGTGCGAAGCGATTTAGCATGGGCACGACCGTGGCTGAAGTAGTAAAGATGGCGAGACTATGCCTTCTATCAACCTCATTTGCAAATTCAATCGATGCAAATGTGACTTCTCGGTTTTACGTTTACATCTAAGCGCTTAAGCCCATTTTGAATCTCACGAGGCCTGCAACCCAGCAGGGCCGCGGGTTTCGCCGTGTCCAAAGCAGGCTAAGAGCCACTAGTTGGAAAGGTTCTACCAACCCAAGGTTTCTTTCAAAAAAGGAATAGTCAGCTTGCGCTGGGCCTGGAGTGAGGCCTGGTCGAGGCGTTCGAGCAGCTCGAACAATGCACTCATGCTGCGGGTGCCACGGGTGAGGATGAAATGCCCGACTTCGTCGGTCAGGTGCAGGCCACGTCGGGAAGCGCGCAACTGCAAGGCACGGAGCTTGTCTTCGTCGGACAGCGGGCGCATCTGGAAAATCAGCGCCAGGGTGAGACGGGACTTGAGGTCCGCCAGCTTCACTGGCAGCTCCCGCGGTGACGTCGATGCGGCGATCAGCAAGCGTCGACCACTGTCGCGCAACCGATTGAACAGATGAAACAGCGCCTCTTCCCAATCAGCCTTGCCGGCCACGGCCTGGAGATCGTCCAGGCAAACCAGTTCGTACTGTTCCAGGTTGTCGAGGATTTCCACGCCGCGATCGAGCAACTCGGCCAACGGCAGGTACACCGCAGGTTCGCCCAATTGCTCGAAGCGCAGGCAAGCCGCCTGCAACAAGTGCGTGCGCCCTACCCCATCCTTGCCCCACAGGTAAATCAGGCTCTCGGTCCAGCCGGCGTCGGCTTCGCAAAGCCGCTCGACATAGCCGAGTGCAGCGGCATTGGCGCCTGGGTAGTAGTTGATAAAGGTGGCGTCATCACGCAGACGCACACCTAGGGGCAGCTGAATCGGTTTCATGCTGACTGAACAGTTCCCAAGGAACCGTTAGTGGCCTCTGTGTAAAGTGCGCAAAGTTTATACCCGTGACGCGGACCGCACAATGCGCCGGACCACGAGCAAAATCAAAGGTTTGCAGCGGCAAGGGCGCGGAGCGTCAGTTTCCCTGACACCCCACCCATCATTTGCCCTACAGGTCAGGGTCTTCGGCGCCGCTGTAGATGTCCGAATCTTTGTACAGATCGTGCATATGACGCACCAGCACCATGATCACCGCCGCCACCGGCAACGCCAGCAGGATCCCGGTAAAGCCGAACAACTCGCCCCCTGCCAGGATTGCGAAGATCACAGCCACGGGATGCAGACCAATGCGGTCGCCCACCAACAGCGGCGTCAGCACCATGCCCTCCAGGGCCTGCCCGACCATGAACACTGCCACGATACCCACCATCGGGTACAAGTCGCCGCCGAACTGGAACAACCCGGCGATCAATGCCGCGCCAATCCCGATCACAAAGCCCATGTACGGCACGATGGCCGCCAGCCCGGCGATCAAGCCGATCAACAGTCCCAGTTCCAACCCGACCAACATCAACCCAGCCGCATAGATGAAACCCAGGGCCACCATCACCAGCAGTTGTCCGCGCACGAACGCCCCCAGCACTTCGTGGCATTCGCCGGTCAGGGTCATGATGCGTTCTTCGCGATGACGTGGCAGCAGGCTGCGGATCTTGGCCATCATCAGATCCCAATCCCGCAGCAGGTAGAAAGCCACCACGGGAATCAGCACCAGGTTCGCCAGCCAGCCGATCAACGCCAGGCTCGAAGCCGTGGCCTGGCTCAACACCACTCCGACTATGTCGGTGGTCTGGCCCATGTGCTCGCTGATGGCGGCCTTGACCTTGTCGAACTTCCAGAAACCGTCCGACAACCCCAGTTTCGACTGCACCCACGGCACCGCGCTGTGCTGCAACCAATCGAGCATCTGCGGCGCCAATTCGTACAGGCGCAGCAGTTGCTTGGCGAGCATTGGTATCAGCACCAGCAACAGCGCGACCACGATCAAAGTGAACAACGCAAAGACCGTCACCACACCCCAGGTCCGCGACAGGCCGAGTTTTTCCAGGCGATCCACCACCGGGTCAAACAGATAGGCCAACAACAGCGCAACCAGGAACGGCGTGAGGATCGGATGCAGCAGATAGATAAACGCGAACAGCAGGGCGACCCCACCCAACCAGAACCAACGCCGCGTATCGCCCATGAACCACTCCTAGCTATATAAAGAAAGAAAACCTACCAACGGAACCGCAAATTGGCTGCTGGCGCAGGCGCTGGCGCTGCAACCGGGACCGAACCATCGGCGGCTGGCGGCGCCACAGGCACTGGCGCGACGGCCTCGCCGGGTGGAATTTCCTGCAGTTTGGCCAGGGCCAACTGCGCCTTCAGCTGTTCGGCACTGCCGTTGACCCGATAGACGATCCGGTCCCCTTCAACCCGCTGCAACTGCCCACCGAACGGCTCGAGCAAACGCCCTAGCGCCGCGTAACGCTCCAGGTTCATGCCCTGCACTTCCAGCAATTGCTCGGTGGCCACGCCCGGCTTGGCGACGAAACGCGGCGCCAGACGCTGACTCACCGCGAGCATGACCGCATCGGCCAGGGCCGCAGGATCGGCACCCTGGGCTGTGCCCTGCTCGCGCTGGTCCCCCAGCCACAGGCGCCAGGTGCCATGCCACTGACCACCTTCTTCCTTGGCGTGGACCGCCAGCAAGGCGTCCGTCGCGTAGCGTTCCGAGGCATCGCGCAACGGCGCCGGATCGCTGCCTTCCAGGTTTGGCGCGGTGGCGACGATCTGCTCGCTCAGGTCAGCCAACGGCAAGTGCAGCGCCAGGCCCCGATGCTGGGCGGCACGTCGCAGCGGCGTGGCGCTGGCCTGGCCATCGCCCACCAGGCTGGAACCCTCGGCCGAGTCATTCAGCCACCAACCCAGGATCGATGGCCGGTTCGCGCTCCACAGCGACAACCCTGCCGAGCGCAAGGCCCGATCAGTGCTCGCTGGGTCGAAGTCGACCTTGAGGCTTTCCGGCGGGCCAGCATCGTAGCCATATTGAAGAATGATTTGCTGCGGATCCTGGCGAATCGCTGCCAGGCCTGGGTTCTGGGCCGCCTTGGCATCGCCGGTCAGGCGCAGCACCAGCGTATCCAAGGCGCGCAGGGTCGCCTGGTTGCGCTCCTCCGGCGTCTGGCTGGTGACTGGTTCGAACACCTGATAGAGGCCGTTGAGGGTTTCGGCATGGCTCGCCAGGCTGATCAGCGACAGGCAGCCCACGGACAAGAACTTGAACAAACGCATGGAAGATTCCCGGACATAACGGCTGGAACAGGCCGTGTGAAGAAGATTGAGCATGGCTGTGACCACAGCACCCGGCAAAACATTCACACGCCCGGTGGAAGTTTCGCACTGTCATCACCATAACCGGTTACCGCTACACCTTATACAGACGCGCTACACAGTACCAATATAAGAAATATCGGTTTTTTTCCGTGGATATGTCCCTGCCCGTCGGCGCGAGGATGGCCGCTGCCCCTCAAGCCTGATAAAATCGCGCGCCTTCGCAGACCGGCAATGGCTGGGCATCCGGAATAATTCGTACAGCGGTTATTCAATGGCCCCGGCGGTCGGTCGTTACCCAGAAATCCCCCCTAAAGGCCTGGATCATGAGCAAGCAACCCTCCCTGAGCTACAAGGACGCCGGTGTAGACATCGACGCCGGTGAAGCATTGGTCGAACGCATCAAGAGCGTCGCCAAGCGCACTGCGCGTCCGGAAGTCATGGGCGGCCTGGGCGGTTTCGGCGCCCTCTGCGAGATCCCGGCCGGCTACAAGCAACCGGTGCTGGTCTCGGGCACCGACGGCGTCGGCACCAAGCTGCGCCTGGCGCTGAACCTGAACAAGCACGACAGCATCGGCATCGACCTGGTGGCCATGTGCGTGAACGACCTGGTGGTCTGCGGCGCCGAGCCGCTGTTCTTCCTCGATTACTACGCCACCGGCAAACTGAATGTCGACACCGCCGCCCAAGTGGTGACCGGCATCGGCGCTGGCTGCGAACTGTCCGGCTGCTCCCTGGTCGGCGGCGAAACCGCTGAAATGCCTGGCATGTACGAAGGCGAAGACTACGACCTGGCTGGCTTCTGCGTCGGCGTCGTGGAGAAGGCCGAGATCATCGACGGCTCGAAAGTCGCCACCGGCGATGCCTTGCTCGCCCTGCCGTCCTCCGGCCCGCATTCCAACGGCTACTCGCTGATCCGCAAGATCATCGAAGTCTCCGGTGCCGACATCGAGAACACCCAGCTCGACGGCAAGCCCCTGGCCGACCTGCTGATGGCCCCGACTCGCATCTACGTCAAGCCACTGCTCAAGCTGATCAAGGACACCGGTGCCGTCAAGGCCATGGCCCACATCACCGGTGGCGGCCTGCTGGACAACATCCCGCGCGTACTGCCAAAAGGCGCCCAGGCTGTGGTCGACGTGGCAAGCTGGACCCGCCCGGCGGTGTTCGACTGGCTGCAAGAAAAAGGCAACGTCGATGAAACCGAAATGCACCGCGTGCTGAACTGCGGCGTGGGCATGGTCATCTGCGTGGCCCAGGAGCACGTCGAGACGGCCCTGAACGTACTGCGTGAAGCCGGCGAGCAGCCTTGGGTCATCGGCCAGATCGCCACCGCCGCCGAAGGCGCTGCCCAGGTCGAGCTGAAAAACCTTAAGGCGCACTGATGTCCGCAACCTGTGACGTGGTGGTGCTGCTGTCCGGCACCGGCAGTAACTTGCAGGCCCTGATCGACAGCACACGGACCGGCGACAGCCCGGTCCGTATCCGCGCGGTGATTTCCAACCGCGCCGACGCCTACGGCCTGCAACGCGCCAAGGATGCGGGGATCGACACCCGCGTCCTCGATCACAAGGCGTTCGAGGGCCGCGAAGCCTTCGACGCCGCGCTGATCGAACAGATCGACATCTTCAATCCGCAACTGGTGGTCCTCGCTGGTTTCATGCGCATCCTCAGCGCCGGCTTCGTGCGTCACTACCAGGGCCGCCTGTTCAATATCCATCCCTCGCTGCTGCCCAAATACAAAGGGTTACACACTCACCAGCGGGCGCTGGAGGCCGGAGACACTGAGCACGGCTGCTCGGTGCACTTTGTCACCGAGGAACTCGATGGCGGACCACTGGTCGTACAGGCAGTAATACCGGTAGAGTTGCACGACACGCCGCAAAGCCTGGCGCAACGGGTTCACGCCCGCGAGCACCAGATCTACCCGATGGCCGTGCGTTGGTTTGCCGAAGGACGGCTGACCCTCGACGATCGCGGTGCCTCACTGGACGGCCAGTTACTCGCCGCCAGCGGCCATTTGATTCGATACTAGGAGATTTTATGCGTCGCGCCCTGCTCTTCGCTTGCGCTCTGCTCGCCTTGCCCCTGGCACAGGCAGCGGAACTTCAACCGTTCTCCGCCAGCTATACCGCCGACTGGAAACAGTTGCCCATGAGCGGCACCGCCGAGCGTAGCCTGACCAAGGAAGCCAACGGCACCTGGAAGCTGAGCTTCAAGGCGTCGATGATGATCGCCAGCCTGACCGAAGAAAGCACCCTGACCCTGGACAAGGACACCCTGCTGCCACAGTCCTACCATTTCGAACGCGGTGGCCTGGGCAAAGCCAAGAAGGCCGACCTGGATTTCGACTGGAACACCAAGATGGTCACCGGCACCGATCGCGGCGATGCGGTCAAGCTGCCGCTCAACCGTGGCATGGTCGATAAATCCACTTACCAGTTGGCCCTGCAGCACGACGTGGCGGCCGGCAAGAAAAGCATGAGCTATCAGGTCGTCGATGACGGCGAAGTCGATACCTATGACTTCCGCGTGCTGGGCTCGGAAAAAGTCGACACCAAGGCCGGCCAGATCGATGCGATCAAGGTCGAGCGCGTGCGCGACCCGACACAAAGCAAGCGCATCACCGTGCTCTGGTTCGCCAAGGACTGGGATTACCTGCTGGTGCGCCTGCAACAGGTCGAGACCGACGGCAAGGAGTACAACATCATGCTCCTGGACGGTACGGTCAATGGCAAGGCTGTGAAAGGCAGCTGATTGAAGCCAACACCAAGAAGCCCCGCACATGCGGGGCTTCTTTTTGCCTGGATTTCATGACCACCACACAAACCTGTGGGAAATAGACCTGTGGGAGCGAGCCTGCTCGCTCCCACAGGTTTGGCTCCCAAGGAAAAAGTGGGGCTGCCTGCAACATGAAATCTTCTTCATGAAAGCCCCCCTGCGACCGAATGCCGCGCACCGCCAGGCCTGCAGGATGGCTGCGATTTCCATGAAAACTTCTTAACGCGCCGACGCATTTACTTAGCACGCTATCCAAATCTATAACAAAGTCCTGCACACGCCTTGCTGCAGATAACAGAGATTGGAGCTTGCAAGATGACTGTGAAAGTAACTGAACGCGATGACGCCCATATGTCCCACGAAGGCATTGCCGCCGGTATCCGGATCTGGGATGTGCATCAACAGGATTTGCTGGTGGGGATGTTCCACTCCGAGACCGATGCTCATAACTACAAGGCTGAGCTGGAGCGCGAGGAAAGGTTGCGCTCGCGGGAAATGGCAGAATCCTGAACGACAGAACCCCCATGAACCTGTGGGAGCAAAGCTTGCTCGCGATAGCACTGTGTCAGACAGAAAGATATTGCCTGATACTCAGCTATCGCGAGCAAGCTTTGCTCCCACAGTTTTCCTAGAGATCTCTGCAGATGTTCCAGGTTTTGCGTTTAGCTTGCTGTCCGGCTTACCACATCAAATCATCCGGAATCTGATACGCCGCGTACGGATCATCCGCATCCACTTCTTCGGTCTGGGTGTTGAGCTGGACGATGCGCTTGGGGTCGCGTTCCTGGATCTTCAGAGCTGCCTCGCGCGGGATCACTTCGTAGCCGCCGGCGTGGTGGACGATCGCCAGGGAGCCACTGCTCAACTTGTTGCGCATCAGCGTATTGACCGAGATGCGCTTGACCTTTTTGTCGTCGACGAAGTTGTAATAGTCCTCGGTGGTCAGCTTCGGCAGGCGCGAGACTTCGATCAATTGCTTGATCTGCGCGGCCCGGGCCTTCTGCTCGACCTTTTCCTGCTGCTGTCGGTTGAGTTCCTGGTCGCGCTTGACCTTTTCGGCCATCGCTTCCTGGGCGGCACGCTGCTGGGAATCATCCAGTTCGATCTGGCCTTTATGGGCCAGGCGTTGCTGCTTCTGTTTCTCTTTGCCGACCTGCTTGGCCTGCTTTTGGTTGACCAGCCCTGCTTTGAGCAACTGGTCGCGAAGGGAAAGGCTCATGGTGCTTACTCACTTAGGCAACGGCCTCAGCCACAGCTGGGCAAATTCTTTTCCTGACGTTTGGCTTCGCCCCACAAGGCGTCCAACTCTTCGAGGGTGCAATCTTCCATGGGACGGTGGGTGTCGCGCAATGCCTGTTCGATAAATCGGAACCGCTGCTCGAACTTCCCGTTGGCGTCGCGCAGTGCGGTTTCCGGGTCGACCTTGAGGTGGCGCGCCAGGTTCACCACGCTGAACAGCAGATCGCCGATCTCGTCGCTGATGGCCACCGGATCGTTGTCGGCCATGGCTTCGAGCACTTCGTCCAGTTCCTCGCGGACTTTATCGAGCACCGGCAACGGGCCTGGCCAGTCGAAACCGACCTGGCCGGCACGCTTCTGCAGCTTCGCCGAGCGGGACAATGCCGGCAGCGCACCCGGCACATCGTCGAGCAGCGACAATTGCTCGGGCGCCGAGGCTTTCTCGGCCCGTTCCTCTGCCTTGATTTCTTCCCAGCGCTGCTTGACCTGCTCTTCGCTCAGGCGCGGGATATCCACGGGCGCATACAGGTCACCGGTAGGAAATACATGAGGATGGCGGCGGATCAGCTTGCGGGTGATGCTGTCGACCACGCCGGCGAATTCGAAGCGGTTTTCTTCCCGGGCCAACTGGCTGTAATACACCACCTGGAACAGCAGGTCGCCCAACTCGCCCTGCAAGTGATCGAAATCGCCACGCTCGATGGCATCGGCCACTTCGTAGGCTTCTTCCAGGGTATGGGGGACGATGGTCGCGTAGGTTTGCTGGATGTCCCACGGGCAGCCGTACTGCGGGTCTCGCAGGCGGTTCATCAGGTGGAGCAGGTCTTCAAGGCTGTACATCAATCCATCCCATCACAAAAAATCCCTGTGGGAAATAATTCAATGAGAGCAAGCCTGTGGGAGCAGATCTGTGGGAGCAAAGCTTGCTCGCGATAACGGTGAGTCAGTCTCCAGATGGGCTGGGGCCACTACCACAATCGCGAGCAAGCTTTGCTCCCACAGTTTTTGCTCCCACAAGCTCGCTCCCACATTTTTAGACTGGGCTTAACCCGGCGTCCGATTCCGCCGGGTCTCGATGATGTTCGGCAACTGGGAAATCCGCCCCAGCAACCGCCCCAGCGCATCCAGCCCCGGAATCTCGATGGTCAGGGACATCAGCGCGGTGTTGTCTTCCTTGTTGGAGCGGGTGTTGACCGCCAGCACGTTGATCCGCTCGTTCAGCAACACCTGGGAGACGTCACGCAGCAGGCCGGATCGGTCGTAGGCACGGATGACGATGTCCACCGGGTAGGTGAGCACCGGCACCGGGCCCCAACTGACCTGGATGATCCGCTCCGGCTCGCGACCGGCCAGTTGCAGCACCGAGGCACAGTCCTGGCGGTGAATGCTCACGCCGCGGCCCTGGGTGATGTAGCCGACGATCGCATCCCCCGGCAATGGCTGACAGCAGCCGGCCATCTGGGTCATCAGGTTGCCCACGCCCTGGATCTGGATGTCGCCGCGCTTGCCAGGCTTGTAGCCGGTGGCCTTGCGCGGGATCAGTTCCAGTTGTTCGTTGCCACGCTCCGGCTCCACCAGTTGCTGGGCCAGGTTGACCAACTGCGCCAGACGCAGATCGCCGGCACCGAGGGCGGCGAACATGTCCTCGGCGGTTTTCATGTTGGCTTTTTCGGCCAGCTTGTCGAAATCCACCTGCGGCAGGCCCAGGCGACCGAGCTCACGCTCGAGCAAGGTCTTGCCGGCGGCGACGTTCTGGTCGCGGGCCTGCAATTTGAACCAGTGGACGATTTTCGCCCGCGCTCGGGATGTGGTGATGTAGCCCAGGTTCGGGTTCAGCCAGTCGCGGCTTGGGGTACCGTGCTTGCTGGTGATGATCTCGACCTGCTCACCGGTCTGCAGGCTGTAGTTGAGCGGCACGATCCGCCCATTGATCTTGGCGCCACGGCAGTTGTGGCCGATCTCGGTGTGGACCCGGTAGGCGAAGTCCAGCGGTGTCGCGCCCTTGGGCAGGTCGATGGCGTGGCCGTCGGGGGTGAAGATATAGACCCGGTCCGGCTCGATGTCGACGCGCAGCTGTTCGGCCAGGCCACCGATATCGCCCAGCTCCTCATGCCATTCGAGCACCTGACGCAGCCAGGAGATTTTCTCTTCGTAGTGGTTGGACCCGGACTTGACGTCGGTGCCCTTGTATTTCCAGTGGGCGCAAACGCCCAGCTCAGCCTCCTCGTGCATGGCATGGGTGCGGATCTGCACTTCCAGCACCTTGCCCTCGGGACCGATCACGGCGGTGTGCAGCGAGCGGTAGCCGTTTTCCTTGGGGTTGGCGATGTAGTCGTCGAACTCCTTCGGAATGTGGCGCCACAAGGTGTGGACGATCCCCAGGGCGGTGTAGCAGTCGCGCATTTCCGGGACCAGGACACGAACGGCGCGAACGTCGTAGATCTGGCTGAATTCCAGGCCTTTGCGCTGCATTTTTCGCCAGATCGAGTAGATGTGCTTGGCCCGGCCGCTGATGTCGGCTTCCACGCCGGTGGCCTGCAACTCTTCGCGCAACTGGGTCATCACATCGGTGATGAAGCGCTCGCGATCCAGGCGCCGCTCATGCAACAGCTTGGCGATCTGCTTGTACTGGTCGGGCTCCAGGTAGCGGAAGGACAGGTCCTCCAGCTCCCACTTGATGTGACCGATGCCGAGACGGTGGGCCAGGGGGGCATAGATGTCGAACACCTCCCGGGCGACGCGATTGCGCTTTTCGTCATCGGCGGACTTCACGGCGCGGATCGCACAGGTGCGCTCGGCCAGCTTGATCAGCGCGACGCGCACGTCGTCGACCATTGCCACCAACATCTTGCGCAGGTTTTCCACCTGGCCCTGGGTGCCCAGCACCATGGACTGGCGCGGACTGAGGCTGGCACTGATAGCGGCCATGCGCAGCACGCCGTCGATCAGCTTGGCGACCACCGTGCCGAAACGTTGGCTGACCACCGGTAGCTGGATCTGACCTTCGCGCACCCCGCGGTACAGCACCGCCGCTACCAAGGAGTCCTGGTCGAGCTTGAGGTCAGCGAGAATTTCGGCGATCTCCAGGCCCGTCTGGAAACTCGAGGTGCCTTCAGACCACAGGTTCTTCGCCGCGTTGTGTTGCTGCTCCGCCTCACGAGCGAACTCGCAGGCGGCCTTCAAGGCTTCGCGATCCAGTGCCATGTCGACGCTGACCGCATGATCGAGCCAAGCCTCGAGATTGATACTGCCGTCGGTGTTGATCGGCTGGTGTGCTCTCACCTGTACCATCTTTACTTACCTTCCCTACGACGCAGATTCAATGCGTCAACTTCGCTGACCTTCATGCCCGTGTTTGCGCCCAGGGCTGTGGCGGGTTGGCACGAACGGGTCAGTCGGACAAGCCATCCTGGCTCGCTTCAAATAACGCCATGGCCTCGACATGCGCCGTTTGAGGAAACATATCGAGAATCCCGGCACGTTTTAACCGGTAGCCCTGCTTGATCAGTTCGACCGTATCCCGGGCCAAAGTTGCCGGGTTGCACGATACATAAACCAACCGTTTGGCACCCAGGGACGACAGCTTGCGCACCACCTCGAAAGCACCGTCACGGGGTGGGTCCAAGAGTACCGCAGAAAAGCCTTCGCCGATCCATTCGGCATCTGCCAGAGGCTGGGATAAATCGGCCTGAAAAAAGGCAGTGTTATGCAAATTGTTGCTGACGGCATTGGCCGCCGCACGCTCCACCATGGTCTGCACGCCTTCGACGGCCACCACCTGGCGCACGCTTTTGGCCAACGGCAAGGCAAAGTTGCCCAGGCCGCAAAACAGATCCAGCACTCGCTCCTCGGCGTGCGGCGCGAGCCATTGTAGCGCCTGGGCGATCATTGCCTCGTTGACCGCAGCGTTCACCTGGATGAAATCCCCAGGCCGGTAAGCCAGCTCCAGGCCCCAGGTTTCCAGGCGATAACCCAAGGCTCGCCCTGGATCGACCGGTTGCGGCTCGCCTTCACCATGCAGCCACAACTGCGCCTCATGAAACCCACAGAAGTCCTTGAGGATCGTCAGGTCGGCCTCCGACAGCGGCGCCATATGGCGCAGCAGTACCGCGAGGGACGAACCGGCGAACAACTCCACATGCCCCAGCGCCTGGGGTTTGCTCAAGCGTCTGAGCATCTCCGGCAAGCGGCTCATGATCGGCTGCAAGGGCTGTACCAGCACCGGGCAATCGCCGATGGCAACGATGTCCTGACTGCCGGCGGCACGGAAACCGACTTCGAGTTTTTTCGCTTTCTGGTCCCAACGCACCGCCACCCGGGCGCGACGTCGGTAACCGAATTCCGACCCGCTCAATGGCGCGGCCCATTCATCCGGTTCCACCCCGGCCACGCGAGACAACTGCTCGGCGAGCATGCGCTGTTTCAGGGCGAGTTGTTCGGCATGGGGCAAATGTTGGACGCTGCAACCGCCACAACGACCGGCATGGATGCACGGCGCCGCGCGACGCAGTTCACTGGACAGGAACACCCGCTCGGTACGCGCCTCGACCACCTTGCCATGGGCCCCGAGCACCCGCGCCTCGACCTCCTCACCGGCCAGGGCGCCGATGACAAACCAGGTACGCCCGTCGACAAAGGCAATGCCCCGGCCATCATTGGCCAGGCGCTCGATGGTCAGGCGCTGTTTTTTACCGGTGGGCACTTGCGGGGCCCGGCTTCCGCCGCTGGGCTGGAAGCGCAAGCCTCTTTCTTGCTTGGCCATCAGTTGGGCGCGTCGAAAATGCCGGTCGACAAATAACGGTCGCCACGGTCGCAGATGATCGCGACGATCACCGCATTCTCAACTTCCTTGGACAGGCGCAGCATGCCCGCCACGGCACCGCCGGAAGACACGCCGCAGAAGATGCCTTCTTCACGCGCCAGGCGACGGGTCACGTCCTCCGCTTCGCTCTGGGCCATGTCGATGATGCGGTCCACGCGCTCGGCCTGGTAGATCTTCGGCAGATACTCCTCGGGCCAGCGACGAATGCCTGGGATCGCCGAGCCTTCCATCGGCTGCAGGCCAATGATCTGCACGTTCGGGTTCTGTTCTTTCAGGTAGCGCGAGGTGCCCATGATGGTACCGGTGGTGCCCATCGAGCTGACGAAATGAGTGATGGTGCCGTCGGTCTGGCGCCAGATCTCAGGGCCGGTGGTGGTGTAGTGGGCCTCGGGATTGTCGCCGTTGGCAAACTGATCCAGCACCTTGCCACGCCCCTCGGCCTGCATGCGCTCGGCCAGGTCCCGGGCACCTTCCATGCCCTCCTCCTGAGTCACCAGGATCAACTCGGCGCCGTAGGCCGTCATCGCCGCCTTGCGCTCGGCGCTGGAGTTGTCGGGCATGATCAGGATCATCTTGTAGCCCTTGATCGCCGCCGCCATCGCCAGGGCGATGCCGGTGTTGCCGGAGGTCGCCTCGATCAGCGTATCGCCGGGCCGGATCTGCCCGCGCAACTCGCCGCGGGTAATCATCGATAGCGCCGGCCGGTCCTTGACCGAACCCGCCGGGTTATTCCCTTCGAGCTTGAGCAAAAGCGTATTGCTGGTCACGCCAGGCAGGCGCTGCAAACGGACCAGCGGGGTGTTGCCGACGCAATCGGCGATGGTTGGGTACTGCAGAGTCATGGCGTATTCGCAATCCGGACTGCGGGGGCGCCTATCATACCGGCAAACCTGGCGAGGCCATATCACGCAAAGTGTGGTCGTTATGGCTTGTGGGAATAAGCGAGATGAAAGCCCAACAGGACTGATGCACGGCGGACATGAATTTTACGGAGATCGCCCGCCCGCAAATCGCTACACTGCGCAGGTATTGCGTGCCGGATGCGCGCAAAGCTCAATCAGACCGCTGGATGCAGGAGACAAGTGTGCTCAAGAAACTGGGAATCAAAGGCCGCGTGCTGTTGCTGACCCTGTTGCCGACCAGCCTGATGGCGCTGGTACTGGGCGGCTATTTCACCTGGATGCAGCAATCGGACCTGCACGCCCAATTGCTGCAACGTGGCGAGATGATCGCCGAACAGCTCGCGCCGCTGGTCGCCCCGGCCATGAGCCGCCAGGACACCGACCTGCTGGAACGCATCGCCACCCAGTCCCTGGAGCAAGCGGACGTACGCGCCGTGACCCTGCTCGCTCCCGACCGCACGCCCCTGGCCCACGCCGGCCCGACGATGCTCAACCGGGCGCCGGAAGGGAACAGTGCGCAGTTGCAGCAACGCACCGGCAACGATGCCACGCGGTATCTGCTGCCGGTCTTCGGCAAGCACCGCAACCTGGCGGGCGAACTGATTCCTGAAGAAGCCGACCGCCTGCTGGGCTGGGTCGAGCTGGAGTTGTCTCACAGCGGCATGTTGCTAAGCGGTTATCGCAGTATGTTCGCCAGCCTGCTGTTGATCGCCGTTTGCCTGGGCCTGACCGCGCTGCTGGCCCTGCGCATGGGCCGCACGATCAACCGCCCGCTGGGCCAGATCAAGCACGCCGTGGCGCAACTCAAGGACGGCCATCTGGAAACCCGCCTGCCACCGCTGGGCAGCCAGGAGCTCGATGAACTGGCCTCTGGCATCAATCGCATGGCCGGGACCTTGCAGAACGCCCAGGAAGAATTGCAGCACAGCATCGACCAGGCCACCGAAGACGTGCGCCAGAACCTGGAAACCATCGAAATCCAGAACATCGAGCTGGACCTGGCCCGCAAGGAGGCTCTGGAAGCGAGCCGGATCAAATCCGAATTCCTGGCGAACATGAGCCATGAAATCCGCACGCCGCTCAACGGCATCCTCGGCTTTACCCACCTGTTACAGAAAAGCGAACTGACCCCGCGCCAGCTCGACTACCTGGGCACCATCGAGAAATCCGCCGACAGCCTGCTGGGGATCATCAACGAGATCCTCGACTTTTCGAAGATCGAGGCCGGCAAGCTGGTGCTCGACAACATTCCGTTCAACCTGCGGGACCTGTTGCAGGACACCCTGACCATCCTCGCCCCCGCGGCCCACGCCAAACAACTGGAACTGGTGAGCCTAGTGTACCGGGACACACCGCTGTCGCTGGTGGGTGATCCACTGCGCCTCAAGCAGATCCTGACCAACCTGGTGAGCAACGCCATCAAGTTCACCCGCGAGGGCACCATCGTCGCCCGGGCCATGCTCGAGGACGAACACGAAGACAGCGTGCAGTTGCGCATCAGCATCCAGGACACCGGCATCGGCCTGTCCAACCAGGACGTGCGGGCGCTGTTCCAGGCGTTCAGCCAGGCCGACAACTCGCTGTCGCGGCAACCGGGTGGCACTGGGCTGGGCCTGGTGATTTCCAAGCGCCTGGTGGAACAGATGGGCGGTGAGATCGGCGTCGACAGCACACCGGGCGAAGGCTCGGAATTCTGGATCAGCCTGCGCCTGCCCAAGACCCGTGACGATGCCGAGGACCTGCCTGGCCCGCCGTTGCTGGGCCGGCGCGTGGCGGTGCTGGAGAATCATGAACTGGCCCGCCAGGCCTTGCAGCACCAGCTCGAAGACTGTGGCTTGCAAGTGACGCCATTCAATACCCTGGAGAGCCTGACCAACGGCATCACCGTCGCCCACCAGACTGATCAGGCCATCGATCTGGCCGTGCTGGGCATCACCAGTAACGACATGCCGCCGGAGCGCCTCAACCAGCATATCTGGGACCTTGAACACCTGGGCTGCAAAGTGCTCGTGCTGTGCCCCACTACCGAACAGACCCTGTACCACCTCTCGGTGCCCAACCCCCACAGCCAGTTGCAGGCCAAGCCGGCCTGCACCCGCAAGTTGCGCCGCTCGCTTTCCGATCTGGTCAACCCGCGACCAACCCGCAGCGAACCCCACGAACCGGTGGCCAGCCGCGCGCCCAAAGTGCTGTGCGTGGATGACAATCCGGCCAACCTGCTGCTGGTGCAGACCCTGCTCGAAGACATGGGCGCCAAAGTGCTCGCGGTGGAAAGCGGCTACGCGGCGGTCAAGGCCGTGCAGAAAGAAACCTTCGACCTGGTCTTGATGGACGTGCAGATGCCTGGCATGGACGGTCGCCAGAGCACCGAGGCGATCCGCCAGTGGGAAAGCGAGCGGCATTGCACGCCGCTGCCGATCGTCGCCCTCACCGCCCACGCCATGGCCAACGAAAAGCGTGCCTTGCTGCAAAGCGGCATGGATGACTACCTGACCAAACCCATCAGCGAACGGCAACTGGCCCAGGTGGTGCTCAAATGGACCGGCCTGGCCCTGCGCAACCAATCACCGGAGCGCAGCGGCGACGCCCAGGGCGGCAGCGAACTGCTGGTGCTCGATCACGAGGAAGGCCTGCGCCTGGCCGCCGGCAAGGCCGACCTGGCGGCGGACATGCTGGCGATGTTGCTGGCGTCCCTGGAAGCCGATCGCGAAGCGATCCGCCAGGCCAGCGAGGCCAACGATCACAACGCCCTGATCGAGCGGGTCCACCGCCTGCACGGCGCCACCCGCTACTGTGGCGTGCCGCAGTTGCGTGCGGCCTGCCAGCGCAGCGAAACCCTGCTCAAGCAACAGGACCCCAAGGCTGCCGCGGCCCTGGAAGAATTGGAGCGTGCCATCAATCGCCTGGCGAGCGAAGCGCGTATCAGTGCCTGATCCAGGGCAATACCCTTGGAACCGGAATCGCTGAAAATCCATGCTCCTACCCGGACTGTAGGGCTTGTTTTTTACCAGGAGGCCGCCATGCGCGTGATTTTTTTCAGCAGCCAGACCTACGACCGCGACAGTTTCACCAAGGCCCCGACGCCTGCGGGCCTTCAATTGCAATTCCAGCCCGCCCGCCTGAACCTCGACACCGTGGCCCTGGCCGAACGCCATGAAGTGGTGTGCGCCTTCATCAACGATGACCTCAGCGCCCCGGTGCTGGAGCGGCTGGCCGAAGGTGGCACGCGGCTGATCGCCCTGCGCTCGGCCGGCTACAACCATGTCGACCTGCTCGCCGCCAAGCACCTGGGCTTGAGCATCGTCCGGGTACCGGCCTACTCGCCCCATGCCGTGGCCGAACATGCCGTGGCGTTGATCATGGCCCTCAATCGCTGCCTGCACCGTGCCTACAACCGCACCCGGGACGGCAACTTCAGCCTTCATGGGCTGACCGGTTTCGACCTGGTGGGCAAGACCGTCGGTGTGATCGGTACCGGGCAGATCGGCGCTACGTTCGCGCAGATCATGGCCGGCTTCGGCTGCCAGTTGCTGGCCTACGACCCCTATCCCAACCCGCAGGTCGAAGCCCTGGGGGCTCGCTACTTGCCCTTGGCCGATCTGCTGGCACAAGCGCAGATCATCAGTCTGCACTGCCCGCTGAACGAACAGAGCCGGCACCTGATCAATGCCGATTCACTGGCGGCCATGCAACGCGGCGCGATGTTGATCAACACCGGGCGTGGCGGCCTGGTGGACACGCCGGCCCTGATCGAGGCCTTGAAAAGCGGCCAGCTCGGCTATTTGGGCTTGGATGTCTATGAAGAAGAGGCACAGTTGTTCTTCAAGGACCGTTCCGACCAGCCCTTGCAGGACGATGTGCTGGCACGGCTGCTGACCTTCCCCAACGTGATCGTCACCGCTCACCAGGCGTTTCTGACCCATGAAGCGCTGGCGGCGATTGCCATGACGACCCTGGACAACATCGCTGCCTGGGCGAAAGGCGCGCCACAAAATCTGGTGGATAGCTGACCCCGCTCTATCAGCCAACACATACCTCCTGTGGGAGCGAGTCTGCTCGCGATAGCGGTAGATCGGTCAGCATTAATGTCGACTGACACACCGCTATCGCGAGCAGGCTCGCTCCCACAGTGGATTTCGTCGCCTGACCAGCATCCGAACTGTCCCAAGCCATGCCCCGTGCTAGCATATCGCGCCTATTTGGAGGACCCATGGCCGAACACGATTTCCGCTACACCCTGATGAACCCGCAGCACACCTTGACCGAAGTCCGCGCCTTGGCGCCGGGCCGTTACCAGGTCACCGGCAACGGCGGTTCGATCCAGGCCAACGATGTGTTGCTCGTCACGCTCAAGGGCAGCAAGGACTTGTCCATGCGCCTGACCGTGGACACCGTTCGGCACCTGCTCAAGCCCATGGGCCAATGGACCGCCATGACCACCGGCCCGGTATTCGGCGAACTGGCGATCCATACCTGGCAGGTCAACTGTGACGCTTGCGCCAAGGAACTGAGCTTCGAATTCGCCGTCGATGCCAAGCTCGGCGTCAAGGCCGAGAAACCGGCCGCCACCGCGCGAATCGCCGAACTGGGCTGGACCACCGTCGGTGAAAAACACCTGTGCCCGAAATGCCGGGAAGCCGCCTGATGAAACGTTTGGCCCTGTGCGCGTCGATCGGCCTGAGCCTGATGGGGTGTGCCGCTGAACCTGTGCAACTGCAACACAACCGCAGCTACATCCTGGAATGGATCGGCGAACGGCCATTGATGGACTACAGCCACCTGACCATCACCCTTGGGGATGACGGTCGCGCCTATGGCAACGGCGGCTGCAACCACTGGTTCGCGCCCTATACCCTGGAAGGCCACCGTTTGAGCTTCGGCAAGATCGGCAGCACGCGCAAACTCTGTTCCCCGGCGGTGATGGAGCAGGAGACGCGCTTTTTTGCAGGCCCTGGAAAAGGTCGAACGCTGGGACATCTCGCCCATCGAGCAAATGCGCTTCTGGCCGGCCCAGGGCAAGCCGTTGCGTTGGTGGTTGGAAGAAGGCTGAGGCTATTCCCGAGTGTGCCAAAGCACCTGTGGCGAGGGAGCTTGCTCCCGCTGGACTGCGCAGCAGGCCCACGCGTTCGGCCTGAAGCATTGAGGTGACAGATACATCTTGGGGCTGCTTCGCAGCCCAGCGGGAGCAAGCTCCCTCGCCACAAAAGCCCCAAGCTACAACGTGTGCTATTTAAGCGCCTGCAACGCCTCCAGCTTGGCCATCACCCCCGCCGCCGTCTGCTCCCCCCAGCAACTGCTCGCGCACCTTGCCCTGGTTATCGATGATGTAAGTCACCGGCAGCCCTTCGCTGCGAGGAAGATCGAATATCTCGGCCGGATCCCGGGCCAACACCGTGAAGCGAATCCCCATCTTGTCGCTGGCGCTCTTGAGTTCTTCGCCCTGCACCTGGTCGAAATTGACCCCGAACACACCGACGTTGCGGCCCTTGAGCTGTTCGGCCAAGGCATTGAATTCCGGGATTTCGGTGCGGCACGGTGCGCACCATTCCGCCCAGTAGTTAAGTACCACCCACTGTTTGTCCAGCCGCTGCGAGGCGATGGCCTGACCGTTCTGGTCCACCCCGTAGTCGTTCCCGCAGCCGGCGAGCAATAAGCTGCCCATGAAGATCAATGCCGCCGTCAATCGCCTTGTCATGTACCAATCCTTGTCTGAATGTGAACGCTGCTGCGACCCGTCGCCTCTCTAAGGTGCTAGGGACTTCGCGGCACAGTAGAATAGCCGCCACCTTACGCAAGATGCGACCCGCTCATGACCGATCTGACGCTTTATCACAACCCGCGCTGCTCCAAATCCCGCGGTGCGCTGGAACTGTTGGAGGCCCGTGGCCTGACGCCCACCGTGGTCCGCTACCTGGAAACCCCGCTCGACGCCGCGCAACTGGAGCGCCTGCTAGGCAAGCTCGGCATCACTGCCCGGCAACTGCTGCGCACCGGCGAAGACGAATACAAAGACTTGAACCTGGCCGACGAAAGCCTGAGCCAGGCCCAGTTAATCGCGGCCATTGCCGCCCACCCGAAACTCATGGAACGGCCGATTCTTGAAGC
Organism: Pseudomonas bijieensis; assembly: GCF_013347965.1. NCBI lineage: Bacteria > Pseudomonadati > Pseudomonadota > Gammaproteobacteria > Pseudomonadales > Pseudomonadaceae > Pseudomonas > Pseudomonas bijieensis. The sequence goes on along the minus strand of NZ_CP048810.1, from coordinate 5,825,918 downwards.
CGGGGAAAAGGCCGTGATTGGCCGTCCGCCGGAGAAGATCCTGGAGATCCTGCCGTGACCACACCGTACATCCTGGTGTTGTATTACAGCCGCAGCGGCTCCACCAACGAAATGGCCCGGCAGATCGCCCGAGGTGTCGAACAGGCCGGCCTGGAAGCCAGGTTGCGTACGGTGCCGGCGATTTCTACCGAGTGCGAAGCGGTGGCTCCGGACATCCCCGAGCAAGGCCCGCTCTACGCCAGCCTCGATGACTTGAAGAATTGCGCCGGCCTGGCCCTGGGCAGCCCGACCCGTTTCGGCAACATGGCCGCGCCGCTCAAGTACTTTCTCGACGGCACCAGCAACCTGTGGCTGACCGGCGCCCTGGTGGGCAAACCGGCCGGAGTATTCACCTCCACCGCCAGCCTGCACGGCGGCCAGGAAACCACGTTGCTGTCGATGATGCTGCCGCTGCTGCACCACGGCATGCTGATCACCGGCCTGCCCTACAGCGAATCGGCCCTGATCGACACCCAGGGCGGCGGCACACCTTACGGCCCGAGCCATCACGCCGGGGCCGACGGTAAAAGCGGCTTGAACGAACATGAGGTCGCGCTGTGCCGGGCCCTGGGTTCGCGCCTGGCGAAAACCGCCCTGTTGCTGGAGAACGGCCGTGGCTAAGAAGCCGAAGATCCTGCCTCCTATCCAGTGGCTGGAACCGCGCGTACGCATCGCCCGGACCCTCAGCCTGCTGTGCTTTTTCGGCCTGGTGGGGTTGCTCAGCGGGTACTACCTGCTGGTTGCCGACCTGCACGGCGCGCGGCCCTGGGTGATTTTGCTGATCGAACTGGTGCCATTGTTGATCCTGGCGCCAGGTATGCTCACTGGCAGCGCCCGCGGGCATTCGTGGATGTGCTTTGTGGTGAACCTGTATTTCATCAAGGGCGCGTTGGCGGTCTATGACCCCAACCGTCAGCTGTTCGGCGCGCTGGAAATGGCGGCAAGCGTGGCGGTGTTCTGCTCGGCGTTGTTGTATGTGCGGTGGCGGTTTCAGTTGAATCGACGACTCGCGGGCGAAGGCGATATTTCCGTCGCCTGATAAATTGCTATTCGCGAGCAGGCTCGCTCCCACAGAGGTGTTGTGAACGCCACAGATCCAGTGTGGGGCGAGTCTGCTCGCGATGCGATCTCAATGATTCACGGTATACGCCAGCATCATCGAAATCTGGCTCATCGGCCGTCCCCCACTCTCTTCATGCCACTGGTTGAAGGCGTTCTGCACTGTCGCCAGGTCGCGCAGGCTGGTGGGGACTTTGTCGATGATGTCCTGGGCATTGAGCGCCGCCACCACGTCATAGCTGGGCACGAAGGTGTCCTTGCCCATCATGCGCAGGAAGCGCGGTGCCGATAGGCCACCCAACTGATGGCCATGCTTTTTCAGATAGGTCCACAGGCCGACGATATCGGTCACCGGCCAGTCGGCTACCAGCGCGCCGAAGCTGCCCTTTTCATGGGCCACGTCCAATATCAGCTGCGCGTTACGCGGCACGCTCTTGAGCTTGCCCAGGTGGCGAATGATCCGTGCGTCCTGCATCAGCCGCTCCAGGTGCTCGGCGCTCATCAGCACGACTTTTTCCGGATCGAACTTGAAGAACACCTCTTCGAAGGCCGGCCACTTGGCGTCCACCAGGCTGTGCTTGAGCCCGGCACGGAAGACCCGCAGCGCCATGGTCGAGAGGTAGCGGTCGTCGCTGATCTTGCGCAGTTGCGCCGGGGTCTTGGGAACCGGCAGGTGAGCTTCCAGTTCAGCCGCCGAACCGAAGCGGTTCAGACAATACTCGTGTAACCACTTGTAATCGCGCATGCCCTCTCCCTGAAATGAAAACGGCGCCCGCGAGCGCCGTGAATAAAGCCCTTGCCCTCGTCAGAGGTTCACCACATTGACGAACCGCGGCGTGGCGTTTTCGTCGATGCGCAGGTTGGTGAAGTCGAACAGGTTGCGGTCCGCCAGTTGCGATGGGATGACATTCTGCAAGCCGCGGAAAATGCTCTCGGTACGGCCCGGGGTCTTGCGCTCCCATTCCTGAAGCATCTCCTTGACCACCTGACGTTGCAGGTTTTCCTGGGAGCCGCAGAGGTTGCAGGGGATGATCGGGAACTGCTTGAAATCCGAATAGGCCTGGATGTCTTTCTCGCTGCAATAGGCCAGCGGGCGGATCACCACATTGCGCCCGTCATCGGCGCGCAGCTTGGGCGGCATGGCCTTGAGCGAGCCGTTGTAGAACATGTTCAAAAAGAACGTTTCGACGATGTCGTCACGGTGGTGACCCAGGGCCATCTTGGTCGCACCGATCTCGTCGGCGAAGGTGTAGAGCGTGCCGCGCCGCAGGCGTGAGCACAGCGAACAGGTGGTCTTGCCTTCGGGAATCAGTTCCTTGACCACCGAATAGGTGTCTTTCTCGACGATGTGGTATTCCACGCCCAGCGACTCAAGGTAGGCCGGCAGCACATGCTCGGGGAAACCGGGCTGCTTCTGGTCCATGTTCACCGCGACGATGTCGAACTTGATCGGCGCAACCTTCTGCAGATGCATCAGCACATCGAGCAAGGTGTAGCTGTCCTTACCACCGGACAGGCAGACCATGACCTTGTCGCCGTCCTCGATCATGTTGAAATCGGCGACCGCCTCACCGGCCTGGCGGCGCAGGCGCTTTTGCAGTTTGTTCTGGTTGACCGTAAGAGTGCCCATGACGCGAAATCCGTGAGGTGTGACGAAAGGCCGGCATTTTACGCAAAAATCCGCCGTCGGCGAAGGGTTGATGCACCACTGTTGTGGTCAAGATTGTGGGAGCAAAGCTTGCTCGCGAAACAGACGCCTCGGTTTCTGAAAGACCGCATCGCTTCCATCGCAGGCAAGCCTTGCTCCCACAATCGCCTCGCCACAAAGTGAATTTCGTTGCCAAGTCATGTACAGACCCATCGGCGATTAACACCATCGCCTACAGCGCGATTTGCTCTAAGCCCCCCATCCCCCTCGCGGCGACTCCTTTCTATACTGCGACATAAGGTCGCACACACTTACAGACCTTTACTTACCCGGCCATTTGGCCCGTAGGCGCTCCGTTGGGGGGCGATGGCAATAACAAAGGAGTGACTGACTATGATCCATCATGTCGTGGGGCTCTTTACCCACCCTGATCAAGAATGGAAAGAAATCCGTGGCGATCAGGAGGAAAGCATCAGCCACATGTACCTCACCCACACGCTGATCCTGGCGGCTATTCCCGCCGTGTCGGCGTTCATCGGTACCACACAGGTAGGATGGGTCATCGGCAATCGCCCACCGGTCATGCTCACCCAGGAAAGCGCGCTGTGGATGACCATCATGTCGTACCTGGCCATGTTGGGCGGTGTGGCAGTGATGGGCGCTTTCATCCATTGGATGGCCCGCACCTATGATGCCAATCCGAGTCTGGCCCGTTGCGTTGCGTTCGCCACCTACACCGCAACACCTTTGTTCATCGGCGGCCTGGCGGCGCTCTACCCGCACATGTGGCTGGGGATGATCGTCGGCACGGCGGCGATCTGCTACACGGTCTACCTGCTGTATGTGGGTCTGCCAACGTTCATGAACATTCCCCAGGACGAAGGTTTCCTGTTTTCCAGTTCGGTGCTCGCCGTCGGCCTGGTAGTGCTGGTGGCAATCATGGCGTTCACGGTCATCGTCTGGGGGCTGGGCGTCGGCCCGGTGTATACCAACTGAATGATTGAAGCTCTCCAATAAGAAGCAGGATCTGCCAACACAGGCCGCCGCAAGGCGGCCTTCCTGTGTTTGCGAGGGTGGAAACGACCACTGGGCGCCTGAACGATTCGCAACGGCCGACGCTTGCGGCATACTCGGATTTCTGGAGACCCGTAAAGCATGCTCGAGCAACTCAATACCCGCGTCGAAGAGTGTTACCAACAAGCCGAATCCTTTTTCAAACGTCCTTTCAAACGCCCGGTGGTCAGCCTCAAGTTGCGTGGCCAGAAGGCCGGTGTCGCGCACCTGCATGAGAATCTGCTGCGCTTCAATCCACAGTTGTACCGGGAAAACGCCGAAGACTTCCTCAAGCAGACCGTCGCTCACGAAGTCGCGCACCTGATCGCCCACCAACTGTTTGGCGAGCGCATCCAGCCCCATGGCGAAGAATGGCAACTGATCATGCGCGGGGTGTACGAACTGCCGCCCAACCGTTGCCACACCTACGAAATCAAACGCCGCAGCGTGACCCGCTACATCTACAAATGCCCCTGCGACGGCAGTGACTTCCCGTTTTCGGCCCAGCGCCACAGCCTGGTGCGCCAGGGACGGCGATATTTGTGTCGTAGTTGTCGACAGACCTTGGTGTTCAGTGGAGAGACGCGGGTCGAATAGCAATTTTTTGTAGAGTTTCGACTGGCCCTATCGCGAGCAGGCTCGCTCCCACAGGGGGATTTGCGTCGTACATGGATCCACTGTGGGAGCGAGCCTGCTCGCGAAGGGCACTTGAAAGCACTACAAAATCACCTGGGCACTGCGCAATTGAGCAATCCGCTCAACACTGAACCCCAACTCCCCCAACACCTGATCCGTATGCGCCCCCAGCCCCGCGCCAATATGCCGAGGCTCGGGCAACCCTTCGGAAAATTTCAGCGGACAGGCCATCTGCGCCTGGCTCGAACCATCGCCACGGGGCACCTGTGTCACCAGCTCCCGAGCCTGTAGCTGCGGATGCCTGATGGTTTCCTCAAGACTCAGCACCGGTTCGACACAGGCATCGATCCCGGCGAACAAGCTGCAAAGCTCGGCGAAATCATGCTTCTCGAACTCCGCTTGCAGTGCCTGCTTGAGCATGCGCTGTTGCTCGGGTTGAGGCGACAGCCCCTGGGCCGCCAGCTCCGGTCGCCCCAAAGCCTCGCACAGCGCCTGCATGAAGGCCGGTTCCAGGCTGCCCACCGACATCCAGCGACCATCGCGGGTGCGGTAATAGTCGTAGAAACTGCCGCCGTTGAGCATCTGGTTTTCCCAACCCGGTTCCACCCCACAGGCCAGGTAACCGGCACCGGCCATGGCGTTCAGGCTGAATACACAGTCGGTCATGCTCACATCCAGGTGCTGGCCCTGCCCGGTCTGCTGACGGGCAATCACCGCTGCCAACAGCCCGATCACCCCGTGTAGCGAACCGCCAGCAATGTCCGCCGCCTGGATCCCCAGCGGCAGTGGGCCGCTGTCGGCGCGGCCGGTATGACTGGCCAGCCCCGCCAAGGCCAGGTAGTTGATGTCGTGCCCGGCGCGGTCCTTATAGGGGCCGGTCTGGCCATAGCCGGTGATCGACACATAGATCAACCGTGGGTTGATCGCCTTCAAGGCCTCATACCCCAGGCCCAGTCGCTCCATCACGCCAGGGCGGAACTGCTCCAGCAGGATGTCGTAGTCCGCCAGCAACTGCGTGACCACCTCCAACGCTTGCGGTTGCTTGAGGTCCAGGGCCAGGCTGCGCTTGTTGCGGTTGAGGTAGGCGTGGCTGGCCGATACGCCCCGGTCATGGGGCGGTAGTACCCGCAAAAGGTCCTGGCGGGTCGGCGACTCGATGCGCAACACCTCGGCTCCCATGTCCGCCAGCAACAGCGAGGCGAATGGGCCGGGCAGCAGGGTCGAGAAGTCCAGAACCTTGAGCGATGCCAGTGGGCCTTGCATGAGCGATCTCCGAGGGGTGATGGTGAAAGACTAGGCAGGGGTTGGCGGTGGGGCAATTACCGCAGGTGTCACATCGAATGACGATTGTGCTCATGGCTGGCACAGATCCGTGTGGCGACGCTGGGCTGTGGGAGCAAAGCTTGCTCGCGAAACAGGCGCCTCAATCCTGAAAGACCGCATCGCCTTCATCGCGGGCAAGCCTTGCTCCCACAGAGTGTGGGATAAATCCCCTTGGCACAAAAGCACACTTATCTTGCGAACTCAGGCGCAATAAAAAACCCGCCGAAGCGGGTTTTTCATTACAGCCTGTAGCTTACTTCACAGCGCCTGGAGCAGAGGACTCTGCCGCTGCAATCTGCGCCGCCGCAATCTGCTCGTCATCTTCACGGACGTCGGAGATACCGCGACCGCCGGAAGCCAGTTCGGTCTGCAGTTGGTTCTCGTCCAGCTCCTTGACCCACTTGGCAACCACGATCGTGGCAACGGCGTTGCCCACCAGGTTGGTCAGGGCGCGGGCTTCGGACATGAAGCGGTCGATACCCAGGATCAGTGCAAGGCCGGCCACCGGCAAGGTGCCCACGGCCGACAGGGTGGCCGCCAGTACGATGAAACCGCTACCGGTCACGCCAGCAGCACCTTTGGACGACAGCAGCAGCACCAGCAGCAGGGTGATCTGGTGAGTCAGGTCCATTGGGGTGTCGGTGGCCTGGGCGATGAACACCGCAGCCATGGTCAGGTAGATCGAAGTACCGTCGAGGTTGAACGAGTAGCCAGTCGGGATGACCAGGCCTACGACCGACTTCTTGGCACCCAGGCGCTCCATCTTGATCAGCATGCGTGGCAGGGCCGATTCCGACGAGGAAGTACCCAGCACGATCAGCAGTTCTTCACGGATGTAGCGGATCAGCTTGACCACGCTGAAACCGTGGGCGCGGCAGATGGCGCCCAGCACCACCAGCACGAACACCACGCAAGTGATGTAGAAGCAGATCATCAGCTGGCCCAGTTGCACCAGCGAACCGACACCGTAGGCACCGATGGTGAAGGCCATGGCACCGAACGCACCGATAGGCGCCAGCTTCATGATCATGTTGATGATGATGAACATCACGTGGGCGAAGCGATCGATGAAGTCCAGCACCGGCTTGCCGTAGGCACCCAGGCGATGCAGGGCGAAACCGAAGAGCACCGAGAACATCAACACTTGCAGGATGTCGCCGTTGGCGAACGCACCCACGATGGTGTTCGGGATCACGTTGAGGATGAAGGCGATGATGCTCTGGTCTTTACCAGCCGAGATGAAACCGGCGATCTTGCTGGTGTCCAGGGTTGCCACGTCGATGTGCATGCCAACGCCCGGCTGTACGACGTTGACCACGACCAGGCCGATCAGCAGGGCGATGGTGGAGACGATTTCGAAGTACAGCAGCGCATAGCCGCCAGTCTTGCCCACCGATTTCATGTTCTGCATGCCGCCGATGCCGCTGACGACGGTACAGAAGATGATGGGGGCGATGACCATTTTGATCAGTTTGATGAACCCGTCGCCGAATGGCTTGAGGGCAACACCGGTCTGCGGGTAGAAGTGGCCGAGCAAAATACCGATGGCAATGGCTACGATCACCTGGAAATACAGGGATTTGTACAGTGGCTGACGAGTCGTCATGGCAAACCTTCCTCAAGAGTCCCGCATGACGACATCCACCTGTCATCAACGGCACCTCAATTGCGAACCCTCCTGCACTGGAGGGATTTGTTTTTTGTCGGCTGCACGCGGCAGACCTACCTAACCCTTCGCAAAGCGCGTGCCATTTTTGCGAAACCCCCTACATCCGGTATAGCAGACGGGTTAGCGGATTCCACAGGGATTAAACGTGACGTGTAAGGTGGCGGATTTCCGCCTACAAGCCGTTTCGCATTCCGGGATTTGGCGGATATCCGCCTTGTTCAGCCCTCCCCCCCTGCTACCATCGCCCGCTTAACGGACGGATTTCTGCCATGCGCCAACGCACGATCGCCAGCCACTTCGCCCGCGCCGCCCTGGGCGGTGCGCGTCGGCAAGGCTTCGACTATTTTCCCCTGCTGCAACAGCTGGGCATCAGCCCTGAGCTGTTGGATGAGCCGCGGGCGCGGATTGCGCCCGAGCAATTCGCCCGCCTGTTGCAGGCTCTGTGGCTGGCACTGGGGGACGAATACCTGGGATTCGGCCGGGCGGCGAGTAAACCCGGGACGTTTGCCATGATGTGTCACGCGTTGATTCACTGTCGGACCCTGGGCAAGGCTCTTCAGCGTGGCTTGCTGTTCTACAGCCTGTTCCCCGACGCCCCGAGCCTGACGCTGGAAACCGAAGGCGAGCGAGTGCGACTGGTGCTGGACGATTCGACGCTCTGGGACCCCGATCACTTCCTGACTGAAAGCCTGCTGGTGGTCTGGCATCGCCTCGCCAGTTGGCTGATCGGCCAGCGGATCGGCCTGGAACAGGCGACCTTCGGCTATACCAAACCCGCCCACGGCGCCGAATACGACTTATTGTTTCCCTGTCCGCTGGTGTTCGACGCCCGCAGCAGCAGCCTGTTGTTCCATAGTCGCTACCTGGAAATGCCGCTGCTGCAGGACGAACGCACCCTCAAGCATTTCCTCGAGCGCTCCCCCGCCGACCTGCTGTCGCGTCCGGACGACGGCCACAGCCTGAGCAGCCAACTGCGCCGCCTGCTCAGCCGCGACACGGCACGCTGGCCCGACCTGGACACCGTCGCCGCCCATCTGCACCTCAGCCCGCAGACCTTGCGCCGGCACTTGCGGGAGGAAGGCACCAGCTTCCAGGAACTCAAGGATCAGTTGCGGCGGGATATCGCCATCTATCACCTGGGACGCGCGGACCTGTCACTACAACAGATCGCCGAGCAGTTGGGGTTCTCCGAACCGTCGGCGTTTCACCGAGCATTCAAGAAGTGGACGGGGCTGACACCGGGGGGCTTATCGGGCGATGGAGAACTGAGTGGTGGCATCCAGTTCCTGCGGGGTGCTGCCCCTGTGGCGAGGGGATTTATCCCCGTTGGGCTGCGCAGCAGCCCTAAAGCAGTGACTCAATCTACCTGGCACACCGAGTTGTCTGTTTGGGGGCTGCTACGCAGCCCAGCGGGGATAAATCCCCTCGCCACAGAGGCCCGCACACACACCGAAAATATCCCAGTCAAACCACCGGAAAATGAATCCGGAACGCCGCCCCGCCCAGCTCTGAATCCCCCCAAAGTCAACTTGGCGCCGTAGCTGTCGATGATGTCCTTGACCACCGCCAGGCCAATGCCCTGCCCCGGATGCTGGCGATCCAGCCGCTCACCACGCTGGAGAATCCGCGCTCGTTGATCCGGTGGCACGCCCGGCCCGTCGTCCTCGACACTCAACTCCATGCCACCGAGGGTCTGGTGCACGCTCACGCGTACCTCGCCCAGGCATAGCCGATAGGCGTTCTCCAACAGGTTGCCGAGCATCTCCAGCAAGGCGCCCTGTTCGATTGGCACCTGACACTGCTCCGGCAGATCGAAACTGACATTGACCCGTTTGTCGCGATAGACCTTGTCCAAGGTATCGCACAGGCTTTGCAGCACCGGGCGCAAGCGCACCTGATGGCGCACCAGCCCGCTTTTGCGCAGGCTGGCGCGCTGCAACTGATAGCCGATCTGCTGGCTCATGCGCTCGATCTGGCTCTGCAACACCCAGGCCTGCCCACGATCCTCGGGACGCCGGGCCATGTCTTCGCTGACACCCTGCAATACCGCCAGCGGGGTTTTCAGGCTGTGGGCCAGGTCATCAAGAGAGTCGCGGTAACGGCTGCGCTGCTCCCGTTCGCTGTAGAGCAGGCGGTTGAGGGAACCGGTCAGGCGCAACAGCTCCCGAGGGTGCTCGGTACTGAGGCTTTCCCGGGCTCCGCTTTCGATCTCGTCCAGCTCCTGACTCAGCCGTCGTAGCGCCCGCAGGCCCCAGGTCAAGCCGATCCACAGCAGCGCCAGCAGCACCACCAAGGCAGCGCCGAAGCCCAGGTAGAGATTGTCCCGCAAGCCTTGCAGGGTCACCTCGTAATCGCGCACCGGTTGCAGGGTGACGATGCTGAACGCCGCGTTCTGGCCGCCGAGCAGCTTGATCTCGACGTCATAGACAAAAAACTCCTGGCCGTCGTTCTCGCGAATGCGCGCGAACTGATTGCCCTGGCCGTCATAACGCGGCGTGTAATTGATGTTTTCTTCCTGGGTGGCCTTGGAGCGCCACACCAGCCGCCCCTCGCGATCATAGATGTAGCCCAGCAGGCGGGCGTCAGCGAGGTTGAAGCGCTCATCGGGCAGTTGCGTCGGCATCTTCAAGCGGTTGTTTTCCACCCGGGCGGCGGAAATCAGCGTGGTCACGTCCGAGGCCAGGCGTTGCTCGATGGACTCCTGCAACGCCAGGCTGAACGCGCCTTGCATGGCCGGCAACAGTGCCAGCATGAACAGCACTGCCAAGGTCATGGCAGCCAGCATCAACCGCAGCCGAAGCGAACGAATCACTGGCAGCGCTCGTTGAACAGGTAGCCCAGGCCGCGCACGGTGTCGATGGGTTTGAAGCCGGCGGGGGCTTCCAGCTTGCGGCGCAGGCGCCCGACCAGCACTTCGATGACATTGGGATCGCGCTCATCGTCATCGGGATAAAGCTGTTCCATCAAGCGATCCTTGGCGACCACCTGCTGGTGATGACGCATCAGGTATTCAAGGATTCGGTATTCGTAGGCGGTCAGCGCCAGCGGCTCGTCGCCCAGGGACGCCTGCTTGCGATTGAGGTCGAGCAACAGCGGGCCAGCCACGATGGTCGACTGGGTGAAGCCGCTGGAGCGACGCAGCAGGGCATTCAGGCGGGCCTCCAGCTCTTCGAACTGGAACGGCTTGACCACGTAGTCATCGGCGCCGGCGGCCAGGCCTTCGACCTTGTCCTGCCAGTTGCCGCGGGCGGTCAGGATCAGGATCGGAAACGTCTTGTCCTGGGAGCGCAGCCGGCGGATCAGTTCCAGCCCGCTGATGCCCGGCAGGCCCAGGTCGATCACCGCCAGGTCATGGTTGAACTCGCGGACCTGGTACAAGGCCTCTTCGGCATTGGCCACGGCCTGCACCACATGGCCGCTGTCGCTAAGACGGGTTTGCAGGTGATGACGCAACAGCGCTTCGTCTTCGACGACCAGTAATTTCATGGAGCCTCTCCACAGGCAAAATCAAACAATCCAGCACCACGCACCTCAACGAAAGGCGCCGGATCGTCTTCGACCGATCCGGCTGGATACGCTCACCATCGACCGCTTAGAACGTGTAGTTGGCGGACAGGTACGTCTGGGCGCTGCTGGTCAGGTCCAGCGAGCCGACCTTGTCGCCGCCGTGCGGGCTCATCTCGGTGCTGGCGTTGCTGCGCAGGTAACGGTAACCCAGTTCAACCGAGGTGTTTTGCGAAATTTGTTGCAGGACGCCCCCTTGCAGGCCCACCGCGTAGCCGATGTCGCTGTCGCGACTGTAGCCGGGAGAGTCCTGGGTCAGCTTGGTCAGGCCCGCCGTGCCGCCGCCGAACAGTTTGGTGCTGCTGGTGACCGGATAGAACACATCGTAGCTGCCCAGCAGGTTTTCCTGGCGCAACTTGATGCCGTTGTGGGTGCCCGAGACGTTGTCGTAGGTGGCGTAGTAGCGGCCCTGGTCGTTTTGCTTGCCCAGTCGCAGGCCATACGTGGTGTCCTTGCCGATGACGCCGTCGGCGTTGGGGTTGTTCAGGGCGCTGTCCAAGGCGTTGGATTTCTTGACTTTGTCGCTGGTCTGGCCAAGGGTCAGGCTGGCGAAGTTGTCATCGGCGTGGGCCATGGCAGTGGCACCCAGCACGGTGAAAGCCAACAGCAGTTTTTTCATAGCAGTCATGATCAAGTTCCTTTGCAACGTGGGTGGTGTGTGAAGTCGCTGTCACGTTAACCAGCGGTCCCTGAACACCCCTTGAACGTTCTCTGAACCTGCGCTGAATGAATCGGCTAATCTGAGCGAACCATTTTTTAAGGAGATCCATCATGCGCAGGCTGCTTGCAGTTGTACTTCTGGCCTTTAGCGGTGCGAGCCTCGCCGCCATCCAGACCCAGGAAATCCCCTACACCAGCGCCGACGGCACCAAGCTGATCGGTTATTACGCCTATGACGACGCCGTCAAAGGCCCGCGCCCAGGTGTGGTAGTGGTGCATGAATGGTGGGGGCTCAACGACTACGCCAAGCGCCGCGCCCGTGACCTCGCGGGCCTGGGCTACAGCGCCCTGGCCATCGACATGTACGGCGACGGCAAGAACACCGAGCATCCCAAGGACGCCATGGCCTTCATGCAAGCGGCGCTCAAGGACAGCAAGGCGGCCAGCGCCCGTTTCCAGGCCGGATTGGACCTGCTGAAGAAACAGCCCCAGACCGATCCGGACAAACTCGCCGCCATCGGCTACTGCTTCGGAGGCAAGGTAGTACTCGATGCAGCGCGCCAAGGCGTGCCGCTGGCCGGCGTAGTGAGCTTCCACGGTGCGCTGGTGACCAACACCCCGGCAACGCCGGGCAGCGTCAAGGCCAAGGTGCTGGTCGAGCATGGAGCCCTGGACAGCATGGTCACCCAGGACAACGTCACTGCGTTCAAGAGCGAGATGGACAAGGCCGGTGCCGACTATAAATTCGTCAGCCTCGAAGGCGCCAAGCACGGTTTCAGCAACCCCGACGCCGACCGGTTGAGCCACGGCGAACATGGCGGACCGGACATCGGCTACAACAAAGAAGCCGATGAGAAGTCGTGGGCGGATATGCAGAAATTCTTCAAGAAAATCTTCTGATACATCCCTCCTGTGGCGAGGGGATTGTGGGAGCAAAGCTTGCTCGCGACCCAGGCGACTCGATTTCTGGAGGACCACATCGCCTTCATCGCGGGCAAGCCTTGCTCCCACAGCAAGCTCCCTCGCCACAAAAGCCAGCCATGCCCCACATAACAACCACGCCACTACCCAGCCTCAAGCCAACCCGGCAAAATGCCCGGCATGAATACACTCCCCGCCCTGCCCGCCTGCTGCTCGCCTTTGGATGAACATTGGCTCCTGCCCGATGCCCTGCCCGGAACAGTGCTGCTGAGCACCCGCTTCGACCCGTTGTTGCTGGTGGGCGCCGACTTCCCTAACAGTGCCATCGAGCCACCGGCAAGCATCCAGCGCTCGGTAGCCAAGCGCCAGGCAGAATTCCTGGCCGGGCGGATCTGTGCCCGGGCGGCTTTGCAGAGGCTCGACGGTCAAACCTGCGTGCCGGCCATCGGCGAAGACCGTGCCCCGGTGTGGCCTGCTCACGTCAGTGGTTCGATCACCCACAGCACTGGCCGTGCAGCGGCAATCGTCGCGAGAAAAGAACACTGGCAGGGGCTGGGCATGGACGTGGAGAACCTGCTCGACCCCGAGCGCGCCGAACGCCTGGCCGGTGAAATCCTCACATCGCCAGAGTTGCAGCGTATGGCCCAGCTCACGCGCGATGAGCGGGCCTTACTGGTGACCCTGACCTTTTCAGTGAAGGAAAGCCTGTTCAAGGCGCTGTATCCCATCGTCAGGCAGCGCTTTTATTTCGAGCATGCCGAAGTGCTGGACTGGACACACGATGGGCAGGTGCGCCTGCGCTTGCTGACGGACCTGTCGGCGGAGTGGCGCCATGGCAGTGAATTGCAGGCGCGGTTTGGGGTGAAGGATGGGCAGCTATTGAGCCTGGTGGGGATCAAGGCCTGAGATTTGTGGTGTTTGGAAGGGCCTCATCGCGAGCAGGCTCGCGATGGGGTCGCCACATCTCTCAAGACCGGTCCTGATGCCTCGGCCAACTCAAGCTGAAACAGGCCCCGCCCAGGCTCTTGCTCTTGCCGATCAGCGCCCGACCATCGTGCCAGTGGATGATTCGCCGCACGATCGACAGCCCCAGCCCATGGCCGCCCGAAGCCCGGGCGCGGCTGTCGTCCAGGCGCAGGAAGGGTTTGAAGATCCGTTCCCAGGCCGCTTCCGGCACGCCGGGCCCGTCGTCTTCCACGTCCACCCGACAGCGCAACTGGCCCACCTGGTAACTGACGGTGACCCGGGAATTGGCGTGGCGCATGGCATTGCCCACCAGGTTCTGCAGGGCGCGATGCAGGAAGCGCGGTTCGGCCTCGACCCAGGCGCCGTCGCAATCGGCGGCCGACAGGCATAGACCGCGCTCGACCGTGATTCCGGCCCGCAACGGCCCCAGCTCATCGATCACTTGATTGACCAGCGCGTCCAGATCCACCCGTTGGAAATTCAAGGCCGGTGAGCCTTGTTCCAGGCGCGCGTAGGTGAGCATTTCGTCCACCAGCCGATCCAGGTCCTCGATGTCGTGGTCCATGCCCGCCAGGTACTTGTCCCGGGCCTGGGGCGTGGTGGCGCTGCCGAGCATTTCCAGGCCGAAGCGCAGGCGCGCCACCGGCGTGCGCAATTCGTGGGACACCGCGCGCACCAGCTCCCGCTGAATCGCCAACAGTTGCTGCAAGTGCTCGGCCATGCCGTTGAAGGCCGCGGCCAGTCGCCCGACCGAATCGGCACCGCGGGCCGGCACCCGGGTTTCCAGGCTGCCCTGGGCGATCTGGGTGGCGGCTGACTCCAGGCCACGCAAGCGCCGCTCCAGTTGACGCACCAACAGGTAGACGATCAATCCGATCAGGCTCAACCCCAGCGCCGCGATCAGCACCAGCCATTGCGGCGGATAAGGGTTCATCTGGTACAGCGGACCGATCTCCAGCACCCATGGCGTGCCGACCATGCCGGCGAATACCCGGATGGAGTCGCCACCCTTGCCCAGCGCCATCACCGTATCGCCCTCGGACACCCGACGGCGCTGGTCTTCGTCCATGTCCGCCTGTACGACGGTCATCAGTCGCAAGTCGAAACCGAAGCCTTTTTCCTCCTTGAGTTGCGCGAGCCGTTCGGGCTGCTCACCCACCGGGTAGCGCACCAATTCGTCGGCCAGCAGGTAAATAGTCGCACGGGCCAGTTGTTCGCTGATCTGCTGGACTTCCCCCACCAGCATCAGTTGCTCGCCATCGCTGACCAGCCGATAGACCTTCGCCGCATGCGGCCCGGTCTGTTCCACCAAGGCCTGGCCGCGTAATACGCGGGTGCGCTGCCCGAGATCGAGGTCGGTCTGGGCGAAGGTCTGCAACGCCAGGGGGATGCCCAGCAGGCGCTCCCACACCGCCAAGGCTCGCCGCCGTTCGGTGTCGTTCATCGGCCGCAGGTTGTCAGCCATCAGCGAAAACGTGCCGTGGGCCAGGCGCTCGCGGTATTGCTCACTGCGGGTCTGGTTGAGCAAGTGCAGGGCCAGTACGCCGAGCACCGCCACCAGCACCAGTGCCGCGCACATGCCGCCATAAATGCGCAGGAAGATCGAATTCACGGCGCCAGGTCTACGCAAGCTTCAGGAACGAACAGGTAGCCTTTGCTGCGGATGGTCTTGATCAGCCGTGGATGATCCGGGTCGTCGCCGATCTTGGGGCGGATGCGCGAAATGCGCACATCGATGGAACGGTCCTGGCCGTCATACCCGATGCCGCGCAGGGCAGTGAAGATTTCTTCCCGGGACAGGATGCGCCCGGCATTGGACACCAACAGCCACAGCAGGTCGAATTCAGCGCTGGTCAGCTCGATACCGTTGCCCTGCAACCAGGCCTCGCGCAGGGCATCATCGACCACCAGTGGGCCGAACTGCAGGCGTCGCTGCTTTTGCGCGGCGCTCGGCTCCGGCTCACTGCGCCGCAGCAAGGCCTGGATGCGCGCCAACAGCAAGCGCGGGCGCACCGGCTTGCAGACGTAATCATCGGCGCCCAGGTCCAGGCCCTGGATCTGATCGGTGTCGTCGCTACGAGCTGTGAGCATCAGGATCGGCCCATCATACTGCTCGCGCACCTTGCGACAGATGCTCAGGCCGTCTTCGCCGGGCAGCATCAGGTCGAGGACCACCAGGTCCGGCTGCTCGGCGATGATCCGCGCGGCCGCCACCGCGCCATCGCCTTCGATGGCGACACGCAGTCCGTTGCTTTCGAGGTATTCCCGGGTCAGCTCGGCCAGACGCTGGTCATCCTCGACGATCAATATCTGCCAGGCTTCTTGTTCCACTGGGGGCCCCTCTTGCTGCGAATATAAAAGGAAGGATCAGCATCGCCCCTTGTGGCGAGGGGATTTATCCCCGCTGGGTCGCGGAGCGGCCCCCTGCGTTCTGTCTGACCCGCACGGTCGCCAATTCTGGGCCGCTTCGCCGCCCAACGGGGATAAATCCCCTCGCCACAAGGGACCGCTTCGGATACCGCTCCCCCATCTTTTTGTCATGTTAAAGGAGGATAAACACACTCATGCACGGGCCGATTGTATAAACGTCACCTGCACAGAAAACAAGCGGACAAATGTGTTTCGATCGGGTCGGTTTTATGTGGTAACGTCCGCGCCCGCAAAAAACCACCGGGCTGTTTTCTGATCGTCGAAACCGATGAAAAAAGGTCCACTCCAGCTAGGTCGCGGCCTACAGAGCAGTTCCAGGTTTCTCACACAAATTACGCACAGGCTTATCCACAGGTAGTACGTTGCATACCCCCCGAAAACGCATTATCTTGTAGCCCGCCGCGTAAAAAACCCTACATGTAGGGTTTCAGGCCAAAAACCAAACACAAGTCGGACAGAGAATTCAAGCGCTTTTCTTGCTTCTGTCCAGCTGAAACACCGTATTTCCCCAAGCCCAGACCGCCCCTGCGGATGGCAGCTGTTTCAAGGTCGAAAACGACCGAAACGGTACGGGTGTTGCAGTCAATTGCTGCCACCCCGACAACCCGGTTTCGAGCCCTGCTCGCAACCTGAGAACTTCGGATGGAAGCGGCATTAAACGCCTGCTTCCTACTGTCCCGAAGTTGTTATGCCCGGCGCCAGTCGGTTGTAGTGCTTCAGGACGGAACGGTGGGCACCGTGATGGTGCCCAAACAAACATAAAGAACGTGGAGACACCCATGCACACCGACACAACTCGCGAGAACCCGCAGGGCACCGCGCCGCTGGCCGCCGATTCGAGCCCGGATCTGTCCGCCACCGCGCCGGGCCAATTGCGTGTGATCAAGCGTAACGGCACTGTCGTTCCTTACACCGATGACAAGATCACCGTCGCCATCACCAAAGCGTTTCTCGCAGTTGAAGGCGGCACCGCTGCCGCTTCGTCGCGAATCCATGACACCGTGGCCCGCCTGACCGAACAGGTCACCGCGACCTTCAAGCGTCGCATGCCTTCGGGCGGCACCATCCACATCGAAGAAATCCAAGACCAGGTCGAACTGGCCCTGATGCGTGCCGGCGAGCAGAAAGTGGCCCGCGACTACGTGATCTACCGTGACTCCCGCGCCAAGGAACGTGCTACCCGCTCCCCAGCCGACGCACCGGTCCAGGCTCACCCGTCCATCCGTATCGCCCGCGCCGACGGCAGCCTGGCGCCGCTGGACATGGGCCGCCTGAACACCATCGTCACCGAGGCCTGCGAAGGCCTGGAAGAAGTCGATGGCGACCTGATCCAGCGCGAAACCCTGAAAAACCTCTATGACGGCGTCGCCCTCAAGGACGTCAACACCGCTCTGGTGATGACCGCCCGGACCCTGGTGGAACGCGAGCCGAACTACTCCTTCGTGACCGCTCGCCTGCTGATGGACACCCTGCGTGCCGAAGGCCTGAGCTTCCTGGAAGTCGCCGAAAGCGCGACCCACCACGAAATGGTCGACCTGTACGCCAAGGCGTTGCCGGCCTACGTCGCCAAGGGCATCGAGTTCGAATTGCTGAACCCGGTGCTGGCCGAATTCGACCTGGAAAAGCTCGGCAAGGCCATCAACCACGAACGCGACCAGCAGTTCACCTACCTGGGCCTGCAAACCCTGTACGACCGCTACTTCATCCACAAGGATGGCGTGCGTTTCGAACTGCCGCAGATCTTCTTCATGCGCGTGGCCATGGGCCTGGCGATCGAAGAAAAACAGCGTGAAGACCGCGCCATCGAGTTCTACAACCTGTTGTCGTCCTTCGACTACATGGCCTCGACTCCAACCCTGTTCAACGCCGGCACCCTGCGTCCACAGTTGTCGAGCTGCTACCTGACCACCGTTCCGGATGACCTGTCGGGCATCTACGGCGCCATCCACGACAACGCCATGCTGTCGAAATTCGCTGGCGGCCTGGGCAACGACTGGACCCCGGTTCGCGCATTGGGCTCGTACATCAAGGGCACCAACGGCAAATCCCAGGGCGTCGTGCCGTTCCTCAAAGTGGTCAACGACACCGCAGTCGCGGTCAACCAGGGCGGCAAGCGCAAGGGCGCGGTCTGTGCCTACCTGGAAACCTGGCACATGGACATCGAAGAGTTCATCGAGCTGCGCAAGAACACCGGTGATGACCGTCGTCGTACCCACGACATGAACACCGCCAACTGGATCCCTGACCTGTTCATGAAGCGTGTCTTCGACGACGGCAAGTGGACCCTGTTCTCGCCATCCGAAGTGCCGGACCTGCACGACCTGACCGGCAAGGCTTTCGAAGAGCGCTACGAGTACTACGAAGCCCTGACCGAGTACAACAAGATCAAGCTGTTCAAAGTCGTCCAGGCCAAAGACCTGTGGCGCAAGATGCTGTCGATGCTGTTCGAGACCGGCCACCCATGGCTGACCTTCAAGGACCCGTGCAACCTGCGCAGCCCGCAACAGCACGTGGGCGTGGTCCACAGCTCGAACCTGTGCACCGAGATCACCCTGAACACCAACAAGGATGAGATCGCGGTCTGCAACCTGGGCTCGATCAACCTGCCGAACCACATCGTCGACGGCAAGCTGGACACCGCCAAGCTGCAACGCACCGTGAACACCGCCGTGCGCATGCTCGACAACGTAATCGACATCAACTACTACTCGGTGCCGCAAGCGAAGAACTCCAACTTCAAGCACCGTCCGGTCGGCCTGGGCATCATGGGCTTCCAGGACGCGCTGTACCTGCAGCACATCCCGTACGGTTCGGACGCTGCCGTCGAGTTCGCCGACAAGTCCATGGAAGCGGTCAGCTACTACGCGATCCAGGCTTCCTGCGACCTGGCCGACGAGCGCGGCGCCTACGAGACGTTCCAGGGTTCGCTGTGGTCCAAGGGCATCCTGCCGCTGGACTCGCAACAGATCCTGATCGCCCAACGTGGCCAGAAGTACATCGACGTGGACCTGAACGAATCCCTGGACTGGGCACCGGTTCGCGCCCGTGTGCAGAAAGGCATCCGTAACTCCAACATCATGGCCATCGCACCGACCGCGACCATCGCCAACATCACCGGCGTATCGCAGTCGATCGAACCGACCTACCAGAACCTGTATGTGAAATCGAACCTGTCGGGCGAATTCACCGTGATCAACCCGTACCTGGTTCGCGACCTCAAGGCTCGCGGCCTGTGGGACTCGGTGATGATCAACGACCTGAAGTACTACGACGGTTCGGTGCAACAGATCGAGCGCATCCCGCAAGAGCTCAAAGCGCTCTACGCCACCGCGTTCGAAGTGGACACCAAGTGGATCGTCGACGCCGCCAGCCGTCGCCAGAAGTGGATCGACCAGGCTCAGTCGCTGAACCTGTACATCGCCGGCGCTTCGGGCAAGAAGCTGGACGTGACCTACCGCATGGCCTGGTACCGTGGCCTGAAAACCACCTACTACCTCCGTGCCCTGGCCGCCACCAGCACCGAGAAGTCGACCATCAACACCGGCAAGCTGAACGCTGTTTCCAGCGGCGGCAACCACGGTGACGATTCGGTCCTGGCGGCTCCAGCGGGACCGGCGCCAGTGCCAAAGGCCTGCGCGATCGACGAGCCGGATTGCGAAGCTTGCCAATAAGCTGAGCGAGCGGGCGTGTAAAAAGCGCCCGCTGAAGAAGCCCCCGATAGACCGCTGGTTTATCGGGGGTTTTCTTTTGCCTGGAGGAAATCAGCGCCTGACCCGGCGCTCATCGCGAGCAGGCTCGTTCCCACAAAGGTCAGGCGGTACACATCACTACTGTGGGAGCGGGCTTGCTCGCGAAGGCGTTGGCACATTCATCATCGCCGCAAGCAGACCCACCGCTTTCGCGAGCAAGCCCGCTCCCACATTGGAATGCGCCCACCTGTTGTGAGCCTGCTCGCGATGAGGCCGGGACAGGCGCCAAAAAAATCGCCGCACACAAAAAAAGCCCCTCTTGCGAGGGGCTCTTTGTGCAGCTTCAAGCAACCGTTGACATCAAGCCATCTGAATGATGGTCTGCATGATGGTGCTCTGGGTGGAGATGGTCTTGGCGTTCGCCTGGTAGTTGCTCTGGGCCTTGATCAACTCGACCAGTTCGTTGGTCAGGTTGACGTTGGACTCTTCCAGGGCGTTGGAGACGATCGAACCCAAGGTGCCGGTTTGCGGAGCATCGTAGCCTGGGATACCCGAGGCGAAGGTTTCCTTCCAGCTGGTACCACCTACCGGCTGCAGACCTTGCTCGTTGGTGAAGCTGGCGAGCGCGAGCTGACCGATCGGCTTGGTCTGGTTGTTGCTGAAGTTGGCCAGCAATACTCCGCTGCCGTCGATGGTCAGGTTGGTGATCTGGCCGGTGGCGTAGCCGTTCTGGGTCGGAATCGAGCGCGCGGTATCGGCGTTGTACTGGCTGGTGTTGCCCATGGAAATCGTGATAGTGGGTGCACTCGCGGCGCCGTTGGCGGCCCATACGCCGTTGGTCACGGTGCCAGGTACCCAGCCAGTCAACACCAGGTCGCTGTTGATGGTCGGCGTAGTGGCAGGCGGCACTGGCGGCGTGCTGACCTGAGTCAGCTTGCCGCTCGAATCAAAGCTCATGGTCGAAGGAATGGGAGCGTTCGCACCGGTCGTGGTCGGCGCGGTGCCGTTCAGGTTACGACCATCGATCAAGGTATAGACGTTCCAGGTGTTGCCGGCAGTCTTGACCATGTACTGGTCCATGGAGTGCTGGTTGCCCTGGGTGTCATAGACCGGGGTGGTGAACTGCTTGGTGAACGTGGCCGTGTCGGCCGGATTGAACGCCGCGGTGATCGCCGTCGCCGTCGAGTTCAGGTTGATCGTCGAGGACACCAGGCTGGTGGCCGTCGGCGGCAGGTTGGAGGTGTCGATGCGCAGGTCGGTCAGGATGCCGTTCTGGATCTTGCCGTTGGCATCCACGCCATAGCCCTGCAGGCGCGCAGTGCCGTCACTGTTGGTGATGTAGCCTTCCTTGTCGGTCTTGAAGGTACCGGCACGGGTGTAGCTCAGGGAGCCGTCGTTGCTCAGGACAAAGAAGCCCTGGCCCTGGATACCCATGTCCAGCACGTTGCCGGTGTTGTTCACGTCACCCTGGCCGAACTGCTGGGAAACGTTGGCCAGGCGCACGCCGTTGCCGACGGTCTTGCTGCCCGAGCCCAGCCTGGTGGCCGAGTAGACGTCTTCGAATTCCGCGCGGGACGATTTGAAACCGGTGGTCGCCACGTTGGCGATGTTGTTGCCGGTCACGTCCAGCTGTTTGTTGGCTGCATAGAGACCGCTAAGGCCGATGTTAAAAGACATGTTGACTCCTTTTGCCGGTTAGTCGGCTCTACATACCAATAGTTTGTACTTTGGACAGGGCGATGCTGCCCAGCCCGGCCAGGTTGAGCATCAGCTCACCGCCCGTCTGGCTGATCGTCACGCTGCTGACCGTGGCCGGCAGGTTGGTGATCAGCGACGTGGCCTTGCCGTCGATGGTGGTCGAGGCCGCGAAGGTGTAGGTGCCCGATTCGACCGTCGTGCCCGCGTCGTTCTTGCCATCCCAGATGAAGGCGGAGTTGCCGGCCTTCTGGCTACCCAGGTCAATGGTGCGAACGGTCTTGCCGTCCTTGTCCACGATCTTGACGGCAACGGAGGACACCGATGTCGGTACCACCACGGTGCCGTTGAGGCTCTTGGAGGTATCGACCACGGCCTTGTCGCCCGGGGCAATGACCGAGCGCCCGACCAGGGACGAAGCCTGCAAGGCCTGGGACGAGTTGTAGTTGCCGGCGATGCCGCTCACGGTCTCGTTGAGGGTGGTGATGCCCTCCAGGCTGCTGAACTGTGCCAGTTGGGCAACGAACTCGCCGTTATCCTGTGGCTCCAACGGGTTCTGGTTTTTCAGCTGGGTAACCAGCAACTGCAAGAACGCATCCTTGCCCAGCTCCTGGTTGCCGCTCGCAGCCTTTGTCGCACTCCCCAGGCCATCGGTGGTGGTGTTGGTCTTGACCGAGGAGTTGGCCAGAATCTCGTTGAGGCTCAAACCACTTGTTGTACTGGTAACGCTCATGTGACTCGCCCCTTATCACTGACCGAGGGTCAGGACCTTCTGCATCATGGTTTTGGCGGTGTTCATCATTTCGGCGTTGGTCTGGAACGAACGACTGGCGGAAATCATGTCGGCCATTTCTTCGACGACGTTGACGTTCGGGTAGTAGACGTAACCCTTGGCGTCCGCAGCCGGATGGTTGGGCTCATAACGGGCTTCGAGGTTGCTCTGGTCTTCGACCACGCCAAGCACCTGTACGCCCTGACCGGCCGCGTCCTGTTCCTGGAACAGCGAGTCGCTGCCGCCGGACTGGCCGCCCTGGAACATGGTGGCGAATACCGGGTGGCGGGCGCGGTAGGTCTGGTCGATGCTCGACGAAACGGTTTCGGCGTTGGCAATGTTACTGGCGACGGTGTTCAGGCGAGTGGTCTGGGCACTCATGGCACTGCCGGCAATGTTGAATACGCTAGCAATCGACATGGCTTACTCTCCGCGCAGGGCCGATACCAGCCCTTTGAACTTGCTGTTGAGCAGGGTGAAGCTGGCCTGGAAGTTCACGGAGTTTTCCGCGTAGTTGGACTGTTCCAGTTGAGCGTCCACGGTGTTCTGGTCGATCGAAGGCTGCATCGGCGTGCGATACATCAGCGATTCGTCGCCATTGCCCAGGCCTTCTGCCTCGATATGACGGCTGTTGGTCATGTTCAGGGCGAAATGGCCGTTCTTGGTCTTCTCGTTCTGCTCGGCGAGCACTTTGGAGAAGTCCAGGTCCCGAGCCTTGTAGTTCGGGGTATCGGCGTTGGCGATGTTATTGGCCAGGACTTCGGCACGCTGGGCGCGGAAGCTCAGGGCCTGTTCGTGGATACCGAGCGCTTTATCGAAGCTGATGCTCATGTCGGAAACCTTTGGGTGACCAGAATGTACGTACGACGGCTAAAGCAAGCGTCGTGCCATTTCCAAAAAACCCCATAAACCGGGGCTTTGCGGACACCGGCAAGGCGGCAATGCCAGAAAAGCGGCAACTGGTTTCCGCTGGCTGCCGCTTTTCTGCCGCTTCTGCAGGATGGATGCGTTCCGTTGTGGGAGCGAGCCTGCTCGCGATAGCGGTGTGTCAGTCCACATCAATGTCGCCTGGAATACCGCATCGCGAGCAGGCTCGCTCCCACAGGAAGCTGTAGTGAATTGGAAAAAACTGGCACAAAAAAAACGGGAGCCCCAAGGGACTCCCGTTTTTTTTTGACAACCTGAACGAATCACTTCGCCTGGTAGATGATCCCCGGGCTGCACTGGACCATCTGGTAATGATCCGGCAAACCGTTCAACGCTTCGGAGGCGCCAAGGAACAGGTAGCCGCCCGGCTTGAGCGTGCCGTGGATGCGCAGCAGGATGTCCTTCTTCACTTCGGCGGAGAAATAGATCAACACGTTGCGGCAGAACACGATGTCGAACTTGCCCAGGCTGGCGTAGCTGTCCAGCAGGTTGAACGAGCGGAATTCCACCCGGCTCTTGATCGGCGCCTTGACCACCCATTTGCCCGGCCCTTTCGGGTCGAAGTAGCGTTGCAGGCGATCCGGCGACAGGCCCCGGCCGATGGCCAGGCTGTCGTACTCGCCGGTCTTGCAGTTATTGAGCATGGTCCCGGACAGGTCAGTGGCGACGATCTGCACGCCGCCTTTCAACTGGCCGAGGTTGGACCGTTCGAACTCATCGATGGTCATCGACAACGAATAGGGTTCCTGTCCCGACGAGCAGGCCGCCGACCAGATTCGCAGGCGTTGGCCCGGGCTGGCCTTGATGGCCGCCGGCAGCACCTTATTCTTCAACACCTCGAACGGATAGGTGTCACGAAACCACAAGGTTTCGTTGGTGGTCATCGCGTCCACCACCATCTCGCGCAAGCCACTGCGCGGCTGGCTCTGGATACGCTGCACCAGTTCGCCCAATGACTTGAGGCCCTGTTGTTCCATCAATTTATTGAGACGGCTCGACACCAGGTATTGCTTGTTTTCACCAAGCAAGATGCCACAGGCTTTTTCCAGGAAGACCCGGAACTGTTCGAAATCCAAATTACCCGTAGACAAGATACCGCCTCTTTCATCGCGTTGACTTGCCGGGCGCACAACGCGCCCGACCTTTGCTTACTCTGCTGCCTTGATCCGATCGACTACCCGGGAAGCCAGGTCATCGGGCCGGAATTTCGCCAGGAAATCGTCGGCACCGACCTTCTTGACCATCGCCTGGTTGAAAACACCGGACAACGAAGTATGCAAGATGATATGCAGCTTTTGCATACGTGGGTCGCTGCGGATTTCCGACGTCAGGGTATACCCGTCCATCTCCGGCATCTCGATGTCGGAGATCATCATCAGGAATTCTTCCTCGGGCTTCTTGCCCTCGTCGACCAGCGCGCGCAGATAATCCAGCGCCTGACGCCCATCGTTCAACGCCACTACCTCGACACCGACCGTTTGTAGACAGCGGGTCACCTGCTTACGTGCCACCGAAGAATCATCGACGGTCAATACCCGCAGCGAAATCGCCTTGTGCTGGGTCTCGGCGTCCACCACACCCGCGGAAATAGCCTCCGGAGTGGGAGCCACTTCAGCGAGGATCTTCTCCACGTCGATGATTTCCACCAACTGGTTATCGACCCGGGTCACTGCCGTCAGGTAGTGATCGCGACCAGTACCCTTGGGCGGTGGATGGATCTCCTCCCAGTTCATGTTAACGATGCGTTCCACCGAGCGCACCAGGAAACCCTGGGTCTTGGTGTTGTACTCGGTGATAATCACAAACGGATTGCTCTGGTCCAGCAACCGACCGGAACCGGTCGCCATCGCCAGGTCGAGGATCGGGATGGTCGCTCCCCGGATATTGGCCACCCCGCACACAACGGGACTGGACTTGGGCATCAACGTCAGCTTGGGGCATTGCAGCACCTCGCGGACCTTGAAGACGTTGATCCCATACATTTGTTGGCCGTCGAGACGGAACAACAACAGCTCCAGGCGATTTTGACCGACCAGCTGAGTGCGCTGGTTTACCGAATCCATTACTCCCGCCATGCCCTGACTCCTACATAACGCTAATGTGTCCGACGCGCATTCATCACTAAACGGCACGGGGCTTGCTATTGAACCGGCATGAACGCACAAACGACATTTTCTCGACGCCTGACCACTCACTGCCGCCATTGGCTCGGTGCACTGCTGGCTGTCTGCCTGTTCACTTCGGGCGGTCCTGCCCTTGCTGCTGTTCCGGTTACCTTGCCTGATCTCCTTATCGGCGTCACTCAGGGCTTTCTTGAATTCACCGTAGAAGACTATCTGGCTACCAGTCAAACCGAAGGGCGCTACGAAATCGAAGTCAACCAGCTCGACCCGCGCCTGCGCATGCCGATGTGCGACAAGGAATTGACTGCTTCGCTGGAGAGTCCGGCCAGGCCCCTGGGCCGCGTCACGGTGAAGGTTCGTTGCGACAGCGCCGCGCCCTGGACGGTGTTCGTGCCGGCTCAAGTGCGCCTGTTTCGAGAAATTGTCACGACCACTCGTCCGCTCAAGCGGGCCGGGATTGTCGAGCCCCAGGACGTGATGTTGCGCGAACGGGACATCAGCCAGATCACCCAAGGTTTCCTGACCTCCGTTGACCAGGCCATCGGGCAGAAACTTGTCCGACCAATGGTCGCCGATCAGGTCGTGACGCTGGTGCACCTGGAGCAGGCCGAAGTGGTCCGCAAGGGCGACCAGGTGGTCATCACCGCCCGCAGTGGCTCCCTGGCCGTGCGGATGCCCGGCGAGGCCCTGTCCAACGGCGGCATGCGTGAACAGATACGGGTAAAAAACCTCAACTCCCAACGCGTGATCAAGGCGCAAGTGATGGCCCCAGGCCAAGTGGAAGTGGCGATGTAGTGATCCGGTAAAGGAGGTAGAAAGCTGGCGCTTGATCCCGGTGTTCCCTAGACTGTGCCTTACGCAAAGGCAAGCGCAGACGTGCGCATGCTCATTGAATAAATGAGCCTAAAGTTTTTTTGGGGATGGCCGAAAACATGGCAAGCGTCCAAATACCCAGAGGTTTTTTACCATGGTCATCGATTTCAATCGTTTAAACAGCTCTTCACCGTTGACAGGCACTACGCGTACCAGCGCGACCAAGGAAACCGCCGAAGCCGGTAAATCCGCGCCGCTGCCTACAGCAGCCGAACAGGTCAGCAACGGGGAGTCGGTACACCTCAGCAATGAGGCTCAGCAGTTGCAGAAGGTCACTGACAAGCTGCGCGATCAACCTGTCGTCGACAAGGCCCGCGTGGCCGAGTTGAAAGCAGCCAT
The DNA here is from genome assembly GCF_013347965.1 of Pseudomonas bijieensis. Lineage (NCBI taxonomy): Bacteria > Pseudomonadati > Pseudomonadota > Gammaproteobacteria > Pseudomonadales > Pseudomonadaceae > Pseudomonas > Pseudomonas bijieensis. The sequence continues at coordinate 5,799,532 of NZ_CP048810.1, read as the reverse complement.
CGCTGATGGCAGCTACAAAGTCGACAGCAACCGCGTAGCCAGCAAACTGCTCAACTTCGAAGCCCAGCGCTAGGCCGCCCCGCCTGCGCCAGGCTTTTGGACGCTTAAGACCCAAGGCCAGCCATGCACGATACTAATTTATTGCAACTGATCATCGACGACTTTGTTCCAGCGCAACAATTGCTGGAATTGTTGCAGGCCGAATCCGTGGCACTGCACGGTCGCGACATGCCTCTGCTGGAGAACATCCTGGCGCAGAAACAGGCATTGATCATCTTGCTTGACCAGCATGGCCGCAAACGCAGCGAGATCCTCGCCAGCCTCAACTTGCCCGCCAGTCATGACGGCCTTGAGCAATTGGCCAGCCAGTCGACGATCGGCGACCAGTTGCTGTCCCAGAGTAAAGTGCTCAACGACCTGCTCGCCCAATGCCAGGCGACCAACGCCCGCAACGGCCAGTCGATCCAGATGCAGCAGGCCGCCACCGCCAACCAATTGCGCATCCTGAACGGTGGTGAGATCCCGACGCTGTATGACGCTAGCGGCTCGACGGCCAGAATGGTCAAGCACCGCCCGCTCAGCCAGGCATGAAACGAACAATGCCTTCGCTCTATCAACGCGCGATACATGCTGGCAAAATGCTGGCTATTCGTAGTCGTATTTTGCCTGGAGATTGACCCACCGTGTTCAATGCCTCAAACGCGGATGATGCTCCGCAGCCACCCAAGGTCCTCACCACGCCCCTGGAAATCTCCGGCAACCTGCGGATGCTGCAAGATAGCCACGACCCGCTGATCATTACGTTCCATGAACGCACCCAGCGCTTCCAGAGCTATCTGGTCAACGTCGATCGCGAGACCAACTCCATCGCCCTGGATGAAATGATCCCCCGGGATGGCGAGCGTTTCCTGCTGGCCGGCGAGCCGTTTCGTGTCGAGGGTTTTCATGATGGCGTGCGCATCGCATGGGATGGCAAGGGTCCACTGACCATTGACGAATCCAGCGACGGTCGCTGCTATCGCGGTGCCCTGCCCGACGAAGTGGTCTATCACCAACGCCGCAACGCCTTCCGCGCCGCCCTGAAACTGGCGCAACTGGTGAACGTTGAACTGGGCGGCGACAAGCTCAAGTCACCCGTGGACGGCAAGCTGCTGGACATCTCCGCCACCGGTTGCAAATTGCGTTTCGACGGCGACATCACCGAACGGCTGCAATTGGGCCAGGTGTATGAGCGCTTCATCGCAGCCCTGCCGTTTGGCAACATGACCGCGCCAGTCGAGCTGCGTTACCTGCATTTCGAAGAAAGGATCAACACCACGTTCGCCGGCGTACGCTTCCACAACATCAGTGGCCTGGTGCAACGGCAGGTCGAGCGGTTCGTCTACCAGCTCCAGCGTGAAGCGCGGCGCTTCGATAAAGACGACCTCTGATCGTCGAGCCATAAAAAACGGGCAGTCCCTTGCGGTGACTGCCCGTTTTTTTTATGCCTGCTTCAAGGCCTGGCCTGGGTAAAGCTGGGTGTCTCCGGTTCGTCAGACGCCGCTTCGGCTTCAGTAGCCGGCTCTGCGACCGGCTCAGGCTCCACGTCCGGATTGGCCGGCGTCTGCATCTGCTCCTGCACCACCTGCTCATCCACCCGGGGATCGAGGCACGCCACCAAAGGCGAACTCGACATACTGTCCGGCATCGCCACGTGATGCAGCGGCGCGTCATCGACCTGATGCAGGTTGGTCACCGCTTTCGGCCGGATCCGCCATACCAGTACCAAGGCGAAGAAAGCGAAAAAACCGTACAGCATCTGGCTGCCGAACATCTTCATCAGCACGCCGGCCACCAGCGGCCCGATGCTGGCACCAATGCCATAGGTCACCAGCAACATGGCCGTCAGCGACACCCGGCGATCCCCTTCGACGTGGTCGTTGGAAAAGGCCACTGCCAACGGGTACAGGCAAAACTGAACCAGCGAACAGCAGAAGCCCGCCACAAACAACACTTCCAGCGGCACCTTCGGCAGGATCGCCAGCGGCAGTGCGCAGATCGCCAGGAACAGCGCAAAACAGCGAATCAGCATCGCCCGGTCATAACGGTCGGACAGCCACCCCAGCGGCCACTGCACCAGCAGCCCGGCGAAGATGCAGCTACCCATGAACAGGCCGACCTGCTCGGTGGACAGGCCCTGCTGGGACGCGTACAGCGGCGCCAGGCCATAGAACGAGCCAACGATCAGCCCCGACCCCAGTACCGTGCTCAACGACTGGGGGACACGCTTGATGAAGAAACGCGGCTCCATCGGCGCCGGACGCAGCGGGGCCGGGTGAATCCGCCGGGTCAGCGCCACCGGCACCAGGCACAGGGCGAAACACAGCGCCACCAGCATCAGCAGCTCCAGGCCCAGGGCCGGGTGCATGACCAGGATCAACTGACCCAGCACCAAGCCCAGGTACGAGGCGATCATGTAGCCGCTGAACACCACTCCCCGTTGCTTGGCATCGGCCTGTTCGTTGAGCCAGCTCTCGATGACCATGTATTGGCACATCATCCCGAGGCCGACGATCATCCGCAGCACGATCCAGGCCGGCAGCCAGTTCACCAGGCCATGGCCCAGCACTGCCGCGCCGACGATCCCGGCGCAGGCCGAATAAGCGCGAATGTGCCCGACGCGGGCGATCAGCCGATGGCCGATCTTGCCACCCAGCACCAGGCCGAAATAGTTGGCGGCCATCAGCGCACCGACCCAGAGGCTGTCCACATGGTCGGCGGCCAGGCGCAAGGCCAGGTAAGTACTCAAGAGGCCCGAGCCGATCAACATCATCAGCGAGGCGAAATAAAGCGCTCGAAAAGGTTTCCAGATTTGGCGCATCGGCGTTCCGAGCGGCTCCTTGAGGTGAGTAAGGGCTATCTATTGAAGATAGCCCGAATGCGGCGGTTCTTTATGCCTGGGCCGCTAGGACACGTCGCTCCCAGGGCGTGATTTCATCGAAGAAGCTGGTCAGCTCCAGGGTCTTGGAAGCGATGTAGCCTTCGATGAACTCCGTGCCGAACAGTTCCTTCGCCAGATGACTACGCTTCAGACGCTCCAAGGCAGCATGCAAGGTACATGGCAGCGACAGATTATCCGGCACTTCGAATTCACCCTGGATCGCCGCGCTCGGCTCCAGGCGATGTTCAATCCCGTATAACCCGGCAGCCAGGCTGGCGGCAATCGCCAGGTAGGGGTTGGCATCGGCCCCCGGCAAGCGGTTCTCGACCCGCCGGGCCACCGGCGAACTGGCCGGAATCCGCAAGCCGGCCGAACGATTGTCATGGGACCAACAGGCATTGTTCGGTGACGCGAACGGGTGGCACAGGCGCTGATAGGAATTCACGTTCGGCGCGAACAAGGCGGTGAAATCCGCCAGGCACGCCTGTTGCCCACCAATGAAATGCCGGAAAGTGGCCGTCGGTTCGCCCGCCCCGTCGCTGAAGACGTTACAGCCGCTGCCTGCCTCGACAACGCTTTGGTGGATATGCATCGAACTGCCCGGCGTGTGAGCCAGCGGCTTGGCCATGCAAACCACGGTCAGGCCGTGCTTGAGGGCCACTTCCTTGAGCAGGTGCTTGAACAGGAACGTCTGGTCGGCCAGCAACAAAGGGTCGCCGTGCAGCAGATTGATCTCGAACTGGCTCACGCCCATTTCATGCATGAAGGTGTCGCGAGGCAAGCCCAGCGCCGCCATGCATTCATAGACTTCACTGAAGAACGGGCGCAGGCCATTGTTAGAGCTGATGCTGAACGCCGACTGGCCGTCCTCGCGACGCCCATCCAGGCCCAGCGGCGGCTGGAACGGCTGGGTCGGGTCAGGATTGGGGGCGAACACGAAGAACTCCAGCTCGGTCGCCACCACCGGTGCCAGGCCCAGGGCTGCATAACGAGCGACAACGGCCTTGAGCTGGCCGCGCGTGGAGAGTCGGGAGCTTTCACCGGTCAGTTCGTCGGCATCGCAAATCGCCAGCGCACGAGGCTGCTGGCTCCAAGGCAGGCGGTGGATCTGTTTCGGGTCCGCCACCAGCGCCAGGTCACCGTCATCGCTGCCGTAGAAACGCGACGGTGGGTAACCGCCCATGATGCATTGCAGCAATACCCCCCGCGCCAGTTGCAACCGTCGGCCTTCGAGGAAACCTTCGGCGGTCATCACCTTGCCCCGCGGCACGCCATTCAAATCCGGCGTAACGCATTCAATCTCATCAATGCCCGTCAGTCGCTGCGCGAATGAACGCTGGCCATCGGTCGTCATGACGCAATCCTTGTTATGTGCGAGCCGCGAACGGCAACCCGTACAAAATAGGCTTCGGCTGTTCGGAATATCAAGCACCTGAAAAAATAAACAACAAGCCTTGGAATACATTGTGGGAGCGAGCCTGCTCGCGATGGTGTCGGTTCAGCCAATATTGAGTTGACTGGTGCACCGCCATCGCGAGCAGGCTCGCTCCCACCCACAGGAGATTTGGCTGGTAGGGGGGATTTATGGGGCGCACGCTCAGGGCAAGTAAAGCCGGAACACCCCACCGCCCAACACCCCGCCATTGGCAATCTCGGTGCGCCCGCTCACGCCGCCACGCTGGTGCAGCCCGGCAATCCGCGCAGCAAAGTACAAGCCCAACCCGGTGCTGCCGCTGCTGTGGTTGATGCCCTGCACATACTCGGCCTGACGCTCGATCATCTCTGGTGGGTAACCTTCGCCGTCGTCATTGATGGTCAGCACCAGTTGCCCGGCCTCATCACTCACGCTGATCAGCAGCGTCTGGCGCGCATGGCGAATGGCGTTGTTGATGCAGTTGTCGAGCACCGAAGCCACCAGCTCGCGGTCGAAAAAGCCCAGGGGGCTGAGCGGGTCGACCTCGTAGGTGACCATGATCCCCCGGCTGCGGAATACATCCTGATGGCCGGCCAGTTGCGCCTCGATGAAATCGTCCAGCTCATGATAGGCCGGGTGTAGCGGCAACTGGTTGACGCCGAGCTTGTACAGCCCCAGCAACTGCACCATAAGGCCATTGAGATGGGCGAACTCGAACTCGATGACGCCCTGCTCCGAGGTCTGTCGCTCGACATCGGGCAAGCGCTCGAGCCATTGCGTATGCGCCTGCATGAGCAAGGTCAGGGAGTTTTTCATGTCGTGCACGGTAGACGCGATCACCGTGGAAAAATCGAGTGCCTGTTCGCTGTCATTCATCGCCAAATGCCTTGCTTCGCAGTTTTTGATAACGCGCAAAACGCGCATCGGTGTCGGGCATCATGCCCACCAGTTTCAGGCAGGCGCGGCACTCCAGCAGCAGCTCCGACTCCACATTGGTGTCGGTGCCATGCAGCAGCGATTGCGCCATGTTCAGGGCAATACTGATGTTCTTCGGTTGCATCTTCAGGGCCCGGCGGAACAGCTCCCGTGCCTCCGGCAACGCGCCGGTCTTGTAGACCCGCACGCCTTCGCGGTTGAGCTCGGCGGCGGCATTGCCCTGGTTGAGGATGTTCGGGTCGTCGGTCAGCTTGGCGATGCCTTGCATTACCGTCGGGTCATCACCGTAGATTTCCGCGCAGTTCTTGAGCATCGATTCGCCGGCGCTGGTCTGTCCGAGCATTTGCAACTGCTTGGCCACCAGCAACGCGGCCTCGGCACTCATGAACTGCTCCATGCCATCGAGACGCTGCAAAGCCTGTTCGGTGAGTTTCTCGGCGGTCTCGGCATCGTTGAGCAACAGGCTAGTGGCTTTCATCAACCGCGCCCGCACCTGCAGACCCGGGTCGTTGAGGTTCTCCTTCGCCACGGCGCTGAGGGTGGTGTTGATCTCCAGCCGCGTCCGGGTGTCGAGACCTTTTTCGCTGCCCTTGCTGATCAGCGCATGGGCCAGGCCGAGGTTGCTTTCCGGGTCCTTGAAGCGCGACTGCGCGCCCTGCCCGACCGCCTGGCGATAGGCCTTGGACGCCGTGTCGTAGTCTTCGTTGGTCATCGCCAGCTTGCCCAGCAACGATTGACGACGCACCGCCAGCGGCGACAGGCGCACCGCCTCTTCCAGCACCTGCTGCGCCTGTTTGGTGTCACCTTCGGCCACCAACACCTCAGCCATGCCGTCGTACAACGCCGGCATCATCGGGAAGACTTTCAGGGCCTTTTCATAAACGGCCTTGGCCTGCCCCACCTGGCCGCGCTTGAACATCAACTTGCCCAGCCCTGCGTAGGCCCACGGCAACGGGCGATCCGCGAGGATGGAGTTGTACAGTCGCTCCAGGGCTTCGTTCTGATTCAGGTCGCGCAACGCATCGGCGCGATAACGCAGGCACAACGGCCCGTAGCGCGGATCCTGCTTGCACAGGGCGATGCAGGCATTGAGCACTTCCATTGGCTTGCCACGATCCAGGGCCTGCAGGATCGGCTTGAGCAAGGTCTTGCGCTGCTCGAGCCGTTCCAGCCGCTGGGCCAGGCCGGAGCGGTTGAACGGTTTGGTCAGGTACGCATCGGGCTCATGCTCCAGGGCACTGAGCACCATCGCCTGGCTGGTCTCGGCGGTCACCATGAGGAACACACTTTCATGGCTGATCAACTTCTCGACCATCAGGTCTTCGAGCACCTGCTGGCCATTCTTGCGCCCGTCGCCCAGGTGATAGTCCTGCAGGATGAAGTCATAACGCTTCTGCGAGCACATGCGCAGCGCCACTTCACCGGTGTCGGCGGTGTCCACGTCCTTGACGCCCAGCTCACGCAGCATGGACCGGATCGAACTGCGGAAATCCGAGAAATCATCGACGATCAGAAAACTTTTTTGGTGGTACGCCAGCATCGAGGATGTCCAGGCAAGTAAGAAAATAACCCAATGGCATAACAACGAAACGCCGTGTCACAGCCCCGAGGCGCGCAGATGATAGCCACCAGCCGGCAACGTTCAAGGGGTTTCAGCAACCGCTTGGCCTGGCTGTGTCGTGACGCACATTGCGAGCCGAAACGCTGGAGAAAACCGGGCTCATCGGGTTATCGGCAGGCGATGGCATTCCGTTAAGAGGAACGAGTGGGAGAAACCGAGCGCAGGGGGTTGGCTGAACCCCCGTGGCGAGGAGCTTGCTCCCGCTGGGCCGCGCAGCGGACCTGTTTTTGGCGGCTGCTGCGCAACCGAGCGGGAGCAAGCTCCCTCGCCACGGGTGGTGTCAGGCTTCATCCCTCAACCCATCAACGCGAAACTGGGTTCACTCACGACGCGCCAACACCTCAACAGAAAATCACCTTATTCTTCACCACCGTAGCAGGCGATTCAGCCTCTTGCCTCGCCAGGCATGTACTGGTTTCCGCTAATCAGCAAATAACTTCGCTCTCGCCATTCACACCCTCGAATAGCATCCCTGTGAGCCCCGCTCGCTCCAGCCGAAGCTTCACATCTTCGCTAACGATCAATGCCCCCAAGTGTTTCCTGACACGAAAAATATGTTTCCCCTGAACCTTGGCAGGATCAATGACGAGATTCAGAAAGACGCTGTATTCGCCAGCTCGATCAGATCGTACGGGATCATTGACCTCATATTTTTTGAAAGCGGACCGTGATTCGTCTACACAATCCAATTGGGTCTCGACAATCATTACATAGTGACGATCGTGAGCTCGCTCACCCGCCACCGTCACAGGCTCAAGCACGACATTCATATACGGCTCATCAACGTCGGGAATCCCCACCAATGCGTCCCTGGCTTTCTCGCTCAAGATCGGCACAGAGGCATATCCAGCCAAGGAAAAATCTAGACTCACACCTTCCTCAAGAACCTCAAGGGCGTAGGTACATGGCTCCATGTACTCAGAAGGGGGATCGATAAAGAGCCAGTTATTACAGTGCTTTATATCGCCCAAATACCAGCGCTCAGGAAACTGCACATCTTCTCGCAACAAGTAATATTTCATTTCAGCTCGCCGCATGTCATTGCTTAAGGTCGCGCCTACGTCGAAAGCCCGAAGAAACGCTCGTAGGCAGCCTCCACCCGGACAGCAAGCTGATCAGAAATGATGACCAGGTTTTCTAGCGCAGCTGTCTTTGCGGACAACAAAGGGCTCGAAATAGCTGGAACAGTCAAACCTAGTTGCTGCCGAACCCGGAAAATGGCGTGGACCTCCAAGGGCAACAAATCGAAAGGCGCATATTTGAACTCAGGGTCCCAGGGCCCACCGTTGTCTTCAGCTTTGGATAAGTGATAGTGACATAGCCCTTCCAGTGCATGAGCAAGCCCTTTTCCATTTGTCCACTCGTCTATCACGCTTTGATAAATTCCCAGATCCGTCGACTTGATCTCTGGAAGCGCAGGACCTTGCGAATAGACTGAATAAAGCCAGAGCATGAAAGGTTCGAATCGACGCTGCTCAAGATAGCCAGAATCGACGGCGCCTTTGACGGTCAACATTCCCGCGAGCACATCGGCCACGGACGCAGCCAGATCACGACGATCAGCCACTATCAACCCGGCCAGCAAGCACCCAGCAATGCTCAACTGGTTAGTCAGATTGGGGACAGTTTGGATGCCTTGAAGAAAACTCGTTTTGGTGAAAGCCTTTGCCTTGAGCATCAGCGCCCAATAACGGTACATCATCGAGCGCGAAACCTGCTCCCAGCCAGAAGCCTCTCCGTCACTGATGGCGACTTCACCCCGAATACCGTAATAAGTCGCCAGCATCCCCAGCGAGTCAGCCACATTGTCCAATCCGTTTAATGAGTCGCTGGCAAGATCCTCATCGATATAGTCAAGCTCTTGCGCCGTCAGGCCGTCCGCCTGTGACAGCCAGCACCGGTGCTGATGAAGCCGGACGTTGATTTCATCCATTCAGGTGCGCTCCTTTGACGCCAGTACGGACGCCCTTCCGTTTACCATGCTACTTCTAGTTGGTTACAAAGAACCCACTCTCGGTGAGAGCACACCTTCCTCCAGCCCGCCAGAATCTAAAATAGGGTTCCAAATCAATATCAAACTTAAATAATGGCCGCCCAATGTACCAAGCAAGATAATAATCCGCAGCCAATCCATAAAGCGCCTCGAACAGCGCGTAAGTTTGGTCAGTATCAGAAACCCTGCTTCCCCTGACTACATCCCCAACCTCATCAAACAACCAATAATGAGGAATATCTCGTTGAAGCCAGTGGTCCATATCGTGACCATCAACAAAAACCACTCGGGCATCTTCACAAATTTTTAGAACTTCGGAATCGCCGAGTACCCCACATACTCTTTCTTGCTCCTTGAGCCACTCCCGGCCTAGCCGAATCAATTCGACCTCTCCAACTTTAAATTTTGGCAGGAGATACAGGGACTTCTCCAAATTTCCAGAAGCAAGAACGCGCTCAGCTCTATCAACCAACTTTTCCGAAAACGGAAAATAGCTGAATATACGTCGAACTTCCTCAGAACCACTATGCGCTTTCAACAATCCCAAAAAATGAGATTTATCGAAGACTGCCTTTCCCTCACAGAAGGCGCACCAGTCGGACAACAAAGACTTCATGTCTAATTTCCACCATTTTCTGGTGAAGGCAGCAATAAATCCCCGCAACCTTCACTCTTCGTCCCAGAAGTCCCCTGGTGGTGCATATTCACCATTCTTCAAGATAGCGCACCAACCAAAACTCCTATAAAACATCTCAAGATCAATTATTTCATACACCCCATCCCCAACCTCCTTCAGGGTAATCAAACCAGAAGCATGATGCGTGTACTGACCACCCGCCCCTGCAACAGCTCTTAACTCCAGTTCTTTCCGATCCCACTCCACCACCACTCCAGACGACTCAGGAATAGTTTCCGCAAAAAAAATCTCAAATTCCCTGGCTATTTTGCATACACAGGGGATCCGTTCCTGCCGTAGCAGCTCATCAGCAACCAAATTCTTGGGAAATTCAATTTTCAACTTCATTACAAAGCATTCCGAGGTACAACAACCTCACCTGAAAAATTTTCTCGAAGATAGCAACAGGACTAAAATACTGACTACCAAGAAAAGGAGACAGATTTTTTTGTAAACCTAGGAGCCTAACAATTAAATAAATCCGCCCCTTTTAACAAATAAATCCGTTCCCTCTTTCCCTCTGATGGGAAGCTTAACAGTATAGGTAGCAATCAACCCGTCGCCGCAACTAGGGGCGGCCGGAAGCTCAAGACCTGCGAACCCTAAAGGTAAGGCACAAATTCGAGCCTGTCGCCTTTCTCAAAACTCCTTTTATATTCGTCTAAACGCCCAGCATCCCCTGCTATTGCTAGAGCCGCCAAATGTCGGATAGGCATCCCACCTTTAGCTTCAGTTGGCAGTTTCCTATAAACCGTCAACCCCTCGTCAATACTCTGAGAGCAAGCCCATTAAGACAACATCCTCCCTCTCCATTGCCTCGCCCCAGAAAAATTCATAAAACAGAGAAAAAAATTACTTAGAAAATAAATAAACACTCCCATCCCTCTGTACCTAAAGATTAAATTTCCTTCTTTCTGTTGTAACACCCCATCCCCGCCCCCATAAAAACTTAGGATTCATAATTTTCCGCCCCCCATTCATTTCGAATATATAAATTCAATTCCAATTTTCCCTTTAACCAAGTCAATCGTTACTTCGCAGCCGCTCCAAACAGACATACCTGCCGTTAGATTATTCTGGAAATACCAATGTCGGAGCTCCACCAACAGCTTCAGCATATCCGTATTTGCACGCCCTCCAGCGGTAAACCAAGACACCTTACCTTGCTCATCTACGAAGTCATATTCATACTCGCAGCTATCCAGCTCCTGCGCCAACTGGGCGCGCATCACAACCTTACACGCCCCCTTTGGGGCGACATCTAATAAAATCGCGCCAATGTCATTATAAATATCACTATCGTTACGCATCAAATACCTCCTGGCGAATTATTAAACAAAATTTCTTTAGGGCGACCACCACCAATCGAGTACTCGACGTTAAAACTATCGGGTCGAACATTCCCACCAGAGTAAACAGGCTCAATTTTTACCCTAACAGATTTCCCCTCCTTTAGAGCGTCTGCCCAAGCATTTTCCATTGTTTTCCAGACACCCTTGTTTAAGTTCCCATTCATGGGGAGTAAATTCAACTTCTCACCAGGACCGTTAAAAATACTTGCAATTAGATGCCCACCTTCATCACCCGCCACCCCGCACTTACCTGCGATACACTGCTGATAGGTATTCCTGTCATTTTTCACAAAAGAAAGATCGGATTCAACCTTTTCAACACGCCCCAAACTATCCGTTTGATAAATTTTGTTCCCATCCACTTTATAAATTGTATCGGGCTCAGGTTTATTTAGCTCTTTGGACCAAGCCCCCTTACCACCAGAGTTAATTTCTACTTCGCGAAGCACTTTACTAGGTTTTTTTATCCCAGCACTATAATCCCCAGGATTCTCAACAACCTTCCCATTAACAGTCGTCGTACCAGGGCCATACCCCCCCTCAAGTTTTCCGCTATACGCTCCCTCCACGCTGCTCCACTGCAGCGGCTTACCGGCCGACACGTCAGCTTTCGCAATTTTGGCCACATCGGCCATCTTTTCAAGCCCTTCCGTCCCCACCTTGATCCCGGCTTTCGCCAACGCCACGCCACCCTTGGCCGCCCCACCGACGCCGGTGGCGATGCTGCCAACCTGCCAGACGAGTTCGCCAATGTCCTGGCCCAATTGCACGGCGCGATCATCCCCGCCGTTTTCCAGGGCATCTTTAACACGGTCGAGTTTGGCGTTGAGTTCGTTGACCACACCGTCGCCGAATTGCTTGCGGGCCTCGGGGTCGTTGATCAGTGCTTTCAAGCCGTTGATCCCATCCACCGGATGGAGGAGAAATTGCGCCAGGCCCTCGACGTCGCCCCAACCCGCCTGCACCAGGCCTTTGCCCAGGCCGAAGCGGGTCAGTACATCTTGTTTCTGGTTGATGTACGCCCATTTGGCGATCACTTTCGCCTTGGCCCCGAGACCGTCAGCCTCGCTGTACTCCTTCTCGGCCTGGACCAACTGCTGGGTCGCCAGCCAGTTGTTGTCCACCGCTGCACCGGCGGCGCTGTTGGCAGTGGCCGGGTCGAGCGAGGAGCTGGTGGCGGCCAGCCCGGTGACGATGCTGACGATCAGGTTACGCTTGGCTTCGCGCTGGGATTCGCTTTCATCGGGGCTGGCTTCGGAGAACAGGCCGGTGAGCAGGCTCGACGCCGCCGCGCCTGCCGCGCCGCTGCCACAGCTCTGGCTGCTGGCGGCGGCGCCCGCGCAGGCGACAATGCCGTGCAGCGCGGCGTGCAGCGGTGAGCCTTCGGTGAGTTTGCCGTTCGCCACCAGGTCGCCGATGTAGCCGGCGCCCTGCTGTTGCACGTAATTGACCACCAGCCCCTGGACGAAGGCACTGTTGCCGCCACTGATATTGCCGCTGGCCGCGCCGACCAGGGCGGTGGTGATCTGCCGGTAGGTGCCGCCCGCGCCCCACTTGTCGGCGATGCCGCGGGCTTCTGCATTCAGCCGCTGGGAATTGTTGAGCAAGGCCAGACGCTGGACGTCGGTCAGGTCGGCGTTCGGGTCAAGTGCCTTGGCACGGTCAGCCTCGGCCTGTTTGCGCTTGAGGTCGACTTCCTTGGCCTTGTTGGCGAGCAAGGTGCTGGCTTCGTTGGAGAACGCCCCGACGATCTCGAAACCGGCACGGATTTCGTCTTCGTCGAAGATCGGCTTGAGCGTGTTGCTGGTGTCGCGGTCGCTGGAGACATCGCGATTGAGGCTGGCGACGGTTTGCTCGCCATTCTTGCCGGTGCGTTTCTGTTGTTCGGCGTCGTTGCTGATGACGATGGTGCCGCCACTGATGCCGCTGCGGGTGACGCTGCTGGCATCGTCGCTGGCACTGATGGCGATCGGCATCGTGGCGCTGAGGTCGTTGTCGTTCTTCGGCAGGTCGGTGCCAGGGGTCTGCGTGCCGCCGCTGGTGGCGTTGCCCTGCTGGTCCTTGCCGACTTCGCGATAGCCGCCACCGACGCTGACAGTGCTGGCGTCGTACTCGGCCTTGTTCTTGATGTCGCGGCTGGTGAGGCTGGCGGTGACCAGACGATTCTTGCCATCCTGCACGGCCTTGTCGCTGCTGGCGATGACAGCGCCGACCAGGTCGGTGTTGCCCCCCACGCGGATGTCGAACCCATCGTCGCCGGCCTTGATGCCCGATTGCTCGATCACGCTGGCGTAGTTGGAATCGATGTCCGTGGCGCCGAAGCTGCCGCTGACGCCGTTGACTGAACTCATGCCGTAGCAGAACGGCGGAATGCACAGGCTGATGCCAACGCCCAGGTTCTTCTCATCGACCACGTAGGTGTTGGTGTCTTGCAGGCTTTCGATGTTCAGGTCACCGCCGATATCGGCCAGTACCTGCTTGCCGCTCGCCACCGCGCCTCTGAGGTTGGTGTCACCGCCGGAGGACAGCAGCAACTGGTTGCCCGCCTGGACATGGGTATTGGTATGGGTGAGTCCATCGCCATCCGCCTGGCCACGACTGCCGGATGCACCCAGGTCCAGGGTGAAGCCGTTGCGGGCACCGAGGGAGAAGCCGATGCCGATGCTCGCGCTGCTGCCTTTGCTGTCGGTCTCCTGCTTGTCGATATTGCGGGCGGCGAGCAGGTTGATGTCACCGTCCGCCAGCAGGCTGGCGTTGCGTCCGGCCTTGATATCGCTGCCTTGTACGGTGATGTTGCTGGCGGCTCCAGCGCCCGTGGCACGCAGGCGGACGTCGTTGCCGGCGGTCATGGTCGAGCCGGCCGCGCTGTCGCTGGTGTAGGTGGTGGTGCTTTCGTTCTTCTTGGTGCCCAGGGACAGGCTGATGTTGATCCCGCCCGCCGCGCCCGGGTCCATCGCCACGGCGGTGGCGGCATTATTGGCGGCCATCACCGCAGTGGCGGCGGCCAGGGCCTTCATGCGCCCGTCGTCGGTTTTCTCCGACGCCCGTTTCATTTGCTGGGATGTCTGGATCGCGCTGATCACCGGGTTGGTCACGGTGAGGGTGAACCCGGTCTGCTTGAACAGCGTCTCGCGCTCGCGCTCGCGGGTGTTGCGCGCCTCGACGACGTCGATGGTCTGCGCCGTGACGTCGATGTTGCCTTGGGGCGCCGACACCTGGCTGCCCACCTGGCGATAGCCCTTGCCGGCTTCGATCAGCACATCGCCAGCGGTCGAACCGACGGTGCTGGCCACGGCCGTATGCTCGGTGGTGAGGTCCTTGACGCTCTGTTGCTGGGTGCCCAGGGTGACGGCAATGCCACCGCCGCTGAACAGGCCGCTTTTCTTCACGGACTTGTCGTGGCGTTCGCTGCTGCTGTCAGTGTCCGCTTCGATGTTGACGTTGTTGTCCGCCACCAGGACAGTCTGGGTCGTGGACACCACGTTGCTGCCCTTGAGGTTGATGTCACGACCGGCCTGCACATAGGTCTGCTCGCCGCTCAGGGTGGAGCCTTCGGCCGAGGTCTGGCTGATCGTGTCACGGGTGGTGGTGGTCTTGCTGGAGAACATCCCGTTGCTGCCTTTGACCTTGTGCGCTTCATCGGCGAACTGGTAATTCTGGCCGGCGGTCAGGTTGACGTCGCGCTTGGCCTCGGCAAACACCGCGCCTTGCTCGCTGGTGACACGGCCGGCGCGGGCGTTGAGGTCCTCGCCCGCGCTCAAGCGCACGTCGCCCTGTCCTTGGATCAGGGAGCCGACTTCGGTCTGGCTGGCATCCTTGCGCCAGTTGCTGCTGTTCCAGGTCAGCGCTTGCTGGTGCGCTTCGCCGACGGTGGCCAGGTTGATGTTGTTGCCCGCCTCCAGCAACGTGCTGCCACCTTTGCCAGCGTTGACCACCTGGGCACCGGTGAGGTTGAGGTCGTTGCCGGCACTGACCCCCATCGTGCCCTGGGCACCGCTGACGAACAGCCCGGCCACCCGCGACAGGTTGGTGCGGGTGCCTTGGGCGCTGCTGCTGTCCCGGCTGCTGGAGATGACGTTGATGTCCTGCCCGGCCTTGACCGACAGGCTGTCCACGGCACCGATCAGGCCGCCGAGGTTGTTGAGGTTTTCCCGCGCGGTGAGCGATACCTTGTCGGCCTGGATGCGCCCACCGAGGTTTTCGATGTTCTGCGCGGTGATCGCCATGACGCTGCGCCCGGCCAGGCTGCCACTGTTGACCAGGTCGCCGGCGATGTTCAGGTTCAACTGTTGCCCGGCAATCAAGGCGCCGGAGCCATTGAGGTCGCCTTCCTGGACCCGCACGTACACTTGCGGCACCAGTACATTGCGGGTGTCACCGTTGGCCAGGGTGACCTGCTTCTGGACCAGCCAGACGATGTCACTGGTCAACTGGGCCATCTGCGCAGAGGTCAGGGCCACGCCGGGGACCAGTTGCCATTGGCTGGCGACGGTCACGGCGTTGTCGATCAGGGCGCGGTACTGCACTTCGTCATTGGCATAGCCATCGAGAAAACGTCGGCCGGTGAGTTGCGCGATCTGTTCGCGAATCAATTTCTGTTCATAGAAGCCGTCGCCCAAACGTTGTTGCGTCAGTGCCGGATCGACTTGCAGGCGCTGCAACATGTAGTCCGAAGACAGCCAGGTGCGATAGCTGGCAAAGCGCGGGTCGGTTTCGATCAGGTAGCGGCTGGTGGTCTGGGGACTGGTGGTGAACAGGCTGTTGTTCGGCAATGCCAGGGATGGCCCGCCGCTGCGAATCTGCTCGGCCACACCTTTGCTGTTCAGGGTAGTCTGGGCCGCGACCTGAACGATGGGCGTCACTTCATAGGTCCTGCCAACCGGGGCGCTGACCGTGCCTGTGGCGGCTATCTGCTCGCTGACACCCTGTGTGGCGCGGGCGCCGATCTGGGTGCCCGTCCCATTGCCGGCGGCGTTCTGGGCGAACACGGTCGGTTGCAGGGTAATGTCCTGGATCAAGGGTGCGGGCGTGTAGGCGGTGACGGCCGTTCCCTGACGGTCCCGGCCCTTGCGCTGGATGCGATAGAAATTCGTAGCGGTGCCGCTGTCGGTGGTGGTGCGCTGGCCGGTCAATTCAGTGTTGGTCAGGCTGGCAATGTTGGCCTGCAACAACCCACCGGCAATGATGCGGCTCTTGTCATTGAGCACATCGCCTGCATTGATCTGCATGGTCCCGCCAGAAAGGATCTGCGCCGGTGCCGAGGTGGCGATCTGGGTTTCCTGCACCACGCGGGTGTAGTCGTAGCGATTCCAGTTGTCTTTCCGGCCCTCTGGAGTGTTGAGGTAATAGACCTCATCGTGGCGCAGGGAAATCTGGTCGCCCTGGTAGCGGTTCGGCGAACCGCTGAGCTGGAATTCCTGCAAGGCCGTGCGGCTGACTTCCACCTGTTGGGTGCTGAAGTGTTCGTTGGTGTTGCGCACGCTTTGCACATCGAGCGACAGGTTGCCGAGGGCCTCGATGGTCGCGCTGGCGTTGGTCAGCAGTTGAGCACGGTCCTGGGCCTTGTCAGTGGCGCTCAGCGCACCGCCGATGGCGAGGTCGCCGGCACTGAAGATCAGTGCCTGTTCGCGGTTGTCCAGGGTGCCGGTGCCAATGTCCAGCGTCTCGCGGGCGGCGATGGTCGCGGCGATGCCGTTCTCATCGCGGTTGCTCAGTGCCGAGGTGGCGATCGCCAATCGATCACCGTACAGACGCCCCGTGCCCAGGTTGTTGAGCGACGACGCTTGCACGCGCACCTGCTGGCCGTCGATCAGGCCACGGTTGGTCAGGCTGTCGTTGACGGTCAGGCGCACCTGGCCGGCGCTGATCTCGCCGTTGGCGGCGTTGTCCAGCGTTTGCGAGTGAACTTGCAACAGGCCGCCCGCCAGCAGTTTTCCGCTGTTGTTGAAAGCCCCGTCGGTGCTCAGGTCAACCTTGTTATTGGCCTGGATCTGTCCACTCAGGTCCAGGCCACTTTGCAGGCTGAACGTCAGATCGCCCAGGCTCAGGGCCCGACCGGTGCCCGCGTAATAAGCGGCATTGAGGGACAACAGGCTGCCGGCGAGCAGGGTCCCGTCGAGGTTGTGCACGGCCTGGCGACGTTGCGTCGTATCGCGGTCGGTGATGGTCAGGCCTTTCCCTGCGGAAATCAGGCCGCCCTGGTTATCCAGCACCTGGCTGACACCGATGGACAAGCCTTCGTCGGCGCGCACGGCACCAGCCTGGTTGCCGAAGGTGTTGAGCGCCAGGCTCATGGCGCGGCCTTCGAGGCCTTGGTTGGTACCTTGGGTGGCGCTGTTGTCGAGCACGCCGGCATTCACGCCCAGCGTCCCCGCGCTGCGCACCAGTCCACCCTGGTTGTTGAGCGTCTCACCCAGCACCAATTGGACATCGCCAAGGCCTTGCAACTGACCGCCGCGGTTATCCACTCGGGCGCCTTCGACCCACACGGTCTTCTCGCCAATGATCTGGCCACCGCTGCCATTACCAAGGTCGGTGGTCTTGAGCACCAGGGCACCCTTGGCGCCGAGGAACCCCGTACGGTTGTTGAAGTTGGCGCTGTGGATTTCGACGGCGTCCTGACCGCTGATGCCTTGGGTGGTGCCCGACTGGAGGTTGTTCAGCGCCTGGCTGCCAGTGTCGATGAACAGCTTGCCCTTGGCCTGGATCAGGCCCGCCGCGTTGCGCAATTCACCGCTGCGCAGGTCGAGGGTCGCACCGGCATTCAGCGTGCCCTGGCTGTTGTCCACCAGCATGCCGTGGCTGTCCAGGTCCAGGGCCTGGCCACTGATCACCCCGCTCTGGTTATTCAGGCCCTGGGCCGATAGATCGATATCGCCCAGCGCTTCAAGGCGCCCGCCGCTATTGTTCAATGCATCGGCCGAGACGTTGACCAGCAACCCGGACTTCACCGAACCCAGCACACCGTTGGTGTTGTTCAATTGGCCGGCGATGATCTCCATGCGCTGGGTGGCGGCGAGCGTGCCGCCGATATTGTTCAAGCGGTCGAACTCTGCGTGCAGCTCACCGCCAGCACTCACGGTGCCTTGAGTGTTATCCAGCAGCTCGCCGCTGACCCTTGTCGTACCGCTGGCGGCCAGCGTCCCGCCGCCGTTGTTGACTTCGTTGTCGGCAGTGACGGTCAACGCCCCGTTATCGGTGGCGAGGATTTTACCGCCCTGGTTATTCAACGTACCAACCTTCAGGACCACCGCCCCGGGGCTACTGACTTGCCCGGCTTGGTTGTCAAAACGTTCACGGGCGGTGACCTGCATTGGCTGCGCGCCAGTCTGGAGAATGCGTCCGCGCTGGTTGGACAAGGTCGTGGTGTCGAGCGTGATCTGTTGACCTTGGGTCAAGCCATCATCAACCACCACCTCACCGGCCTTGACGCTCAACTTGCCATTGCTCGCCAAGGTGCCTTTGCTGCCGGCCAACTGGTTGGCCTGGATGTCCAGGGTGCCTTTGCCAGCGTGCTCGACCTTACCCTCGCTGTTGTCGAGACGATTGGCGCCAAGCTTCACGTTGCCAGCGTTGGAGGCAATCCGCCCACTGCTGTTGTCGAGCGTGGCGACGGCTGTGATCGACGTATCGGCGGTGCCTGTCTGCACCAGCTCACCACCGGTATTGGAAACATCCCGCGCGCTCAATTGCAGGTTGCCGGCGCTGACTTTGGCTGCATCGGTGCGCAGGGTCTTGGCCGCTTTTGCGGTCAGCACCTGGGTCGCATCGACTTGGCTACCACTGAGATTGGCATCGCCGACGCTGGCCGTCAGAGTGACGTTGCGGCCCTGGGTCTGGCTGTCGCTCAGATCCAGGTCAGCGGCACCGATACCGACATCGCCGCCAGCAAGATTCTGACCTTGCGCCTTGACCGTGGTGGCCCGCAGCGCAAGGTTGCCGCTGCTACCCAGTTTGCCGTCCACCCCGACGCCGGCCGCCAGGCTCGAGGTCTTGGTGCTGCGAATGGTCTTGGCGGTCAGCGTCGTATTGTTCTGGCTGGCAACGGTGCCGCTGTTGTCGATGTCACCGGCGCTGTCGAGCCTCAGGTCGCCCTTGGCGTAGAGCGTGCCGCTGTTGTCAACGCTGGTGGCATTGATTCGGGTCGCTGTTGCGCTGCTGATAGCGCCCTGGTTTTGCAGTTTGCCGTCAGCACTGATTACCACCTCACCGGCCATGGCGCCGATCTGCCCGGCGTTGCGCACACCGACGCCGGATTCGGTGCCCACCAGCATGATCTTGCCTGCATACATGCCGCCCAATTTGGCAACGTCGATGGCAACGGTGGGTTTTTCCCCATCGGCGGCTGGCAGCGGCGTGGCCTGGGTGTTGTCGGCATTGACCTGATTGCGTCCGGCGGTGACCTTCAAGTCGTTGGCCCACACCCCGGCGTTGACCTGCACCGAGCGGGCGATCAGATCCGTGTAGTCGCTCTCACGGGCATCCAGGCCTTTGCCTTCGATGTTGATAGTGCCGCCCTGCACGGTGTAGCCGGTGATGCGACCGTTCTCCAACTGCGCCCGGCCAGTACTGAGGGTGGCCCGGTCGGCGTTGATGAAGCCGCAACCGTTGCACGTGATGCCGGACGGGTTGGCGATCACCACTTCGGCGCGCTGGCCGGCCACTTCGACGTAACCGCGCAATTGACTGGGATTGCTGGCGTTGACTTCGTTAAGGATGACCCGCGCACTGCCATTGCCCAACATCGGGTTGCCTTCGATCCAGCCGCCCAGTTTCGTCTGGCTATTGCCGGTGCCGTTGTTGAGGATCACGCCACGGCTATCGACATCGAACTGGTTGTAGGTGTTGCGCGAGACACCGCCGGCGCTGGGGGCCTGGATATTGACCTGCGGCGTACCGTTGGCGCTTTGTATCACGGTGGGTCGCTGGCCGGCTGGAGCCCCCGGGTCGGCGACGATGGTTCCAGCCCAGGCCGGTGCCACGCTCAAGGACACCAGACCAATCGCCGTCATCAAGGCAAAGCGCAACGCCCCGAGCGTCGCCGTACAAGCCGATGCGCCCGTCGACGGACCGGAGCGGGTCCCCGGCGCCTTGACCTGGCTGGTGACGTTCTCGGCCACGACCATCAGCAGTCCACGGGCCTTGTTGAAAACGATTCTGTACAGATGCTTGTTCATAGCAATTCCATTTGCGGAGCCAGCCCGCACGAGCAGTGGTTGGAGTTACGCTTCGATTGCCAGTGGGTGGGCGGCAAACCAGGCCTGGGCCTGCTCGGGAATGACCCCGATCCCTTGGAATGTCTTGACCCGCAGGCCGCGCTCATCGCCTCGGTGGTAGAGGGCACGGGCGCAGCGATCGATGAAAAGATGACGTTGCAACAAACGACTCAATACCGCTGTGTGGCCAAAAGGGGCAACCCAGTCGTTGAGCCAGAGACGCTCGCCGCTGTTCCAGTCGTCCTGCGTTAGCGCCAGCGGCGACTGGCGCAGGTAACGTCGCTCTGCCGCCTCGTCGAGGTTGAGCCAGGACAGGTAGAACACTGGCTTGCCGTGTTCAGAGCCGAGCACGAACTGGCGATGCTTGAGCGCCGGCAACAGCAGCGTCGGCAAGGTGTGCAACGGCGCATCGCGATGGGCCTTGGAGTGCATCCACAACCAGGTGGCGGAACCGAATACCGCGGCCTCGCTCCAGGGTTCATCGATCAGGCCAGGGGCGATAATGTCTAGCGTCTCGAATTGCATGGGATCACCTCAGAATGACCAGATGACGGTGAAGGCGCTGGTCACGTTGGCCGTCTCGAAACCATCGGGTTTCTTCAACGGCGTACCCACCGACCAGTCATAGGACAGGCCCTTGTAACCGCCGCGTATACCCACCACGGCTCCTGCCAGGCGCTGGCCGATCAGGAACTCACTGGCCTGGCCACTGACTTCGCCATAGTCGATACCGGTGTAGAGCTCCTGGCCGGTTTGCCCCAGGGACAGGCCGATTTCGTTGCGCAGGGTCCAGCCACGGTCGGCGGAAAGAATGTTTTCACCATCGAAGCCCCGCACGCTGTAGCGCCCGCCAATGGAGAAACGATCCTGGGGCACCAGCGGCGTACGGTTCCATTGCGCGCGCCAGCCGCCGATGTAGCGCAATCGCTGATCGCCGACCTGGAACGGCACCTGTAACTGGGCGTCGGCGGTGATGATCTGCGAGCGTGACGTGCCGGCATCAAAATCTTCCTCGGGGGCCTTGAGCGAGTCATGGGCACCGGTGCCACGACGATAGGCGACGCCCAGGTCAAGAATCGAAGCGCCTATGAACTCCCGATGGTCCAGCCCCAATTGCCAGCCGGCCATGCGCCGTTTCTGGTTGCCGATTTCGGTGTCGTCGATGAAATTCTCCGACGAGCGCGTCCACAGGCTGCCCCAGGCGGTGGTCTTGCGTACGGCGTCGCGGTAAAGCAGACGGGACAGACGCAACTCGTTGTTGCGACTCTCGCCTCGGTATTGATAGGTCTGGTTGGCGCCAGCGACAGATTGTTCATAGTTGTATTCGCTGCTGGTGAACCCCAACTGCCAGTAGCCGAACGGCAACGAATAATGCAGGGTGCTGCCATCGGAGCCGCGGTGCCCCGACTCGCCACCGCCCAGGTCATGGTTGACGCTGGCGTAGAACAAATCGTTGAGCGACAGCAGGTTGTCCAAGGACAGCGACACGTTGCCCTGGTATTTCCCCGTGGTCTTGCTGCCCGAGTTGTCCACCGACAGGCTCACACGGGCGGGGAACCGCTGGCTCCAGGCGATCACCACGTCGCTCTCACCGGGTTTGGCGTCGGCGGCACGGGCCGGGGCGATCTTGATATCGGCCTCGGCGGTGGGCACACGCTTGAAGTTTTCCAGCGCCTGCTCGATGTCGCGCAAGTTGAGCAGATCGCCAGGATTGGCCGGCATCGCGTTCCAGGCATTGGCGCGGGAACTGGTGCCCTCCTCGAAACGAATCTCGCGAATGCGCCCGGGCACCAAGGTCAAGACCAAGACCCCGCTGTTCAAGTCCTGGGCTTCGGCGAGCACGCGAGTGGTGACGTAGCCGGCCTCGATGATCGCGTTCTGCATGCGTTTCATCGTCAGGTTGATCCCGCCGCCACCAAGGCACCGACCAAAGGCGGGGTCATCCTGGGGGTTGGCGGCGCGCAATGCCCATTGGAATTGTTCCGATGCCTCGCCGATCAGACGGATGTCATTGATGGCAAAGCAGGGACTTTCCTTGGCGGGCAAGCGATCGACACCTTCAGCTACGGGCGCCGCTTGCAGGCGCACATCCGGCCGGGATTCCAACTGCTCCCTCAATACCCGTTCGCGCTCACGCTGGCGCAGCAGCTCTTCTTCAGGCCCGGCTGCCTGTGCCGCACTCCACGAACCTGTCATCCACGCCGCCATCAACAGCAGTGCGAGGCGCTTGGCGTTTTGGGCAGATGAACGGGTTCTGTCAACGCGGCGAGGAGCGCTGCTCGGTTTACGCGATCGGCAGGGTGCGGCTGGGCGCATGTCACATCCTTGTGGCCTGAATCAAAGACACGATGAGTCAGGCCCGCCGGACGCGGCATTGGCGCTGACACAGATAAAAAAGAGGTACAGATTCCATCGAAAACGAAGGAAAAGTCCTACAACGTACCGAGACGGTCAGATAGCAAAGGGGGGAGAAAGTTTCGCATTACCGAAATATCCTCGATACAAATGGCTAGAAATGGGCAATCGGTCACAGCTAAGGGGGAGAAATGGCGGTGCCTGGACTGAACATCGCGCTCAGGCCTAGGTTGATCGTGCGGTAGATAGGGATGCAAACCGGAAAAGTCAGCGATGATTTCGCTAACCCACTGTTTATAATGGTGTCCCAGGGCAGGTTCGAACTGCCAACCTTCCCCTTAGGAGGGGGATGCTCTATCCAATTGAGCTACTGAGACACGAATTGACCACAAGAGACGCGGTGCGTAGGACGGCGTGCATGTTAACGACCTACCCTGCGTTTGTCATGTCGCCCATGGCTTTTTAAGTGTAGGCAAATGGTACTCCCTGTAAGGCTGACCGTCCGTGAACGCCAAGTTTGGCCGCCATTCATCTGTCCTGGCTCACTTATCCTAGTAAATCGGCCATTTGCCACTATCCTGTACAAGACAGGGACGGCACGCGTTTTTGTCCATTTCCGTTATCCGCCAGACGGTATGGCACATAGACACAATCCGACGGTCACAGATGCGGACCTGTTGATTTTTACCAACCAGTCCGCATTTTTTGATGAAGGGTACTGGCATAACGCCTTTACCCGGATCAGAATTTGTCACAGAATTGGCGCCAATGATCTGGCAATTTTGAGGCATGATGCGGGCCTCTTAACAATTCAGGTTGAACATTTGGCAATGGAGCTTGTCCTATCGACATCCTGCGGCCAATCCCGAGAACCGCTCCCCTGAACTAACCGGTTAAATATATGCGCCCATTGAAACAGGCAATTTATTCCAGCCGTACGGCTGACAAATTCGTCGTACGTCTGCCAGACGGAATGCGGGAACGCATTGCCGAAGTGGCTCGCAATCATCACCGCAGCATGAACTCTGAAATCATCGCGCGCCTTGAGCAAAGCCTTATTCAGGAAGGCGCGTTGGGTGAAGAGTTGAGCATGCGCCTGGACAGCCCGGAGCTGTCGTTGCATGAGCGTGAGCTGCTTCAACGCTTCCGACAACTCTCCCATCGCCAGCAGAACGCCCTTGTTTCGCTGATAGCCCATGACGTGGAAATGGCCGCAGACGCGACCTGATCACACAGAAAACACTCAAGCCAGCCTTGTGCTGGCTTTTTTTTGCCTGGGGTTTGGCCCATACCTGCATTTCTAGCGCTCATCAGAGTCACTCCCCACCCACACTGCTGCCGATAGATGGCAGCGGTGCTAAATTGATCCGCTAAAAGCACGGGCTGGGAGGCCTGTATGGCAGGTCACGCATTCAAGGTAAGAAGAATTGCAGGGCTGGGCGTGGAAATCGTCGAGGCCGATTCGGATCGAACATTTGTCCGGCACATGCACGAACATTTCGGCATTGGCTTGCTTTTGCGTGGGGCGCAACGCTCTGCCAGCGGCCGAGGCCCCGTGCAAGCGATTGCTGGCGAGCTTATATCGGTCAATCCGGCCGAAGTGCACGACGGAGCCCCCATTGGAGAAGGAACGCGCCGCTGGCAGATGCTGTATTTCGACCCGCTGCTCATTACCCAAGCATTCAAGGATATGACGGACGATGGGGGTATATGCGCCCACGAGTTCGCTTATCCGGTACTGAAAAGCCGGCGTGCGGCCGAATTATTCCGCACCTTGTACCGAACAATCGCCCAAGCCGAAGAGTTTGGCGACCAAATGAAGATAGATGAAACGCTTTCGCTTCTGCTCGAACATTTACTGGATCAACCCGTGCCGATATCGCCGACGCCAGGTATCGCGGCAAACCGTGCGAAAACCATGATCGACGACGACCCGCAGTCGCCTATGTCGCTTGCGTTGCTGGCCAAGGAAGCAGACCTAAGCCGCTTTCAACTCGTGCGCGCCTTCACCCGCCTGAGCGGACTCCCCCCTCACGCCTATCTACTGCAACGACGTATCCAGCGCGCACGGCAGTTGATCGCTGCGGGCATGTCGCTGGCCGATGCGTCCCTTGCCAGCGGTTTCGCAGATCAGAGCCATATGACTCGATGCTTCGTGCGCAGCTTTGGATTTTCACCAGGTATGTACGCCCGGCAAAGCCACTAGCAATTTCGTTCAAGACACCCCTCGCCATCGCAGACAGGCTGGAGACTTCATGACTCCAAGAGCAGCGTCGCATGGACCTCGAATTTTTTGCCACATCCCTGATCATGGCCGCTTCGCCTGGCACTGGCGTAGTCTATACGGTAGCGGCCGGCCTGGCCCGAGGCTGGCGCGCGAGCGTGGTAGCCGCATTCAGTTGCACCCTGGGGGTCGTGCCCCACATGCTGGCAGCCATCACGGGCCTCGCCGCACTGCTGCACGCCAGCCCATTGGCCTTCGAGATCATCAAGTATCTTGGCGTCGCTTATCTGCTGTGGATGGCATGGAGCACGCTCCAGAGCCATGGAGCCTTGCACATTGACCCGAACAAAACGCCGCCCTCGAATGGCGCGGTGATTTGTTCGGGCATCCTGCTCAATCTGCTGAATCCAAAGCTGTCGATTTTCTTCCTCGCTTTTCTACCGCAATTCCTCACGCCAGGAGAGACGAATGCCACGTGGCGCATGCTGCAACTGAGCTTCATTTTCATGGCAATCACCTTTGCCATCTTCGTCATCTATGGCGTGTTCTGCGCATCGATGCGCCACCATGTTCTGGAGCGTCCATCCGTGTTGCAGTGGATGCGCCGCATCTTCTCGTCAGCCTTTGTGTTGCTGGCTGCACGACTGGCATTGATGCATTGAGACGCAGAAAATTCCGCGATCGAGTAGGAGACGGATTTACATCCGCCGTCCTCTCACACCACCGTACATACGGTTCCGTATACGGCGGTTCAGGCTATGCGGTTAAGCCAGTTTATCGTATCCAGTATCGAGACCAGTCCGAGTCGATTCCACAGCTTCTTCGGTAGCGCCTGATTCACATGTGGCGCTCCGGAGTTCCACCACGGGCCTCGGCCATTGAACGCTGATTTACAGGCGCGTCCTTCGTCGAGCCCCAGGCGCATCAGGTTGCGCGCCCTCGTAGAGGGCTGCTTCCATTGCCGCCAGATGACACAACGAAGTTTGCGTCTCACCCAACCATCCAACTCCTCAAGTGGTCGTTTGCTCTGACTGAGCTTGAAGTAGCCAGCCCAACCTCGCACTACGGGGTTTATCCGCTCGATGACGTTCGCCATCTTGTGACCCCGTACTCCGCGCAGCAGCTCTCTGAGTCGGTCGCGCAAGCGACCCAGACTCATCGTTGCCACTTTCAGCTTCGGCTGTTTGTGCCAGCTCATCCCATAGCCCAAGTAATCACAGGTCCAAGGCCGTGCCACACGGCTCTTTTCCCGGTTCACCGTCAGTTTAAGACGCTGATTCAGGAAACGCTCAACACTGGTCATGACCCGTTCGCCTGCACGATGACTGCGTACATAAATGTTCGCATCGTCTGCATAGCGCACGAAGCGATGGCCCCGCCGTTCCAGCTCGCGGTCGAGTTCATTAAGCAGGATGTTCGACAGCAACGGCGAGAGCGGGCCGCCTTGCGGAGTCCCTTCCTGCCGTCGGCTGGCGATGCCACCCGACATGATCCCGGCTTCGAGGTAACGGCGGATTAGCCTGAGCACTCGCTTGTCTTCGACTTGGCGCTCTATATGGGCCATCAGAACGTCGTGGTTAACACGATCAAAGAACTTCTCAAGATCAAGTTCCACGCACCAACGCTGACCCGCCGCCACGTGGGCACGGGCTGTTTCGATGGCTTGATGAGCGCTTCTGCCCGGACGAAAACCGTAGCTGTAGTCCGAAAACAGGGGGTCGAAAATCGGCGTGAGCTGTTGCAGCAAGGCTTGTTGGATCAGACGATCCACGACGTTGGGAATACTCAACTGCCGAGTTCCACCTTTGGGTTTGGGGATGTCAACGGCGCGCACACCTTGCGGCTGGTACTCACCGGCCAGCAGTCGGGCTTTGAGGATCGGCCAATACTGTTTCACGTAGCCTGCCAATTCGGCGACCGTCATGCCATCGGCACCCGGCGCGCCCTTGTTACTGACCACGCGTTGATACGCACGTCTGAGGTTGGCGGGTGCGAGCACCCGTTCCATCAGCGTGTCCAGCTCCGCGTTCGTCCACACCACAGACGCCGCCGATGTCTGCGCACTGCCAGCCACAAACCCCGGATTCCGTCCGGGACTTGGGGTTACAGCCCTCTTGTGGAGAGATTTCTGCTTTTTCGACATTCGACGAGACTCTGACGCCTACTGGCGGCATAACCTGTTCGGCCCTTGGTGACTGGGTTACTCGTCACTTACTACGGCCTCGGCTGACTTCTGCACGCTCATCCCGTCGCCTCTCGACGCCCGGTAGCACAGTGGCAAACGTGCAGATCTCCCAGGGTAATTCGCGCGACCTTCCTGCTTATGCCTGTCGGATCTACGTCACAGCGTTCCGTGCAAGTATTGGGCTTTGAAGATATTGGCCTTCTTACCCGCTGCGCCGCCTCTATCCGCTTCCTGTTCGTCAGGCCAGCATTTTGCCTCGGGCTTCCTTCAGATTCGCGGTCACCCGCGACACCCTTGCCTCTGGCTAACACTTCCCCTTGCCGGGTGTGTAGAGGACTTTCACCTCCAAGTCACCAGCGTGGCCACCATAGCCAAACTGGTTGCGCTTCGCGCAACGCGCCATGCCTGGCGCACCAATAAAAAACCCGCCAAACAGGCGGGTTTCTGAATGAACGACTCAGAGCAGGAAAATCGTCGCCAACCCCAGGAAAATGAAGAACCCACCACTGTCCGTCATGGCGGTGATCATTACACTGGCGCCCATGGCAGGATCACGCCCCATGCGGGCCAGAGTCATGGGAATCAACACCCCCATCAATGCCGCCAACAACAGGTTGAGCGTCATTGCGGCGGTCATGACCACGCCCAGCGACCAGCTACCATAAAGCAGGTAAGCCACTACACCGATCACGCCCCCCCAGATCACACCATTGATCAGGGCGACCACCAGTTCCTTGCGCATCAATCGCGACGTATTGCCGGTGCTGACCTGGTCCAGCGCCATAGCGCGGACGATCATGGTGATGGTCTGGTTGCCGGAGTTGCCGCCAATACCGGCGACGATGGGCATCAGCGCCGCTAGCGCCACCAGCTTTTCGATGGAGCCCTCGAACAGGCCAATGACCCGAGAGGCAACAAAGGCTGTAATCAGGTTGATCGCCAACCAGGCCCAGCGGTTACGCAGGGATTTCCAGACCGAGGCGAAGATATCTTCTTCTTCGCGCAGACCGGCCATGTTGAGGACTTCGCTTTCACTTTCCTCACGAATCAAGTCGACCATTTCATCGATGGTCAGACGGCCGATCAGCTTGCCGTTCTTGTCGACCACCGGTGCCGAAATCAAGTCATAACGTTCGAACGCCTGGGCCGCATCGTAGGCGTCTTCGTCCGGGTGAAAACTCACCGGATCACTGGCCATGACCTCAGCCACCTGCTTTTCCGGGTCATTGACGAGCAGACGCTTGATGGGCAGCACGCCCTTGAGCACGCCGTCGTAGTCGACCACGAAAAGCTTGTCGGTATGGCCGGGTAGCTCCTTGAGGCGCCGCAGGTAGCGCAAGACCACTTCAAGGCTGACATCCTCGCGGATCGTCACCATCTCGAAGTCCATCAGCGCACCGACCTGCTCCTCGTCATAGGACAACGCCGAGCGCACACGCTCACGTTGCTGGCCGTCGAGGGCTTCCATCAGTTCGTGGACAACGTCCCGTGGCAGTTCGGGCGCAAGGTCGGCGAGCTCGTCGGCGTCCATTTCCTTGGCCGCCGCCAGCAACTCGTGATCATCCATGTCGGCGATCAGGGTTTCCCGAACCGAGTCCGACACTTCGAGCAGGATGTCACCGTCGCGATCGGCCTTGACCAACTGCCAGACCGTCAGACGCTCTTCCAGTGGCAAGGCTTCAAGAATGTAGGCAACGTCGGCGGAGTGAAGATCATCGAGCTTGCGTTGCAACTCGACGAGATTCTGCCGGTGGACCAGGTTCTCGACCCGATCATGATGCGGACCTTCCTGGCGATGCGTCAGGTCTTCGACGACCCGCTGGCGCTGCAGCAGCTCAACGACTTGAGCGAGGCGATCCTGAAGGCTTTCCTGCGTTTTTTTTACTTCTACTTGGGTCATAGGCGAACTCCACTCCCAGCAGTGGAGCACGCCGGAAGGATCAATCAGTTAATTCATGATTGGCAAAACTAGATATTGAGTAACTACTGGGTAAGTCCATGGAGATATTCCAAAGCCCCGGCGGGGCTGACGGGCGCAATCATACACCGCTTGATGCTGTCTTGACGCTGTAAAACGTTAAAAAATCATGGCAAGAACAAGCGCTTGCGAGACAAACCTGAACATAGGCTGAACCTGTCCCTTTACGACGACTTATCCGGAAAAGAAAACACACGCTCCGGCACAAATGCAGCGACTACCCTTCTCTTCTGCACCGTCAAGGAGGACAACCGGATGCACCTCAACCACTGCCTGTTCCTGCTCGCCTGCCTGCCCTGCCTGCCGTTGTGGGCTGTCGGGCAGACCGTGCATCGCTGCGAAAATATCGCAGGGCACGTTACATTCACGACCCTGAGCTGCGGCGCGGGGGAAGCCCTGTCACTACAACAGATCCATCCGTATCGCCCAGGTTCGACCGAACCGACGACCGAGGCGATGCTGCCCGAAGCGGAGCGTGGGCAAACATCCAGCAACAAAACCACCCGCAGGGAACCGACCGTCGTTGGCCAGTTCCAGGACCACTGCGGGAACCTCATCGACGCCAGGCAACGCCGCCATGCCATCCTCGACCGACGAATCATCGCCGGCATGAGCCAACAGGACGTAGAGAGCGCCCTGGGCAAGCCAGACTCAATCAAGATTCGCAATTCGAGCACACGGTATACCTACAAGGCGAAGAAAGGTCGCAGCGCAGAGGTCGTGTTCGATGAGAGCGGATGTGTGAAGGGCAAATCGTAGACAGCAAAAAGCCCGCGTTAAACGCGGGCTTTTTGGTATATGGTGCACTCGACAGGATTCGAACCTGTGACCGCTCGGTTCGTAGCCGAGTACTCTATCCAGCTGAGCTACGAGTGCAAGTTGTGGTTTTATACCAGATCACAACTGGTTGAAGCCAAGTTATTTGCATTGCTACAAAAAACTCTTAAATGGTGCACTCGACAGGATTCGAACCTGTGACCGCTCGGTTCGTAGCCGAGTACTCTATCCAGCTGAGCTACGAGTGCATTTGTTGCCGCGCATTATAGGTCGTCAATTCCTTTTGTAAAGCGCTTTTTTCAGTAATTTCAATCACTTACCGATCAAGCCAGGCTTTGACGCACTAAACGAATAATGGCGGAGAACGGGGGATTCGAACCCCCGACACCCTTTTGAGGTGTACTCCCTTAGCAGGGGAGCGCCTTCGGCCACTCGGCCAGCTCTCCGCAACACGGGGCGTATATTAACCACCTTCATCCCCGTTTGCAAACATAAAAATCGATAAAAATTAATGGCTTGGTTCGTCGTCCTTCTCTTTCTTGATACGCAGGTAAATTTCCTCGCGGTGTACAGCAACCTCTTTCGGGGCGTTGACGCCGATACGCACTTGGTTTCCTTTGACGCCGAGCACGGTCACGGTGATTTCGCCATCGCCAATAATCAGGCTTTCTGCACACCGACGGGTCAGAATCAGCATACTTTTCTCCTCACGCAATTCACTTAAGGGACAACAGTCTGCAAAAAAAGAGGCATTGGACCTACAACCGAAACGGTCGAAGCCTACAGGCCTAGTATTGACCAGCGCGGGCAAAAGAACAGTTTTGGGACGCGCTATTCAGAAAAACAAAGGGCGCGGTCCAGCCGCGCCCTCAAGACAACGCTTTACTCGCCCTGTCGGGCGGCTGCGTCGAGTTCGAAAGCCGTGTGCAGGGCACGCACGGCCAGTTCCAGGTACTTCTCTTCGATCACCACGGAAACCTTGATTTCCGAGGTAGAGATCATCTGGATGTTGATGCTTTCCTTGGCCAGGGATTCGAACATACGGCTGGCCACGCCTGCGTGGGAGCGCATGCCGACACCAACGATCGAAACCTTGGCGATCTTGGTATCGCCCACCACTTCCCGGGCACCGATCTCGCCAGCGGTTTTTTTCAGGATCGCTTCGGCAGACTGGTAGTCGTTGCGGTGCACGGTGAAGGTAAAGTCAGTGGTGTTATCGTGCGCGACGTTCTGCACGATCATGTCGACTTCGATGTTCGCGGCACTGATCGGGCCGAGAATCTTGAACGCCACGCCGGGGGTGTCTGGCACGCCACGGATGGTCAGCTTGGCTTCATCGCGGTTGAAAGCGATGCCGGAAATGATCGGCTGTTCCATGGATTCCTCTTCATCGATAGTAATGAGGGTGCCCGGACCCTCTTTGAAGCTGTGCAGAACGCGCAGCGGAACGTTGTACTTGCCAGCGAATTCGACCGCCCGGATCTGCAGCACCTTGGAACCGAGACTGGCCATTTCCAGCATCTCTTCGAAGGTGATCTTGTCCAGGCGCTGAGCCACAGGCACTACCCGTGGGTCAGTGGTGTAGACACCATCCACATCGGTGTAGATCTGGCATTCGTCGGCCTTGAGGGCCGCCGCCAGTGCCACGCCAGTGGTATCGGAACCGCCACGGCCAAGGGTGGTGATGTTGCCGTGCTCGTCCACGCCCTGGAAACCGGCGACGACCACTACACGGCCAGCCTTCAGGTCGCTGCGAATCTTCTGGTCGTCGATCTGCAGAATACGCGCTTTGTTGTGCGCGCTGTCCGTCAGGATACGCACCTGGTTGCCGGTGTAGGACACCGCCGGCACGCCACGCTTGATCAGCGCCATGGCCAGCAAGGCGATGGTCACCTGCTCGCCGGTGGAAACGATCACGTCCAGCTCACGCGGGACCGGTTGCTGGTCGCCGCTGATTTGCTTGGCCAGATCGATCAGACGGTTGGTCTCGCCGCTCATTGCCGACAGCACAACCACCAGGTCATCGCCCGCATCACGGAATTTCTTAACCTTGTCGGCGACCTGTTCGATTCTCTCGACACTGCCGACCGAGGTGCCTCCAAATTTCTGTACGATCAAAGCCATTTCAAAGCCGCCTCTGCCCATGAAGGGCGCCCAATAATCACTCAACAGCGATCGGGCTCGTGACTAGACCACGAGCCCGCGGCGCTGCCTTAAATACCCTGCTCTACGAATGCAACGGTCTGGGCCAGTGCCGCGTCCAGTGCGCCGACGTCGGTACCACCGCCTTGCGCCATGTCCGGGCGACCGCCGCCCTTACCGCCCACTGCCGCAGCGGCTTGCTTCATCAAATCACCGGCTTTGAGTTGGCCAGTCAGGTCTTTGGTCACGCCTGCGACGAGAACGACCTTTTCCTCATGGACACTGCCGAGCAGGATCACTGCGCGGCCGAGTTTGTTTTTCAGCTGATCGACCAGCGCCAACAGCGCCTTGCCATCCTGGCCATCCAGACGCACGGCCAGTACTTTCACGCCCTTGACGTCCACGGCCTGGGCCGACAGATCGTCGCCCGCGGCGCTGGCAGCCTTGGCCTGCAACTGCTCGAGTTGCTTTTCCAGCAAGCGGTTGCGCTCCAGCACGGCCGACAGCTTGTCGATCAGGTTGTCACGGCTGCCCTTGATCAGGGTTGCCGCTTCCTTGAGTTGTTCTTCGGCCGCGTTGAGGTACGCCAGGGCCGCAGCGCCGGTAACCGCCTCGATCCGGCGCACGCCGGAGGCCACGCCACCTTCGCTGATGATTTTCATCAGGCCGATGTCGCCGGTCCGGTTGGCGTGGATGCCGCCGCACAGCTCGACCGAGAAGTCGCCCATGCTCAGCACACGCACGCTGTCGCCGTACTTCTCGCCGAACAATGCCATGGCGCCCTTGCGCTTGGCGGTCTCGATGTCGGTTTCTTCGGTTTCTACCGGAGAGTTCTTGCGAATCTCGGCGTTGACGATGTCTTCCAACGCTTTGAGTTGCTCAGGCTTGATGGCCTCGAAATGGCTGAAGTCAAAGCGCAGGCGCTGACTGTCCACCAACGAACCCTTCTGCTGGACATGCTCGCCCAGCACCTGGCGCAACGCTGCGTGCAGCAAGTGCGTGGCGGAGTGGTTCAGCGACGTGGCGTGACGAACTTCGGCATCGACATGAGCGGCCACCGGGGCCGCGATCATCAGGCTGCCGGAAGCCAGCACGCCGTGGTGCAGGAAGGCGCCGCCGGTCTTGGTGGTATCACGCACGTCGAAACGCGAGTTGCCGGCCTGCAAGTAACCGCTGTCGCCGATCTGGCCGCCGGACTCGGCGTAGAACGGGGTCTTGTCCAGCACGATCACGCCTTCCTGGCCTTCGCTCAGGATATCGACCGACTGCCCGTCCTTATAGATGGCAACGATCTTGGCCGAGCCGGTGGTGCCGGCATAACCGGTGAACTCGGTGGCCACGTCAACCTTGACCAGGCTGTTGTAGTCCATGCCGAAAGAGCTGGCGGAACGCGCGCGGACCCGCTGGGCTTCCATCTCGCGTTCGAAGCCTTCCTCGTCGAGGGTCAGGTTGCGTTCGCGGGCGATGTCACCGGTCAGGTCCATCGGGAAACCGTAGGTGTCGTACAGCTTGAACACCACATCGCCCGGAACCACGTTGCCCTTGAGTTCGGCCAGGTCCTGCTCGAGGATCTTCAGGCCTTGCTCCAGGGTCTTGGCGAATTGTTCTTCTTCAGCCTTGAGTACGCGCTCGATGTGCGCCTGCTGGGACTTGAGCTCGGGGAAGGCGTCGCCCATCTCGGCCGCCAGTGCCGCAACGATCTGATAGAAGAAGCTGCCCTTGGCGCCCAGTTTGTTGCCGTGACGGCAGGCGCGACGGATGATCCGGCGCAGCACATAGCCGCGACCTTCGTTGGACGGCAGAACACCGTCGGCAATCAGGAAACCGCAGGAACGGATGTGGTCGGCCACCACTTTCAGCGAAGCCTGGTTGTCGTTGGTGCAACCGATGGCCTTGGCCGACGCGCTCAGCAGGCTCTGGAACAGGTCGATTTCATAGTTGGAATGAACGTGCTGCAACACCGCACTGATCCGCTCCAGGCCCATGCCGGTGTCGACCGACGGCGCTGGCAGCGGATGCAACACGCCATCGGCGGTGCGGTTGAACTGCATGAACACGTTGTTCCAGATCTCGATGTAGCGGTCGCCATCTTCTTCCGGCGAGCCGGGCGGGCCGCCCCAGATGTCGGCGCCGTGATCGTAGAAAATCTCCGTGCAAGGGCCGCATGGGCCGGTGTCGCCCATGGTCCAGAAGTTGTCGGAGGCGTACGGCGCGCCCTTGTTATCGCCAATGCGCACCATGCGCTCAGCCGGGACACCGACCTCTTTGGTCCAGATGTCATAGGCTTCGTCGTCGGTGGCGTAGACCGTTACCCAGAGCTTCTCCTTGGGCAGGTTCAGCCACTTGTCGGAGGTCAGGAAGGTCCAGGCGAAGGTGATGGCGTCGCGCTTGAAATAGTCACCGAAGCTGAAGTTACCCAGCATTTCGAAGAAAGTGTGGTGACGTGCGGTATAGCCGACGTTTTCCAGGTCGTTGTGCTTGCCGCCGGCACGCACGCATTTCTGGCTGCTTACCGCACGGGTATAGGCACGTTTTTCCTGGCCCAGGAAGCAGTCCTTGAACTGGTTCATCCCCGCGTTGGTGAACAGCAGGGTCGGGTCGTTGCCCGGGATCAAAGAGCTGGAGGCTACTCGGGTGTGGCCTTGCTCTTCGAAGAAGCGAAGGAAGGCTTCACGGATTTCTGCGCTTTTCATTAGGTTCTTCCACGGAGGCTGCGGCCAAAGGCCTGTGCAAAACGTCAACAGACGAAGCAACGGCAAAGGGCCGCATTATATCGGCCCTGCGCGTGGGGTACAGCGTGTTTATGCGATAGAAACTGTCAATTGGCCCGGTTGACGGGTCAGTGGCGGGAAAATTCGACGAAAGTGGCGACCACCTGGTCGATTTGCGCCGCGCTCACGTCCATGTGCGTCACCATTCGCAAGCGTGGTGCGGCGCTGAGCTTGACGCCCCGTTCATCGGCAAATGCCTTGATCGCCTCGGCCCGCTCGCCCATTTGCACGTAGACCATGTTGGTCTGCACCGGCTCGACCTGGTAACCCGCCGCCCGCAAGCCCTCGGCGAGCCGCTGGGCACTGGCGTGGTCATCGGCCAGACGCTGGACCTGATGCTCCAGGGCATACAGCCCCGCCGCCGCGAGAATCCCGGCCTGGCGCATACCGCCGCCCACCATTTTGCGCAGACGGCGCGCCTTGCCGATCAACTCGACGCTGCCGCACAGGACCGAGCCCACTGGCGCGCCGAGGCCTTTGGACAGGCACACCGATACTGAATCGAAGTACTGCGTGATCTGCCGGGCATCGACATTCAACTTGACCGCCGCGTTGTACAGCCGCGCGCCGTCCAGGTGCAGGGCCAGGCCATGCTCCCGGGTGAACTGCCGGGCCCGGGCCAGGTATTCCAGCGGCAGGACCTTGCCCTGCATGGTGTTTTCCAGGGCCAACAGACGGGTGCGGGCAAAGTGGAAGTCATCAGGCTTGATCGCCGCGGCGACTTGCGCCAGGTCCAGGGAGCCGTCCGCTTGTACCTCGAGGGGCTGAGGCTGGATCGAACCGAGTACCGCCGCACCACCCCCTTCGTACTTATAGGTGTGGGCCTGCTGGCCGACGATGTATTCATCGCCACGTTCGCAGTGGGCCATCAACCCCAACAGGTTGCTCATGGTGCCCGTAGGCACGAACAGCGCGGCGGCGAACCCCAGGCGCGCGGCCAGTTCGGCTTCGAGGCGATTGACGGTCGGGTCTTCGCCATACACATCGTCGCCGGTCGGCGCACTGGCCATGGCATCGAGCATGCCGGCGGTAGGTTGGGTGACCGTGTCGCTGCGAAGATCGATAACACTCATGAATCTGGCCTCGGTTGCTGGTGGGGGAATTCCCTTTCGAAGGGCAATTACTGCGGGCATGGCGAGGAATAATCAAGACCGATGGATGGAAAAGACGCACGATCCAACAGATATTCGAAACACCTGTGGGAGCGAGCCTGCTCGCGATAGCGGAATTCCAGTCAGCATTGATAGCGACTGACACTCCGTTATCGCGAGCAGGCTCGCTCCCACAAGGGGTTATGTGTTAAAAATCCTCCGCTGCCACACATCATGGCGGCAAAAACGTTCTCAGGGCGGGGTGCAATTCCCCACCGGCGGTAATTGCACGCAACGTGCATAGCCCGCGAGCGCTTGGCGATACACGGTTTTACGGTGTAGCGACAAGGTCAGCAGACCCGGTGTGATTCCGGGGCCGACGGTCATAGTCCGGATGAAGAGAGAACGGGATTGGCACCCAAGGGCCGACTGCGACTGTCTTGTACGCGGCGTACCCTCGAATCCCCTTCGATTCATGACGCCCTGTTTTTCACACAAACAGGAACCAGAACATGCAACCCACTGCAATCGACAGCAAAAGCAAAAGTCATCCAGGTGAGCGCGTCGCGTTCATCCAGGCCTGCTGGCACAAGGAAATCGTCGACCAGAGCCGTAAAGGCTTCGTCGCTGAAATGATCAACCAGGGTTATCAGGAAAGCGATATCGACTTCTTCGAAGTCGGCGGCGCCTTCGAGATCCCGCTGCACGCCAAGCTGCTGGCCAAGTCAGGCCGCTACGCCGGAATCGTCGCCGCCGGCCTGGTGGTGGATGGCGGCATCTACCGTCACGAGTTCGTCGCCCAATCGGTGATCAGCGGCCTGATGCAGGTCCAGCTGGAAACCGAAGTGCCGGTATTCTCGGTCGTGCTTACGCCGCATCACTTCCATGCAGGGGAAGAGCATCAGAAATTCTTCTTCGAGCATTTCGTGCACAAGGGCCAGGAAGCGGCGAAGACCTGTGCCGATACGTTGCACAAGACCCGGGTGTTGCGGCGCAGTGAGCAGCGGGCGGTAGCGGTCTAAGGCTGGACGCAGATCCAAATGTGGGAGCGAGCCTGCTCGCGATGACGGAGTGTCAGTCGCTATAGATGTCGGCTGATATACCGCTATCGCGAGCAGGCTCGCTCCCACAGGGGTCTTGGGTCAGTTTGAAACTGAGTCAGGCCAGGTTTTCATCTGTCGCCGGCACAATCAGGATTCCCGCCCGCAAGCCATTCTTGACCTTGGGGTTGGGGAAGATGATCCGCGCGCCCTCTTCTTCGATCACCCAGCGCGTCTGGGCGATGTCCTCGGCTAGCACATAGCCTTTGCCCAGTTCCGAAAAGTTCTCGATGTCCGCCGGCAGGTTCAGGCGGAAACTGTCGCTGTGCTTGATGATTTCCCGGGCCACGCTGAACAGCTGCAAGCCATCGAGCCCTTCATCCAGCTCCGGCTCGTTGCCCTCGATGATCTGTTGCAGGCGGGTTTCCAACAGGCTGACGTTGACGCCGTCGTTTTGCCCGAATGGCCGGGCCTTGCCCAGTTCCAGGGTAAAAGACTCGGCGCCGAGCTGATCGTAGGTGTAGGCACTGAACACGATGGACGGCTTGTTCTGCAGCAACACCGCCTCCATGCCCGCGGCACGCAGGCGAGCCAATTCACGGCGTGAGTGCTGGCGACCGTCCTTCCACGGGTACAAGGCGAACTGCTCGATCTTCGAACCGCGAATGGCCGTATGCAGGTCGTAGTGCAGGCGACTGCGTTCTGGCCGACTGAAGAAACTCGCAGCCAGCCGCTCCAGCTCACAAGCCCGTAGCGCTTCAGGTCCACCGCTCAGCTCATGGCGACCATTGAACAATCGGTTGACGTCTTGTTCGACAAAGCGCTCACCGCGCCGGATGGCCTCGGGGTTGCCGAACAGGAACAGAATGCGTGCCCGTGGCTTCAGGTCGCCACGAGCAATGTCATGCAGCAAGCGGTCGAGCAATTCGATCGGCGCGGTTTCGTTGCCGTGGATACCGGCCGACAGCAGCAGGTCCAGGCCGTTATCCCGGGCTTCGGGCGGCTTGACCTCCAGCGCGCCCTCGCTCAACCAGCGCATCCGTACGCCTTCGACAGTCAGTTGAGTCTTCTCCGCCGGTTCACGGCCGGCGAGGGTCAGTTCAAGCAGTTTGCCGAGGGCGAGCATAGCGCGGTTTCCTTAATGGTCGTGGCCGCAATCCGGGCCATGGACATGGTCATCGTCGCCGACGTCCGCCGGTTCCATTTCCAGTTGCAGGCTGACCAGGTTGGTCGCCAATGGACGCAACAACAGGTTGGCGTATTCCTCGTCCCCTTCCTCGACGTCCACGCCGATCAGCAACTGGCCGCGACCGTCCTGCTGGATCCACAACTCCTTGCCTTGCCACATTACCGCGACGCGGGTGCAGGAGGTTTCCAGTTGGGTGCCGTCGGTGTCTTCAAGGATCAGCTGCAGGGTATCGCTCATGTCTTTACGTTCTCGTCTGGGGATAAGGCAACGCGCCCTGCTTTGACTGTAGTCAGGTCACGCGCGCTTTCAATTGATCTGGAAAGGATAAACCGCGCCAAGTTTAAGGATTTGTGTCAGTTCATCCAGCGCCGCACGGCATTCGAGCAGCAACTGCGGGTCTGCCAGGTCGTTTTCGGTCATGCGGTCGCGGTAGTGCCGCTCGACCCATTGGGTCAGCGAATCGTACAACGGCGCGGTCATGATAACCCCTGGGTTGACGGCTGCCAGCTCGGTTTCATTGAGGGCCACGCGCAACCGCAGGCAGGCTGGGCCGCCGCCGTTCTGCATGCTTTGCTTGAGATCGAAGACTTTCACCTCGCGAATCACCCCGCCAGCGCCCGTCAGGCCTTGCAGATACTGCCAGACGCGTTCGTTGCTGCGGCATTCTTCCGGCACGATCAACAGCATCGAACCGTCGGGACGCGACAGCAACTGGCTATTGAACAGGTAGGAACGCACGGCGTCATCGACCGTCACCGCTGAACGCGGTACACACACCGACTGAAATTTCCCACCGACCTTGGCGAGTTTGCTGCTCAATTCGGCCAGCATCTTGTCGGTCTCGAGAAACGCGTCCTCGTGATAGAACAGAACTTCGCCATTGCCCACCGCGATCACGTCGTTGTGGAATACACCCTGGTCGATCACCGATGGATTCTGTTGGGCGTACACCACGCTCTCCTCCCTCAGCCCGTGCAGGCGGGCAACGGCCTGGGAAGCTTCCAGGGTCTGGCGCGCCGGGTATTTCTGCGGCGCGGGATAGCGGGTATCAAAGGCACTGCGACCGAACACGAAGAATTCGACACCGGCCTCGCCGTAGGCGCGGCAGAAACGGGTGTGGTTGGCCGCGCCTTCGTCACCGAACTGCGCCACCGCCGGCAACGCGGCGTGATGGGCGAAGTGCTGCTGATTGGCAAACATCGCCCCCAGCACGCGACTGGTGGTCGGGTGTTCGATGCTGCGGTGGTACTTGCAGTTCAGGTTGGCGGCGGTGAAATGCACGCGACCGTCAGCGGTGTCGGCGCTCGGGCTGACCGTGGCGGCGTTGGCCACCCACATGCTGGAGGCCGAGCAACTGGCAACCAGCAGCGGCATCGCTTCTTTCGCGGCCTGCTGGATGACCTGGGCATCGCTGCCGGCAAAGCCCAAACGGCGCAGGGCCGCCACGTCCGGGCGCTCCTGTGGTGCCAGCACCCCTTGCTGGAAACCCATGTCCATCAGCGCTTTCATTTTCGCCAGGCCCTGCAACGCCGCTTCCTTGGGGTTGGAGGACTGCTGGCTGTTGCTCTGGGACGCGACGTTGCCGTACGAGAGCCCGCCGTAGTTATGGGTCGGCCCCACTAGACCGTCAAAGTTGACTTCATAGGATTTCATCAGCGAGGCTCCACGAGAATCTGTTTTTTATAGGCATCAATAACAACCGAGTCGCGGCTATCGCGGGCAAGCCTTGCTCCCACAGGTTTTGCATAGCTCCTGTGGGAGCAAGCTCTACTCCCACTGGTTTTCATAACGCCTGTGGGAGCAAGGCTTGCCCGCGATGGCGGTCTCAAGACATGCGCACGCCGGGGGTCAGGGCAGCCGGCATGACAAGGCTCGGGGTTTCCAGGGACGCCACCGGGTAGGCGCAATAATCCGCCGCGTAATAAGCGCTGGCGCGATGGTTGCCCGAAGCGCCGACACCGCCGAACGGTGCGCTACTGGCCGCACCCGTCAGCTGTTTGTTCCAGTTGACGATACCGGCACGGCTTTGCAGCCAGAACTGCTGGTAACGCTCCTGGGAATCGGACAGCAAGCCGGCGGCCAAGCCATATTGCGTATTGTTGGCCTCGGTGATTGCCGCGGCGAAATCCTTGTAGCGGATCACTTGCAACAACGGCCCGAACAGTTCTTCATCAGGTCGCTCGGCCACTGCCGTCACGTCCAGGATACCCGGCGTCAGCAATGCAGCCTGGGCCTGCGGCTGGGTCATGCTCAACAGGGGCACGGCGCCCTTGCCCAGCAAATGGTTTTGCGCATCCATCAGCGCCTTCGCCGCGCCCAGGGAAATCACCGAGCCCATGAACGGCGCTGGCTGCTGGTCAAAGGCCCCCACTTCGATGGTCGAGCTGACCGCCACCAGGCGCGCCAGCAAGGCATCGCCCCAGGCGCCTTCCGGCACCAGCAGGCGGCGCGCACAGGTGCAACGCTGCCCGGCGGAAATGAAAGCGGACTGGATAATGGTGTAGACCGCCGCATCGACGTCCGCCACCTCATCCACCACCAGTGGATTGTTACCGCCCATTTCCAGCGCGAGGATCTTGTCCGGGCGCCCGGAAAATTGTTGGTGCAACAGATTGCCGGTACGGCTGGAGCCGGTGAAAAACAGCCCATCGATGCCCGGATTGGCCGCCAGGGCGATGCCGGTTTCCCGGGCGCCTTGCAGCAGGTTCAGCACGCCCGCCGGCAGCCCGGCCTCGACCCAGCACTTGACCGTCAGCTCGGCGACTTTCGGCGTCAGCTCGCTCGGCTTGAACAATACGCTGTTGCCGGCCAGCAGGGCTGGCACGATGTGGCCGTTGGGCAAATGGCCGGGGAAGTTGTAGGGGCCGAACACCGCTACCACGCCGTGAGGCTTGTGGCGCAACACGGCGGTGGCGTCGCCCAGGGGGCCGCTCTTCTCGCCAGTCCGCTCACGGTAGCTTTGCACCGAAATGGCGACTTTGTTGACCATGCTGGTCACTTCGGTAGCCGCTTCCCACAACGGTTTGCCAGTTTCTTCACCGATGCAATGGGCCAGTTCGTCAGCGTGTTTTTTCAGGCTCGCGGCAAAGGCTTCCAGCACCTGGATGCGCTCGTCCAAAGTACGCCGTGCCCAGTCCGGGAACGCCTGGCGCGCAGCCTGCACCGCCGACTCCACTTGCGCCGCCGTGGCGCCGTTGCCCGACCACAACACCTGTTGAGTCACCGGGTTCAACGACTCAAAGAGGTCGCCCTGACCTTCCAGCCAGCTTCCTGCGATATACAGCGACTTCATCATTTCGACTCCCGTGCAGCGGACAACGCGACGGCACGCACCTGATCGCCGGCGTTGAGTTGAAGACGTTTGGCGGTCAGCGGATCGACCACCAGCGTACCAGCGGCCAAGCGCGCCGGTGCGGCGGTGATGCGGCAGTCTTCGCGCTTGCGGTTATGGATGAGGAACGGCGTGGCGTCATCGCCCGGCGTGCCGATGGCCAGGACCAGCGCCTGGCTGTCGCGAATCGCGCGGATCTTGCCGGTTTCACACTCCACCGCTGGGCCGGCGTCGAAGATGTCGACGTACCCCTGGTAACTGAAACCTTCGCT
The DNA here is from genome assembly GCF_013347965.1 of Pseudomonas bijieensis. Lineage (NCBI taxonomy): Bacteria > Pseudomonadati > Pseudomonadota > Gammaproteobacteria > Pseudomonadales > Pseudomonadaceae > Pseudomonas > Pseudomonas bijieensis. The sequence continues at coordinate 5,758,050 of NZ_CP048810.1, read as the reverse complement.
CTTGAGCATCGACAGCGCAGGCTCGGTGTCAGGGTGAACCTGGCCGATCACGGCCCGGGCATCTTCGGACAAGAAACAGGTGTACAGCGGGAACTTGGGCATCAGCTCGGCGATGAACGCCTTGTTGCCCACACCGGTCAGGTAATCGGCCTGGCTGAATTCCATCTTGAAGAAGTGCCGGCCCAGGCTTTCCCAGAACGGCGAACGACCGTTGTCGTCGGACATGCCACGCATCTCGGCGATGATCTTGTTGCCGAACAGTTGTGGGAACTCAGCAATGAACAGCAGCCGCGCCTTGGCCAGCATCCGACCATTGAGGCCACTGCGGAAATCGGCATGGAGGAACAACGAGCACAGCTCGGAATTGCCAGTCAGGTCGTTGGCCAGGAACAGGGTCGGGATTTCCCGATAGATGTTCAATTCCTGGGACGCGCTGACCGTCAGGCCTACCCTGAAGTTGTACCAGGGCTCACGCAGCCCCACAGCACCTGCGATGGCGGAAATACCGACCACGCGACCGTCATCGTCTTCGAGCACGAACAGGTAGTCCGCGTCACCGCGCCCGGCTTCGCCGCGAAAGGTCTTCTCGGCCCAGCCGACCCGATGGGCCAGGCGCTCTTCATTGGCCGGCAAGGTGGTCAGGCCGGTGCCAGTGCTGCGGGCCAGGGCGATCAGAGCGGGTAAATCGCTGCTGCGTACGGGACGAACGATCATGCTATCTCCTCAAACGGGTCGCTCACGCCACCCGCGAAACTCAGCCGTAAGGCGTTAAACCGCTACCAGGCGCACGCTGGCACCCTCGCCAACGCCCAGGGCTTCGGCCGCTTCCATGTCCAGGGTCACCGGCTTGCCCGGCGCGTAGTCGAGCTCCAGTAATACGGCGCGGTAATCCTGCAACTGGGCGTTGGCCACCAGGTATTGCCGGCCCGCCCCCTTGACCGGCTCACCGAGCTTGACCGGCACCACGCGGCTCTGGGCAATCGAGCGGATCCCCGAGACACGGGCATGCAGGGTCGGGCCACCGTCGAAGATGTCGATGTAGTGATCGGTTTCGAAACCCTCGCGCATCAGGATGTCGAAGGTGATCTGCGCTCGCGGATGGACCTGGCCCATGGCTTCCTGGGCCGCGTCCGGCAACAGCGGCACGTAGATCGGGTAATGAGGCATCAGCTCGGCGAGGAAGGTGCGGCTTTTCAGCCCGCACAAACGCTCGGCGGCGGCATAGTTCAGGTCGAAGAAGTTGCGACCGATGGCGTCCCAGAACGGCGAGTCGCCATTCTCATCGCTGTAGCCGACGATTTCGGTCACCACCGAATCGGCAAACCGCTCCGGATGGCTGGCGACGAACAGCAGGCGCCCGCGGGAATTGAGTTCCGACCATGGCGAGCCGACCAACTCAGGAACCACGTAGAAACTGGTCAGCAGACTGTTGCCAGTCAGGTCGTGGCATTGGGAGAGCACGTGGATCTTGTTGTGGATCTTCAGCTCACGGGAGGCGTGAACGAAGGTCTCGTTGCGAAAGCTGTAGAACGGTTCGGAATAACCGGCCGAAGCAACGATAGCCGAACAGCCCGCCAGCTTGCCGGTCGCGGTGTCTTCTAGCACAAAGAAATAGCTCTCTTCGCCGTTGAAGCTGACTTCGGCGGCAAACGAGGCTTCGCTTGCGGCGATCTTGTCGCTCAGGCGTTCCACGTCATCCGGCAAGGAAGTGACACCGATCGGACTGTCCGCAGCCAGACGCTGTACCTCGCCCAGATCAGCCATTTGCGCGGGGCGCATCACCAGCATGGTGTCACTCCTTAACTTGAAATAAAGGGTTCGACCGTTGGGTCGACAAAGAGAAAAAATACCGGACCTGCCTCCCTATTGACTCAAAAGTGGGAGCAGGTTTGTGGGAGCAAAGCTTGCTCGCGATGCAGGCAATGAGTTCTACCTGCAAGGCCGAGGCGATCCGTCGCGAGCAAGCTTTGCTCCCACAAAAGCCCGGCTCCACATTGGAGCCGGTACAGTCTGTAAACAATCAGGCTTGCGTCAGCTTCGCCGCGGCCCGCTCGAAACGGTCCAGGCCGGCATCGATGTCGGCGTCTTCCACCACCAGGCTCGGGGCGAAGCGAATCACGTCCGGGCCGGCTTGCAGGATCATCAGGCCTTCCTGTTCGGCAGCGTTGAAAATGTCCTTGGCCTTGCCCTTCCAGGCATCGTTCAGCACGCAGCCGATCAACAGGCCCAGGCCGCGCACTTGGGTGAACAGGCCATATTTCGCACCGATCTGCTCCAGACGCGTCTTGAACTTGTCGTGCTTGGCCTTGACGCCGGCGAGCACTTCAGGGGTATTGACCACATCGATCACCGCTTCGGCTACCGCGCAGGCCAGCGGGTTGCCGCCATACGTCGTGCCGTGAGTGCCGACGACCAAGTGCTTGGCCAGTGCTTCGGTGGTGAGCATCGCCGCGATCGGGAAACCACCGCCCAGGCTCTTGGCACTGGTGAGGATGTCCGGGATCACGCCGTAGTGCATGTAGGCGAACAGCTCGCCAGTGCGGCCCATGCCGGTCTGCACTTCGTCGAAGACCAGCAGCGCGTCGTGCGCATCGCACAGGTCACGAGCACCTTGCAGATAAGCCAGTTCAGCCGGCAGCACACCGCCCTCGCCCTGGATCGGTTCCAGCACCACGGCGCAGGTCTTGTCCGAAACAGCCGCTTTCAAAGCGGCCAGGTCGTTGTAAGGAACGTGGGTGATGCCAGTAATTTTAGGCCCGAAACCGTCGGAGTACTTCGACTGTCCGCCGACGTTGACGGTAAACAGGGTCCGACCGTGGAAGCTGTTGAGCGCGGCGATGATTTCGTACTTCTCGCTGCCGAAACGATCGAACGCGACACGACGGGCCAGCTTGAAGGCGGCCTCGTTGGCTTCGGCGCCGGAGTTACAGAAGAACGCGCGCTCGGCAAAGGTTGCGTCGACCAGTTTATGGGCCAGGCGCAGGGCCGGCTCATTGGTGAAGACATTGGACACGTGCCACAACTTGTTGGCCTGTTCGGTCAGTGCGCCGACCAGTGCCGGGTGGGCATGGCCCAGTACGTTGACTGCGATACCGCCAGCAAAGTCGATCAACTCGCGACCGGACTGATCCCATACGCGGGAACCGGCACCACGCACAGGTATGAAGGCAGCAGGTGCATAGTTGGGAACCATAACCTGGTCAAAATCGGCGCGTTGTACCGCGGCTTGCTCAACGGACATCGGAGTCTCCTGATGAGGAACACCCGCCTGGAACTGGCGGGCTTGGTAAGGATTGTAAGGACAGTTTTCAGCCCGGCCTTGCCGCCAAGCGACAACTTCTTATAGCGCCAACCCACGTTTTTCGCGGGTTTACGGCAATGCGACAAATAGCGTCGCAAAGGCGCAGTTTAAACGTTGGCAGCGGATTTGAGGCGCCCGCCTCGAGATTTGATTCAGACGCTTCCCCCTTGCCAGGCACAACACTTGTGGCGAGGGGATTTATCTGTGGGAGCAAAGCTTGCTCGCGATGAACGATAACTCGGTTAGCCTGCACAAACGTGGCGCCTGCATCGCGGGCAAGCCTTGCTCCCACAGACCCACTCACCACAAGGCGGCTGTGTCAACCCTAGCCCCGCTCGGACGGCACCGACGACAGTTCGAACGGGCTGCTGCTGCGCCGCTGGTTCCGATCTTCCCGGGGCGTGGCGCCGAAGAAGTTGCGGTAGGCGCTGGAGAAATGCGGCCCTGAAGAGAACCCGCAGGACAGGCCGATCTGGATGATGGACTTGCTGGTCTGCATCAGCATCTGCCGGGCCTTGTTCAGGCGCAGCTCCAGGTAGTACTGGCTTGGCACGCGGTTGAGGTATTGCTTGAAGATCCGCTCCAGTTGTCGACGGGACACGCACACATGCTGGGCGATTTCGTCGGTGGTCAGCGGCTCTTCGATGTTGGCTTCCATCAGCAACACGGCCTGGGTGAGCTTCGGATGGCTGGAGCCGAGACGATTCTGCAGCGGGATGCGCTGGCGCTCGCCGCCCTCGCGGATGCGCTCGACCACCAACTCTTCGGACACCGCGCCGGCCAGTTCCGCGCCATGATCGCGAGCCAACACCGCCAGCAACAGGTCCAGCACCGACATGCCGCCGCAAGCGCTCAGACGATCGCGGTCCCAGTCGAACAGATGACTGGTGGCAATGACCTTGGGGAAGCGCTCGGAGAAGTCATCCTGCCAGCGCCAGTGCACGGCGGCACGGTAACCGTCGAGCAAACCCAACTGAGCCAAGGGATAGACACCCGCGGACAAACCACCGATCACACAACCGGCGCGCACCAGTTGCTTGAGGGCACTGCTCAGGGGCGAGGCCAGCGCGGTCGGCGGCTCATCGGCCAGCAGGAACAGCTTCTGGAAACCCTCGAGCTTGCCGGCCCAGGGCTCGCCCGGCAGTTGCCAGGCGCCGTCGACCGGCGGCTCGGCCTGCAAGAACGACAATTCGTAGACCACGTCCGGATGCACCCGCTGCGCGACACGCAAGGCCTCCTCGGCCAGCGCCAGCGTCAAGGCTTTAGTGCTGGGCCAAATCAGGAAACCTATTCGATGGGCAGTCATGGCGGGCAATCCGAAGCGAAAACAGTGTTAAAGCCAAAAGCGGCTGCAACCAAATTAGACCATCTGGCGCGCGGTGCGCAGCATGACCCAAATCAGGTGCGTAACGGGAGCGATTACTTGAGGCTGCCCGAAAGAAATTGTTGCAAGCGCTCCGATTGCGGATTGACCAGCACTTCGCGCGGGTTGCCGCTTTCTTCGACGAGACCTTTGTGCAGGAATACCAACTGGTTCGACACTTCACGGGCAAAACCCATTTCGTGGGTCACCACCACCATGGTCCGGCCTTCCAGGGCCAGGGCCTGCATCACTTTGAGCACGTCGCCCACCAGTTCCGGGTCGAGGGCCGAGGTCGGCTCATCGAACAGCATCACCTCTGGCTCCACCGCCAGCGCACGGGCAATCGCCACGCGCTGCTGTTCGCCGCCGGACATATGGCCCGGGTAAGCGTCCTTGCGATGCGCCACGCCAACCTTGTTCAGGTAATACTCAGCTTTTTCGCGAGCCTCGGCCTTGGCCACGCCCAACACATGCACCGGCGCTTCCATGATGTTTTCCAGCGCGGTCATGTGGGACCACAGGTTGAAATGCTGGAACACCATCGATAGTCGCGAACGCATGCGCTGCAACTGCTTGGCGTCCGCAGCCTTCAAGGCGCCGTCCTTGCCGGCCACCAGCTTCAGCTCTTCGTTGTTGAGCAGAATCTTGCCGGCGTGGGGTTGCTCAAGCAGGTTGATACAGCGCAGGAAGGTACTTTTGCCGGAACCACTGGAACCGATGATGCTGATCACATCGCCGGCGGCGGCTTTCAGGGACACGCCCTTGAGCACTTCGTGACTGCCATAGCGTTTATGCAGGTCTTGGACTTCAAGCTTGTACATGCGGTCGGTTCTCACAAAACGTCAGTCGTTGAGCAGTCGATCGGATCGATGCGTTATCAGTGCTTGCGCGGGGCCAGGTAACCCAGCCAGCGGCGTTCGGCCAGTTTGAACAGGCGCACCAGGATGAAGGTCAGGCACAGGTAGAAAACGCCGGCCGTGATGTAAGCCTCGAACGGCAAGTAGTACTGCGCATTCACCGTGCGCGCGGCACCGGTGATGTCGATCAGGGTCACGATGGACGCCAGGCTGGTGGTCTGCAACATCATGATCACTTCGTTGCTGTATTGCGGCAGCGCCCGGCGCAAGGCCGATGGCAGCAGGATCCGGCGATACAACTTATAGCGCGACATGCCCATGGCCTTGGCCGCTTCGATCTCACCGTTAGGCGTGGCCCGCAGGCTGCCGGCGATGATTTCGGCGGTGTAGGCACTGGTGTTGATAGCGAACGCCAGGCATGCACAGAAGGTCGCGCTGGACAGCCACGGCCAGAGGAAGCTTTCACGCACGATCGCGAACTGCGCCAACCCGTAATAGATCAGGAACAGCTGCACCAGCATCGGCGTGCCGCGAATCACGTAGGTGTAGAGCCACGCCGTCATGTTGACGAGCGGCTGCTTCGAGACGCGCATCAGCCCCAGGGGCAGCGCCGCCAGCAAGCCGAAGAACAGCGACAGCGCCAGCAGCTTCAAGGTGGTCAGCAGGCCACTGAAGTACAGCGGCAAGGCTTCGTAGATGACGTTGTAGTCGAAGATCATAGATCAGCCGCCCTTACGCCTACCGAGTAGCGCTTCTCGAGGTGACGCAATGCCAGCAACGAGACACTGGTAATCACCAGGTACATCGCCGCCACTGCGAGGAAGAAGGTGAAAGGCTCGCGAGTGGCATCCGCCGCCTGCTTGGCCTTGAACATCATGTCTTGCAGGCCCACCACGGAAATCAGCGCGGTGGCCTTGGTCAATACCAACCAGTTGTTGGTGAAGCCCGGGATCGCCAGGCGAATCATCTGCGGCACCAGCACCCGGAAGAACACCTGGAACCCGTTCATGCCGTACGCCATGCCCGCCTCGGCCTGGCCCTTGGGGATCGCCATGAATGCACCGCGAAAGGTTTCCGACAAATAGGCACCGAAGATGAAGCCCAGGGTGCCGATACCGGCCGCCAGCGGGTTCAGGTCGATGTAGTCGTCATAGCCGAGCATCGGCGCCAAGCGATTGAGCAAGTCCTGACCACCGTAGAAAATCAGCAGGATCAGCACCAGGTCCGGAATACCGCGAATGACCGTGGCATACAGGTCGCCCAGCCACGCCAGCCAACGCACCGGCGAGAGGCGCAATGCGACCCCGATCAGCCCCAGGACGATGGCCAGGGCCATGGACGACAAGGCGAGCTGAAGCGTCAACCATGCGCCATCGAGGATGACAGCCCCGTAGCCTTTCAACATGATTCAGGTCCTCGAAAGTAGGATGAAAAAATGGCGCAAACCGCAGAGATCCTGTTGCTTGCGCCATTTCGCACGAGTGGCGGGACGTCGTTACTTGCCGTAGATGTCGAAAGCGAAGTACTTGTCTTGGATTTGCTTGTATTTGCCGTTCTCGCGGATGGCGGTGATCGCGCCATTGATCTTGTCTTTCAGCGCATCGCCCTTGCGAACCGCGATTCCAATACCGTCGCCGAAGTATTTCTCATCGGTGAAGGCCGGGCCGACGAACGCAAAGCCTTTGCCGGCGTCGGTTTTCAGGAAACCGTCATCCAACAGCGTGGCGTCTGCCACGGTACCGTCGAGACGGCCGGCAGCCACGTCCAGGTAGATCTCGTTCTGCGAACCGTACGGCTTGATCTCGGCACCCAGCGGGGCCAGGACTTCACGGGCGAAACGCTCGTGGATCGAACCGCGCTGTACGCCAATGTTCTTGCCCTTGAGCTCGGCCAGGTTGTCGCCGACCTGGGTGCCAGCCTTCATCACCAGACGGGCCGGGGTGTTGTAGTACTTGTTGGTGAAATCAACGGACTTCTTGCGGTCTTCAGTAATCGACATGGACGACAGGATCGCATCGATCTTGCGCACCTTGAGCGCCGGGATCAGACCGTCGAACTCTTGCTCGACCCACACGCACTTGACCTTCATCTCTTCGCACAGCGCGTTGCCGATGTCGTAGTCGAAACCGACGATACTGCCATCCGGAGCTTTCGAGGCGAACGGAGGGTAAGCCGCTTCGATACCAATCTTCAGGGGCTTCTCATCAGCGAAGGTAGGCAGGGACAGCACGGACAGTGCCAGGGCGCCAAGCAGCACAAGTTTCTTCATCTTGGAACTCCATCGGTAAAGGGCGAAAACGGCAGAGTGAGCAACAGCCCAATATGCGAATGGTGGAACGAACTTTGGTGCTGCGTCCTAGGAAGCTCACGTTTATTCAACGCGAGCCACGACGAGCGAGTGATCGGCATTCTAACGACAGGCCCGAAGCCGATATTTCTTCAATGCGACAACAAATTACAGAAGCACCGAGAAAGCGGTTCAGGCTCATTGACAGCCTCGCAAATTCATGCAAGAGCAAAAGAAGGGAAACCGATCTATGCTGCAAATAGCGGGCCCATTATTCGCAAACCCTTCTAATCCGGCAAGCACAGCGTGTCGGCTTATTTTTCAAGACGCCTGGAGCCGCCCTATGACGGGGCTTGGCGTTTCACATCGCCCCGTTGTGGCGCCTTTGGTTACACATTTCGAAACACCGGTAACGTTCAGACAGCTCTTACTTTAAACGCCGATATTTATTCATCCACCGACCCCGTGGCGAGGGAGCTTGCTCCCGCTGGGCTTCGAAGCAGCCCCAAAGCCAGGCAGCGCGGTCGTTCAGTCATACCGCGTTGGCCGGTTTACGACTGCTGCGCAGCCGAGCGAGAGCAAGCTCCCTCGCCACAAAGGCACCACACTTCAAGCCCTCCTAGCGCTAGCGACCATAAAAAAGCCCCACCCGGCAAATACCGGGCGGGGCTTTTCGGTGTTACTGGCGACCGTCAGGCCACGTTCATGGTCTTGTGCGTCTCGATCAGATGCGCCACCACGCCCGGATCGGCCAGGGTGGAAATATCACCCAACCCATCGTATTCCGCCGTGGCGATCTTGCGCAGGATGCGGCGCATGATCTTGCCGGAGCGGGTTTTCGGCAGCCCCGGGGCCCACTGGATAACGTCCGGCGAAGCAATCGGACCGATCTCCTTGCGCACCCAGTTCTTCAGCTCCAGGCGCAGGGCTTCGCTGGTTTCCTCGCCAGCATTGAGGGTCACGTAGACATAGATCCCCTGCCCCTTGATGTCGTGCGGCACACCCACCACCGCCGCTTCGGCGACTTTCGGGTGGGCGACCATGGCGCTCTCGATCTCGGCCGTCCCCATGCGGTGGCCGGACACGTTGAGCACGTCATCCACCCGCCCGGTGATCCAGTAGTAGCCATCCTCGTCACGACGCGCACCGTCACCGGTAAAGTACATGCCGCTGAAGGTCTTGAAGTAGGTGTCGACAAAACGGTCGTGGTCGCCGTACAGCGTACGTGCCTGGCCTGGCCACGAATCGAGGATGACCAGGTTGCCTTCGGCCGGGCCTTCGATCAGGTTGCCGAGGTTGTCCACCAGCGCCGGCACCACACCGAAGAACGGACGCGTGGCCGAGCCTGGTTTCAACGCCGTGGCGCCCGGCAGTGGGCTGATCAGCACGCCACCGGTTTCGGTCTGCCACCAGGTGTCGACGATCGGGCAACGTTCCTTGCCGACATTCTTGTAGTACCAGTCCCAGGCTTCCGGATTGATCGGCTCGCCCACTGAGCCCAACAGGCGCAGGCTGCTGCCATCGGCGCCTTCGACAGCGGCGGTGCCCGAGGCCATCATCGCGCGGATGGCGGTCGGCGCGGTGTAGAGGATGCTGACCTTATGCTTGTCGACGACCTTGGCCACCCGAGTGATATCCGGGTAGTTCGGCACGCCTTCGAACAGCAGCGTGGTCGCGCCATTGGCCAGCGGGCCGTAGACGATATAGCTGTGGCCGGTGACCCAACCGACGTCGGCGGTGCACCAGTAGACTTCGCCCGGCTTGTAGTCGAACACTCGCTCATGGGTCAGCGCCGCGTACAGCAAATAGCCGGCCGTGGTGTGCTGCACCCCCTTGGGCTTGCCGGTGGAACCGGAGGTGTAGAGGATGAACAGCGCTTCTTCAGCGCCCATTTCCTTCGGCGCGCAAACGGTGCCGGCCACTTTCATCAGGTCTTCGTACCAGATGTCGCGGTGCTGGTTCCACTTGATGTTGCCAGCGGTGCGCTTGCACACAATGACTTTCTGGATGCTGCTGGTTTCCGGGTTGGTCAATGCGTCATCGACGTTGGCCTTGAGTGGAATCTTCTTGCCGGCGCGAATACCTTCGTCGGCAGTGATGACTACTTTGGATTTGCAGTCGATGATCCGGCCGGCCAGCGCTTCAGGCGAGAAACCGCCGAACACCACCGAGTGGATCGCACCAATCCGGGCACAGGCCAGCATGGCGACCACGGCTTCAGGGATCATCGGCATGTAGATCGTCACCACGTCGCCGCGATGCACGTCCTGGCCACGCAAAGCGTTGGCGAACTTGCAGACTTCTTCATGCAGCTCGCGATAGGTAATGTTGCGGCTCTCGGACGGGTCATCGCCCTCCCAGATAATCGCAACCTGATCACCGCGCTCGACCAGATGACGGTCGAGGCAGTTGTAGGAAACGTTCAAGGTGCCGTCGGCGAACCACTTGATGTCGACATGGTGATCATCGAAGGACGTCTGCTTCACCGTGGTGAAAGGCTTGATCCAATCGAGGCGCTTGGCCTGCTCACGCCAGAAGCCGTCCGGGTTGACGACCGACTGCTGGTACATAGCCTTGTAGGTCGCCTCGTCAGTCAGCGTATTAGCCGCAACCTCGGGGCGAACGGGATACACAGAAGCCGCACTCATCTTTCTTACCTCGGAGACATAGTTGTTTTTGTATGGTCCCGTTGTAGCCCGGGGCGGGCCTATAGAACCATTCGACGATGGTAGTAACAAGTCC